>JAFXAW010000028.1 GCA_017522015.1 Oscillospiraceae bacterium | reverse complement strand
GGTCGGAGTCGAACCAACGACACGCGGATTTTCAGTCCGCTGCTCTACCTACTGAGCTACAGAGGCAAATGGCGACTCAGAACGGGCTCGAACCGTCGACCTCCAGCGTGACAGGCTGGCGTTCTAACCAACTGAACTACTGAGCCATAAAAACCGGCATTCCGCACGGAGCCGCAGATTCACGATTACGAGAGCTGGTGGGAACAACTGGACTCGAACCAGTGACCCCCTGCTTGTAAGGCAGGTGCTCTAACCAGCTGAGCTATGCTCCCGCGACCGTTCCTTCAACAGCTTTGCCATTATACTAAAGACAGTCCCGCTTGTCAAGCAGGTTTTTTCATTTTGTGCAGCAAAATTCACTCGGCAATTTTTCTGCGCATAAATTCGCGCAGCCAGGGGCCGACTTCCGCATTGCGCAGCGCAAAGTCAATCGTCGCCTCCAGATAGCCGCAGAGGTTGCCCGTGTCATAGCGCCGCCCCTCGAAATCCACGGCGACCATGCTCTGCTGATGGCAGAGCTCGCGCATGCCGTCCGTGAGCTGAATCTCATTATTGCGGCCGGGCGGTGTCGATTCCAGAATCGAAAAAATCTCCGGCGTGAGCACATAGCGGCCGAGAATGGCATAGTTGGAGAGCTTCTCGGAGAGCGTCGGCTTCTCGTTCATGTCGTGGATGCGATAGATCCGATCCTCCAGCGGGCTGATCTGCAGGGAGGAATACTTCACGATGTCCTCATCCTCCACCTCGCGCGCGGCGATAGCCGAGCAGCCGTATTTCTCCGCCGCGTCCACAAGCTGCCGCAGCACCGGCGTTTCCGAGAGCATGATGTCGTCCCCGAGCAGCACGGCAAAGGGCTCGTTGCCGACAAAGCTATTCGCGCGCCACACCGCGTGGCCAAGGCCCTTGGTCTCCTTCTGGCGCAGGAAAAACACATCCGCCATGTCCGCCGCGGCGCGGATCGTTTCGCACTCGCGGGTCTTCCCGTCGCGCAACAGCGCCTTTTCCAGATCGGGCGCATAGTCGAAATAATCCTCCATCGAGCTTTTGCCGCGGTTGGTGATGATGAGGATTTCCTCGATGCCGGCGGAAACCGCTTCCTCCACAATGTACTGGATCACCGGTTTGTCCACGAGCGGGAGCATCTCCTTGGGGATGCTCTTGGTGTTCGGGAGCATACGCGTGCCGAGTCCGGCGGCGGGAATGATCGCTTTTCTGACTTTCATGACGGATCCCCCTTTATCATGCCTCGCAGCGAAGGCAGCTTTGGAACGAGTTTGAGCAGAAATGCGCCGAGAAGGCAGCAGCTGAGCGCCTCCCCGAGCCCGACCCAAAGGGCGTTCAGGCCGAAAAGCCGCCAGAAGCCGGCGGAAAAGCCCGTTTCATACCAGGCGAGCATGGCGCCGATCACAAGGGCGTTGCACAGCACCGGCGGCAGCCATGCAAGGGCGGGTTTTTTGATTTTTGCGGTGGCCAGCGCCGCCACAAGCGTCGCCAGACTGCCGCAGATCAGATCGACAGGCCCGTAAGGGCTGAGCAGATTGAAGATCACGCAGCCGATCGTGAGCCCCAGCGCACTGCCGGGCAGGATACAGGGCAGCACGCACAGCGCTTCGCTCAGGCGAAGCTGCACCGGCCCCCATGCCAGACCCAGCGCGCTGCTGAGCAGGCCAAGCAGTACATAGAGCGCCGCGACCACCGCGGAAACCACAAGCTTCTTTGTCGAAAAGTTCACGTTGTTTTCATTCCTTTTTGATCAGGGTGAGGGAACCTGTTATTTTTCGGAAAGCGCTTTGGGCTTTCCTTTGCCCACGCGGGCTTGCGGTGCAAATGATTTATAGATGCGCGGCTTTGCCGCTTGGCTTGCCGGCTTCGCGCCGGGAATCGTTTTCGGTTCTGTTTCCGGATGCCGCGCGCGGGTGGCTGTGCCTCCTCCGCGGGGCTTGCCGGCCGGCTTTATTCCGTCTACGCGCCGGGAACTGTTTGTCTTATGCGCCGGAAATCCCTTCCGGCGGCAGGCAGCCGCACCAGGCCTGCCGGTAAATGCCCATTTCCGTGCAAAGCTGCGTGCTGCGCAAAAATCCGCCGCGCTTTTTGAAATCCGACGGCAGCCAGCGCACACCGTAGCGCGCCTGAAGCTCCCGCCCGAGGCGGTTGATCATTTCCGCGTTCTTATGCGGCGAGATGGACAGCGTCGTGCAAAAATAGTCAAAGCCTTCGTCCCTTGCCCGGCGCGCGGTTTCCTCCATGCGCAGGCCGATGCATTCCACGCAGCGCTTACCGCCCTCCGGCTCATTCTCCAGCCCAAGCGACGCGCGGAGAAAATCCTCACCGCGCCACGGCTCGGCGAGCAGCGGCACGCTTTCGGCAAGGCCCAAGCCTTCGATCACGCGGCGGAGCCAGTAAAGCCGCTTGTCGTACTCCGCCTGCGGGCGGATGTTCGGGTTATAGTACAGCACCGTGATGTCAAAGACCGGCGCCAGATATTCCAGCACATAGCTCGCGCAGGGGCCGCAGCAGGCGTGCAGCAGCAGGCGCGGCCGACAGTCCAGACCCGCGATGCACTTATCCGTCAAAAGCTGGTAGTTCTCTTTCATAGCCGCAGTATACCACGCCCGGCAGGCTTTGGCAAGGCTTGGCTTTCCCGCCCGAAAGGGCGCGGTTTTCTCCGTTTCGCGCTGCAAGGCGCCCGCTTCGCGCTTCTTTTCCCCGTTCCGGCAAGGATTTTGTTGACGGAGGCGGCTTTTTTCTATATCATAAAAGCAGAATGCGGCATGGCCGGCGTTTCCGGTTTTTGCGGGATTCTGCGCGCGGATGCAGGGCGCAAAGGACAAGCCGTTTCTGCATAACGACGTGCCGGAAATCACCACGGCCGTGGTGTTCTGATAAACCGACGGAAAAAATACAAATATAAATACATACGGGAGGCATTTCCATGGAACAACGGACGAGCAAGATCAATTACTATCTGGACATCGCAGACGCGGTGCTCCAGCGCAGCACCTGCCTGCGCAGAAAGTACGGCGCGATCATCGTGCGCAGCGACGAAATTCTCTCCACCGGCTATAACGGCGCGCCCCGCGGCCGCTGCAACTGCTCCGATCTGGGCTACTGCTCCCGCGAGGAGCTGAACATCCCCTCCGGCCAGCGCTACGAGCTCTGCCGCAGCGTCCATGCCGAGGCCAACGCCATCATCTCCGCCGCGCGGCGCGACACGCTCGGCGGCACGCTCTATCTCGTCGGGCGCGACGCGAAGACCAACGAGCTGCTGCTGGACACGACCTCCTGCTCCATGTGCCGCAGAATGATCATCAACGCCGGCATTGTGGAGGTCATCGCCCGCATCGGTGAGCATGATTATTCCGTTACGCAGGTGCAGGAATGGATCGATCAGGACGATTCCCTGCCGGAGAAATACCGCTGAAAAAGCATAAGAAACGGAGACGCTTCGTAAAGAAGCTGTCTCCGTTTTTCTATGCAAAGCAAAGGGCGCTTTCGCCTTGAAGCCGTCGTTTTTTTGGGATGCTTTTGCTTATGCGACGGGGGACGCTGTTTCTGTTGATTTTTTGCATAAAATGCAACGAGATACCATTGATATTTTGCGCAAAATACGATAAGATAGAAACGGAAACAAAAAAATTCTTTGCTCTGCCGCGTATGGGAGAAAATCCCGGCGGCAAGCAGGGGCAGAAAGGAGCAGGCTATGCCCAACACCATCATGCTGATCGTCTGGGGCGTGCTGTTCGTGGCGTTTCTGGTGATCGAGGGCGTCACGGCGGGACTGACCTCCATCTGGTTCGCGCTCGGCGCACTCGTGGCTTTTATAGCGGCGCTGTGTCACGGGCCGATCTGGCTGCAAATCGCGCTGTTTGCCGTTGTGTCCGTCGTCGTGCTGTATCTGACGCGGCCGCTGGTGAAAAAATACATCAACAGCCGGGCCAAGCCCACGAATGCCGACCGCGTGATCGGCCAGATCGGTCTTGTCGAGGAGGACATCGACAACATCGAAGCCGCGGGCGCCGTGCGCATCGGCGGCAAGGTATGGACAGCGCGCAGCGCAGACGGCAGCCCCATCGCAAAGGGAACGCTCGTGCGTGCGGAGAAAATCGAGGGCGTCAAGCTCATCGTCAGCCCAGCCGAGGCGAAGGTCCCGGCCGGAGCAGAAGTGTAAAAAAACCAAACAGAATTTCAAAAAGGAGGAAACATCATGCCGTATTTAGGCCCTGTTATCATCTGTGTTGTTGCACTCATCGTTCTGATCATTCTCATCAAAAACATCCGGGTTGTGCAGCAGGCGCGCGCCTTTGTCATTGAGCGTCTCGGCGCGTATTCCACGACCTGGAACGTCGGACTGCACTTCAAGGTGCCGTTCATCGAGCGCGTGGCCAAGATCGTCTCCCTGAAGGAGCAGGTTGTGGATTTCCCGCCGCAGCCCGTCATCACCAAGGACAACGTCACCATGCAGATCGACACGGTGATTTATTTTGAGATCACCGACCCGAAGCTCTATGCCTACGGCGTGGAGAACCCCATGACCGCCATCGAAAACCTGACGGCGACCACCCTGCGCAACATCATCGGCGAGCTGGAGCTGGACCAGTGCCTGACCAGCCGTGACATCATCAACGGCAAAATGCGCGTGATTCTCGACGAGGCCACCGATCCCTGGGGCATCAAGGTCAACCGCGTGGAGCTGAAAAACATCATGCCGCCCAAGGAGATTCAAAACGCCATGGAGCGTCAGATGAAGGCCGAGCGCGAGCGCCGCGAGGCGATTCTGCAGGCGGAGGGCGAAAAGAAGTCCGCCATCCTCATCGCCGAGGGCGAGCGCGAGAGCGCCATTCTGCGCGCCGACGCCAAGAAGCAGCAGCAGATTCTGGAAGCGCAGGGCGAGGCGGAGGCCATCCTCACCGTCCAGCGCGCCACGGCAGAGGGCATCAAGCTCATCAACGAAAGTAGCCCGACCGATGCGGTCATCCGCATCCGCGCGCTGGAGGCCTTCGCTGCCGCCGCCAACGGCCGCGCAACGAAGATCATCATCCCCTCGGAGATTCAGGGGCTTGCCGGTCTCGCCGCCGGACTCAAGGGCGTCCTCGATCCGGACGGGGCGGAAGCCGACAAGAAATAAAAGCGTTTTTTGCTTCGATGCGAAAAAAGCGCGCTCCGGCTCCGTGTCGGGGAGGCGCGATGCGCTTTGCGAAAAGGAAAAAAGAAGCCGGCCTGTTCAAAACAGGTCGGCTTTTTTGCGCAGCCGCGCATATGCAAAAAGAAGAAAAGCCCCGCACCCCGCAAAACCGGAGTACAGAGCGTTTCTCAAAACTTCACCTGTAATATAAACCAGAAGTAATAGAAAGTCAACTCCCTCCTGACAATTCTCCATGGGAAACGTCGCGCAGCGGCGCAATATTCAAGGCGCTTTGCAGCGGTGGTTGCGGCGGGAAGCAGCGGCGCGCGGCAAAATATCAAACGCCGTTTTCAAGCAGCATTCCGTAGGCTTCCGGACGGCGGAACTTATCTCCCATCACCTCGTCGGCGCGATAGCTGCGCAGCTGATCCATGTCAATCTCCGCGAGATAGACGCCCTCCTCCCCGGGCGCCTCGAAAACGCACATATCCCGCACGTCGGGCTCGTCCCAAAGCCAGGCGACGCCGTCGAACACCGTGGAGCGGCCATTGCAGTCCGGCTGCCCCGCCGGGTAATTGCAGGTGGCAACCGCGAGCATATTCTCATAGGCTCTTGTCCGCAGCGCGGAAAGGCGGTTGATCTCCATCGGGCAGGCGTTCGGCGCGAGGATCACCTCCGCGCCCTTGAGCATGAGGATTCTGGCGCTTTCGGGAAACTCCCGGTCAAAGCAGATCATGCAGCCCACTTTCACTTTTCCGCGGCCCGTGTCCAGCTCCGCGACGTAAAAATCCTCCCCCGGCGAGAGGATCTTTTCCAGATCAAAGGCGCAGGTGTGCACCTTTGCATAGTGCAGCACTTCTCTTCCGAAGCGGTCAAAAAGCGTGACGCTGTTGCGCGGCTGCGGCGCGTGCTTTTCCAGATACGTAATGGCGATGGCCATCTCCAGCTCTTTGGCAAGCTTTTGAAAGCCCGTGACGAATTCCCCGTCTTTGGAAACGGCCAGCGCCTCTGCCTCACCCGGCGTCTGCGGCAGGGCGTAGCCGTCGCTCCACATCTCGGGAAACAGCGCGACATCCGCGCCGAGCGCCTTGGCCTTTCGGCAGGCCGCTTCGCCCTTTTGCGCCTGTTCTTCGATGTTCTTCCCCGGCAGGAGCTGCAGCAGCGCGATTTTGAGTTTCATAGATCTTCCCCCGTTTGATTCCGGATTGTCGGTTGGTTCATTCCCGGAGTTCTCTTATTGTCCGTTCATTTATTCTCCCGGTTCGCTTGTGTTCATACTACCACACAAAACCCCCGGACACAAGAGCCGGCGGCGCCAAGGGCGTCTGTCCGGGGCGCGCGCGGGCACTGAACTTTGCCGCGCGGCGGTTTTGTCCCCTGTTTTGCCGATTCGGCAAAAATATGCAAATGCGGTTTGACTTTCCCGGCGAGAATTGCTATACTGACAGCAGTATAACGCAGAAAGGAAGTAACACGATGTTCAGAAAGATTCCCTTTGTTGAGAGCGAGCTGGAAGTCGTTGAAATTTACCAGCCCTATGCAAGCTTCCCCGAGCTCAAGATGTACAACACGCCCGTCTCCGCGCGCGAGAACTTCGGCGCGCTGTATTATGAGAAAAAGCCCTTCTGGATCCCCATGCCGGGCGAAAACCGCAACTTTAACTCCAAGCTTTACAGCCTGCGTCTCGGCCGCGGCCTGCGCGAGGACTCTGTGGACATTTTCGGCCTGAAGTGGGAATTCGTGCCCTCCGCCGGCGGCTCCATCGTCCACCCCGGCAACCCCGTGCTCGACGACGTCAACAACTGGAGAAACGTCATCAAGATTCCCGATGTCAAGACCTGGGAATGGGCTGAGGAGGCCAAGGAGAACAAGATCGACAAGCGCTACTCCGCCGAGATCTCTCTGGTCAACGGCTTCTGGTTTGAGCGTCTGATCTCCTTCATGGACTTCATGCCCGCCGCCCTCGCGCTGATCGACGAGGATCAGACCGACGCGATCAAGGATCTGTTCCAGAGCACGACCGACATGGCCTGCGAGGTCATCGACATGCTTTGCGAGCACTATCCGGCGCTCGACTTCATCAACGTCCATGACGACTGGGGCGCCCAGAAGGCTCCCTTCTTCTCCCAGCAGGTTGCCTACGAGCTCTTCGTGCCCTACATGAAGCAGATCACCGACCACATCCACTCCAAGGGCCGCATCGCCACGCTGCACTCCTGCGGTCACACCGAGGATCGCATCCAGTGCTACATCGACGGCGGCTTCGACCAGTGGGGTCCCCAGCTGATGAACAACATCCACGAGCTCTACGAGAAGTATGGCGACAAGATCGTCTTCGCCGTCTGGCCGGATAAGTTCGACTATGCCAACGCCACCGAGGAAGAGCAGCGCGCCTTCGCCCGCAAGTTCGTTGAGGAATACACCCAGCCCGGCAAGCCCGTCGTCCTCGGCCTCGCCGCGCACCGTGACACCAGCCCCATCTTCCTCGAGGAAGTTTACAAGCACTCCCGCAAGATTTACGCCGAGCGCGGCTAAGTTTTCCGGAACATACAGGGAAAGCGCTTCGCCGCTTCTCCATCAAGAAAAACCCGACCTGTGCAGAAAGCACAGGCCGGGTTTTTTGCGTTATACGGCAACCGGGATGCCGCCGGGGTTCGGTTGTGGAGTGGAGGGATTGGTCAGGCCACCGGTTTCCGCTCGCGGGATGGGTGGTGTGGTTTCCGCTTCCGGGGTGGGTATGTGCTGTCCGCTTGCGGGATGGGTGTGTGCTGTCCGCTTGCGGGATGGGTGGTGTGGTTTCCGCTTGCGGAGTGGGTATGTGCTGTCCGCTTGCGGGATGGGTATGTGCTGCTTATGCTGCCGGTGTTCGCTTGTGGAGTGGGTATGTGCTTGTGTATGGGCGTGCTGGCTTTGGGGGGATGCCGCCTGCGCTTACAGCGCATCCGCAGAGCGCGGGAGGATGCCCTTCGCGGCAAAGAAGGCTTCCACCTCGGCGCGGGAGGCAGAGGCCGAGCCCTGGGCAAAGCCGTTTTTCCCGCCGCCGCGGCCGGAAAGCGCGGCGTTCATTTCGCCCACAAACTTCCGCAAATCCCCATCGGGCATGCCGATGGCATATTTATAAGCTCCGCTCTCGCCGGAAAACAGCGCGCAGATGCCGCCGCAGCGCTCCGAAACGGCCGCGGCAAGCCTTCTCACGGCATCGGCGCTCAGCTCGCCGCAAAACAGCAGCACATCGCCCGCGCCGGACAGCGCCTGCGCCGTGCGCGTGAACTGCGCCTGCTCCATGCCGTAGAGCCGATAGCGCAGCGCCTCCGCCTCCCCGGCAAGGCGCTTCACCGCCTCGGCCGTCTCCAAAGGCTTGGCCGAGAGCAGGACGGAAACGCCCCGGTTCTGCGCCTCGACCTCGTCAAAATATCGCTTCGCGCGGCCGCCGCAGAGCATCTCGATGCGCACACCCTCGCGAAAACGCTTGTGGTCGAGCAGCTTGACAAGCCCCACCTCGCCGCTGCGCGCAACGTGCGTGCCGCAGCAGGCGCAGGTGTCCGCGCCGGGAAAACGCACGATGCGCACCTCGCCCTCAAGCTCCTTTTTGCTGCGGTAAGGAAGCGCCGCGAGCGCCTCCGGCGTGGGGAAGAAAATCTCCGTCTCGTGGTTTTCCCAGATGTATTCATTGGCGCGGCGCTCGATCTCCGCAAGCGAGCGCGCGTCTATCTCCACGTTGAAGTCGATGGTCACGCGCTCCGCGCCGATGTGAAAACCCACATTGTCGCAGCCGAACTGCGCGCAGATCAGCCCCGAAACGATGTGCTCGCCGGAATGCTGCTGCATCAGGTCAAAGCGGCGGGCAAAGTCAATCTCGCCCGTAACCGTGTCGCCCGGCGTGAGCGGACCCGGCACAAAATGCTCCACCTCGCCGCCGCGCTCGTGCACATCCGTCACCGGCAGGCCGCCGAGCGTGCCGAAATCGCAGGGCTGTCCTCCGCCCTCCGGGTAAAAGGCCGTGCGGTCGAGCACGACAACATAGCCGCCCTTCGCGCTCGTGCATTGCAGCACCGTGGCCGTGAAGCTGCGCAGATAGGCGTCCTGATAATAGAGCTTTTCGGTTGACATAATTCTTCCAGCTTTCGTATGGACTGCCCTCTCGGGCGTTTTTAGCCAGTATAGCACAGCTTCGCGCGTCTGGGAAGTCTTTTGGCGCGGGCGCGGCGCGGGGCAGGCGGGAAATGACTTCCCGCGCGTCAGCTTGTCAGAACCGTCTCGCAGAGCCCGGGCATCCCGGGCGCAAAAAGTTTCAAAGCATTTTCCCCGGCGGGAAGCCCCCATGCGGCGCGCTTCTCTCTGCCATGCATCGGGCGCGGTTTTTAGGCACGGGCGTGAATCAGCCGCTGCAAAAGCAGCGCTGCAGCACGGCGTAGAGCCTGCGCGCGTGCGCTTCGTCCTCTTTTGCAAGGCGCTGCAGCGTCTCGCGCAGCGTCGCCCCGGCGGAGGCCGCCTCGCCCTCCATCCGGGCGGCGAGCTCCCTTTCATGCAGCCAGGCCATGCGCAGGCCGTTTTTGACATCGGTGAAATGCGCGCAGCCCGCGCCCGCGCGGTGACAGGCGCCCGTGATGAGGAAATATTCCAGCTGCAAAGCGCGAAACTGCCTTCTCTCCTCCCGCGCGAGGCGCTCCAAATCGTTTCGCGACGCGGTGCAGCAGCGCGCGAGCGCCGCATACAGGCGGCTTTGCGCGCATTTTTCATCCATCAGCGCGCAGAGCAGGCGCGACTGCGGCGTCGGCACCGTCCTCCTCGCCGGCACAGCGGGCGGCGCTTCCCCGCGCACGCGCCGCCACACGTCTTCAAAATTCTCCAGTCCGCACAAGAGTTCCTCGTCCATGTGCTCTCCCCCCTGCCCCAGTTTATGCCCGGGTACGGGAGGGGGTGAGGAAAGCGGGTGGGAATTGGGGCGCTTCGGCGAGGTGGAATGGGGTGGGGATAAAAACGTTTCGGCGGGCTGAATTTGGGTGGGGATAAAAACGCTTCGGCGGGCTGAATTTGGGTGGGGATAAAAACGTTTCAGCGAGCTGAATTTGGGTGGGGATTGGCGCGTTCGGCGTGTGGGTGGGATAGAGTGTGAAAAGATGCGGGGATGAGGTGGCGCGGCGGAGGGCGGAATGAGACGGTGGCGTGTTGATGCGGGTGGAGTGAAATGGGCGCGGGAAGAAGATATGGATTCATGGCAGCGGACGATGGCGCGGTGAACGGAATGGTTCGGGAGGCGAAGGGTGAATCGGCCTCTTGCAAAGAAAGTCGATTTGTGCGATAATACGCGCAGAAATTGCCTTTTCTTTTTTTATGCAAACTGTAAATCCGGAGGGATTTGTCTATGCCCAGATTTTTTGTTGCCGGCACCAATCAGGTCGGCGGAGTCGCCGTGCTCAGCGGCGCGGATGCGGCGCACATCAAGGTGCTTCGCATGAAGCTCGGGGAAAAGCTCGTCCTCTGCGACGGGACGGGGAAAGAATTCACCTGCCGCCTGACCGCGCTTTCCGACGGCACGGCGGAGGCGGAGATTCTGAGCGAACAGCTCTCGCCCGCGGAGCCCTCGCTGCGCTGCGTGGTGCTTGCGGCCTTCCCCAAGGGCGACAAGGCGGAATTCATCGTGCAGAAATGCACGGAAAACGGCGCATCCGAAATCGTGTTTTTCCCGTCCAAACGCTGCGTGGCGCGGCCCGATGCGCGCAGCATCGAACGCAAGACCGAGCGCTGGCAGCGCATCGCGCTGGAGGCCGCCAAGCAGTCCGGCCGCGGCGTGATTCCCGAGGTGCGCACGGTGGAGGACTATGCCGCCGCGCTGGACATTGTGATGAAGCAGGAGCTGCGGCTTTTCCTTTACGAAGAGGGCGAGCGCATCCCCATCCGCGATGCGGTGCGGCTGCAGTCCGAGGCGAAAAGCTGCGCGGTCGTCACCGGGCCGGAGGGCGGATTTGAGCCCTTCGAGGTGGACATGGCGCGCAAGCTCGGTTTTTCCATCTGCTCGATGGGGCCGCGCATTCTGCGCTGTGAGACAGCGCCGCTCGTTGCGCTCACCGCCGTTTTGTGCGAAACGGGCAATCTGTAAAAACAAGCGCGCTTTTCCGCCGCGCGCGGAGAAAAGGGTCTGCATCTGTTACGGGAGGCACTTTGAATGGGTTGGCAAAAGTGGGTTTTGATTATTTGGGCTGCGTATTTCGTGATCTGGATACCCCTGAAGCTGATTATCAAGATTTTTCGCGGAGGAAAATAAGCAATACCCACCCGGAAGTCGGGTGGGCATAAGAAAAACCCCGGCCTGTGCGCAAAGCGCAGGCCGGGGCTTTATTTTTATGTATCCGCTTTATTCCGCTGCGGAAAACGCTTTATTCCGCGGGGATGTTCGCCTCGCCGACGACGGACATATCCTCGTCAAACGCAAAGCGGACGCGCGCGGGCGAAACTTTCTTCGTGAACGCGCTGACCACGGGCATGACGATCATCGGAACGATCGTTGCAATGGCGCAGGCGTTGACCGTTGTGCAATAGGGCGCAAGGCCGGGGAAGACAGTCTTCACGAGCGTCGGGATCAGCACGGCGATGGCGATGCCGGACACGGAGCCCGCGATGGCGCCCGCCTTGGTGGGCCACTTGCCGAGCGTGCCGTAGATATACGGCGCGAGGAAGAAGCCGGACATCGCGCCCCAGGCAAGGCTCTGGATGCTGGAGATGACGCCGAGATTGAGCAGCGCGAGCACGAGCGCCGCCACGACGAAGAACACCGTGCAGCCCTGCAGCAGCCGCGTGGTCTGCTTCTCATTGAGGTCCTTTTTGACATAGCCCTTGATGAAGTCGCTGCCCAGGGCCGCGGAGGAGGCCAGAACAAGACCGGCCAGCGTGGACATGGACGCCGAGAGCACCAGCAGCAGAATGAAGGACAGGCAAAGCTGGCCGACAACGCCCTGGCCGAAGATCATGTTGAGCATATCCGGCACGAGCACATTGGTGCCGCCCGCGGGCAGCTCCTCATAGAACAGGTGCACGAACATGCCGGGAAGATGCACGCCCGTGAGGATGACGATGCCGATCACGGAGCAGCAGATTGCGCCGATTTTGATCTGCTTGGGGCTGCTGATGGCGAAGAACTTGGTGGCCATCTGCGGCAGGCCGTTGGGCGCCCAGGAAGTCATCAGCACAAAGGGGATGATGCCCATGAGCATGCCCCAGTTGCCCTTGAAGAAGAAGTTGGCAAGCTCCGCGCCGTTGGTCTCCACGCCGGAGCTGTTGACGAAGGTGCCAACCTCGGACAGGCGCTGCAGACCGGTGGACAGGCCGCCGACCTGCGGGGCAATCAGCGTTGCAACCGCGAGAATCACGCCGCCGCCGACCATGACCACGCCCTGCGCAACGTCGATCTTCGCGGCAGCCTTATAGCCGCCGATGACGAGATAGAACGCCGCGAGCACCGCCATGCAGATGACGGCGTACTCATAGGGCAGGCCGAACACGGACTTGAACATATACGACAGGCTGGAGAAGACCGCCGCCGTATAGGGAATCATGAACACGAAGATGACAAGGCTGCCGATCAGCTTGAAATACTGCGTGTTGAAGCGCACGCGCAGGTAATCCGGCAGGGTCTGCACATCGAGCTTTTCGCTCATCACGCGGCTGCGCACGCCCAGCAGGCCCCATGTGAAGGCCATGCCGAGGATGACGTTGATCCACGCGTTCCACATGCCGCCGACGCCCCAGTCCCAGCCGATCTTGCCGGCGTTGACCATGCACACGCCGGAGATATAGGTCGCAGCGAAGGAGAAGGACGTGACCACCGGGCCGATGCTCCGTCCGCCGAGCAGATAGGAGTCCCCGCCGTCCGTGACCTCTTTCTTCGAGCGCAGGCCGATGACCAGAACGAAAATGACATAAGCTGCAACAAAAAGATATTTAATAACGCTCATTTTTCAAAGCACTCCCCTCTCAGGCTTCCCGCATCACTTGGTGCCGAAGATGCGGTCGCCGGCATCGCCCAGACCGGGGACGATGTAGCAATGCTCGTTGAGGCAGCTGTCCAGCGCGGCGGTGTAGATGTCCACATCCGGATGCGCCTCCTGCACGGCCTTGACGCCCTCGGGCGCGGAGATGATGCACATGAGCTTGATGTGCTTGCAGCCGTATTTCTTCATGAAGCCGATCGCGGCGATGGCGCTGCCGCCCGTGGCGAGCATGGGGTCAACCACGATCACGTCCCGCTCGGAGATATCCGGCGGCATCTTGCAGTAATACTCCACCGGCTCCAGCGTTGTGGGGTCACGGTACAGGCCGATGTGCCCGACCTTGGCCGCGGGAATCATCTTGAGCATACCGTCCACCATGCCGAGTCCGGCGCGCAGGATGGGCACGACAGCCAGCTTCTTGCCGGCGAGGCGCTTGACCTTTGCCATGGCCACGGGCGTTTTCACCTCGACCTCCTCCAAAGGCAGGTCGCGCGTCGCCTCAAAGCACATGAGCATGGCGATCTCGCCCACGAGCTCACGGAACTCCTTGACGCTGGTTTCCTCATCGCGGAGGATGGACAGCTTGTGCTGAATCAGCGGGTGATCAAAGACATGCAGTTTTCCCATTTTTCTCTTCTCCTTTGTCTGTTGCATGTTGGATTCTGTTGGATTATATCTGCATTATAACTGGGATTCCTTTTTCTCTTCTTCCCGGGCAAGGCGCGCCTGACGCTCCCGCTCCGCCTGGGACAGCCGCAGATAGCTCGGCAGCAAATCGTGGGCGGATTCCGGCGTCTTCCCCTGCGCGGCAAGGCAGGCGCCCCATGCGCACTGGTGCCTTACGGCCTCCGGCGCAAGAATGGCGGGGATGCCCGCTTCCTGCAGCGCGGCAAAGGTGAGGCTTGCCCCGTCCCCCGTTACAAAGACGGAGGAAAAATCTTCTCTCGCGCGAATATCCGCCACCAGCTCGGCAAGCGAGATGGCGCGGTCCGGGCACAGGCGAACAACCTGCCCGTTTTCTGCGCAAAACAGCGCGTTATAAACCTGATTGCGCCGCGCGTCCATCGCGCAGCAGATGAGGCTGCCCTCCGGCGCGCACAGGCCGTTCCAAGCCATGGCCTCCAGCGTCGAGACGCCGATGCAGGGCTTATCCTGCGCCCAGGCGAGACCCTTGACCGTTGCAACGCCGATGCGCACGCCCGTAAAGGAGCCGGGCCCCTTTGTCACGGCAAAAATGTCCACATCCGAAACGGACAGGCCGCAGTTTTTCAGCAGCGCCTCCGCCATGGGCAGAAGCGTTGCGCTGTGCGTCAGGCCGCAGTTTTGAAAATACTGCCCGAGCAGCACCCCGTCGCGCGCAAGCGCAGCGGACGCCGCCTTCGCCGAGGCGTCCAATGCCAGCATCAGCATTCCCCGCTGTCCTCCTCCGAATCAAATGTAATCTCAATCTCGCGCAGCGTATCCGAGAGCTTGCGCAGCGTCACGCGGACTTCGCTTCCGTCAAAGGCATCCTCCACATTCTCGCTCCACTCCACGGCGCAGACCGCGCCGCGCGCAAGATAATCGTCCCAGCCGATGTCGAAGAGCTCCTCCGCCCCGCCGAGACGGTACATATCAAAATGCAGCAGCTCGCGGCCGCCGCCGGCATATTCGTTGACAATCGTAAAGGTCGGGCTGCTGACGCGCGCTTCAATGCCCAGAGCGCGCGCCATGCCGCGCACAAAAGCGGTTTTCCCCGCGCCGAGGTCACCGTAAAGCGCCACCACGCTGCCATCCGGCAGCGCACGGGCCAGGTTCTCGCCGATGCGCTCGGTTTCCGCTTCGCTGCTGCTGCGCACGATCATACCGCGCCGCCCTCCTTTTCCATGCAGAAAACATTTTTCCGCGCCTGCGCGCCCACTCCGCACCACGCTGCGCATCACTGCCCCCGCCTTCCGGAGGCTTTGTCCGCTCTGCGCCGCGGCGACAACGCGCGCGAAAATCTGCACTCGGAGTATTATACAACAAAAATAGGATTGCGTAAAGATTTTCTTTATGATAATATAAATTCGCTTTCCGGAATTGCAACAAATCGGATGCTTTCCGGCCTTATCCTGTTTTTCAGAAAGGGGGACGCGCATATGCTGAAAAAAGTCGGAGCCTACGCCCTGGATTTTCTGCGCAGGGCGGATCTTATTCTGCTGCTGCTGTGCTGTGCCGCCTCCATCTTCGGGCTGATCGTCATCTCCAGCGCGACAAAGACCTATGACTCGGGCTCCTTCGTCGTTGTGCAGACGGGCGCGTTCCTGCTGGGCATTGCGGTGTTCGTGCTCTTCACGGTGCTGGATGTGGACGTTCTGGCCGACAAATGGGCCATCCTCTATGTCTTTTCCGCTGTGCTGATCCTCCTGCTGCGCACACCGCTCGGCTACGAGGACGACACCGGCAACCGCGCATGGCTGCGCTTTTTCGGCATCGGCATCCAGCCGGCCGAGATCGTCAAGGTGCTTTTCATCCTCGTCATGGCCAAGCACATCAGCTATCTCAAGGAATTCAAGCGGCTGGACTCCGTGATCTCCGTGGGGCAGCTTTTTGTGCATTTCCTGCTGCCGACGGGACTGCTGATCTGGGCTTCGCGCGACCTTGGCTCTGCGCTGGTGTATCTGTTCATCTTCATCACGATGCTCTTTGTTTCGGGGCTGAAGGTCTATTGGTTCCTCATCGGCGCGGCGGGCATCGCGGCCGTCATGCCCATCGTGTGGACAAAGGTACTCAAGCAGTATCAGAAAGACCGCATCCTCGCGCCCTATATCCCCGACGTGGTGGATCCCACCGGCTACGGCATCACCTGGCAGCCGAGGCAGTCCAAGCTGGCGCTGGCCTCGGGACGGCTGACGGGCACGGGGCTCGGCCTCGGTCCGCAGACGCAGAGCAATTCCCTGCCCGCCAAGCATACGGACTTCATCTTCGCCGTCATCGGTGAGGAGCTGGGCATGATCGGCTGCATAATCTGCATTCTGCTGCTGATGCTCATTCTCGTGCGCTGCGTTTACATCGGCGTCAAGAGCAAGAACAGCATGAGTCTGCTCGTGTGCACCGGCGTTGCCGCGAGTATCTTTTTCCAGACCTTTTTGAACACCGGCATGTGCATGGGCATCGCGCCCGTCATCGGCATCACGCTGCCCTTTTTCAGCTACGGCGGCAGCTCCACCCTCGCGCTGTTTGCCGCGATGGGGCTGGTGTCCAGCGTTAAATATCGAGCCAAACCCGAGCGCTTCCGACGGTACAGCGGAAACCTGTAAGATCGCATACGGCCGACCGAAAAAGTCGGCCGTTTTCCTTTTGTTGCAAATGCCGAATTTTGTCGGACTATCTTCGCGTAAATTTTACCCTTTGGGGCTTGCAAATTGTCGCCGCTTCATATAAACTGTAGCTGTTAGACGGGTTCTGTCAGTTCCAAAAGCGATCATTGTTTTTGTGAATAAGGATGACGGGAAATCCGTCTTTTTCTTTAGCCGAGCAAACGCATCCGCCCCGCGGGGCGGATTTTCGTGCCGGACTTCGTTTTCGCTTTGCGTCTTGCGCGCAGCCGCATGTCAAGATCTTGTGTGCGGCGCGGGACACAGGCACAGTATCGGGGGGAACGCGCCGGCGCGTCCCGCTTCTGGAGGTAGATCGGTCATGAAGCTGTTGGAAGATCGCATATTGCAGGACGCCAGGGTGCTGCCCGGCGGCGTATTGATGGTGGGCAGCTTTCTCAACCAGCAGATCGATCCCGCGCTTCTGCGCGAGATGGGGCGTGAGGTTGCAAGGCTTTTTGCCGACTGCGGCGTGAACAAAATCCTCACCGTCGAGGCCAGCGGCATCGCGCTTGCCTGTGCCGCGGCGATGGAGCTCGGCGTGCCGATGGTCTTCGCCAAGAAGCACAAAACCAGCAACGTGGACGGCTCGGTGTATTCAACGCCGGTGCATTCTTTCACCCACGGCAACGATTACGACATGGTCGTGAGCCGGGAATATCTGCGGTCCGATGACCGCGTTCTGCTGGTGGACGATTTTCTCGCCAGCGGCAACGCCCTGTTCGGGCTGATCCGTCTGGTGGAGCAGGCGGGCGCCACGCTTTGCGGGGCGAGCTGCGCCATTGAAAAGCGCTTTCAGGGCGGCGGAGATCAGCTGCGCGCGATGGGCGTGCGGGTGGAATCGCTGGCCATCGTCGAGCGCATGACCGATACCGAGCTGTTTTTCGGCTGAGGCCGCCAAAGTCGCCCCATGGGGCGCGCTCGCGCCGGGCTCGCTTTGAAACGCGCGGCGGAGAGCTTTGAAGCCGGACACGCTTTTTTGCCTGAGGCCGGGGGCACATTCCGCTCCCCCTCCCCCAAGGTGTGCCGGGTTTCGAAGCCGTGCGCTTTTTCCGCAGCCGGGTTTTGCAGCCGGAAACGGGGCGAAAAGAATTCCTTTTGTGTAAGCGCCGCATCCGCGGTGATTATAAATTATCAACAAAATTTTTTTGGGAGGATCACAAAAGAAATGAAGAGAATCATTGCACTTGCTCTGGTCCTGCTGCTGTGCGTCGGCCTGTTCGCGGGCTGCGGCGGCAGTGAGGGCAAAGACAACGAAGCCGCTGACATCAAGGTCGGCTTCATTTTCCTGCACGACGAAAACTCCACCTACGACCTTAACTTCATGAACGGCGCCAAGGCTGCCTGCGACGAGCTGGGCATCCCCGAGGAGAACCGCTACTTCCGCGCCAACATCCCCGAGGGCCAGGAGTGCTACGACGCCGCCTGCGAGCTCGCGGACGCCGGCTGCAGCATCATCTTTGCCGACTCCTTCGGCCATGAGGACTTCATGATTCAGGCCGCCAAGGAGTTCCCCGATGTGCAGTTCTGCCACTCCACCGGCACCAAGGCGCACACCGAGAATCTTGAGAACTACCACAACGCTTTCGCCGCCATCTATCAGGGCCGCTACCTCGCCGGCATCGCCGCGGGTATGAAGCTCAACGAGATGATCGACGCCGGTGAGTTCACCGCGGACGAGGCCAAGATGGGCTACGTCGGCGCCTACACCTATGCCGAGGTTATTTCCGGTCTGACCAGCTTCTATCTGGGCGCCAAGTCTGCCTGCCCCAGCGTGACGATGGACGTCACCTTCACCGGCTCCTGGTACGATGAGACCGCCGAGAAGGAAGCTGCCAACAAGCTCATCGAGGGCGACTGCAAGCTCATCAGCCAGCACGCTGACTCCATGGGCGCGCCCACTGCCTGCGAGCTCGCCGGCGTTCCCAACGTCTCCTACAACGGCTCCACCCAGGCTGCCTGCCCCAACACCTTCATCGTGTCCTCCCGCATCGACTGGGCACCCTACTACGTCTATGCCATCACCGCTGTGATGAACGGCGAGAAGATCGACGCTGACTGGACCGGCACCATCGCCACCGAGAGCGTTGTTCTGACCGACATCAACGAGCAGGTTGCCGCCGAAGGCACCGCCGAGGCCCTCAAGACCGCCAAGGAAGAGCTCGTCGCCGGCACCCGCCACGTCTTCGACACCGACACCTTCACCGTCAATGGCGAAGCGCTCACCAGCTACATGGCTGACGTGGACACCGACGCCAACTATGAGAAGGACACCGAGGTCATCGGTGACGGCCACTTCCAGGAGAGCAAGTTCCGCTCCGCGCCGTACTTCGATCTGCAGATCGACGGCATCAACTTCCTGGATTCTGCGTTCTAAGACCTAAATAAATAAGCGGGAAGCTCCTTTCAGCGGGGGGCTTCCCGCGCCTGTTCTTTTTCCGGTTTATCCGGACTGGGAAAACGGCTTGCGCCTCCGAAACGGATGCACAGGCCGTCCGCCCCAGCCCAAAGGGCAGCGCAGCGACGGAATGCCGCTGCGCTGCCCTTTGGGACAGCAAAGACAAAGCAAAACACGGCGCGAAAATGCGCCCGCGCAGGCGGGGTTCGGGCTGCACTTTCCATCCCGGGAGGGCGCAATCCGCAGGCCTGCACAGAAGATAAGGGGGGGCTCCTTTGGACAACATGACCGCCGCAGTCAAAATGCGCAACATCACCAAGCGTTTCGGTCCGGTCATCGCCAACGACAAGGTTTGGCTGGACATTTACAAGGGCGAGATTCTGGCGCTGCTCGGCGAAAACGGCAGCGGCAAAACCACGCTGATGAATATGCTCTCCGGCATCTACTATCCCGACGAGGGCGAAATCCTCATCAGGGATACGCCGGTTTCCATCCGTTCGCCCAAGGACGCCTTTGCCCTGGGCATCGGCATGATCCACCAGCATTTCAAGCTTGTGGACGTGCTCACGGCGACGGAGAACATCGTGCTCGGGCTGAAGGAAGAGGGGCGGCTGAATCTGGACGCCGCGGCGGAGAAGATCAAGGCGATCTGCGATGCCTATGGCTTTGAGCTCGACCCGAAGCAGAAGATCTATAACATGACCGTCTCGCAGAAGCAGACCGTGGAAATCGTGAAGGTGCTCTACCGCGGGGCGGACATTCTGATTCTGGACGAGCCGACGGCGGTGCTCACCCCGCAGGAGACAGACAAGCTCTTCACCGTGCTGCGCAACATGCGTGACGACGGCAAGGCCATCGTCATCATCACGCACAAGATGCATGAGGTGGAGGCGCTTTCCGACCGCGTGGCCGTTTTGCGGCACGGGCACTTCGTCGGGGACATGCTCACGAAGGAAACAAACGCCCAGGAGATGACCAACATGATGGTCGGCCATCCTGTTGTGCTCAACATCGAGCGCCCCGAGCCGGTGGATCCCAAGCCGCGCATCGAGGTCAAGAATCTCACGGTGCGCAGCATTGACGGCGTGCTGAAATTAGAGGATGTGTCCTTCACCGCCTGCTCGGGCGAAATCCTCGGCATCGCGGGCATCTCCGGCAGCGGACAGAAAGAGCTGCTCGAGGCCATCGCGGGGCTGCAGGTTGTGGAATCCGGCAGCATCAGCTACATTGAGGACGACGGCACGCGCGAGGAGCTCCTCGGCAAGGATCCGCTGGCGATTGCGGGCATGGGCGTTGCGCTCTCCTTCGTGCCGGAGGACCGGCTGGGCATGGGCCTCGTCGGCAGCATGGACCTTGCCGACAACATGATGCTGCGCTCCTTCCGGCGCGGCAAGGGTCTGTTCACCGACCGCAAGAGTCCCCGCGCGCTGGCGGAAAAAATCGTCAGCGATCTCTCCGTGAGCACGCCGAGCGTCAGCACACCGGTGCGCCGGCTCTCCGGCGGCAACGTGCAAAAGGTGCTCGTCGGACGCGAGATCTCCTCCGCGCCGAGCGTACTGCTGACCGCCTACGCCGTGCGCGGGCTGGACATCAACAGCTCCTACACCATTTATGAACTCATCAACCAGCAGAAGGCGGCCGGCGTTGCCGTCATCTACGTCGGCGAGGATCTCGACGTTCTGCTGGAGCTGTGCGACAAAATTCTTGTCCTCTGCGGCGGCAAGGTCAGCGGCGTCATTCCGGGACGCGGCGCGACCAAGCGCAAGGTGGGCATGATGATGACCCGACTGGGAGGTGGCGAAGAAGATGAATAAACAGAAAACTCCGCTTATGCACATCTCCAAGCGCGCGGCGCTGCCGTGGTATATCTCCTGGGGCATCCGCGCGGCCGCGATCATCCTCGCGCTGATCGTGTGCGCCATCATCACAACGGCGCTCACGGGGCTCAACCCCCTGGCCGTTTACGGCACCATGCTCGAAGGCGCTTTCGGCACGCCCCGCAAGCTCTGGATTCTGGGGCAGAACATTGCGATTTTGCTGTGCATCTCGCTGGCGCTCACGCCCGCGTTCCGGATGCGCTTCTGGAACATCGGCGGCGAGGGTCAGGTGCTTGCCGGCGCGCTGGCAACGGCGGCCTGCATGATTCTGCTCGGCGAAAAAATCCCCAACTGGCTGCTGATTATCATCATGGTCGGCGCTTCCATCGCCACCGGCGCGATCTGGGGCGTGATTCCCGCCATCTTCAAGGCCAAGTGGAACACGAACGAGACGCTCTTCACCCTGATGATGAACTATGTTGCCACGCAGCTTGTGGCCTTCTTCGTCATCGTGTGGGAGGTGCCCAAGGGCTCGGGCAAGATCGGCATCATCCACCAAAACAGCATGGCAGGCTGGCTGCCGCAGATCGGCAGCTACAAATATCTGCTCAACATCCTCATCGTGGCTGTGATCTGCGTGCTGATGTATTTCTACCTCAACTACACCAAGCACGGCTATGAGATCTCCGTCGTCGGCGAGAGCGAGCGCACCGCGCGCTACGTCGGCATCAAAACCGAGCGCGTCATCATCCGCACGATGCTGCTCTCCGGCGCGCTGTGCGGCGTTGCGGGACTGCTGCTCGTCGGCGGCACGGACCACACCGTGACCACCACGATCGCGGGCGGACGCGGCTTCACCGGCGTTATGGTGGCGTGGCTGGCCAAATTCAACCCCATCTTCATGATCTTTGCAAGCTTCCTGCTCGTGTTCCTTGACCGCGGCGCGCAGGAGATCACCACCATCTTCGGGCTCAACCAGTCCTTTGGTGACATCCTCACGGGCGTGATTCTCTTCTTCATCATCGGCAGTGAGTTCTTCATCAGCTACAAGCTCAACTTCCGCAAGCGTGAAAAGGAGGTGCAGGAGAATGTTTGATGTTGTGTCCTTCATCCCCCGCGCCGTGATGCAGAGCATTCCGCTGCTGTTCGGCAGCATCGGCGAAACGCTCACGGAAAAATCCGGCAACCTGAACCTTGGTATCCCCGGCGTGATGTACGTCGGCGGCATCTGCGGCGTCATCGGCGCGTTCTTCTATGAGCAGTCCTGCGGCGGTGCGGCGAACATGAACGGCTTTCTCGCCCTTGCCATCCCGCTGCTGTGCTGCCTGCTCGGTTCGCTGGTGATGGGCCTGATCTACTGCTTCCTGACCGTGACCCTCCGCGCCAACCAGAACGTCACGGGTCTGGCGATGACCACCTTCGGCGTGGGCTTCGGCAACTTCTTCGGCGGCTCGCTGATCAAGATCAGCGGTCTGGACGTGCCGTCCATCGCCCTCTCCGCCACGAGCGGATTCTTCAGCCGCCACCTCGCCATCGCGGACAGGCTCGGCTGGTTCGGCAAGATCTTTTTAAGCTACGGCTTCCTCGCCTATCTCGCGATTCTCATCGCCTTTGTCAGCGCCTACATCCTGCGCCGCACGCGCGTGGGACTGCAGCTTCGCGCCGTGGGCGAGAATCCCGCAACGGCGGACGCCGCCGGCATCAACATCACGCGCTATAAGTACCTCGCCACCTGCCTCGGCTGCATGATCGCCGGCCTCGGCGGCCTGTACTACGTGATGGACTACGCCTGCGGCATCTGGTCCAACGACGCGTTTGGCGACCGCGGCTGGCTGGCCATCGCGCTGGTCATCTTCACCATCTGGCGCCCCAACGTCAGCGTCTGGGCCTCCATCCTCTTCGGCGGGCTCTACATCCTTTATCTTTACATCCCCACCGGCTCGGCCGGTCTGGCCATGAAGGAGCTTTACAAGATGCTCCCCTATCTCGTGACCATCATCGTGCTGATCATCTCCAGCATGCGCAACAAGCGCGAAAATCAGCCGCCTGCGGGACTGGGTCTGGCCTATTTCCGGGAAGACCGATAGGGCAAACAAAACGCAAACCAAAACAAAGCGGCGGGAAAAAGGCTGCTCCGGATAAGAAAACACAGGTCGCAAAAGGCCCCGTTTGGCCCATTACATCGTTGCATCGCCTCGACATACACAAAGTATGGCTTCGGCTCTGCGCCTTGTTATTGGCCAAACGGGGCTCTTTTTCGATGCAATGCAGTTTCACAGAGGCGATTTTGCGTTCTGACAAAGAAAAACCGCAGTGGGATACTCTGTGTATCTTCGAGGATTTTTCTGCGGTCAGGGCGCTAAAGCGCCCTGTGAAACCCTATGTTTCCTTGTCCGGAGCAGCCTAAAGCTCCCGCCGTTTTTCTGTTGCCTTTCCATGAAATTACAAGAAGTAATCATTCAGGAATTGCTGCAAAACCGTCTTTCGCAGGCTTCGACGGCCTTGTAAGTTTTTCTCTGTTCTGTATAGGGAGGCGGCAGTTTTTTCGTGATATATTCCAGCTTGACAGCGGAAAAGCATGGAATTTCGGGCATCCTGCCGCGGACTTTTCCCCCTTTTGCGGGGAGAAAATCAGTGACATAAAAATCGCCCGCAATCGACATTTCAAAGAGTTATCAACACTTCCAACAGGTTTTTCAACAATGATTTTTTGCCCTGTTTTCAATGCTTTGCGCCGTTTTTGGAAATAAATTCCAAACGCTGGAACGCGATTTTTGTATTTTTGACATAAGTTTTTTAGTTTACATAACAGCATGCCCTCCTGTCCGAAACAGGAGGGCATGCTGCGTTTTGCAGGAAAAGCTGCGGGCAATTTCATTTCGCGCTTTCGCCTGTCAGAGCAGGCCGGAATCCCGCATGGAAACGAAGTCGTCACCCGAGACGATCAGGTGGTCAAAAAGGCAGATGTTGACCATCTCCAGCGCGTGCGCGATCTGCCGCGTTGTGGT
Source organism: Oscillospiraceae bacterium (assembly GCA_017522015.1). Lineage (GTDB taxonomy): Bacteria > Bacillota > Clostridia > Oscillospirales > Oscillospiraceae > SIG483. The sequence continues at coordinate 10,103 of JAFXAW010000028.1, read as the reverse complement.
GATATCCTCCTGCGAGGGGATGGCAAAGCCGCTGGGATGGTTGTGCGCGAGGACGACGTTCGCGCTGTTTTGCAGCAGCGCCATCTCCACCACGCGGCGGATGCTCAGCTCGGTGGCGTTGGCCTCCCCACGGCAGACCTCGCGGCAGCAGAGCACGCGATGGGCGGCATCCATGCACAGCATGAACACGACCTCCTCCCGCTCATGGAGAAAGCGCGGCACGAGAATTTCGCCCGCGTCTTTGGAATTGAGCACCGCAAGCGGCTTCTCCCGGAGGGAGAGCTGATAACGCCGGCTGATCTGCGGAATCAGGCTGAGCAAAAGCGCGGCGTTCTCCCCCACGCCTCTGACCTTCGAGAGTTCCTCCGTCCGAGCATCGAACACGCCGTGCAGGCTGCCGAAGGTTTCCAGCAGCTCATGCGCAACGGGATTTACATCCCGGCGCGGGATGACATAGCACAGCAGCAGCTCAAGCACATTGATGTCGCTGAAATTATCCAGACCATGGTCGCGAAAGCGATTGCGCAGCCGCTCGCGATGGCCGTCATGAATGTCACGCATCTCTCTTCCTCTCCGCGCCCGTCAGCACAGATCCATCGTGGCGCTGGCGTTGAGGTCGCTGCCGGCGACGCGGCCGGCGAGATATTCGTAATAGGCCTGGCAGCCGATCATGGCCGCATTGTCGCCGCAGAGCTTCAGCGGCGGCATATAGAGCTTTGCGCCCGCCTCCTGCGCCGCGCGCTCAAAATCGCGGCGGATGCGGGAGTTGGCGGCCACGCCGCCCGCGATGGCGAGCTGATCGTAGCCCAGCTCGCGCAGCGCGCCCATCGTGCGGGGCAAAAGCGTATCGCTCACCGCAGCGCAAAACGAGGCCGCAAGTGAGGCTTTGTCCAGTTCTTCTCCCTTCTGCTCGGCGTTGTACGCCAGATTCACCACCGCCGTTTTCAGGCCGGAAAAGCTCATATCATAGGGATGCCCCGCGACGGCAGCGCGCGGCAGCTTATATTTCTGATCGTCCCCCGTTTGGCTCAGCTCGTCCAGCGGCTTGCCGCCCGGATAGGGCAGCCCCAGCACGCGGGCGGCCTTGTCAAAGCACTCGCCGGCGGCATCGTCCCGCGTTGCGCCGAGCACGCGCATATCCGTATAGTCCCTTACGTCCACCAAAAGCGTATTGCCGCCGGAGATAGCCAGCGACAGGAAGGGCGGCTCCAGCTCCGGAAAGGCGATGTAGTTGGCGGCGATGTGCCCGCGGATGTGGTGCACCGGGATCAGCGGCACGCCCAGCGCGAGCGCGGCGGCCTTGGCAAAGCTCACGCCGACCAGCAGCGCCCCGATCAGGCCGGGGGCATAGCTCACCGCGACGGCGTCAATGTCCTTTTTCTCAATGCCCGCTTCGCGGATGGCCTCCTCCGCCAGACGGCTGATGACCTCCACATGGCTGCGGCTGGCGATCTCCGGCACGACGCCGCCATAGACGGCGTGCATGTCCGCCTGGGAAAAGACCAGATCGGAGAGGACTTTTCGGCCGTTTTCGGTGACGGCGACGGCTGTTTCGTCACAGCTGCTCTCCACAGAAAGAATAATCATAGCATTTCCTCACAAATCAGAAGAATTTTTTGACAAGCGGAATGCGCCGCAAGCACCAGCTCAGCCCCGCCGAGACGGCGAGGGCGCCGAGTGTTGCCGCAGGAATGAACAGCGCGCGCGGCAGACTTTCCGAACGGATACCGACAAGCCGCAGCACATCCAGCGCGAAGGGATGCAGCACATACACGCCGAGCGTGAGCGGCGCGAAGCGTGCCGCTAAGCGCAGGAGTCCGCAATCCCGCCACGTGCGCGCAAGCTGGAACAGGCACACGGCCATCGTCAGCACGGGCAGGGCGAGATAGGAATAAAGCCGCTCGTCGTTATGCGCCGTGTTGCGCGAATAAAAGTACGTCCCCACGGCGATGAGCGCCGCAACGGCGACATAGATCAGCGCGTAGAGCGGGCGTTTTTCCTTTGGCGGCGGCGCCGTGCGCGCCGTTAAGTACCAGCCCAGAACGAAGCAGCCGGCATACCGGCACAGTTCCGGCACGAAAAGCTGCCCCCAGCCCCTGTTCTGAAAGGGAAGCTGCGCGAGGCTCGGCCGCAGGATGCCGAAAAGCAGGAACACGGCAAGATACCACTTCACCCACTTCCCGTCCGCATAAGCGACCAGCGCGCGCAGCACCGGCAGCAGCAGATACAGGCACACGATCGTCCGCAAAAACCAGAGGTGGTAATGCTCCTGCGGGAAAACCAGCGCGCGCAGCAGCATCTTCGGCTGCTGCAAAAGCTGCACGCCGCCCGCTTTGACGGCATAGAACAGGTACATCACAAGCCAGAGGATAAACAGCCGCAGCGCCATAAAAAGCGTTTTCTTCCCCTCCGGCTCACGCCGCAGCAAAAAGCTGCCGCTGAGCATGAAGAAGATCGGCACCGCCGGGCGCACCAGACTGTCCAGCACATTCGCAAGCTGCCACGCCCCGCCGGTGGCGGGCAGCGTGTACCAGTCCGTGCCGCAGACATGGATCACAATCACCATCACGCAGGCAAGGCTCCGCAGTGCGTCCGCCCACAGCTCCCGCGCAGGGGGCGCTTTGACCGGCTTATCCATCCTTTTTCGCCTCCAGCCCAAGCGTCATCAAAACGGCGTCCTCACGCGGCTTTTCATAATAGCCGCGGCGCAGACCCACATCCCGATAGCCGCAGCGGGCGTAGAGCGCGCGCGCGGCGTGATTGCTCTCGCGCACCTCCAGCGTCAGAAACGCGAGGCCGAGCGCTTTTGCGCGCGAGGTCATTTCCTCCACCAGCGCAAGGCCGACGCCGCGCCGGCGGGCAGTCGGACTGACGGCAACGTTGCCGATATAGCCCTCGTCCAGCACATAGGTCAGGCTGATATAGCCCAGGGTCTCCTCCCCCTCCACCGCGGCGAGGAAAACGTGGTGTTCCCCCGTGCGGTGCGCGCGGAGGGTATCCTCCGGCCAGGGGTCGGAAAAGCAGGCATTTTCAATCTGCGCGATCTGCGCAAACTGCGCCTCGCCTGCGTCCAAAATCGTCATAGTTCCTCCTCCGGCGGGGCGCATTCCCGGCGATGCCGCCGCAGAAGCGCGCTCGCGCGCGTATAGCCGCCGCCCAAAAAGGCCGTTGTGGCCGTGTCGTCATCATAAGTGCCGCGCAGAAGCATCGCGCGGTGCTGCTCGTCCCAGCGCTCAAGGCTGCGGTCGCCGGCCAGACTCTCCAGATGGTGCGTCAGCTCGTGCCGCAGCGTTTCATCCAGCTTTTGCGCGAGCAGATTTGCGTCCGCATCCGGATACACGGCGCGAAAGGAGCCGTAAAACAGCTCGATATAGCGCCCCATAGCGTTGTGATGATAGAGTCCCAGCGTAACAAGCCCGTCGGCGCTGCGCCGCTGCTCCGGCAGGAGGTTCACCCCGCCGTTGAGCTCGCGGAAAATTTCCTCCGGGAGCCGCTCGCAGGCCTGCGAAAGCAGCTTTTCCGCCGTTTCGATATCGGGAAAGGCCTCATTTCGCCGCATGCCAGCTCCTTCCGCTGTGCGCCTCCGCCGTGAGCGGCACGGAGAGGGCGGCCGCGCCCTCCATCGCCTCGGTGAGCAGGGCTTTCACCCGCTCGGCCTCCGATTCCGGACACTCGGCGATCAGCTCATCGTGCACCTGCAAAAGCAGCCGCGCCTGCAATCCGGATTCCTTCAGCGCCCGGTGCGCGCGCAGCATGGCCAGCTTCATCACATCCGCGGCCGTGCCCTGAATGGGCATATTGAGCGCGACGCGCTCGCCGAAGGCGCGGAGATTATGGTTGCTGCTGGCAAGCTCCGGCAGCGCGCGGCGGCGCCCGTAGAGCGTGGAGACATAGCCGTCCTCGCGCGCCTGCGCGACGACTTTTTCCATATACGCCCGCACGCCGTGGTATTTTTGCAGATAAGCCTCGATATAGGCCTTCGCCTCGCTCTGGAACACGCCGATGTCCTGCGCGAGGGAAAAGGCACTGATGCCGTAGACGATGCCGAAGTTGACCGCCTTGGCGCGGGAGCGCTGCAGCGGCGTGACCTCCGCCAGCGGCACACCGAACACCTGCGAGGCGGTGACGGCGTGGATATCCTCCCCGTTCAAAAAGGCTTTGCGCATGGTCTCGTCGCCCGAGATGTGCGCGAGCAGGCGCAGCTCAATCTGGCTGTAATCCGCGTCGACCAGCACGCAGCCGGGCGAGGCGATGAACATCTTGCGGATCTCCGCGCCCAGCGGCGTGCGCACGGGGATGTTCTGCAGATTCGGCTCCGTGGAGCTCAAACGCCCCGTCGCCGTGACGGTCATCTGAAAGCTGGTGCGGATACGCCCGTCGCTGCCGATGACCTTCAAAAGCCCGTCGGCATAGGTGCTTTTGAGCTTGGTGAGCTGGCGGTATTCCAAAATGCAGTCCACAATCTCATGCTTGCCGCGGAGCTTTTCCAAAACGTCGGCATTCGTGCTCCAGCCGCTCTTGGTTTTCTTCCCCGCGGGGAGCATGAGCTTTTCAAACAGCACCGTGCCGAGCTGTTTGGGGGAATTGATGTTGAATTCCTCCCCGGCGAGCGCCCAGATTTTTTCCTGCAGGGCGGCGACGGTCTCCGTGAGGCTCTCGCCGAAGGCATAGAGCGCCGCGCGGTCGACGGTGAAGCCCGCTCGCTCCATCTCGGCGAGCACCGCGCAAAGCGGCAATTCCATTTCGTCATGGAGCTGCGACAGCCCCAATTTTTCCAGTTCCGCGCGCAGCGCGGGGCGCAGCGCGAAGATCGCCTCGGCGCCCTCCGCTTCAAACTGCGCGTAACGCGCGCACAGGCGCTTTAGCTCATAGCGGCTCTCCGTCGGCTCGAGCAGATAGGCCGCGATCTCCGTATCGAACACGAAGCCCTCCGCCGGCAGGCCGTCCTCCAGCAGCAGCCCCATCAGATCCTTGACGCGGTGGCCAAGCTTGGGCACATTTGCCGAGAACAGGCGGCGGAGAAAGGCGTTATAGTCATCGCCAAGGTCTGCCCAGCGCAGCGTGCAGACCGTTTCGCCGTTGCAGATTTCGATTTCATCGAGGCCCTCCGGCGCGTAGACGGCAAGCGCCTCGCCCGCGAGCAGCGCCTCCGCCTCGGCGAGCGTATACACCTCCGTGCGGGGCAGCGACTTGTGCCCGGCTTCCGGCGCGGGCGCGTCCGCATCCGGCTGCAGGCCCCATTTTTCGCTGAGGGAATAAAAGCCCAGCCGCTGAAAGACAGCATAAAGCGCGCCGCCGAATACGCCGGAAAAGTGCGCGTCCTCGGGCGAAAAGTCAATCGGCGCGTTCGTGCGGATGGTGGCAAGGTCGAAGGACAGCTTCGCGCTCTCCTCCCCTGCGCGCAGCTTAGTTCTGACGCTTTCGCGGATGTCCAGCTCGTCCAGCGCAGCGTAAATCTTCTCCACGCTTTCAAAGCGGTGCAGCAGGTCAAGCGCGGTTTTTTCGCCCACGCCCGCAACGCCGGGGATATTGTCGCTGGCATCGCCCATCAGGGCTTTGAGGTCAATCATGCGCGCGGGCGCAAAGCCGTATTCGGCCTCGAAGCGCGCGACGTCATATTCAAGCGTCTCCGTCTGTCCCATGCGGGTTTTGACATGGAGAACGTGGGTTTTCTCCCCAATGAGCTGAAACGCGTCCTTATCGCCGGTGACGATGCGGCAATCCCAGCCCGCGGCGGCGCATTTTGCCGCGATGCTGCCGATGAGGTCGTCCGCCTCCCAGCCCTCCAGCTCTAAGCGCCTCACACCCATGGCGTCGAGCACCTCGCGCAGAAGCGGCATCTGCGCGGCCAGCTCATCCGGCATGCCCTTGCGCTGCGCCTTATAGCCCTCATATTGCAGATGGCGGAAGGTCGGCGCGCGCAGGTCGAAGCAGACGCAAAGGCCCTCGGGCTTCTCGTCCTGCAGCAGTCTGTGCAGAATCGTCAGAAAACCGTAGACGCCGTTGGTGGGCGTGCCGTCCGGCGCAGTGAGCATACGGATGCCGTAATAGGCGCGGTTGATGATGGAGTTTCCGTCAATCACCAGAAGCTTCATGGGATAATCTCCTTTCGGAAGATGTCATCCGTCCTCCCCGACGGGGGAGGCGGTTTTGGCAAGCGTTTTTGCGCGGAGCTTCTTCACAACGGTGAAATACATCGTCAGATAGCAGGCCACGCCGCCGATCACATTGGAAATCGGCTCGGCAAGGAACACGCCGTTTACGCCGAGATTCCACAGCCGCGGCAGGAGCAGCGTCAGACTCACGACAAGGCCCACCTTGCGCAACAGTGAGAAAAACACCGCCTGCTTCGCGCGGCCGAGGCCGACAAAGGTACTCTGGCCGGAGGCCTGCAGCGACATGAACACGAAGGTCATAAAGTAAATGCGGCTGGCGGAGATGCCCGCGGAAACGAGCTGCGCATCGCTGTTGAACAGCCGGATGATCGGCCCCGGCAGCAGCATGATGCACACCCACACCAAAAAGGAATAGCCGATGCACACGAGCGTGATGAAGCGGATGCCCGCGATGACGCGCTCGTATTTCTCCGCGCCGTAATTATAGCCCAAAACGGGCTGCGCGCCCTGCGTGATGCCGCTGATGACCATGAACACAACTTCGTGCACCGAGGTCAGCGCCGTCATCACCCCGATATAGAGGTCGCCGCCGAAATTCCGCAGCTGCGTGTTGGCAACGGCAGAGACAAGCGCCGTCGTCGCGCTCATGCAAAAGCCCGTCACGCCCAGAGAGAAAATCTTTTTCACGATCTCTCCGCTGAGCTTCATCGCGCGCAGCGTCAGGCGCAGGTTCACCTTCCTGCTGCACAGAAACACAAGCGCCCACGCAGCCGAGCAGCCCTGCGAGATCACCGTTGCAATCGCCGCGCCCTTCACGCCCGGTTCAGCTTGAAAATGAAGATGGGGTCCAAAATCAGATTGAGAACCGCCCCGATGACCACCGTGAGCATGCCGATGTGCGCATAGCCCTGGGCGTTGATGAGGCTGTTCATGCCGTGGCTGATGAGCACGAACACCGTGCCCATCAGATAAATGCGCAGGTAGGACGCGGCATAAGGATAGGTCGCGTCGCTCGCGCCGAGCGCATAGAGGATCGGCTTTGTGAAAATCAGCCCCAGCAGCGTCAGCACAGCGCCGGTGATAAGCAAAAGCGTGAAGGCGTTGCCCTGAATGCGCGCTGCCTTATCCAGATCGCCGCGTCCGCGCTCGATGGAGCAGAAGGGCGCCGCGCCCGTGCCGTAGAGGTTGGAAAAGGCGCCCACGAGCATAACCACCGGCAGCGAAAGCCCCAGCCCCGTGAAGGCCATGCTGTCCGAAAGATGCCCGATGTACATTCTGTCCACCAGATTGTAGAGCACATTGACAAGCTGCGCGATGGCGAGCGGAATCGCCATGCGCAGGATCGCGCCCGACACCTTGCCCTGACTGAAATCGTTTTTCTGCCGGGCCGACTGTGTCTGTCCCATTGTATCCCCTGCCCTTTTCCCGGTTTCCCGGCGGTCTTCGTCCGGTTTTTCGCCGGATTTCCGTCTGTTTTCGTTTTCGGCCTGCCCCGCGGCAGGCTTCGGCCTTGCTGTTACGATCCTCCGCGCAGGCGGATGATCTGATCGCGCAGCTCGGCGGCATACTCGAACTCGAGCATTTTGGCCGCTTCTTTCATCTTCTTTTCCAGCTTTTCGATGGCGATGCGCTTTTCCCGCTCCGTCATGGGTACACCCTCGCCGCGCGGGGCGTCCAGCGCCTGCGCGCCGCCGGAAATTTCAATCAGCTCGCGCACGCTCTTGACGATGGTTTTCGGCGTGATGCCGTGCGCGGCGTTATAGGCCGCCTGCTTTTCGCGGCGGCGCTCCGTTTCGGTGATGGCCGCGTGCATGCTGCGCGTGACCGTGTCCGCATACAAAATGACAAGGCCCTCCGCGTTTCGCGCGGCGCGCCCGATGGTCTGAATCAGGCTCGTTTCGCTGCGCAGGAAGCCCTCCTTATCCGCGTCCAGAATCGCCACAAGGCTGACTTCCGGCAGATCGAGTCCCTCGCGCAGGAGGTTGATGCCGACCAGCACGTCAAAAGAGCCAAGGCGCAGGTCGCGGATGATCTCCATGCGCTCAATCGCGCCGACGTCGTGGTGCATATAGCGGCAGCGCACACCGGCGGCGGAGAGGTAAGCCGTTAAATCCTCCGCCATTTTTTTGGTGAGCGTCGTGACGAGCGTGCGCTCGTGCTTTTGCACGCGGCTGTTGATCTCGGCCAGCAGATCGTCCACCTGTCCTTCAATCGGGCGCACCTCCACGCGCGGGTCGAGCAGGCCGGTCGGCCGGATGATCTGCTCGGCGATCTGCCCCGAGCGCTGCTGCTCATATTCGCCCGGCGTGGCGGAGACATAGATCACCTGTCCGATGCGCGAGCGGAATTCGTCAAATTTCAGCGGGCGGTTATCAAAGGCGGAGGGCAGGCGGAAGCCGTATTCCACCAGCGTCTCCTTCCGCGCGCGGTCGCCGTTATACATGGCGCGCACCTGCGGCAGCGTGACGTGGCTCTCGTCGATGAACATCAGAAAGTCCTCGGGGAAATAGTCCAGCAGCGTCATCGGCGGCGAGCCGGGCGCGCGGCCGGAGATGATGCGGCTGTAATTTTCAATGCCGGAGCAATAGCCCAGCTCCTGCATCATTTCAATGTCATAATTCGTGCGCTGCGTGATGCGCTGCGCTTCGAGCAGCTTGCCGTTTTCCTCCAGAAACTTCACGCGCGCATCGCACTCGGCGCGGATTTCCGAGATGGCGCGCTCCATCTTCTCCTTGGTCGTGACATAATGGCTCGCGGGATAGATGGCCGCGTGCTGCAAAACGCGGCTGGGCGTGCCGGTGACGACGCTGATTTCGGAGATGCGGTCGATCTCATCCCCGAAAAACTCCACGCGGATGGCGTGGTCGGAGGCGTAGACCGGATAGATCTCCACCGTGTCGCCCCGCACGCGGAAGCTGTTGCGCTCAAAGGCAACGTCGTTGCGCTCGTAGCGGATTTCAATCAGCTTGCGCAGCAGCTCGTCCCGATCCCGCTGCTGCCCCGGGCGCAGGGAGATGACCATGTTTTTATAGTCGATGGGGTCGCCGAGGCCGTAGATGCAGCTCACGGAGGCCACGACGATCACATCCCGCCGCTCAAAAAGCGAGCTGGTGGCGCTGTGGCGCAGACGCTCGATTTCGTCGTTGATGCTCGCGTCCTTCTCGATGAAGGTGTCCGTGTGCGGAATGTAGGCCTCCGGCTGGTAGTAATCGTAATAGGAGACGAAGTATTCCACCGCGTTTTCGGGGAAAAACTCGCGGAACTCCGCGCAGAGCTGCGCGGCGAGGGTTTTGTTGTGCGCGAGCACAAGCGTCGGGCGGTTCACCCGCTCGATGACCTTGGCCATTGTGAAGGTCTTGCCCGAGCCGGTCACGCCGAGCAGCGTTTGCTCCTCGATGCCCGCTTCCAGCCCCGTGACCAGCGCATCGACGGCCTCCGGCTGGTCACCGGAGAGGGTGTATTCGCTTACAACTTTGAAATCCGGCATAGCGCTCTCCCAAATCAGTTCGAAATCATAATATTATACCATAAGCTGCCGGAAAATAAAAGGGGTTCGGCCCGGAATATCCGACGGGAGAGGGAGATTTGCGCGGCGGGGGCGGCAAAAGCTCCCTCTACGCATCGCAGTCACGGCGAGGCACAGAGCCTCGCAGAGTTCGCACCCGCAGACGCGAATAAAGTGCATCATCCAACTTCCCTCCTCGCGGCACAGCCGCTGCGGTCGGATGCTAAAAATGTGCCACCGGCACATTTTCTTAACGCACCGACTCTTTTTGAAAAAGAGAAATGGGGCCGCCGGAGGCAGGCTGCCTCCACTCGCCGGATGAGAATCCGATGGGAAAGCCCTCTCAGTCGCCTGACGGCGCCAGCTCTCCCAGAGGGAGAGCCAAGGCATTGGCGTGCGAAGTCCGACTGCGCTGCGACGGGCGACAAGTACAACCCCTCCGCCCCTGCGGGGCACCTCCCCTTACACAGGGGAGGCTTTGG
>JAFXAW010000027.1 GCA_017522015.1 Oscillospiraceae bacterium | reverse complement strand
GAATCAGCAGAGCTCCCGCTGACATAGTAAAGCGCCCGACCGGAAATAACCGGTCGGGCGTTCTTTTACATGAATTTCTGTTTATCTTAGCCCTTCATCTGCCTGCGGCGAGCGAGATTAATCATGCCGTCCTGCATATTATTGAGGTTAGCGAGCATCTTGCCTGCGCCGTATGCTGCGCAGGAGACGGGATCATCCACGACCATGGTCTCGATGCCGGTGCGTGCGGCAACGAGCTTATCAATGCCGGAGATGAGGCTGCCGCCACCGCACATGACGATGCCGTTGGCAGAGATATCTGCCGCAAGCTCAGGCGGCGTGCGCTCCAGAACCATATGCACGGCCTCCAAAATGCGCTCTGTCGGCTCTGCAAAGGCCTCGAGAATATCGTTGGAGCTGATCGTGACAGAACGCGGCAGACCGGTCATCAGACAACGGCCCTTGACTTCCTCAAACGCGACCTCTTTTTGCAGATAGACACAACCGATGCGCATTTTCAGCTCCTCAGCCGTGCGCTGCCCGATCAGGACATTGTGCTTGCGGCGGATATAGCGGACAAGTGCCTCGTCAAAGGATGCGCCGGCCGTCTTAATGGACTCACACTCCACAATGCCGCCGAGGGAGACGACCGCAACCTCCGTTGTGCCGCCGCCGATGTCGATGACCATGTGGCCGTCCGGACGGGAGATGTTGCGTCCCGAGCCGAGTGCTGCGGCCACGGCGGTTTCCAAAAGATAGACCTTTCGCGCGCCGGCCTCGATGGTGGCGTCCAGAATGGCACGCTCCTCCACGCCTGTGATGCTGCTGGGCACGCAGATGATGATGCGCGGCTTGAAGAGGTTAAAGGAGGTAACGCGCTTGATGAGCTCGGCAAGGAGATGTTCGGTCATGTCAAAGTCCGAAATTACGCCCGCGGAGATCGGATGGATCGCGACAATATTGGCCGGCGTGCGGCCAAGCATTTTCTGCGCTTCGGCGCCGATTTTCAACAGTTTGCCGTTGTTTTTATCCACCGCCATGACGGTCGGCTCGCGCAGCGCGACACCCTTGCCCTGTACATAGACCTGAGTTGTTGCTGTTCCGAGATCAATGGCAATGTCCTTTTCGATTAAGAGCATATTTTCACCCCATGTTATCAATTCAAAAATGCGGGTAGTCTGAAAGTATAGACAAAATGCTTGTAAAATTATACAGGAAGTACCCACTGTATGCAAGCATTTCTTCAAGAATCGGGTTTTGTCTGTATTGGAAAGCAGATTTTTAGCGCGCTGCCCGCGCTACACGCGTGCAGGAAGCGGATTTTGTTTGTGCAGATTGCGCCTTAAAAGCCAAAGTCTGCGCTTAGGAATCGAAATTAGAGCGCGCAAGCGCGGCGCAGACAACAGACGCAGCGCCGGCAAGCTGCAGCATGCGCGCACATTCCGAGAGCGTGGAACCGGTTGTCACGACATCGTCGATGAGCAATATGCGTTTCCCAGCGATCAGATCCGGACGGGTGGCACGATAGACGCCGGAGATGTTTGCCCGGCGCTGCTCGACGCGACCGAGTCCGGATTGCGCAGGAACATTCCTGTGTTTGACAAGCAGCGGAACGCAGACAGCCTCAAGCTGTTCGGCTGCGGCTCTGGCCAGCAGCATGGCCTGGTCATAGCCACGCTTTCTGCGCCGTTTCTTCGACAGAGGAACCCAGGTGATGAGGTCAAATTCACCGATCAGTCGCTCACGAACCGCGTCTGCGAGGATACGGCCGAAGGCTTCGGCATAATACACAGCGCCGCCAAACTTATAGCGGAGGATAGCATCGCGCACAGCGCCTTCGTAATAGAGCGGCGCGACGCATTTTTGAAAGAAACGCCCGTGAATCTCGGCGTTGCCGCGCGTAAAGGGCAGTGTCCTTTCACAATCGCTGCAGGGGCTGCTTTGTCCATCCTGAAGAAGCTTTCTGCAAAAGCAGCACTTCGGCGGAAAAAGAAGATTCCGTAGGTAAGGCGGAAGACGCATAGAGACCTCCCCGCGATCAAATATGGGCGAGACGCGCGCGAAGCCCGCTATAGCGCCGCTCAATGCGCTCGTTGGTGACCATCCGGTGCAGAACATTCTCATCCCCGACGGCGACCAACAGCTCCTTCGCCCGCGTTACAGCCGTGTAGAGAACGGCTCTGGTCATCAGACGCGGCGGCGCCGGCATAGCAGAGAGAATCACGCCCCGGAATTCGCCGCCCTGCGACTTGTGTACAGAGATTGCCCATGCGTGCTCCAGATCGGCAAGGAGTTCGTAGCTGTATTTGGTGAGCTTTCCCTCAAAGTCAATGAGCAGCGCGCGCTCACTCTCGTCAATCTTCAGAATGTGCCCGATGTCGCCATTGAAGATGCCGAGGCCGCTCTCGTGCGTGTCGAGCGTAAGGAATTCGCCGGGTTCGTCCCACATAGGTTCGTCTTCTTCGGCCCATCCCAAAGAATCCAGCTCCGGCTCTGCCTTGTCCGGTGAATCCCATGCAGAAGAATCCATTTTGACATTGTCCGGAGTGGTGCTGACGGCATCAGCGCGATACCAGATCAGGTCATAATTGTTCCGGTTTTGCATTACACGGTCGCCTTCGCGGAAGATCCGCTCGCCAAAAGCGTGTTCCTTTTTGCCCTCCGCCGGAGGGTTGAGGGCGGCTTGCAGGCGGACGTTGAGCATCCGGGTTCCCAGCGGCCCCTTATGCGTCGGCGTGAGCAGCTGCAGCTCCCGCACGGGGATGTGCATATTGTCCGGCAGACGCCGGGAATAGAGTTCGACAATGGTTTCCGCGGCTCTTTCCGCTTCCTGCCGGCGCAGGAAGAAAAAGTCGCCGTCCTTACGCGTGAGAGAGGGCACCTCGCCGTGATTGATCTCATGCGCGGCCTGCACGATGCTGCTGCCGGAGGCCTGACGGAAAATCTCGTTCAGGCGAATGGTTTTGAAGACGCCGGCGCGAATCATGTCGGAGAAGACGCGGCCGGGGCCGACGCTCGGCAGTTGGTCAGCATCACCAACCAGGATCAGCCGACAGCGCGGCGGCAGTGCCAGCAGCAGCGCGCGCATCAGTCCGATGTCGATCATGGAGGCCTCATCCAGAATCACCGCGTCACAGGAGAGGGGATTGCTCTCGCAGCGGCGAAAACGGACGGTATCCGATTCGTCCAAACCGGTGGCTTCAAGAAGACGGTGAATCGTCTTTGCCTCCTGCCCGGACAGGGTTTCCAAACGCTTTGCGGCCCGCCCTGTGGGAGCGGCGAGCGCAACTTTCAGGTTCAAGGCGTGCAGAAGGCGCACGATGGCGCGCACGCAGGTGGTTTTTCCCGTGCCGGGGCCGCCGGTGATGAGCATGATCTTATGGCGAGCAGCGGCGTAGATGGCGTCCAGCTGCTGCGGGGCAAAAATCAGCGCATCCTCTGCCTCGATCTGTTCGATCAGACGGTCAAGTCCCTTCTCCTCGGGCATGATGCCTTCGTTCATCTCCAAAAGACGCGCGGCGGTGTAGCTCTCTGCCTCATACATCGTTTGGAGGTAGCAGGCTTCAACGCCCGCGATCTGCTCGGACACAACGGCAGCGCGTTCGATAAGCTTGTCCAGCTGCGCGGCAATGGGTGCCTCGTCAGCGCCGAGAAGCTGCGCGGTGACGGCAATGAGCTTATCGCGCGGGATGAAAACATGCCCGCGCGTGGAATTGTAGGCCAGCTCGTGCAGCACTGCCGCTGCAAGGCGCTGGGGTGAATCCGGGCTAAAGCCCATCGAGAGGGCAAGCCTGTCGGCCTCGTCAAAGCCTTCGCCAACGGCTTCCGTCGAAAGGATATAGGGATTCTCCTGCACGAGTGAATAGGCGCTGCCGCCATAGAGCTGATACAGGCGCAGGGCAAGCTGCGGACGCAGCTCATGTGCAGAGAGAAATTCCATCAGACGCCGCAGCGAGACCTGCTTGCGGAAATCTTCCGAAACCTGCATGGCCTTTTTGCGGCTGAAGCCGCGCAGCTCGGCAAGCCGTTCCGGCGCAGACTCAATCACATCCAGCGTCGCAGCGCCGAAACGTGTCAGCAGCAGAGTCGCCGTTGCCGGGCCGATGCCCTTAATCGCGCCGGAGGCAAGAAAGCGATAAATGCCCTCCTCTGTGTCCGGAAGGCTTCGCTGACTCCAGCGGGCACGAAACTGACGCCCGTGCTGCGGGTGGGTTTCCCAGTCGCCGAAGGCCTCCAGTTCTTCACCCGGCATCACGGAGGGGATGCAGCCCACGACCGTGACAAGTTCACCGTCCTCCGACTCCATACGAAGAACTGTGTAGCCATTATCCTCATTTTGATACACGAGCGTGTCCACGGTTCCGGACAGACTTATGTATTCCCGTTCTCCCATACAGGTTCCTCCGAAGCGGTGTGATAGGTGACGAAGGGGTATTGCTTTTCCAGCAGCAGGGCAGCCCGGCGCGCGTCGGGATCCAGCCCGGCGTCCTCAATGATGAGCTCCGCAGGCAAACCGTCCCGGATGAGCCAGACAAGACCGCGAACGGCCGATTCCAGCGCGGAAGTGTCAGCTGCCGTGTGCAGAAGCAGCGTAAGGCGCTGCTTTTTTCCGAGCCGTACAGGCAGCAGCGCTGCGCCGCGCAGCATCCAGCAAAGCAGGATGACAATTGCGGCGGCCAGAATCGTGAGCACAAGATGCAATGTCATATTCTATCGCCTCCCGACCTTATTCTACGCAGGTGGGCGGCAAAAGGTTAAATCACGGCGGTAAAACCGTAAGTCAGACCGGTGATGAGAATGCCTGCAATGACGACGCCAATCAGAATCGGCCAGAACGCGCGCTTGAGGCGCATGTTACACAGCGCCGCGATCAGCGCACCCGTCCATGCGCCCGTGCCGGGCAGGGGAATGGCAACAAGAATCAGCAGCCCAATAGTCTCATAGCGCTGCACCTTTTCCCACTTGCCCTCCGCTCGCGCCTCGAGGCGGGAAACAAGACGCTCCAGCCGTGCGCTCTTGTTGCGCATCCATTCAAAGACCTTGCGTACGAACAGGATGATGAAGGGCACGGGAACCAGGTTGCCGAGGATGGACACGAGCATGGCTTGCCAGGGCTGCAGTCCGAGTGCCACGCCGAAGGGGATGCCGCCGCGCAGCTCTACAATCGGCAGCATGGACATGGCAAAGGTCATCAGATAATTCATGAAAGGTGAGTTCGCGACATCCATAATGTATCCTCGCTCGTAATTAAAAATAGCGTTTTGGATGCTTTCTGTGAAGGAATTGTGGTTCGGTTTTCAGCCAAACCGCAGTTTTTACAGGCATGATGCCGGGGAAATACACTCGGCTGCTCAGCTGAAGAAGTAGCGCTTGAGATATTCGCCGGTTGCGCTCTGTGCGCATTCCGCACATTCCTCCGGCTTGCCCGTAAACACAACGGTTCCGCCGCCGTCACCGCCCTCGGGTCCGAGGTCGATGATGTGGTCGGCGCACTTGATGACATCCAGGTTGTGCTCGATCACAACGACTGTGTTGCCGCCCTCCACAAGACGGGAGAGAATGTTGACCAAACGATGCACATCTGCAATGTGCAGTCCCGTGGTCGGCTCGTCGAGAACATAGACGGTGTTGCCGGTGGAGCGTTTGCTCAGTTCTGTGGCAAGCTTGATGCGCTGCGCCTCACCGCCGGAGAGCGTTGTGGAGGACTGGCCGAGCCGGATATAGCCAAGGCCGACGTCAAAGAGCGTTTGAATGCGGTTTTTGATTTTCGGCTGATTGTCAAAGAAAGCCAGCGCCTCTTCCACAGTCATTTCCAGCACGTCGGCGATGCTCTTGCCTTTATATTTCACTTCCAATGTTTCGCGGTTGTATCGTTTACCCTTGCAGACCTCGCAAGGAACGAAAACGTCCGGCAGAAAATGCATCTCAATCTTCAGCAGACCGTCACCGGCGCAGGCCTCGCAGCGGCCGCCGCGCACGTTGAAGGAAAAGCGATTCACGCCGTAACCGCGCAGCTTTGCATCGTTCGTGGAGGCAAAAAGCTCGCGGATGTCACTGAAAACGCCCGTATAGGTGGCAGGATTGGAGCGCGGCGTGCGTCCGATGGGGCTCTGGTCGATGGCGATGACCTTGTCAATGTGCTCCAGCCCAAGTATGCCGTCACATTTGCCGGGACGCACCTTGACGCGGTTTTTCTCCGCCGCGAGGGTTTTATACAGAATCTCGTTGACGAGGCTGGACTTTCCGCTGCCGGATACGCCCGTCACGCAAGTGAAGACGCCGAGCGGGATATCCACATCAATGTTTTTGAGATTGTTTTCTTTTGCGCCGCGGATGGAAAGCTTCTTTCCGCTGCCGGTTCGACGCTTTTCAGGCATGGGTATGCTCTTAGCGCCGCTGAGATATTGTCCGGTGACAGAATCCGGACAGGCGCAGATCTCCTCCACCGAGCCGGCGGCGACGATCTCTCCGCCGTGCACGCCTGCACCGGGGCCGACGTCAACCACATAATCCGCTTCGCGGATGGTCTCCTCGTCGTGCTCGACGACGATCAGCGTGTTGCCGAGGTCGCGCAGTTCGCGCAGCGTGTCGAGCAGCTTACGGTTGTCCCGCTGGTGCAGACCAATGCTTGGTTCGTCAAGAATATAGAGTACGCCCATCAGGCTGCTGCCAATCTGTGTAGCGAGGCGGATGCGCTGGCTTTCGCCGCCCGACAAGGTGCCAGCCTTGCGCGAGAGGCTCAGATATTGCAGGCCTACGCTGCGCAGAAATCCAAGACGGACGCGGATTTCCTTCAGTATGCGATCGGCAATCATCGCTTCTTTACCCGTAAGGGTCAGCCCGTTGACAAAATCGAGCGCCTGTGTGACATTCATGGCCGTGAATTGCGCAAGATTGAGTCCGCCAACCGTGACGGAGAGGGCCTCTTTTTTCAGCCTGTCACCGTGACATGTGGGGCAAAGGTGCTCGGCCATGCACTGTTCGATCTCCTGCCGCATGGCAGGGCTCTGCGTTTCGCGATAGCGGCGCTCGAGGTTATTCACGATGCCCTCAAAGGGCTGACTGAGCGTTCCCGTGCCGCGCGCCTGCTCGTAATGCAGCGTGAGCTTTTCGCCCTTTGTGCCATAAAGTATGGCATCAAGCGCCGCTGTCGGAAGATTCTTCACAGGCTCGGAAAGCGAGAAATGATATTTCAGCGCGAGGGCTTCAAAATACATCCGCGCGATGCCGTCACTTTTGATGTTGCCCCAGCCGGAGGCAGTGATTGCGCCGTCCAGGATGGAGAGCGCAGTATTCGGGATGATGAGCGCCGGGTCGACACGAAGCTGCGTTCCGAGACCCGTGCAGTCCGGGCAGGCGCCGTAAGGACTGTTGAAAGAGAACAGGCGCGGGGCGAGTTCTTCAATCGAAATGCCGCAGTCCTCGCAGGAATAGTTCTGGGAAAAGAGCAGGTCACGCGGCGTGTCCTGCGCGATGTTCACAAGCACAACGCCGCCCGATAGGGAGGAGGCGGTTTCCACCGAATCTGTAAGCCGGCGCTGGATGTCCGCGCGGACAACAAGCCTGTCCACTACGATCTCGATGCTGTGCTTCTTGTTCTTGTCGAGCGCAATGTCCTCTGTAAGCTCATATAGGCTGCCGTCCACGCGTACGCGGACATAGCCGGCCTTGCGCGCGTCCTCGAACACCTTGCGGTGCTCGCCCTTGCGCGCACGGATGACGGGCGAAAGAATCTGGATGCGCGTGCCCTCCGGCAAAAGCAGGATTTGATCGACGATCTGA
This sequence comes from Oscillospiraceae bacterium, assembly GCA_017522015.1. Taxonomy (GTDB): domain Bacteria; phylum Bacillota; class Clostridia; order Oscillospirales; family Oscillospiraceae; genus SIG483. The sequence goes on along the minus strand of JAFXAW010000027.1, from coordinate 93,670 downwards.
TCAATGGTTTGCTGCCGGATCTCCTTGCCGCAGACCGGGCAGTGCGGCACGCCGATGCGCGCCCAAAGCAGACGCAGATAGTCATAAATCTCCGTCACCGTGCCGACGGTCGAACGCGGATTGCGTCCCGTCGTCTTCTGGTCGATGGAGATGGCAGGGGAGAGGCCGTCGATATAGTCCAGATCGGGTTTCTCCATCTGTCCGAGAAACATTCGTGCGTAGCTGGAAAGGCTCTCCACATAACGACGCTGTCCTTCGGCATAGATGGTGTCGAAGGCGAGAGAGGATTTTCCGGAGCCGGAGATGCCTGTCAGCACGACAAGCTTCTCGCGCGGGATTTCCAGGTCAATATTTTTCAGATTGTTGGTTCTTGCGCCTTTGATGAAAATGCTGTTGCGCATAAGGGTTTTCCTTTCGTAAGCGGGCGTCATAAAGAGATGCGACGCAGGTCGCTGTAGGTCAAAGTGCTCAGGCACCATTTTGGGGTGCGAATTTTCGTTGCATCTGCGCTTTGTGTTTTGTATGGGTGAAATGCAGTCCCGCATTTGGCAGAAACCGACCCCGCATGGCGAGGTCGGATAGCAGTGTCCGGGCTATGGAAATGTACAGAATTCTGAAGGCTTATTGCACAGCGCTATCGCCGTACCAGCCGTTTTCCGCGACAAAGAACAGGCGGCCCTTTTCCGAGAGCGGCCCGTCGTGCCGGATTTCAACATTCCGGAACCCTGACTCCGCGAGCAGATTCATCAGCAGTTCCGGCTCGTGAATGTATTCCACATGCGTCTCCGAGTCCCGTTGCCAAAGCTTGCCGCGCTGACGAAAGACGTCCATATCATAGCGCAATTCAAGGCCCTCGGCAGAGAGCTCGGCGCGCCAGAGGCAGAGCAGATCTTCCTTCTCATCCACAAAAACCTGCCCGTCAAGCGCGCGGAAGTACTCCGGCGGGTTCACGTCAAAGATCAGAAGGCCTCCCGGCTCCAGAAAATAGCGCACGCGGGAGAGAAAGGCGCGCAGTTCTTCTTCCGATAGGTAATTCAGGCTGTCCAGACTGGACACAGCAGCGTCACTTGTGCCATAGAGATCAAGCTCTGCAAGCGACTGACACAACGCCATCGGCGGAATGCAGCCCTCGGGCAGCGCATAAAACTTCTGCATGGCCTCGGCAAGCATTTCCTCCGAGCGGTCAACCGCAATGAGCTCATAGCCGCGGCAGGACAGCTCTGCTGCGAGCGTGCCGGTTCCGCAGGCAAGGTCAAGGATACTTCTGACTGTCCTGCTTCGTTCGGCGAAAAGGCGGATATAGTAATCCGCGAGCTTTTCATAGGGCACATCAGTCGTCAGCGCGTCATAGCGGGAGGCGAGGGGCCCGTAGGCGCTCATTCCTCAGCGCCCTCCTTTTTGTCCAGCCGCTCAAAGACAACCTGATATCCGTCCGTGCCGTATTGCAGGGAGCGGTTCACGCGGCTGATCGTCGTGCTCGATGCGCCGGTGCGCTCGAGAATGTCGTTATAGATGAGACCCTGATCGAGCAGACGTGCAACCTGGTAGCGCTGCTCCATCGCCTGCAGTTCCGTCACCGTGCAGAGGTCACTGAAGAAGTTCATGCATTCTTCCAGCGTTTCCAACGTGAGGATTGCCTCATACATTTCGATATTACGGGGCTTCTTGCCTTGCTTGTTCACAAAAACAGCCTCCTTTATCATGCGCCGACAGAGTGGATAAAATCCGCTCTGTCGTCTGCTGATATAGTACAGTATTAAAGCGTAAAAGTAAAGTGCAACATGCAGGTTAAGTACGGATGTCTGCGCTGCGGTGGCTGTGCAATACAGCGGTTCAGCGCGCCTTAAAAATGCAGTGTGCGCAGCGGCGCAGCATGGAAACAAAAGCGCACTTATTTCCCGGCTGCAGCCTTCTTTTTCTCGTGCTTTTTGATGATCGCCTTGCAAATCGCAGCGCCCGCAAGACCACACAGTACGCCGACGACAACGCCGGCAAGAATATCCGTGGGGTAGTGTACGCCGACATAAAGACGGCTCAGCGAGATGAGCGAGGCGAGAATAAAGGCGGGAATACCGGCCTTTTTGCCGTACATGAAGTAAATCGCGGCGGCGGCAGCAAAGCTCGAGCAGGTGTGACCGCTCGGGAAGCTTGTCTCATTGTCGAGATGGCCAAGCGGAACGAGGAAGTCAAAGCTGACATAAGGTCTCGGTCGCATGAAAAGATTTTTGAGCGTGACGTTGCAGACAAGAACATCGATTGCCAGCGCGAAAGCGGGGCCGAGGGCGCGCATACGCGTTTTTCGGATGATCAGCAGCAGCACGGTCAGCGCGATCCAGAACCAACCGGCGTCACCAAGAAAGGTGATGAACACCACAATGCTATCCCACGCGCCGCGGAGGTTTTCCTGAATCCAGAGCAGAATGCGGCTCTCAAAGACAGACAAATCCATTATACTCACGGTTTCAGCTCCAATCTTGCAGCGGGCTCCTTGACGATCTCCCGCGGGTGATAGACGTGCTGCTCGGCCTCGATAAAGCCGCGCACATTGGTCAGCGGATAAATCCAGGAATAGGGGCCGATGTGCGTGCCGGGCTGCGTGACGCTGTTGGCGCCGACGCGCGCGCTGTCACCCAGCACGACGCCGAAAAAGCTGTCACCGAGCGATTTGCGCTCTCCCTCGTCCCGGAGCTTCACTTCGCCCTGATCGAAGCGGCGGTTCGCGGTGATGACGCCCGAGCCGATGCGGGCGGATGCGCCGAGAATGCTGTCCCCAGCGAAGGCGAGACTGGAAATTTTTGCGCCGCCGAAGAAGACGCAGTGCTTGACTTCGCTCCCATGGCCGACACTGCAGTTGTCCGAGATGATGGTGTAGGGACGGATGATTGCGCCGGGCATCAGTTCGCAGTTTTTGCCTATGTAGACGGGGCCGATGATCGTCACATCGTTATAAATGACGGTGCCCTCGCCGATGAAATATTCATTGTACAGCGCGGGCGCCTCGCCCTTGCAGATGCCGTGGTTTTCCCGGATGCCGGGCTCGACGAGATATTCTTTCAGAAAGCTCTTGGCCTTCAGCAGAATCTCCCAGGTCTCGTGTACGTCGGTGAAGAAATCCGGAAACGGAAATCGGTCCCGACGCTGGAAGAAATAGTCGATGCTTGTAGACATTGGCGTACCTCTTTTCTTTTGTATGACATTATGTCGTAATTTCGGTAAAAATGCACGCAGCCATCGGCGTTGGCCGGGAAATGCGAATGATTATCGCGCAGAAAGCGGCGCCCCTGAAAGGACGCGCCTCTCACATGGCGGGCCTGCCGGAGGAGCTGCGGTTATTTTCAGTATTCGTAGCTCCCGCCGCCGATGAACTCGCGCAGGAGGGAGTCCGGCGCGACAAGCGCGGGGTCGATGTCTGCAAAAAGCTGGATGTTCGGGCGGATGCGCCGCAGCTCGTGTAGCCGGTCTGCGTCCTCCGGAAGCGTCTCAAACAGCGCAGCGGCCAGATCGTTCACACAGCAGATCTCGTAGGGCAGATGCGTGTTGAAGCGGAAATCAGCCTTGTCGATGAAGGGCGTGATATATTTCTCCTCGCCCGCGCAGACATTGCCCCACATGCGGATGGTATTCTCCGGCGTTGCGCCGCGGAAAAGATGATCGCGGATGCTGCGGCGGATAAGACGTACCCACGCACCGCGCATCACGGTTGCGCCGTCATCATCCACAACGTCGGCGCTCGCGCTGATATAAAGCTTGAAAGCCTCCGGATGTGCAAGCGTAATCTCATCATTCAGAGCGTGGATGCCCTCAAAAACGGCGACTTCGTCCTTTCCAAGCCGGAGCGTCAGCGAGGGGTCTGCGCTGCGGGTTTGTGTGGTGAAGTCAAATCGCGGCACCTGCACCGTCTCGCCTGCGGACAGACGCGTGAAGTGCTCGTTGAGCAGCTCCATGTCCATGCACAGAGGGGATTCAAGGTCGGGCGTGCCGTCCTCGGCCAGCGGAACCTCGTATTCGTCACGGCTGAGGAAATAATCGTCCATCGATATGGTGTGCGTGCGCACGCCGTGCGTATAAAGCGCCTGCGCAAGTTTCTTCGCTGTTGTGGTCTTGCCGCTGCCGGAGGGGCCGGAGAGCAGCACAATGGGACTGCTGCTGCGGTTTTCAAGAATCATCTCCGCAGTATGCATCACCTGTGCATCATACCATGCGTCGCTCTCCTGCAGGAAGCCGACGGGGTCGCGCTGCGCATAGTCGTTGATGCGGGAAATTCGGTAAGGGGGAGAAAACAGGTTTTCAAAGCTCACGGTAAAAGTCCTCCACTTTGGATTTTTCCTGTATTGTATTCGAAATCCCGGCGATATATTCCTGCGGATACTTTGGAGCGAAGATTCGCTCAATGTATCCGCGTTCGGCGTCCACCAGTTTGGTCGAAGCGCCGCCGCCGAGGGCGAGAATGCTGCAAAGCTCCTCCATAATGCAGATGTTATACAGACTGTCGTAGCCCTCTTTTGCCCAGCCGACATTCTCAAAGCCGCCGGACATATATTTCTGCCGATAGAGGTAGTAGGGCGCGTAGCCGTTGCCCTGCAGCCGGGAGTTTGCTTCGGAGAGCATTTGTCCGATCTGCGCAGCGCCGGGAAGGGAAAGCTCTCCGCCCTCTGTCCGCGCGAGCGTGATGCGCGAGCCCTTTTTCAGCGCCAGAGTGTGCACCGTGATGTTTTCCGGTGCCAGCGCCAGAACAGCGTCAAGCGTTTTGGAAAAGCCCTCCGGCGTGTCCGTCGGCAGGCCGGCAATCAGATCCATGTTGATGGCAAAACCACCCGCGTTGCGGACAAGATCAATTGCACGGAGAATGTCCGAAGCGCTGTGGCGGCGGCCGATGACTTCCAGCACGCTGTCCGACATGGTCTGCGGATTCACGCTGATGCGATCAACGCCGTATCTTCGCAGTACGGTAAGCTTTTCTGCCGTGATCGTATCGGGTCGTCCGGCCTCAACGGTGTATTCCCGCAGGGAGCGCAGGTCAAAACGCTCCTGCAATCTTCCGCAGAGGATGTCCAGCTGCTCGGCGGTGAGTGTTGTGGGCGTGCCGCCGCCCATATAGACCGAGATGATGCGAAGCCCGAGTTTCTTCACCGTCTCGGCAGCAGCGTCGACTTCCAGAAGCAGTGCATCAAGAAAAGGAGAGATGAGCTTCATGCTCTTTTCCACGCTGTTGCTCACAAAGCTGCAATAGGCGCAGCGCGTGGGGCAGAAGGGAATGCCGATGTAGAGGCAGATGTCCCGCTTATCCAGCGCAGAGCGCACAGCAAGAGCACGCTGCGCGGTTTCCAGACAGAGAGCGCCGCGCGCGGGTTCAACATCGTATTCCCTGCAGAAGCCGGAAAGCGCCGCTTTCGGCGACTCGCCCGCGTCCAGACGCTGTGTGAGCAGCTTTCCTGGACGGATGCCGGAGAGCGCGCCCCAGACGGGCTTGGGCAGGCCGGAGGTAAGCGCTGCGCGGTAAAACGCCATCTTCACCGCCCGCTGCAGCAGCCGTGTCCGCATCAGATCGTCCGAGAAATCCGCGGTTTTTGCCCGCGCGCGCCCGATGTGGGCTTTGCCGGCAAGATAGATCGTGCAAACGCTGGTGCACCAGACCTTCCCCGTGTACAGTGCGCTGACGCAGGTGCCGTCCGGCAGCATTCCGTCATTTCCGCAAAGAAGATCTTCGCTCGGATATTCGGGCCGGGAGTCCGGAAACAGCATGAGCTGAATCTGCTCCAGGGCATATTTGTAGCTGTGTCCAATCAGTAAATTTTTCATGATACTTATTATATAACACATTCCGCGTCGGGTCAACCGCTTCCGGAGTTTTGCTGTGAGGAGTTAATGCCACACGGATGCGGAAGAACAGTTTGCAGAAGTTGAAACAGCGCAGACGTATGTTCTGCACAGGAAAGAAGCCTGCGAAATTTCCATTGACTATGGTCGGCAAAAAGGGTAAAATAAACTGAATTAGCATAACTGCGTCGGGGGAGGGCCGGATATGGAAAAGCTGTCGCATGCCTATATGGTCGTGTCCGCCTCTGCGCAGGACCGGGAGGAAGCGGCGCTGCGCCTTGCACAGATGATGCTCTGTGAGGACGAAACGCAGTCCCCCTGCATGCAGTGCCGGCATTGCCGCAAGGTGCTTTCCGGCATCCATCCCGACCTGAATTTTGTCGAGCGTGACCGGGATGAGATCGGAAATTTCAAGCGGGAATTTTCCGTGAAGAAGATGCGCTGGATGCTCGCGGACGCGTGGGTGCGCCCGAACGAGGCTGAGCGCAAGGTCTATGTTTTGCGGGACGCACAGACGCTTAACCAGAGCGCGCAGAACGCAATATTGAAGCTTTTGGAGGAGCCGCCCGGGCGTGCGTGCTTCATCCTGTGTACGGATAACGCCCATGCACTTCTTGAAACGGTGCGCTCGCGCTGCACCGAGTGGCGCGTCGCTGCCGAAGCGGAACAGCATTTTGAGGAAAAGATTCTTGCCGCGGCTGAGGAATATCTCGATCTTGCGGCAAAGGAGAATCTTCCGGAGCTGCTGCGGCTGCTCTCCGGTTGGGAGAAGCTGTCGGCTGTTGATTTTCGGGCGCTGATTGCCTGCCTTGCGCAGCGCCTTTCGGACGCCGCCTGCCTGCGAGCGGAAATTCCGCAAATGTCGCGCGGGAGGCTGCTTGTGCTTGTCGCGCTTATGGAGCGGGCGGAGGAATATCTGCGCGCGAATGTTGCGGCAAAACACATCATTGGACTGCTCATGGCGGATACGATCGCGGAGCAGGGGAGATAAGTGAGGAGAAAATTGTGACAGAGGTTGTCGGAATCAAATTCAAAAGCGGCGGCAAAGTATATTACTTTGATCCCGCGGGGATAAAGGTAAAAAAAGGTGAGCGCGTCGTTGTTGAGACGAGCAAGGGGCTCGAGCTTGGAGAATGCGCGCGCGGAAACTATCTGGTCGAGGACGAGAAGATCATCCCGCCGCTGCGCACGGTCGTGCGCGTTGCGACGCAGGAGGATCTCAACCGGGACGCCGCTAACCGGAGTAAGGAAGAAGATGCCATGCGCATCTGCAAGGAGCGGATTCAGGCGCACGGACTCGCAATGAAGCTCGTGGGCGTGGAGTATAATTTCGAGGGAACAAAGATTCTGTTTTTCTTCACCTCGGAGGGGCGCGTGGACTTTCGCGAGCTCGTCAAAGATCTGGCGGGCATCTTCCACACGCGCATTGAGCTGCGGCAGATTGGTGTTCGCGATGAGGCAAAACTTCTCGGCGGCATCGGCATCTGCGGCAGACCTTATTGCTGCAAGCAGTTTATGGACGAGTTTGAGCCCGTCTCCACCAAAATGGCGAAGACGCAGTCCATGTCCCTCAATCCGGCGAAGATTTCCGGAAGCTGCGGACGTCTGATGTGCTGCCTGCGCTATGAGCAGGAGGCATATACCGACCTCATTAAATCCATGCCGAAGAACGGCGCTTACGTCGAGACGCCGGACGGTTACGGCAATGTGACGCAGGTGAATCTGCTGCGCCAGCAGGTGAAGGTGCGCATCGACGGTGACAATGAGATGCAGCAGGGCAGATCTTATGAGGTGGAGGATGTGGCTGTCGTGCCCGGCGGCCGGCCCAAGCCGGGCGAGACGCCGCCGCGTGTGCTCACGCCGCGCGTAAAGGTCGAGGTGAAACCGGAAGAGGATGACTGGTCGCTTTCCGGCTGGTATACGGATATTGTGTCCGGACAGGATAAAACGCTTGCCGAGCGCCTCGCTGAGGCAGGACAGGAGCCCTCCGGAAAGAAGCATGACAGACGCAAAAGCCGCAGCAAGAACGGCAAGGGCGGCAAACAGCAGAATAAGCATCCGCAGGGCGGCGGGCAGAAGAATGCGCACGCTGCCGATGCTGCGCAGAATAAGCATACGTCCGGTGACGAGCAGAAACCGCATGCGCCCAAGTCGTCGCGCTCGGGCGGTGGACACCGGAACGGACAAAAGCCGCAGCGCAGTTCTGAGGGCGGGCAGAAGCTGCAGCGCACATCCGAAGCCGGGCAGAAGCCGCAGCGTTCTTCCGAATCTGGGCAGAAGCATCCGCGCACGCAGGGCGATGGACAGAAGATTCATACGCAGCCGCAGCAGCAGGCAGCCGGAGGAGAGGGCACTGCAAAGACTCAACAGAAGAAACAGGGCAGCGGAAACAACAGACGGCGCCGTTATTATGGCAACGGAAAGCCAAAGTCCAAGCCGAAGACCGACGCCTGAGCAGGGAATGACGAAGGCCGATTTTGATTCGGCCAAAGCGAGACTTAAATCAAACAGATAAGAATAGTGAAAAAGCAGGCGGTTTTGGTACTCAAAACCGCCTGCTTCTCCTGTTTCCTGTTGTGCTGACAGGGAAGAACCGTAATCGCGTAGGTTCGGCGCGATCCCGGAGGGAAAAAGCTTAAGATTTCCCGCCGTGCAGCGCTTTCATGCGCTGGGAGTGGTCAAGAATGCGCTTGCGCAGACGCAGATTGCTGGGCGTGACCTCCAAAAGCTCATCGTCCGCCAGCAGCTCCAGACACTGCTCAAGACTGAGAATGCGCGGGGGCACGAGACGCAGCGCCTCGTCGCTGCCGGCAGCGCGCATGTTGGTCAGCTGCTTGCGCTTACAGACGTTGACGCTGATATCTTCGCTCTTGGGCGAAAGGCCAACGATCATGCCCGCATAAACGGGAACACCGGGGCCGATGAACAGCGCACCGCGCTCCTGTGCATTGAACAGACCGTAAGCCACGCTTTCGCCCGTCTCAAACGCGACGAGAGAACCGCTGCTGCGGCGGTTGAGCTCACCGCGATAGGGGGCGTAGCTGTCGAATACGCTGGCCATGATGCCCTCACCCTTTGTGTCGGTAAGGAATTCGTTGCGATACCCAAACAGACCGCGGGAGGGGATCAGAAATTCCAGCTTCATGCGGTTGCCCACAGGCGTCATGGAGACAAAATCGCCCTTGCGTGCGCCCATTTTCTCCATCACGGAGCCCATAGATTCCTGCGGAACGTCGATAACGACGCGCTCCACCGGTTCGCAGCGCTGCCCGTCAATGGTCTGATACAGCACACGGGGAGGAGACACCTGGAATTCATAGCCCTCACGACGCATCGTTTCAATCAGGATGGAAAGACTCATCTCACCGCGGCCGGCGACGTTGAAGGCATCGGTGGAATTCTCAATCTCGCTCACACGCAGGGAAACGTCCTTCTGCATCTCGCGGAAGAGACGCTCGCGGAGCTGGCGGGAGGTGACAAACTTGCCCTCGCGTCCGGCAAAGGGGCTGTCGTTGACGGAGAAGGTCATCTCCAGCGTCGGGGCAGAGATCTTCACAAATTCGATCGGCTCCACTGCATCCGGTGCACAGATCGTGTCACCAATGGTTACTTCACCGATACCGCTCATGGCGATGATGTTGCCCGCGGCGGCTTCCGTCACGCTCTCGCGCCCCAGACCCTCAAACTGATAGAGGCTCACAGCCTTCGCTTTCTTAGCGGGCATGTCCGGCGTGTGGAAGTTGCAAACGGCGATCTCCTGATTGAGCCGGATGCTGCCGCGCTCAATGCGCCCGATGGCGATGCGTCCGACGAACTCATTGTAGTCAATGGAGGAAACGAGCATCTGGAAGGGGGCGGTTTCATCCGCCTCCGGCGCGGGGATATACTCCAGAATCGTGTCAAACAGCGGGCGCAGGTCGGTTCCCGGCACCTCAGGAGAATAAGAGGCCGTGCCGTTTCGTCCGGAGCAGAAGAGCATGGGGCTGTCAAGCTGCTCATCCGTTGCGTCCAGATCCATCAGCAGCTCGAGGCATTCCTCAATGACCTCCTGAACGCGCTGATCAGGACGGTCAACTTTGTTGATCGCGACGATCACGCGGTGTCCCAGCTCCAGCGCGCGGGAGAGCACAAAGCGCGTCTGCGGCATCGGACCCTCAGCAGCGTCCACAAGAAGGATAACACCGTTGACCATCTTCAGGATGCGTTCCACCTCGCCGCCAAAGTCTGCGTGTCCCGGCGTGTCGACGATGTTGATCTTGGCGTCCTTGTAATGCACAGCGGTGTTCTTGGCCAGAATCGTGATGCCGCGCTCGCGCTCAAGGTCGTTGGAATCCATCACGCGCTCCACAATTTCCTGGTGCTCGCGATAGACGCCGCCCTGCTTAAGCATCTGATCCACGAGCGTTGTTTTGCCGTGGTCAACGTGTGCGATGATGGCGATATTACGAAGGTTCTGCATATAGCGTTCAGTCCGTTTCTTTTGGAATATGGATTTTCAACCGAAAACTAATTCTATCAGAATTAGCGCTGCGGCGCAAGAGAAAATTTGCTGATTTATCTATGTTTTCAGCTTTCTTTGAAGTGAAATGCCGAGAATTATAAGGATCATATATACAAATGCTGAGAAAATTAATCCTTGCGCTTTCAAGAGAATATTTGACGCACACGGAAGCAGATGCTATACTGAATTCATCTTATTAAAAATAGGAGGTTTCCCGACATGAACGAAGTCCTGAATGCAATTTTCACCCGCCGCAGCACCCGCGCCTTCACAGACGAGAAGCTGACGAGAGAGGAACTGGAGCTGCTGCTCAAAGCCGGCGCTGCCGCGCCGACGGCGATGAACCGGCAGTATTTCGGCTTTGTCGCTGTTGCCAACAGCGAGAAGCTCTCTGCCCTCAACGCCGCCATCGGCGAGGCGCTCGGCAAGGCAGAATACAGCTTTTACAAGCCCGCTGCGCTGATCATTCCCTACACAAAGCGCGATTTCCCGCTCGGTATTGACGATAACGCCTGTGCGATGGAGAATATCTATCTCGCGGCGCACAGCATGGGCCTCGGCTGCGTGTGGATCAATCAGCTGCGCGACACCTGCGACGCGCCCGGCGTGCGTGCACTGCTGCGCGATTTCGGTGTGCCGGATGAGTGTGTTGTCTACGGCAGCGCCGCCGTCGGACATCCCGTTGCGCCCCCGGCCAATGAGATGGAGCGTCGCGCGGTCTGCACGATTGTGGAGTAAACACACAGGCCGGATGCATATGCGCGAAACCCGCGTATATGTGGACTAATTCTCTTTTTCCGGCTCTACCGTTTGTACGGTCAGAAGATCGTCTTCAACCGTGAAGCGCACCTCATATCCGGCAAAACGCAGGCTGTAAACGCGCGCGGGATCATGTTGATACCGCGGACGCGGATCTTGCGCCAACACGTCTGTCAGAGCGGCACGTATATCTTCGGATAGCGTGCCGCTTATGCTTTCCGGCAGATGGACGCGGAGTGCGGCATCGGGCCTGTTGGTGGCAAAACCGCCCTTTGCCTCCGGAATGCAGTCTGCATAGGGGAGATAGGGTTTGATGTCCAGGATCGGTGTTCCGTCCATGAGGTCGGCGCCTGACACACGCAGTATGATTCCGTTTTCACTGCTGTGCTCTACGCCAAGCAGTCGCACAGCGGACAGGCCGATGGGACTCGGCCGATAGGGTGAGCGTGTTGCAAAAACGCCCATGCGGCGGTTGCCGCCAAGACGCGGCGGCCGCACGGTGGGCTGAAAACCGGTTTTTCGGTTTGCGGAGAACTGCCACAGCAGCCAGAGATGCGAGAAGCCCTCGATTCCCCGCAGCGCCTCCGCATCGCGGTATTCCGGCAGAAAAATGATCTGTGCTTCCGCAGTTTCAACAAGCCCGCTTTGACGCGGGATGCCGAATTTCTCCGGATACGGACTGCGGATGTGCGCGATTACGCGCATCAAAATTTCGTCTGCCATATTCAAGTACCTCCTGCTAAGGTAAAACGCACTGTGCAGATTCGTGTCTCAATATGCGATTATCGATTTGAGACACAGTTCAGCATTAATTTTACGCACTCTACCGACAAAATGCAAGACCTGCTCATTTTCGAGCATAAGCTAGCACGAAAGATTTAGATTCGGGGGCTTATTTGAGCTTGCGCATTCCGGCTATAATTGATATATTGTTATCATAGCCACCAAAATTATTTCAAAAAGGAGTGTTTTTATGGGAAAATTTGTTGTCAAGACCACGAAGAGCGGCGCTTATGTCTTTAATCTGAAGGCCGGTAACGGCGAAGTGATTGCCACAAGCGAGAACTATTCTTCCGAAGCAACTTGCCTTGCGGGTGTTGAGAGTGTGCGGAAGAACGCTGTTGCAGCTAAGCTTGAGGATCAGACTGTGGCAGGGTTTGAGACCGTTACAAATCCGAAGTTTGAAGTTTATACCGACAAAGCCGGTGAGTATCGCTTCCGCCTGAAGGCCCGCAATGGTGAGATCATCGCGGTCGGCGAGGGATACAAGGCCAAGGCATCCTGCCTCAACGGCATTGAGAGCATCCGCAAGAATGCACCTGAAGCCGAAGTGGTCAAGGAATAACAAAGCAATAAAAAGTGCAGCCGGTAGATACATCCGGCTGCACTTATTTGTTGTTCTTTCTTTACTCCGCAGCATCTCTGAACGCTTTTTCAAGCGTATCGGCCTCTGGTGAAACGATCAAGGCCATATAAAGCCCCGAGGAAATGATCCTACCGTCCTCGCAGATGGCAAACTGGTCGGGGGAGTAGAAGCTGGTTTCTTCCTTCTTGGCTGCAAGGCGGTTTTCAGCCAGTGTGAGCAGACGCGCAAGTGCCTCGGCATCAACGGCTTCGATCAGCCATATTTCGTCTGCGCGCAACCCCTCGGAGGTGATCGCGCAGATGCACTGTGCACAGTCGGCGCTCTTCACGCCGAGATAACTCTCCCGCATGGCATCCTCCGTGACCAGCATTTCGGGCATAGAGGGCAGGAAGTCTTCATAAAGCGCCTGCAACGCAAGCTTTTCCGGGGCCTCTGTTTCCCCGCAGGCGCACAGGCAAAGCAGGCAAAAGAGCGCAAGCGCAAAGCAGATGATTTTTCTCACAGTTCCTTACCTCCAATATTTTCCGCATATACATAGGCCAACAGCGCGTGCATCCACTCGATACAGCCGGCTTCGTTGAGATGAATCTGATCGCCAAGGCTGTATTGCTTGGCCATCCGTCCGGTGTGATCGACAATATAGCGCTGAATGTCCACAAAGTGGCAGCCGTTTTCCTCGGCAAAGTTTCGGAGCAGGGGAGTGAAGGCGTCGATCTTCTCATTGCGGGAGTTGTCGTCGTGAGTGCCCGCCCACTCATGCACGACGGTCTGGATATAGATATCCACTTCCGGATTCCGTTCCCGGATGCGCGAAACGATTACGCCATAGCTCGCAAGCGTATCCTGAATGCTACGGTAGCCGAGATCATTTTGCCCGAGCATGATGAAAAGCTTGTTTCTTCCGCAGACGGCGACGGTCTCTTCCACATCCATGATCACGCCACCGTAGGAGAAGTTGTAGCTGCGGTTTTCGATACCCAGCAGGCTTGTCCCGCCCCGCACGATGAAAGCGGGTTGCTGCAGGATGTTCAGTCTAGCCTCGTTTTGCATGAGGATGTAAGTGATAGAGTCACCCATGAGCGCTGCATCAGCGAAAAACTCCACGGGTGGATTCTCCGGAACCAGGGGGATACGTTTTGGGGAGCGGAGCGTATCCTCAGGCAGGGCATACAGCTCTTCCTCGGTCTCCGCCAGACAGGCGGCGGTGCAGCGCAGACTCTTTTCCCCAAACTGTGCCGTAACGGTGGTCTCGCCTACGCCGACTGCGGTGAGCAGGCCGTTTTCCACTGTGACGATGCTCTCATCCGCACTTGTCCAAATGACGTTCTCTGCCGGAATGCTGCCCCAGTAGATGTTTTCGCTCTCTCCAACAAGGGAGAAGGTGATATGCGAAACGGTCAGAAACAGATCGCCTTCCGGCGATGGCGTTGCCTTCGGCGGCATCAGTTCCGGATCGACCGTGCTCTCCGGATTCAGGGTGGTTGTTGCCGTCTCCGTAACGGACGGTGTGGGGGAAACATCTGTCTCCACCTTGTCTCTCTTCAGATCCAAAACGATCAGAATGATCACACAACTGGCAAGAATCAAAGCTCCGGCGACAAGGCGATGACCTCGTTTTTTGCCAAAAATGAGAAGTGCGATGGCAGCTATGACACATACGGCGATAAATGCCGCAAGGATGTACGTCGGCAGCAGGTTGGGAGCGCTTACCTCTTCCGTGAGATCCGTTCCCGGCACGTCAGAGGGATGGTTTACAGAGGGGATGTTTGTTTCCGGCGTGGGAGATACGGTAACTGCGCCCTCCGCCTGGGGCGGGTTGTCATCCGGAACTTGTCCGCTGGGATTTTCCGCCTCTTTCTCCCGCAGCGCTTTCTGATACATTGTGTAGTCACACATCAGAGAGCAGTATTCTGACAAGGCGCGGATGTTGCCGGCCATGCATTCCGACATCACCACAAGGATGAAAGGATCGTCAGTATAAATTATGCCCGCATCGTTGAGCGTCAGGTAGCCATCCTCGGCAAAATAACCGTACTTGTGTGCAATGGGATATCGCTGCTCCGAGTAAGCGAAGTAGTTTTCCGGTTCGGCCTGTTTCATATATTCCAGCACATCCGGATATCGCTCCGGCTCGTCGTAAAGCATTCGCAGGCAGGTGAGCATCTGCTCCGGAGTGAACATGTTGGTGAAGCGAAAAGTTGGGTCGAGTTCTTCTGTATCCGGGCAAAGATAGGGCGCAATTGCTTTGCGGTACTGTTCATAGTGTCCGGTGTGCTCCTGCAGAAGCTCACTGAGAGGGTTGTCCGAGTGTATGATGCTGTATTTTTGTATTTCGCCGTAGGAGACGTAGCCGATCAGATCGTCCATGGTCATCTCGCCCAAGTAGACCTTTTCGCCATAGAGCATATTCAGCGGCAGTTTATAGAGACTCGCTGCGTATCGATAGGTGTCACCTTTATAGTAGTGAAGCTCGCCGGAAACGGTATTATAGTAGCCGATGCCAACGGTGTCGGGGTGGATTTGCCATTTCGCGAAGAATCTTTCCGTTATCTCTTCCCAGGTTTTGCCTTCGAAACGCGCATCGCCTTCTGGATAGGGCTTGTCAGATTCCGGCCAGGTCCATGACCAGAAACCGCCGCCCTCGTCTTCGTCCTCGTCGTCTTCGTCATCATCGGAGTCGTCACCGTTGCCGGAATCATCTCCATTACCGGAATCGTCCCCATTGCCGGAGTCATCTCCGTTACCGGAGTCGTCTCCGTTACCGGAGTCATCCCCATTGCCGGAGTCATCTCCATTACCGGAATCGTCACCGTTGCCGGAATCGTCCCCATTACCGGAGTCGTCTCCGTTACCGGAGTCATCACCATTGCCGGAGTCATCTCCATTACCGGAATCGTCACCGTTGCCGGAATCGTCCCCATTACCGGAGTCATCTCCGTTACCGGAATCGTCTCCATTGCCGGAGTCATCCCCGTTACCGGAATCATCTCCATTGCCGGAGTCGTCAACGCTGCCGGAATCACCGCCGTTACCGGGGGTGTCTTCGTTTCCTGTGTCACCGCCCCCACCGGGCTCTGTGCCATCGCCGGATTCTGTTCCGGAGCCGATTCCTGGCGTGCTCTCGGTTCCGTCGGCATAGACAAACGGCCCGGCCGACAAAAGCAGGCAGAGCACAAGCAGCAATATAACAATGCGGCAAAAGCGAGTTTTCATCTCTACACCTCGGGAAAATGATAAGCTTTCGCCATTATATACCATATTTCGATAAAAGGGAATAAAAAAGATGACAAAATGTTTTGCTCTTTATAGCGAATGAATATTTTGGATAACAACAAATGGGAAGCCTGATCGGCTTCCCATTTGCCATTATGATTCAGCTTCAGAACTGCTGTCCTCGAACACATAATTCAGGTCATAGAAACATTCTCTTTCAACATCTTGGAAATCTTTGAATAATTCCTCAACCTGTTCAAGTGAGCCCTCCGGGTTCTGGCAGAAGTCAAAATATTCCAAGGCATTCGTGAAGTATTCCTTCAATACGGGATAGTGTTCATAATCAGAATGCTCCTCGCCCAGTGCTTTAATAATTAGCTTCGAATCATTCAGCAGGGAAGAAATGCCTTCCTCTTTACCGCTGTAAGCATATGCTTCTGCGATTACACTAACCCAAGCAGAATAAAATGACCCATTATAAAGATCGCCAAGGGCATACCAAGATCCGGTATTAAACGTTTCTGCGTTGCTGAGCTTCACAACAGATTCTTCTATGTACGTTCGGTCAATGTTCATCTTATCGCAAAAACCATCAAACTCTTTTCGGTTGTATTTCTGATAGTCATATCCTTTGTACCCATCAAAACCTCCGGGATTATGCACGCCAAGGTACCAGGCAGTGTATATGTCCTGAGAATACTCGTTGAGCATTGCGTATGCTTTCGTGATCTTTGTGAATGCTTCCCGGGACGTGTTGAACGCTTCGTCATCGTTACCACCGCAGGCACACAGGGAAAGGCACAGCACAAGAGCCAAGAGCAGAATTAATGTCTTTTTCATTTGTGTTCCTTCTTTCCGTATAATTAAAAAGTGCGCGCCGAAGCTGCGCAGATAATGGCAAAGCTTCATTATGGGAGTATGATAGCATACCGCTTTTGAAAATACAATTATCCATTCTGGAAAGCTGTCTTAGCCTATGAACAGGCCTCATTCCACACAGAAATTCAGCAAAAAGGATGAGGTCTGTGTTTAATTCAAAACAAAGAAAAACCCTTGAAACGCAAAGCGTTTCAAGGGTTTGGAGCTGCTACCCAGATTCGAACTGGGGACCTCATCCTTACCAAGGATGCGCTCTACCTGCTGAGCTATAGCAGCAAATGGCGACTCAGAACGGGCTCGAACCGTCGACCTCCAGCGTGACAGGCTGGCGTTCTAACCAACTGAACTACTGAGCCACACAGCTTTGCCATTGTACAATATCCCTCCGCACTTGTCAAGCCAAATTTCGCAGGTTTTGAAAAAAGTCGATTTGCGTGATTTTTTGCCGCAGAATACCGCCGCTTTTGTGTAAATTGAAAAACAATTTTTCCTCTGCGGCATGAAAGCGGGGAGCAGGGGATTCTTGCACAAGTTGACTTAACCGATGCAAAAGCCCCGATTCACGGGGCTTTTATGCAAAGCTGAATTTCTGCGTGGTGCAAATCTGCGTCGGATAACATTACGGTTTGCCTTTCTCTGCGACCCACTTTTGCACATATTCTGCAAAGCGGCTCGCGCAGGGTGACTCAGCCGAGACATCCGGAACTGCCAGCGCGATTGTACGAGTCGGATGGCTCTCCAGCGGCACGACGCTGACTTCTGCCGTTCTGCCGCGCAGCAGCAGCTCCGGCATGATGCTCACGCCCAGCCCGTTTTCCACCATGGCGATCATGGCATAGTCGTCCTTGGTCACGTAGCGGATGTTCGCGTTCACGCCCGCACGCAGAAGCACCTTGCGCATGTCCTGATCGGAGTTTTCAAGCAGGCTGATGAAGTTTTCGCCCTCCAGCTCTGTGATCGGACATTCCGATCGCCCCGCGAGGCGGTGCGTCTTCGGCACGACGAGCAGGAGTCGATCCTCAAGCAGCGGGATGCAATTGCATTCCACCGTACAGGGCAGCGTTACAAAACCGAGGTCGATGCTTCCGTCCGACAGCCATTGTTCCACGTCGTGATAGTCCCCGTTGGACAGGCCGATCTCGATGTTTGGATAATCTTCTGTAAAAGCCTTGATCATCCCGGGCAGCCAATGTACTGCAACGCTGGAAAAAGCCCCGATGCGCACGGAACCGGAGTCCAACCCCCGCAGCGCCGCTACTGTCTGTGACAGACGCTCCGTGCTGGCCACGACGGCACGGACAGCCGGCAACACGCGCTGACCGTCCGGCGTGAGTTTCGCGCCGCCGCGCCCGCGTGTGAACAGGGGAAAGCCGAATTCCTCCTCCAGCGCATTGATGATGTGGCTGACGTTGGATTGTGTGCAGCCAAGCGCCGTTGCAGCGCGCGTCAGACCGCCGAGTTCGGCTACTTTTATGAATACTTCATATTTTGATGCGTTCATTTTATACGAATCTCCCTATTGCAATTTGCTTTCGCATCTATTATAATACAGCCAATCCATAAAATCAAGTGATGGAAAGCATAAAAATCATTAATGCAAGAGTAAATTCAAAGCAAGCAATTCAATCATTATAATTGGAGTGAGCAAAATGTCGGATTCCCTGCAGATTCTCATCGCCATGATTATTTACATGGCAGTCGTAATCATCATTGGACTCGTGTATGCGAAGCGGGCCAATGCAAGCACTGAGAACTACTTCCTTGGTGGACGCAGTCTTGGCCCCTGGGTCACGGCGCTGAGCGCCGAAGCCTCGGATATGAGTGGTTGGCTGCTCATGGGCCTACCCGGTCTGGCCTATTGGTGCGGACTGGCCGACGCTTTGTGGACGGCCGTCGGTCTTGCCGTTGGCACCTATCTCAACTGGCTGATCGTTTCCAAGCGTCTGCGGCGTTACAGTGTTCGAGCCAACAACTCCATCACACTGCCGGAGTTCTTCTCCAACCGCTTCCGTGAGAATAAGAAGGTCATCAGCACCATTGCTGCTGTCTTTATCCTGATTTTCTTCACCGTGTATGCTTCCAGCTGCTTTGTCACCTGCGGCAAGCTTTTCTCCACGCTCTTTGGCATGAACTACAAGAGTATGCTGATTGTGGGCGCGGTGTTCGTGCTGCTGTATACACTGCTTGGCGGATTTTTGGCTGAGAGTGCTTCTGACTTCATGCAGGGCATTGTCATGTTCCTTGCACTTGGCGTTATCGTCATCGTTGGTCTTGTCAATGCCGGCGGCATAGGTGCCGTTATGGACAACGCCAACTCCATCCCCGGCTTTTTTGAGTTCTTCGGCCTGGGCAACCCCACTTTGGGCGCGGATGGGCTGCAGGTCATTGAAAACGGCACACCCCTGTTCGGCGCAGCAAAGCCCTATGGCGCACTGAGCGTTTTCTCCATGCTGGCGTGGGGCCTTGGATATTTCGGCATGCCGCAGGTGCTGCTGCGCTTCATGGCCATCCGCAAGGAAGGCGAGCTTAAGCTCTCCCGCCGCGTTGCCACCATCTGGGTCGTGATCTCGCTGGCCGTGGCCGTGTTCATCGGCATTATGGGCCGTCATCTGTTCCCCACGGCGCATTTGACCAATGCTTCCGCCGAGAACATTTTCATCACGCTGTCCACAAGCTTCCTGCCTCCCATTCTGGCCGGCTTTGTGATGGCGGGCATCCTGGCTGCGACGATCAGCTCCTCGGATTCCTATCTGCTCATTGCCGCTTCTGCCTTTGCCAAGAACATTTTCCAGGGCGTTGCGAAGAAGAACGCCAGCGACAAGCAGGTTATGACCATTTCCCGTATCACGCTGCTGGTGATTGCGATCATCGCCATCGTCATTGCGCTGGATGAGAACAGCGTCATCTTCACCATCGTGTCCTTTGCCTGGGCGGGCTTCGGCGCCACCTTCGGTCCGCTGATGCTCTTCTCCCTGTTCTGGAAGCGCACCACCCGCGCGGGTGCTATCGCCGGTATGGTCGGCGGCGCCGGAATGGTCTTCCTGTGGAAGCTGGTTCTCAAGCCCATCGGCGGTGTCTTCGGCATCTACGAGCTTCTGCCGGCCTTCATCTTCTCTGCACTGTGCATCGTGGTTGTCTCGCTGATCACCCGCAAGCCGTCCAAGGAGATTGAGGAAGATTTCGAAGCTGTGCGCAGCGGAAACGTGCAGGAGGGCTGATTGTCCACCGGTGTCACGGAAAGTGTATCCACAGCGAATGTGAGTTGAACAACTTATATTGAACAGTTTGATTTTCCATGTGATTTTCCCAAAGGAGAGGCGGGCGCAGCTTGTGTCCGTCTCTTTCTTTTCCCGAGAAAACCGAAAGCTACGCTTCTGGCGGAAGGGAAGTGCAATTCCTGATTCCCCGTTCTGAAGTTGGTTCGCATCGTCTGTAAGTTATCAGTGTTGTTTCGGGAGACGCAGCATAAGAACGCGCCTTAATGCGTATTCGCGTAAGGGAAAACAGAAGGTGGTTATGACATCATAAAGCAAAAAATTGTTGCATTATTGAAAATACTGTAGTATCCTAAAGTAAACCGAATAGCGCATGCGTTGTGTGAACAACACCTTTGAGGGAATCGGATGAAATTTCCGAGCTAACCCAGTAACCGTAATGCAGACGAAAGGGCATTTGAGTCACTGTCGAAAGATGGGAAGACGCCTGAGTAGGATGAGGCAGAGCCGGGAGACCTGACGTGTGTGTATCTGCTGGGAACAGGTAGCGGCCTGAACAGGATGGGTCGTTATGGTTTTGCGTTTTCTACTTGCTCCTCAGACATGGGGAGCTTTTTTGTTTCCCTCTGTTCGGTAAAAATTTATTTAAGGGGGAAACCACCAATGAAACACATCCGATCCTGCTGCATCCTGCTTGTCGCCTGTCTGCTGCTTGCCTGCTTTGCAGGCTGTGGCACGGGGACGCAAAAAGAACCTGACACCTCATCCGACCCTGCCGCAGAGGGCGGCGAGACCCAAGAAACCGGCATCCAATTTACGGATATGCTCGGACGCGAGATCCGGTTGGACGAGCCGGCTGACCGCATCGTCGTGCTCACGGCGGCGGACTGTGAGATCGTCTATGCCCTTGGCGCGGGAGATCTGGTGATCGGCCGCGGCGAGTATTGTAACTATCCCGCCGAGGTGCTTGAAGTGCCGGCTGTCCAGTCCGGTTATGAGACGAACATTGAGCAGGTCATCGCGCTGCAGCCTGACGTGCTGCTCATGAGCTCAATGGATCAGTCACAGGAGCAGGTCGCACAGATTGAGCAGGCGGGAATCACCGTTGTGATGAGTAACGCCGACACGCTTGAAGGCGTGTATGCGTGCATCGAGATGATCGGCGTTCTGCTCGGCAAGGAGTCCGAGGCCAAGGCACTCACGGACGGGATGAAGAGCGACCTTGCCGAACTCGCCGAGAATGCCTTTGACGGGGAAAAGACCGTGTATTTTGAGGTTTCCCCGCTGGAGTTTGGTCTCTGGACCGCGGGACAGAACACCTTTATGAACGAGATTGCAACCCTCATGGGGCTGAAAAACTGCTTTGGTGAAGTAGACGGCTGGGGCATGATCAGCGAGGAGCAGGTGCTCCTACGCAACCCGGATGTTATCGTCTCAAATACAATGTATTTTGGCGAAGGCCCGACGCCCACGGAGGAGATTCTGGCCCGTGACGGCTGGGAGAATGTTACCGCCGTGCAGAACGAGGCTGTGCTGAATCTGCAAAATGACGAGCTTACCCGTCCCGGCCCGCGGCTGGTGGATGGAGCAAGGGCGCTGTACGATTTTGTCGCCGCGCATTAACTTGAAAAGTTACACAAAGGCCGGGGTGCAGCTTCGCTGCGCCCCGGCATTCGGAGGTTTTAAGCCATGAAAGCACATAAGGAATCCTTCTGCCTACGGGATTTTCTGCTCTTTGGTGCAGCGCTGATTGCAGCGCTGATTCTGTGCATCTGCGTTGGCAGCGTTGATCTTCCGTTGGGGGAAACGCTGCGCGTACTTTGGGGCGCGATCAGCGGAAACCCGGCAGAAAATGCACTCTCCGCCTCCATCATTCTCAGCTCGCGCGTGCCGCGTGTGCTGTGCGTGGCCTTTTCCGGCGCGGCGCTTTCCATCTGCGGCGGCACGATGCAGGGCTTGCTGAAAAACCCGCTTGCGGACGGCACAACGCTCGGTGTATCATCGGGTGCATCACTCGGTGCGGCGCTCGCCATCGCTTTTGGTATTCGCTTTACTTCGCTGCCCTTTGCCGGGACGGTCGTGATGGCGTCTATCTTCGCGCTCGTCTCACTTTTGATTATTCTGGGGCTGTCCAGCCGACTGGATAACTCCCTTTCCACAAACACGATCATCCTCATCGGCGTTATCTTCTCCATGTTCGCCTCCAGCGGCATCAGCGTAGTTATCACCTTTTCTCCGGAGCGCATCCAGAATATCACGTTCTGGACGATGGGTTCCCTCACCGGCGCGAGCTATCAGAACGCGCTGCTGCTCGGCGGTGTGCTCGTCGTGTGTGCCACGATTTTGCGTTGTCATGCGCGGGAACTGAACGCCTTTGCTGTCGGTGAGGAAAATGCCCGCAACATCGGCGTGAACGTTCAGCGGACGAAGCTCGTGGTGCTCATCACGGTCTCGGTTCTGATCGGCGTCTGCGTCTCGGTCGGCGGAACGATCGGTTTTGTCGGCCTTGTCACGCCGCATATGCTGCGGATGCTTGTCGGCCCGAATCAGAAGCGACTCATTCCGGCCTGTCTGTTTGGCGGCGCGATCTTTCTGCTGTTGGCTGACCTTGTTGCGCGCGTTG
Source organism: Oscillospiraceae bacterium (assembly GCA_017522015.1). Taxonomy (GTDB): domain Bacteria; phylum Bacillota; class Clostridia; order Oscillospirales; family Oscillospiraceae; genus SIG483. The sequence goes on along the minus strand of JAFXAW010000027.1, from coordinate 71,297 downwards.
TTTTCCGCCCGCAGGAGCTGCCCATCGGCGTTGTGACCAGTATTGTCGGCGCTGTGGTGTTTGTTGTGATCTTCTTCAACACAAGAAAGGGGAGCTGATCATGCTGGAAATTCGGGATTTGAGTGTCCGTTTCGGCAAAACCTCCATCGTCAGCGGGCTGAACTGCAGTGTGGAAGCGGGGCAGTGGCTGATGATCGTCGGCCCCAACGGTGCAGGAAAAACCACCGCACTCGGTGCGATCACGCAGGCCTTTCCTTACAGTGGAGAAATCTTGCTTGAGGGGCGCAACATACGCGATTATAAGGCTACGGAGCGCGCGCAGCACATGGCGGTGCTCTCGCAGAATCACTATGTAAGCTATTCCTTCACGGTGGAGGAGGTTGTCCGACTCGGGCGATATGCGCATTCCGGCGGTCTGCTTGGCGGCAGACGGCAGGAGGATGAGGACGCGGTGGAGGAAGCACTCGCCGCGACAGGACTTACTTCTCAGCGCAAGCAAAGCGTACTGACACTCTCGGGCGGAGAACTGCAGCGCACCTTTCTGGCGCAGGTGCTCGCCCAGCAACCGCGGCTTCTGCTGCTTGACGAGCCGACGAACCATCTTGACCTGGTCTATCAGAAGCAGGTGTTTGAGTTGATTTCCGAGTGGCTGAAGCAGCCCGGGCGCGCCGTTGTGTCCGTTGTGCACGATCTGTCACTTGCCAAGGCATTTGGCAGCCACGCCGTTTTGATGCATCACGGCGAGCGTGTGGCATGGGGCACGGTTGACGAGGTGATCTGTCCGGAAAAGCTTGATTCGGTCTATGATATGGAGGTCTCCGCTTGGATGCGGATGCTCCTTTCCCAATGGGAATAACAGGCGTAGGAGGCACAAGGTATGAATCTCTCCAATAAGAATTCTTTGGAGTTGAGGCTCACTGAGCTGATCGGACGCATCGCCCCGGCGGATGAGACGGTTACCGCCGCGGCACAGGCGCATTGGGACGGTATCTCCAAACCTCTGCGCGGACTGGGGCAATTGGAAACGCTCGTCACGCGCATCGCGGCTCTCACGGGCAACGTGGATGTGCGCATTGACAAGCGCGCTGTCCTTGTGCTCTGCGCGGACAACGGCGTTGTCTGCGAGGGCGTCACGCAGTCGGATGCCTCCATTACCGCTGCTGTGGCAGGTGAGCTGCTGCGCGGCAGCACAAGCGTGTGCAGCATGGCAAAGACCGCCCGCGCGGAGGTCATACCCGTGGATATGGGTATGCTCAGTGCCGTGCCCGGCGTGCGGGACTGTCATATCGCACGCGGCACCGGCAATATCGCCGTTGGGGAGGCAATGACGCGCGAGCAGGCGCTTCAGGCCATTCTCTGCGGCATAGAGCTTGTCCGTGAGTGCAAGGAAGCTGGCGTTGAGCTTATCGCAACGGGGGAGATGGGCATCGGGAACACGACGACTTCGAGCGCCGTTGCGTCTGTGCTGCTGCATCTGCCGGTGGAAACGGTAACCGGCCGCGGTGCGGGGCTCTCGGATGCCGGGCTTCAGCGGAAAAAGGCTGTAATCGCGCGCGCGGTGGAGGCCAATAAACCCAATCCGGAAGATGCGCTGGATGTGCTGCACAAGCTCGGCGGCTTTGACATCGCGGGTATGACGGGTATTTTCCTCGGCGGTGCGCTCTACCGCGTTCCGGTTTTGATTGACGGGCTCATCAGCTCCATCGCGGCGCTGATTGCCTACCGTCTCTGCCCGAATGCCAATTGCGCCATGCTGGCGAGCCATTGCTCCGCCGAACCGGCTGCGCAGATGATTCTGGACGAGCTTGGATTGCGCGCTTCCATCTATGCCGATCTCAAGCTCGGCGAAGGCACAGGAGCTGTCTGCCTTATCCCGCTGCTGGATCTTGCGCTTTCCGTTTATCACGATGCCGCCGCTTTTCAGGAGAGCGGCATTGCACAATATGAGCTGCAGGAGGGGGATAAGCGATGATGATCCTTCTGACCGGCGGTTCCGGCTGCGGGAAAAGCTCCTATGCCGAGAAGCTGTGCGTGCAGTTCCCGTCTCCTCGCTGGTATATCGCAGCCATGCGTCCCTTCGGCGAGGGGAGCGAGGAAAAGATCGCCCGGCATCGCGTTCTTCGTCGGGGTAAAGGCTTTGAGACCTTTGAGCGCTATACGGATGTGGAAAATCTCGTCCTGCCGCAGCGCGGCACCGTATTACTCGAGTGCATCTGCAACCTTACCGCAAACGAGATGTATGACGACATGGGGAATGTCTCCGACCCCTATCCGCGCGTGATGGCAGGGGTGGAGGCGCTGCGCAGGCAGAGTGACAACCTGGTCATCGTGACCAATGACGTCGGAAGCGATGACGGGGATTATCCGGAGAGCGTGAAGGAATATATCCGCGTTATGGGACGCATCAATGCCGCCCTTGCCGCGCGTGCGGACGCTGTGGCCGAGCTGGTGTGCGGCATTCCGATCGTGCTGAAAGGGGAGTTGCCGATATGAAGACTTTTTTCGCCTCGCTCGGCATGAGCTTTGCCATGTTCTCCATCATCCCGATGCCGCGGCTGGACTGGAAGAAGGAAAATATGCGCTACATGCTCTGCTGTCTTCCCTTTGTCGGGCTCGTCATCGGTCTCGTGCTTTGGCTCTGGTTGCTTGTGAGCCGTGCGCTGGGCTTTGGGGATGTGCTCTTTGCCGCAGGGCTGACGGTGCTGCCCGCGCTGATTTCCGGCGCTGTACATCTGGACGGCTTTGCCGATACGGCGGACGCGCTCTCCAGTCACGCGGAGCCGCAGCGTAAGCGTGAGATTTTGAAGGATTCCCACACGGGCGCATTTGCGGTTATTTACCTTGTCGGCTGGTTTCTGCTCTATGCTGCGATCAGTACGGAGCTGAGTCAAAACCGGGAAACGATCTGGCTGATTGGTATCACGCATATTCTTGCCAGAAGTCTTGGGGCGCTGGCCTCCGTGTGCTTCCCCGGTGCGGGGGAGACGGGCTTGCTCGCGACCTTCCGCGGCGCGGCGGAGAAAAAGAGCAGCGCAGTCATTCTGTTTGTCTGGATTGCGCTCTGCATTGCAGGAATGGCGTTTCTCTCGCTCCTTGCCGCAGGGATATCGCTTCTGCTTTCTCTGCTCTGTCTGATCTACACATATTTTATGTCCCGCCGGCAATTCGGCGGCATGTCCGGCGACATCGCCGGCTATCTCATCACCGCGAGCGAGCTGGTTCTTCTGCTCGGTGTGGTGATTTCGGAAAGGTTGTTGGGGTTATGATTTTGATTGTTGGCGCGGATGGCGCCGGTAAGCGCAGCTATGCGCAGACGCTTGGCTATGCGCCGGAGGACATTGCAGACGGCGTTCTCGATGAACGCCGCGCAATTTGCCATGTTGAGAAGCTCGTTTTTGCAGATCCGGACGCAGCCGACGCGCTGCTGGAGCCGCTCAGCGCGAAAGAGCTTGTCATCTGCGCGGAGGTTGGCAGCGGCGTGATTCCGACGGATACAAAGATCCGTCTTGGACGGGAGCGCACGGGACGGCTGTGCAATCAGCTCGCGCAGCGCGCAGAGACGGTTGTGCGGCTGGTCTGCGGAATTCCGATGGCGATCAAGGGGGAATTGCCGTGAGAATCTGGATGCTGCGCCACGGCACGACTGCGGCGAACGCAAAGAGACTCTACCTTGGCCGGACGGACGAGCCGCTCAGCGCGGAGGGTGCTGCGGCAGCGCGGGAGATTGGCACGAGCCCGACGGTGCGGAAAGTGTTTGTTTCTTCCCTCCGCCGTACGCAGGAGACGGCGAAAATTCTCTTTCCGAATGCAGAGCAGATTGTTCTGCCCGAACTGCGGGAGATGGATTTCGGTGTATTCGAGGGACGCAGCGCGGACGATATGGAGCACGATGAAGCCTACCGCGCTTGGGTGGATACGGGCTGCACAGGGAAGTGTCCGGATGGGGAATCCATGGAGGAATACGCCGGTCGAGTTTGCGCCTGCTTTGCCGAGGTCATTAAAAATGAGTCGCGCTGCGGCGCGCCGGAGGCGGTCTTTGTCGTGCATGGCGGCACGCTTATGTCGGTGTTTGAGCGATTCGCGCGACCGCACGTGGCGTATTACGACACGATTGTGAAGAACCTGCAGGGCTATACTTGTGTCACAGCGCCGTCTGAGGACGGTTTGCCTTTTACGCTGCGCGACTTGCGCCGCGTTGTACGATACGGAGAAGAATAAAGACCTTTTGTGTGTTTGATAAAGAATTAAAAAGCGACACAACCTTGTTTGGTCGTGCCGCTTATTTTATACTTTGTGTGTTGTTTTGCTTTCCGCTTACGGATTGAGCATCTGGCGGGAGAGCGCGTAGATCAGCTCGTTATCCTTCGGATGGCCACCCATGCGGTTGGCATAGGTGCGCAGGCCGGCAAACTTATCCAGATACTTCTGGATGTTGGCAGCAGCCTCTTCCTCGGTCGCGTCGGCAGACAGATACTCGGGGTGGCTGTCCACGATGATCTTGTCGCCATACATCTGCGCCATCTTGACCTTGTCGTTCATATCCTGGCCGTTCCAGAGGTCAACGCCGCACTCGATCATGACGGGAACAAGGGACTCGACCTGGCCGCAGGAGTGCAGCTCAAAGTACATGCCGTGCTTGTGCGCAGAATCAACGATGCGCTTGAGGTAGGGAGCGAGCATCTCGCGCACGGTGTTGGCGGAGAAGAAGGGAGCGCGCTGGCTGCCCCAGTCATCATGGAACCAGACAAAGTCGGGGTGGAAATAGGTCTCAAACTTCTCGAAGAGCTTGTCGTACACTTCGCAGAGCTTGTCAAACAGGCGGTGCACGGCGGGCTGTGCATCCTCATCCACGAGGGAGATCATGGCGTCGGTCATGTCGATGAAGGAGATCAAACGCTCGAACAGGCCGGAGAGCACAGAAACCTTAATCATGCGGCCGTCGGTGAGCTTATCCTTGGAGGCCTCGTAGCAGCCTTCCCAATCCCAGGCATCAAAATCGGGAATCTGGACATAATCTTCCCAATGATCGAGATCCGCAACGAAGGGCTTGCCGGGACGAACCATGGAACCATTGACAGCAGGAACGTATTCCCACTCAACGCCAAACATATCGATGCCGCCGTAATCCTTCTCGCGATCCACGGGACGGGTGGCGCTGACCAGGCCACGGGCCCAGTTATCCGGCACGCACTCGGGCATGAACAGGAGGATTTCGGTGGACTGAGGATGCCACAGGGGCGTCTCGCCCTTGAGCAACAGCTCGAAGTTCTGCTTGGGAGTGATCGGATAACCGTAAATCGGCATGGGGGGCGTATAAGCGCTGCCGCCGGTGTAGCCAACGGGCTCCAGTTCTTTCGGATCAAACTTGATTCTTTCCATCTTGATTTCTCCTTTATAGTGATTTCCGCTGGAATGTTTGCATTCTTTTTGTATTTTAACAAATATTAGAGCAAGAGTAAAGTGCTATTTTCAGATTTAGTGAAAAATTTCAAGGTGAATATCAAGACAGGCGCCTTGCCAATGGCGGCGGTACCTGTTTGCAATGAATGAGGAGGATATGTATGTACAGCAATACGGACACGCTCAGGCACCTGTACGGCGACACAGATGCAGAGAAATCTTTGCACGGAAACATTCAGGCGGGCAAAGCCGGGACTGCAAAGACTTTCAATCCTGTGCCCTGTGACGAGGAAACCCTCAAAAAGCTGGACGCCTGGTGGCGCGCTTCAAACTACCTCTCGGTAGGACAGCTTTATCTGCTGGATAACCCGCTGCTGCGAGAGCCTTTGAAGCCGGAACACATCAAGCGCAAAATTGTCGGTCACTGGGGCACGGTGCCGGGGCAGAATTTCATCTTTACGCACTTAAACCGCGCCATCAAGACCTATGATCTCGACATGATCTATATCTCGGGCCCCGGTCACGGCGGCAATTTTTTCATCGCACAGGACTGGCTGGACGGTTCGTACAGCGAGGTTTATCCAAATGTCAGCCGTGATGCTGAAGGCATGAAGCGAATGTTTCGCCAGTTTTCATTCCCCGGCGGTGTGCAGTCACACGTCTCGCCGGAGGTGCCCGGCTCCATTCACGAAGGCGGTGAGCTTGGTTATTCGCTCTCCCACGCGTTTGGTGCGGTATTTGACAATCCGGAGCTGATCGCTGCCTGCATCATCGGAGACGGCGAGGCGGAGACCGGCCCTCTCGCCGCGGCATGGCATGGCAATAAGTTCCTCAATCCGGCTGGGGACGGAGCGGTACTGCCGATACTGCACCTCAACGGCTATAAGATCGCAAATCCGACAATTCTATCACGAATCCCACACTCTGAGCTGGAGAGTCTCCTGCGTGGTTATGGATGGAAGCCTTATTTTGTCGAGGGCAATGACCCCATGACGATGCACCGCCTTATGGCAGACACACTCGACGCTGTTATTGCGGACATTCACGCCATCTGGCATGCCGCGCGTGTTGAGGGCGATTACACCCGTCCCTGCTGGCCGATGATTGTTCTGCGCACGCCAAAGGGCTGGACGGGCCCGAAGAAGGTTGACGGCAAACAGGTTGAGGACAGCTTCCGCGCGCACCAGGTGCCGATTTCGATGGATCGGCCGGAGCACCTTCCGATGCTGGAAGCCTGGATGAAGAGCTATCGCCCGGAGGAACTGTTTGACGAAAACGGCGCACCGTTGCCGGAGATCCTGTCCCTTGCGCCCACCGGTTACAGACGAATGGGGGCAAATCCCCATGCCAACGGTGGCCTGCTGCTGCGTGAACTGCGCATGCCGGATTTTCGGGATTACGGCATCACGGTGCCGCATCCCGGCGGCACGGAGGCGCAGGATATGCCTGTGCTTGCAAGCTTCATCCGCGACATTCTGCGGCTGAACAGGGAGGAGAATAATCTCCGCATTTTTGGACCTGACGAGACCATGTCCAACAAGCTCACGGCAGTCTTTGAGGAGACAAATCGCGTCTTTTCCGGGGAGAGATACGAAAGCGATGAATTTCTCGCGCGGGAGGGACGGGTTTTGGACTCCATGCTCTCCGAGCACATGTGCGAGGGCTGGCTGGAGGGTTACCTGCTCACTGGGCGACACGGCTTGTTCAATTCTTACGAGGCGTTCATCCGCATCGTGGACTCCATGGTCTCACAGCACGCGAAGTGGATCAAGATGTGCAACGACATCCCGTGGCGGCGGAGCATCGCCTCGCTCAACTTCCTGCTCTCGTCCACGGTGTGGGCGCAGGATCACAACGGCTTCACGCATCAGGACCCCGGTTTTCTTGACCATGTTGCAAGCAAGAAGGCCGACGTCGTGCGGCTCTATCTGCCGCCGGATGCCAACTGTCTGCTCAGCACTTTTGACCACTGTATCCGCAGCCGCAACTATGTCAATGTGATTGTCGCCTCCAAGCATCCGCGCACACAGTTTCTGAACATGGACGAGGCCATCCGTCACTGCACACAGGGACTCGGCATCTGGCGGTGGGCATCCAATGATGAGGGCGCAGAGCCTGATATTGTCATGGTCGGCTGCGGTGACGAGCCGACGATTGAATGCATGGCGGCGGTGGACATCCTGCGACATGAGCTGCCGGGTGTGCGCGTGCGTGTCGTGAACGTCGTTGACCTGATGAAGCTGCAGCCGGCTTCCGAGCATCCGCACGGGCTTTCGGATGCGGATTACGACACGGTCTTCACAAAGGATAAGCCCATCCTTTTCGCTTTTCACGGCTATCCCAAACTGATCCACGAGCTGACCTATCACCGGCATAACCGAAACCTCACCGTGCGCGGCTATATCGAGGAAGGCTCTATTACAACGCCCTTTGATATGCGCGTGCAGAATCGGCTTGACCGCTACCATCTGGTGATCGACGCAGTGCAGCTGCTGCCGCAGCTTGGAAACAGCGGCAGCGGTCTCGTCCAGCGGATGAAGGACAAGTTGGTTACGCATAAGCAGCATATCCGTCGCTACGGCGAAGACCTCCCTGAAATTCGCGAGTGGAAGTGGGGAGAATACAGAGCTTAAAGCTTGCTGCTTGCCACTGAAAATGATCATGCGCCGCAGCACTTGTTTGCTGCGGCGCATTTAATCCATCGCTGCGGCGCCTGCTTATGCGCCACGGTATTTCTTTCTTGTCGCGAGACCGCCCCGGATGTGGCGTTCGGCTTTGTTTTGGTCAAGGATGCGCTTTGTTCTTTGGAACAGTTCGCGGTCGATTGTCTCAAGACGGTCGGTGATGTCCTTATGTACGGTGCTTTTGCTCACGCCGAAGTGTTTTGCTGCTGATCGCACGGTGGCCTTGTGCGCGATGATGTATTCCGCGAGCTGCACGGCGCGCTCCTCTATATCCTGTTTCAAATGCACCACTCCAAACAAAAGACTGTTACATCTATATGTCGCAGTCAGTTGTTTCATGCCGCGCGGCAGGGGAGTGTGGGATTGGACGGGAGGGGCGGGCTTGTATGCAGCGCAGAAAGAAGTCCCGGATACGCGATGCGTATCCGGGACTTTCGAATGGTTTATGAACTGTATGAACCCTGCGTAAGCTTTGCATTTGTCAGTGTACGCAGCGGCAGGGATACGCGCTAAGCGCTCTTTTTGTTTTTAACCTTAATCGTCGCAGCATAGGCGCTGTTGCAAAGACCTAGAGCTGCAGAGATGATGAAGAGCGTCTCAATGCCCAGCGCTTTCCAGATCCAGCCGCCGAAGAGCGCGATGAGGATGCTGACAACGTGGTTAATGGAAACACCGGTGGAGAGCGTGGCTTTTACCTCGTTCTGATTATCTGCCAGATCCTTCACGTATACGTTCGTGGCCATGGATGCCATGGAGATGGTTGCATCAAGGATGTAGTTCACGCAGCAGACGATGAAAGCGATATTCATTGGCAGAATGTGATGCGCAAAGCCATAGCATGCGCACACGATCACGAGGATCAGCGTATCGGCGACCATGATCTTCTTATAGCCGATTTTGTCAATCAGCTTGCCGACGAGCGGAGCAAGGAAGAAGCCGATCAGCGCGCACAGCGCAAACAGAAGGCTGATGACCTCTGTCTTCGCGCCGTAGAACAGGATCAGAACATAGGGGCCAAAGGTGATGAACACCTGTTTTCTCGCGCCGTAGAACAGCTCAAGCATGTAATATTTGAAATATTTTTTCTTGAAGTAGAAACGCTGGGTGCTTTTGTCGGTTTCACTTTTGCCCTTGATCTTCATCGTGTAGAACGCGCTCACCGCGGCCAGCACAGCGGCGATGATGAAGAAAACCTGATAGGGCTGGTTGCGCGTTACGAGCGAGAACACCAGAACGACAACAAGATAACCGCCGAGTGTTCCGATCTGCGAAATGGCGCTCTGTACGCCCTGCGCTTCGCCGGCCTTACCGGGTCTGGAATATTCCAGCGTCAGTGTGCTCTTCATGCCGAGCTGGATGTGTTCACCGAGCGAATAGATGGCAATTGCAAGCACTGCCAGCACCTTGGTCGGAGGCAGAACGGCGTGCATGCCCATGCCGACGAGCATGATGAGCGCGCCCATCTTGAACAGCGCCTCCGCCGAGAGCATATAGAATGCGGCCAAAATGAAGATCAGCAGCACACCGGGCAGCTCGCGGAAAAATTCCGTGACGCCGCGGTCAAACTCGCCCATCTGTACCACTTCGGCCAGAAAGTTATCCAAAATGCCCTTGTAAAGGCCAAAGGAAAGGCCGGTGATCACCAGCGAAATCAAAAAATAGCGGATATTCTTTCCTTCAATAAATGTGTTTCGTAAACTTCCCCGCTTGAACATAATTGTATTTTCCACCCTTCCTGTGCAGGTACGAAGCCAATCCTATATCATTGGCCGAAAGAAGTCAATCTATATTTCGACTTCTTTCTGCAAAATAACATCTTGTCGATGCCAGTAAAGCAATTCGAAAACCAAGCTTTTTAACTACTTTCCGGCGTTGGCGGAATACGCGCGTATTGCGTCCCGGATGGCGGCGATGTGTGCGTCGGTCGTGCCGCAGCAGCCGCCGAGCAGCGTGGCACCCGCGTCCAGCAGCGCGGGAACATAGGAAGACAGCTTCTCCGGCGTCATGCGGTAGAGCGTTTTCCCGTCCACATTCTCCGGCATGCCGGCGTTTGGCTTTGCAATGATGGGAAGGGAGCAGCTCTTGCGAATGCTGCCAACAAGAGAAACCAACATATCCAGATCGCCGCAGCAGTTGACGCCGTAGGCCGAAACACCGAGCGACTCCATCTCGCTCGCTGCGGCTGAGAGATCGTCGCCCCAAAGGCTCTTTCCCGTCGGGCCGCAGGCAAAGCTGACAAAAATCGGCTTTTGGGAAACACGCCGGATTGCCTCAACTGTCGCCTTCGCCTCCATAAGGGAAATCTGCGTCTCCACGGCAAAGAGATCCACACCCGCTTCGTCCAGCGCGGCGGCCTGCTCTGCGAAGACATCCACGACCTCCTCATAGCTTGATTCGCCATAGGGCTCCATCTGCAGCCCGCAGGAGGACATGTCTCCGGCCACAAGCGCCCGGTCTCCAACCGCCTCGCGGCTGAGCGACACAAGCTTTGCGTTGGCCTCGGCAACCAAAATGTCCGCCCTGTGCTTTTCCAGCGAGGGACGGTTCGCGGTGAAGGTCGGGGCATAGACGATCTGCGAGCCGGCGTTCACATAGCTGCGCTGCAGATCCATGATGGCCTCCGAATGCGCCAGATTCCACAGCTCCGAGCAGGCGCCGAGCGGCAGGCCGCACTTTTGCAGCTCTGTGCCGGTCGCACCGTCGAGCAACACATATCCTTTGAGCAATTCCGTAACTGTCATATTTTGTCTCACCTTGCTTTATATTTTGCGCTTATTTCAAATCGTAACGATGTTCCGGCTGTATCACAATGTGACCGGGCGGGGTGGCTTCGCGCGGCGGAGTCAGTTGCCCCATTATACGCCGCGGAAATACGCACCGCGCGTGATGCCGTTTGGTATGTAGTCCGACATGCCGAGATAGCTTTTCGTAACCTCGACGCACTCGCGTGCGCTCTCCGTTGTGAACAGAAGCCGCGCGGCGCTCACGCCCGAATTGCGGAACAGCACCGGTTTGTCCGCCAGGAAAAGCTTTTTCGCATGGAAGATCTGATTGCGGCAGCCGAAAGCGGGCAGGACAGGGAAACCCGCGCCTTGCTGATCCGTGAGATGGTTGATCTGATTCTTGCAGTTGCATTGACCATAACTGTTTTGGATGATGCAGTTTTCCGTGATCATCAGCGGTATGCGTCCATAGGCAAGCATTTCAAGCGGCAGAGATTTGGACATGTCACGGATCCGGTCTATGTGCAGCTCAAAGGACGCGGTTGCGGAAAGGAAGCCCGCACGTGTCGCCACATCGAGCGCATAGCTGTTGCAGAGGTTGAGGCCGAAGTCCCCGCGGATGCCGAGTCCGGCCTTGCGCGCGAACAGCACATGGCCGAGGTTGCCGAGCAGCGCTTCCTTTACGCCAAAACGCGCACAGGCCGAGAGCATGGCAGATATCGATGCCTCTTCGCGGCTCTGGATGATGCGCGGCAATACCGCAACAATGGCGCAGTCTGCGTTTTCAAAGGGGTTCAATTCCCCGGTAATATCGGAAAACAGCTCCAACGGGATATAGATCCGCGTAGGGGAAAGCGCTGCGAGCTCCGGGCTGAGCTGAGAGAGATCGGAAATCTGAATGTTCAGCTCCGGTACCTCCGGCCTTGTCACCGGGGACAAGCACTCCGGCGCACGGCTGACACGCTGTGCGGGCGGTACGGCACGCTTTTCCGATAACTTGGCAAGCAGCTGATTGCGAAGATTGTTGATCTCTGCAACGGGAACAGAAAGCCCGCTGTGGACATCGCTTTCCACATCTGTGCAGAGGTAGGGTGTGCCGGCGGTTTTGTAAAGCTGCGCGTGCAGCGCAGAGGCGGTGAGGGGCTGTCCGTTTGCGGGAACTGGTGCGTCTCCACGCACGATTACACTGTTGCCGAGATCGTCCTTTGCTGTGAAAATCACGGGCTTATTCGCGTGGACGAGCGCACGCATACGAATGGGAACGCGGCGTTTCTCGGCGTTTGCATAACGGCGGCGAATGCTGAAAAGCAGACGCCCGTTGCCCTTTTCGCCAGATTCATGCACGCCGAACATGGCTTTTCCAAGCTCACCGCTGAAATACCCCTGTGTGAAACCCTGACGGGTAAAAATTTCGCAAAGCTGCCCCAGCTCAGACTCAGACGGTGCTTTTCCGTCCCGCATGGCCTGCGCATACATGCCCGTGACCATGGAGATATATTCCGCGCGCTTGTCGAATCCGTCAAGCAGCACGCAACGGATGCCGATATCCTCGATCATTTTGAGATGCTGCACCAGACAGTTGTCGCGCATGCTGAGCGGATGATCGTCCATCCGTCCGCCGAGGCTGTAATCAAGCAGGCAGGGCTGCGCGCACTGGCCGCGATTGTCGCTGCTTCCGTTTACCAGCGCAGACATATAGCACTGTCCTGCATGACATACGCAAAGTCCGCCATGCGCATGAACACCCAGCTCGATGGGGGAGGCTGCAGCAATATGCGCAATCTCATGTCGGCTGAGCTCCGGCGCGAGTATTACGCGGCTGAGCCCCATCTCTGCTGCAGCATTTACGCCGGCAAGACTGTGAATGTCCATCCGGACGGAGCCGTGCAGCGGCATGTCGGGCAGAACTTTGCGCAGGATGGACACCAAACCCGGATCCTGCAAAACAATGGCATCCGCGCCATACTTTGCAGCCTTAACGGCGAGAGCAACGGCGGCTTCCAGCTCGTCATCGTTCACGAGCGTGTCAAGCGTAAAGTAAAGCTTGCAGCCACGCACGCGGCAATAGCGCGCAGCGGCAGCAAATTCCTCTTCTGTGTAGCCCTGCGCCTTTCCGCGCGTGCAGAACTCGCCAAATCCAACATATACAGCGTTAGCGCCGCTTTGTACTGCCGCACGGACAGCTTCCGCGCTGCCCACGTGAGAAAGCAATTCAAGCATTGTCTGCTTCACCTCGCATCGGTTCAAAATACATTTTCGCAGAAATCCTGGCTGAGTCTTGTAACGAAATTGCAGCGAACCTGCTATTTTTTTACGCAAATTTCATTATAGCATATTGCGACATATTGCTACAAGAGCTTTTTTGTGATATAATCGCCTCAGAAAAGCCGCGCTTTGTCCGTTTTCGCGGAAAAGCGCGGCGGGTAAACGAGGCTCCGTATGGATAGACAGAGAGAAGCATTACAATTGAAGCTGCCTGTGGGCGAGGTGGAGCGCATCCTGCGCGCGCAGGACGCTGATGCCGCGCTTCTGTATCTGTATTTGTGCAGCACGGGGCGTGTTCTCGAGCTTTCCGCAGCGGCAAAGTCGCTGGGGCGAAGCGAGGGACAGATCGCCGAAGCCGCGGGCAGATTGCGCGCGATGGGAGCTTTTCCGGCCTCTGCAAATGCACTGCCGCAGCCGGAGGAACTGCCGGAGTATGATCTGGAAGCAATCGCCGCACGCGGCGGGGAGGATGCCGTTTTCCGCAGTCTGATTAACGAGGCGCAGTGGATGCTCGGGCATCTGCTTTCGGCTTCTGAGCTGCGCACGCTCTTTGGCATCTATGACCATCTCGGTCTGCCGCCGGAGGTTATTTTGCTTCTGCTGAACCATTGCGCCGAGGTGCATGCCGCGCGCTACGGCGAGGGAAGACGGCCGACCATGCGCGCTGTGGAGCGTGAGGCCTTTGCTTGGGTGAACCGTGAGCTTATGACGCTGGAACTTGCGGAGGATTACATCCGCCGGCAGGACATCAGGGAGCGTGGCGTGCAGCAGGTGCGCACAGCGCTCGGACTTGTCGGCCGTGCACTCAGCCCAACGGAGAAGCGCTACATTGCCGAGTGGCTGGATATGGGCTATTCGCCCGAAGCCATTGAGCTTGCGTATGACCGGACTGTTGCCAACACGGGCGCGCTGAAATGGAAGTATATGGACTCCATCATCCGCAGCTGGAACGCAAAAGGCTTGCTTACGGTTGAGGAGATTTTGCAAAAGGACAAGCGCGGGGCTTCCGGCGCAGCGGCTGCAAAACGTGACGGACGCACGGAGCCGGACGATTATCAGGCGCGGCTGGATCGCATGATCGAGCATTATAAACAGGATAAGCGTTAGATTATAAATGCTGCGAAAAATGCGCAGCCGGAGGATAGGATATGGACGGAAAACTGCTTGCAAGCGCAAAAGCGCGGCTTGAACAGCGCGTCTCTGCCAATGAAGAGGAACTGCGCAGACGGCAAGATGTTGTATACGGCAAAGCGCCGGAGATGCGGACCGTGGAAGCAGAGCTGCGTAGCCTTGTTACCAAAGCGGCGCTCACGGCTTTGCAGCATGGCGGAGACGTTGGCGCTGCCATTGACGCGATTGCACAGCGCAGCCTGGAGCTTCAGCAGCGGCGCAGAATGCTGCTGCTTGGCCTCGGGCTGTCGGAAAACTATCTGGATGAGATATTTTCCTGCGAGCGCTGCCGCGACAAGGGATATGTGAACGGAGAAATATGCTCCTGCTTGGAAACGCTGTATCGGGACGAGGCGCGCAAGTCGCTTTCCAACATGCTTAATATTACGGATGCAGACTTTGACCGTTTTGATCTGAGTTATTATTCCGATCAGGCGGAGCCGGGGATGAAGGAAGCGCCGCGCACGCGCATGCGCAAGATTTTTGATTTTTGCCGCATTTATGCGCAGAATTTCCGCCCGGATGCGGACAGTCTGCTTATGCAGGGCGGCACGGGACTTGGCAAGACCTTTTTGTCCTCCTGCATCGCGCGTACCGTGGCAGAAAAGGGCTTTTCCGTCGTCTATGAGACGGCGGCCGCATGCATCGGGAACTTTGAAGCCCAAAAATTTGCCCGCAGCCCGGAGGAACAGGACCGCGCAAACGAGCAAGTCCGCCGCTATCTCGGCTGCGAACTGATGATCCTGGACGATCTTGGAACGGAGATGGCCGGCGGTTTTGCGCCCACTGCGCTCTATACGCTGATCAACACGCGCCTTGCCTCCGGAAAGGCGACGATCATCAGCACAAACCTCAGCTCTTCTGAACTGCGCAGGCGCTATTCCGAGCAGATTGTATCACGTCTCGAGGGCGAATATCAGGATCTGATTTTCTTCGGAACGGATGTTCGAAAGATCAAAAAGGGAAGAAAATATTAATCATGCGGCAATAAGAAGTAAAAAGGCTCCACCTGTGAACAGGCGGAGCCTTTTTTATGTTCATTTCTTTTACTTTTTTGGCTTGAAGCTGCCGAGAGGGTTGGACTGCGCCGCGATGCGCAGCGAAGCATCGTCCACGTGCGTATAAATCTGCGTCGTGTTGAGATTTTCGTGTCCGAGAACCTCCTGCAGCGTGCGGACATCCACACCGTTTTGCAACATCAGCGTTGCTGCCGTGTGGCGCAGCTTGTGTGCGCTGTACTGCGTGCTGTCCAGTCCCGCTTTGAGCAGCGTTTTCTTGACCATGCTGTGCACGGTTTCCCGGCTGATCCGGTTTCTGCGGCTGGAGAGGAACATGGCGTTGCCGTCCGGCGATTTGACCAGCTTTCGCAGATCGAGATGCGCGTTGATGGCATCGATTGTTGCATCATTCAGAAATACAATACGCTCCTTGTTGCCCTTGCCGAGCACACGCAGATGATCGCTTTGAAAATCCTGCATGTTCAGCCCCACGATTTCGGAGATGCGCAGACCGCAGTTGAGGAAGATACACAGAATGCAGTAATCCCGTTCGGCGTTTTTCCCGTCGACCGCCTGCAGCAGCGCGCGACTTTCATCCAGCGTCAGATAGCGCGGCAGCGCCTTTTTGAGCTTTGGGGAGTCCAGATCCTGCACGGGATTCTCGCTGAGCAGCTTCGCCTTGGTGCAGAGATAACGGTAAAAACTCCGGATTGTTGCGATTTTTCTCGCGCGCGTGGAGGCGCTCAGTCCGTATTCCGCGACGCGACTGCGCTGACTGCGCACGCGGTCACGCGAGAGATAGGAAAGATAGGCATAGACTTCCGTGAGCGTGACCTTGCCGAGGAAGTCCACATCCACATCCAGAATGGTGATCTGTTCGAAGGGCGTGTCCTTCGGCACCGCGCCGCGCAGGATCTTGAGATAGCGCAGGAAATTGCGCAGATCGAGGTAGTATTCATCCACGGTGGCCTTGGAGTGGCTGCGGATCGTTTCGTGATAGGTCAGAAAATCCACAAGAATCTGCGGGGAATCAGATCTGTAATCCATTTCAGTCGCCTCCGTGCTGCGTCAGATAATCTCTCGGTCCGCTTTTGTAGAGGTCGCATCCGAGCGAATCAATTATAACGATTGCAGGCAGCCTGTGAACTTCAAGGCGCATAAGCGCTTCCGCGCCCAGCTCCGGCCAGCAAACCACTTCCGCCTTGCGGATGCAGCGCTGCAGCAGCGCGCCTGCGCCGCCTACCGCGCCGAAGTAGACAGCGCCGGCGCTTTTCATCGCCTCGATTACCTCTGCGCTGCGGCGTCCCTTGCCAATCATGCCAAGGCTGCCGAGCGAGAGCAGCCTCGGTGCGTAGGGATCCATGCGGTAGCTCGTTGTCGGTCCCGCAGCCCCGATCACCGCGCCCGGCTGCGCAGGGGAGGGACCCATATAATAAATTACGGAGCCGTCAATCGGGAAGGGGAGCGCTTCGCCCTTTTCAATCAGTTCACAAAGCTTCTTGTGCGCTGCGTCCCGCGCAGAATAGATCACACCGCTGATGCTCACACTGTCTCCGGCTCGAAGCGAGGCGGCCGTCTCTTTTGTCAGGGGAGCTGCAATCTCAATACGCATCACAGCACCTCCGTAACATGCCTTGATACGTGGCAGTTGATGTTGACGGCGCAGGGGAGACCGGCAATGTGCGTGGGCAGCGTTTCGATCTGCACGCCGAGCGCGGTTGTACGTCCGCCAAGACCCTGCGGTCCAATGCCGAGCGCATTGATTTTTTCCAGCAGCTTGTCTTCTAATTCGGCATAATAAGGCTGCGCATTCCGGCTGCCGATGGGACGCAGAAGGGCTTTTTTCGCCAGAAGTGCCGCCTTGTCAAAGTTTCCGCCGATGCCAACGCCGACCACGATGGGTGGGCAGGGATTCGGTCCGGCGAGACGCACGGTTTCCAGCACAAAATCCACAACGCCGTCCACGCCGTCTGCGGGCTTGAGCATGGCAATGCGGCTCATGTTTTCGCTCCCGAAGCCCTTGGGCGCAACGGTGATGCGTACGCTGTCGCCGGGCACAAGCTCCGTGTAGAGCATGGCGGGCGTGTTGTCGCCCGTGTTCTCGCGAAAGAGCGGGTCGCGCACGACGGATTTGCGGAGATAACCCTCCGTATAGCCTTTTGCAACGCCGGCATTTACCGCCTGCGTCAGATTGCCGACAATGTGTACGTCCTGCCCGATTTCCAAGAATACACAGGCCATGCCGGTGTCCTGGCAGATCGGCACGGGGTTTGCAATGTGGTAATTTTCAATGATTGTGTCGAGCACGTCCCGGGCGACAATGCCGTCCTCACGCGCTCTTGATGCGTCCAATGCTGCGCACACATCCTCCGGCAGGACGGTGTTTGCGCGGATACACATCTCCGCAACGCGCTGCGCAATAACTTCAGAGTGCATTTCTCTCATGAGGTTACCTGCTTTCCGCTTCTGCGCCAAGCGCTTTGGCAATGGCAGCGAGATTGCGTTCCATAGCAGAGAGGTAATCAAGCCCCTCGTCAATCTGCGACTGACGGACGGACTGGAGCGGATCGACCGAAAGCACCTCGCGATCAGCGTCGCGGCTGTTGGCAAGCACCGCGTCGGCAATACGGGCGTCAGAACCGGTCAGAACAAGCACACAGGGCAGATCCAGCGCAGAGAGCTTGTCAGCCAGAAAGAGAACGGTTTCAAAGCTTGCGTCCGTCTCAGCGGAGCAGCCGGCAAAGGCGGCATAGTAATCCAACGCATAATCCTGCACAAGGTAGCAGAAAGGGAAGCGGTCAGCAACGAGAATCGTGTGCAGCGGCGCTAAGGAGAATATCTCCGTGTAACGCGTGTCCAGTTCGGACAGTTTCTGCACATAACGGCTCAGATTTTCCCGATAATGTGCCTCATGCTGCGCATCCAACGTACAGAGCTGCTCGGTGATTGCCTTGCAGACGACCTGCGCGTTTCGCAGAGAGAGCCACACGTGCTCATCAAACTCCATATCCTCTGCGTGTTCGTGCTCGGTTTCGTGCTCATGCGCATGTTCACCGGATTCCGGCGTCATGCCCTCCACATGTTCTTCCTGCACAAGCTGGGAGGAGAGAACCTGCATCATATCCACAACAGTGCCGTTCTTGTTGTTTTCCAACGCATCGCGCACCCACTGTTCGGATACGCCGCCGCTGCAGACCAGCAGATCACAGTCTGAAATTGCCGCGACGTCCTCAACAGTCGGCTGATAGCTGTGCACATCCACGCCGTTGGCGATCAGGAGCGTGAGGTCCATCACGGCGGGATTGTCACCGAGCAGATTTCGCGTCCAGTCGTATTCCGGGAAAGAGACGCAGACAACCTGCATCGGTTCCGGCTCGGCGTCTTCATTCTGACCGCCGCAGGCGGAAAGAATGCACAGCGCAATCAAAAAGACAAGGCAGAGTCCTGCTGCTTTTTTTCGTTTCATTTTGAACACCTGACTTCACATTTTGTTCAATGTCATCTTAGCACAGCGCACTTCGGTATGCAAGCGGTACTTATTATGTATAAAAACAGCGCTGCGGAGAAACAGGGCGAAAATGCGCCGTCTCTCCGCAGACAATATTCTGTATCAATTTCGTAAAAACAGGAACCAGCCGCCCTCTGCGTCCGGAATTAAAAGCGTTTCTCCGCAGAGCAGGGGATCGCGATGGGGATCGGTTTTCAGATTTTCCGGCAGCGTCAGCACATCGTAGCTGAGCGTTTCTCCGCCAAAATCGGGCATTGTGTCGGTGTGTCCGTCCCAGGTGTAGACCTCACCCTCAAATTCAACGTACAGCGTTTCAGCACTGCTCTCTGTGGATTCCAACCCCCTGTCCGTTGTTTCAACCTCTTCAACGCTGTTTGCGTAATCCATCCAGGGCGATTCCGGGGATGATGGCTCCATAACTGCGCCGGAATCAGCGAAATCATCGTATAAGCCGATAGATTCGCCGCCGCCTGTGTAACGGTTAAAGGCGGTGTTGCTCTCCGGAGCGGCTGCGTCTTTGCTCGCACCAAAGCCGGAATGCAGTGCTGCATAGCCGATGAACAGAACGAGGGCAAGGCAGGCTGCGGCGGATATATAGCGAATGTAGTTTTTCTTTCTCGATTTTTTAGCCTCTGGTGCCGTCGCGCCGATGCTACGCATCACGCCTTCAAGCAGCGCTGCGGGCGGCTCGACGGCAGATTGCTGCAGAGAAGTTGTCAGCTGCTGCATCTGAGCATAGACGCTGCGGCAGTCCGGGCAGCGCTCCAGATGATGTGAAAGCGCGCGCCGCTCGTTGGCACTCAGCTCGCCGTCAATTGCGCAGCTGATCATATCCTGATATTCTTTGCATTCCCGCATCGCGCTCACACCTCCTTGCTCTGATCTATAGACGGCGCAGCATCGGAAAAGTTCCCGCTTTCCGACAAATATTTCCCGAGCTTTTTTCTCGCGCGGGAGAGTCTGGATTTGACTGTCCCAAGCCCGATATGCAGCGCATCGGCGATCTCCTCGTAGCTCAGCCCGCCGCTCTCACGAAGCAGTAGAATTTTCCGGTCGCCCTCAGACAGCGCACGAAGACCATCTTCCAGCACGGCACGTTGCTCCCGACGCAGCAGCATATCCTCCGGCGTGCCGCTCTCGTCCGGAATGTCCGGTGTCCTTTCCTGCATCTCGTCAGTGGATGCGGTGCGCAACACTTCACCCCGACGCTTTCGCTTGCGCAGATGATCCACGCAAAGGTTGTTGGTCGTCCGATAGAGCCAGGTGGAGAGCCGGCTGTCTCCGCGAAAATCACGCAGGGAGGTATAGGCGCGCAGAAACACCTCCTGCGAGATGTCAAGCGCGTCATCAGCATTGCGCAGCATGCGCAGTGCGAGGTTATATACTAATTTTTGATACGCGAGCACGATGTCTGCAAAAGCGTCCGCATCACCATCGAGCACACGCCCGATGACAGCACGTTCCTCATCCCGCGTCATAGCCTCACCTCAGATTCCGTTTGATCGCATCTGTGATACGCCGTGCGTCCTCGAGATTGTCCAGCTCCACAATCTGTTTTTTGAAGTATGCAGCGTGTGCAACGCCGCGCAGATACCAGCTCATATGCCGCCTTGCCTCGAGGCATGCGACGCGCTCGCCTTTCTGCGCTGCTGCAAGCTCAAGCTGACGCATTGCGGTTTCGATGCGCTCTGCCAGCGGCGGGAGCGCCGGGATGTCTTCGCCGCGGATGGCGGCGTTGCCCCGCTGAAAAATCCAGGGATTGCCGAAACCGCCGCGGCCCACCATCGCAAGGTCGCAGCCCGTATAACGCAGGATGTGTGCGGCATCCTCGGGCTCAAAGATGTCTCCGTTGGCGAAAACGGGGATGCTGACCGCGTTCTTGACTTCACGGATGATGTCCCAGTCCGCCTTGCCTGCATACATCTGCGCTCTCGTGCGTCCGTGAACGGCTATGGCGCTCACACCGGCCTGCTGACACATTTGCGCGAATTCCACAGCGTTCACACTGCCGGAATCCCAACCCTTGCGGATCTTGACCGTCACCGGGATTTTTACGGCGCGGACAATACCCTCAAGAATGCGCATGGCCTTTTCCGGGTCACGCATCAAAGCGCTGCCGTCGCCGCTTTTGGCAATCTTACCCACAGGACAGCCCATATTTACATCCAGAATGTCCGCGCCGGAAATTTCAGCGGCCATGGGCGCGGCCTCAGCCATGACGTCAGCTTCGCTGCCGAAGATCTGCGCGGCACAGGGATGTTCGTCCGGCGCAATATAAAGCAGGGAGCGCGTTTTCTGATCCTGATAGACAAGCGCCTTTGCGCTGACCATCTCTGTGCAGACGAGCGCGGCACCGCTTTCGCGGCAAATCTGCCGGAAAGCGGAATCCGTCACGCCGGCCATCGGCGCAAGCGTCATGCGCCCCTGCAGTTCTATGTTTCCGATCTTTACCATACCGATCCTGTACTTCTCCAATTCTGCTCCGGATGATAATCCGGAATTGCATCGAATTATAACGCAACAGCTGCAGCTTTGCGTCAGTACAAAGCTGCGTTATGCCAATTCAAGCCCGACTGGGCAGTGATCGCTTCCGAGAATCTCCGGGCAAATAAACGCACGCGTAATGCGCGGAGCGAGGCGATTGGACACGAGAAAATAGTCAATGCGCCAGCCGACGTTCCGCTCCCGCGCAGCGGCGCGATAGCTCCACCATGTGTAGGCATCTTCCAAGTCCGGATACAGGCTGCGGAACGTGTCCGTAAAACCGGCATCGAGAAGCTCACCGAACTTTGCACGTTCCTCATCGGAGAAACCCGGATTCCCGCGGTTTGTCTTCGGGTTCTTCAGATCAATCTCCTGATGCGCAACGTTCATGTCACCGCAGACGACGACGGGCTTCACAGCATCCAGCGAGAGCAGATAGTCCCGGAACGCATCCTCCCAGCTCATGCGGTAGTCCAGCCGCTTCAGGCCGTCCTGTGCATTTGGTGTGTAGACGCATACAAGGAAGAATTCCTCAAATTCCAGCGTCACGCAGCACCCCTCGGTGTCGTGCTCGGGGATGCCGATGCCTTGGCGCACGGAAAGGGGAGGAACGCGCGTGAATACAGCCGTGCCGGAATAGCCCTTCTTCTCGGCATAGTCCCAATACAGCTCATAGCCGGGCAGCGCCATTTCAATCTGGCCTGCCTGCAGCTTCGTCTCCTGCAGGCAGAAGACATCCGCATCCAGCGCGGCAAAGGATTCATAAAATCCTTTTTTCACAACGGCGCGAAGGCCGTTTACGTTCCACGAGATCATTCGCATTTTGATGCATCCTCCGTCTGATTCGCGCGCGCATCGGCAAGCGAGGCATTGCGCAGCCGATCCGGAATACCCTCGCAGCGTGTGGCCTCCGTCCGGACTGCCACGGTGCGGCAGATCGGCACACCCTCGGCGTGAAACTTGGCCTCGTAGTCCGTCATGAAGCCATTTATGCCGTCGTGATGCAGATCAAAGCTCTGTTCTTTCAGCTCCCAGCCTTCGGCGAGAAGCTGCTCCAGCGACCAGTCAAACAGTGGGCGGTTATCCGTCTTAAAATGAATCTCGCCGCCGATGGGCAGAAGACGCGCATAACTCCGCAGGAAAAACGGGGAGGTCAGGCGGTGCTTGGCATCCCGACTCTTCGGCCAGGGATCGCAGAAATTGATGTAGATCCGGCTGAGCTCACCGGGCGCAAAGCAGGACTCCAGCTCTTTGGCGTCCTTTGCGAGAAAGCGCACGTTTTCGATTTCGGCTTCGAGCGCACGCTCCATCGCCACAACGATCGCGTCTTCGACACGCTCCAATGCAACAAGCAGCGTGTTCGGTGCGCTGTTTGCTACAGCCGTCGTGAAGCGGCCCTTGCCGCAGCCGATTTCCAGGTGCAGTTTGTCGTACTGCGTTCCGGCAAGCCAGTTTCCGCGCTTTTCCTCGGCATTTGTTTCCAAAAGCGCCGCGCAACGCTCCATGCGCGGCACAAGATTCGGTTTCTTTCGCATTCGCATTTTCATCACTCCATATTCCGATCATAGCATTTTCCGGCGGAAACGGCAACAGAAAAAGCGCAGCAGGGCCGGATTTCGTCAAAATCGGGAAAAGTGCAAAAAGTTGTGCTTGCCATTACTGTGTTACTATGTTACAATTTTTCTGTTAATTTTTCAGAGGAGCTGAGATTTATGTCTGGTCATTCCAAGTGGCATAACATACAGAAGACGAAGGGTGCGGCGGACGCGAAGCGTGCGCAGGCATTCACGAAGATCGCGAGAGAAATGATCGTCGCGGTCAAAGAAGGCGGCAGCGGCGACCCGAATAATAACTCCCGTCTGGCAACCGTCATCGCCAAGGCGAAGGCTGCGAACATGCCGAACGACAACATCAAGCGCACGATTGAAAAGGCCATCGGCGGTTCGGATACCACGAACTACGAGTCCGTCACCTATGAGGGCTACGGTCCTTGCGGCGTTGCCGTGATCGTTGAGGCAATGACGGATAACCGCAACCGCACGGCAAGCGAAGTGCGGCACTATTTTGATAAGTACGGCGGGAACCTCGGTGCGTCGAACTGCGTGAGCTGGTCCTTCAACCGCAAGGGCGTTATTGTCATTGATAACGAGGATATGGAGCTGGAAGAGGACGAGGTCATGATGGATGCGCTGGATGCCGGCGCGGATGATTTCGAGGCAGAGGGCGAAGTTTTCACCGTCTATACGCTGCCTGAAGATGTGGCGACTGTTGCAGAAAAGCTTGGCGGAAAGTATAAGCTGCTCTCCGCGCAGGAGGAAATGCTGCCGCAGAACGGCTACATCACCCTCACGAACGAGGATGACATTAAGAACATGCGCAAGATGCTGGATATGTTCGAGGATAATGACGACGTGCAGAACGTCTGGCACAACTGGGAAGAGTAATTCCTAAGTTTTTATAAAGCAAATCCCGCTGTTTCAATGCAGAACAGCGGGATTTTTGTATTCTACCAAAACGCGTTGCGACATACATCAATTTCGTTGTGATATATGCATCTGCTTTGATTGCGACATATAAAAGGAGGAAAATTCTTGCTAATTATTCATTGATATGATATATTTCAATTGTACATATTAGAGGAAATTATGGAAATGCAGCGACTCTATCGGGTGTTAGGAACATTCGCTGCCGTTGGGCGCGCAATGAACCCGCCACGCAGTGCATCCACCGTTTCCAAGTATGTGCAAATGAAAGATGTTCCCCGCAATATCCGTATCGCGGTTGAAAATCTATCACGAGAATTGGAGGATAAGAAATGAAGAAATTACTTGCGCTGCTCTTGGCGGCGGTTATGTGTTTGTCTTTGGCTGCTTGCGGCGGTAGCGGAGAAACACCGGGCACAGATAATAACAGCGGAACACAAGATAGTACAGAAACTCTCATACCTGCTACCAACAACGGAGAGATTGAAACGATAGCACCACCCGGGGTTCCCGGTGAAAATACTCAGTACATCACAGTTGAAATCACATCTGATAACTGGTTTGAATATTTTGAACTTGTTGAAGAAATAGTATACCACACAGATGATTTTGGAGATTTTTCCTCTGTTAACAACTTTTGGCGTTTAGAACTAAAAGAGGGATACTCTTCTAAACATTCCCTCAGTATTCACTTTGAAGTGCAATATAATTTGCAAAAAGTAAGTGTTGAAATCAATCATGATACAAAGGAAGTCATTAAAATCGATGGAGATTATGAGGTTTTGACTAAAACGGATAAAGTGGAAACATCGGGAGATATGGCACTCATTGCGCAAACTTTTATTCAAGACTTTGAACTTCAAGACCCAAGCCAGCAATACATATATTACATTTCTGATTTTCAAGTTCTTCGCGTTGCAGGGGACACAACTATTGAACTGGGAATTATCACTGAATAATTCTTATGGAGCGGGAGAAATCCCGCTCCATTTCTTTATGTGTTCGCAAGAGTGTGCCTTTACAAACGCCCGAAATTCCCTTGCTTTTCATGTTCGTAATATCAAAATCATCCGTGGCGGGGCTTGAAAAGCCCGCCACGACCATGTATAATTGTCATAAAGTCAATCAAATGGGCTGTGACATACATAGACGAAAAAACAGCACTTTTGGAGAAGCGCAAAATTGAAACTGCTTGATTTGCAACAGGTTTTCAGTTTCCCCACCGAGGGCTTCGCCCTCGGAATGACGACGTGCAGAACGTCTGGCACAACTGGGAAGAGTAATTTTCTGACTTTTCAAGACAAATCCCGCTGTTTCGGAGCAGTATGATACCATTTCACTGCAAGACTCAGCGGGTTAATTTATGTAGTGAAGGTCTAAATTATATAAGAAAGAAGAGGGAGAATCAAACAATGAGCGAAGAAATCAAAGAGCAGGGCTGTCTGGCAGCGGAAAATGAAATTCCCAAAGAAACTGCACCGGTAGCCGAGGAAACTGCGGAAGTCATGGAAGAGGCTCCGGCGGCAGAGGAGACTGCGGAAGTCGTGATTGAGGAAACGGCCAAGCCCAAGCCCAATAAGAAAAAGCTTGCGATTATTGCAGCGGCTGCTGTTGTGGTAATTGTCATTGCAATTATTCTTATGGTTCCGTCCAAATTCAAGCGGGTCAGAAATGAGTGCGTCCAGATTGCCGGTAGAATTACGGGAAGCGGCGATTACTTTATGATCGACACGTACCCCGATGAATATGAGAACATGGACGATATGATGCAGGCGTTGCTGGCTCCGCGCGCGCAGGAGAATGCTCTTGAAGCGATCAAGTATGCGAATGAAGAATTGGGCTTCAACGGTTCTGTTTATTCCAAAATGATGCAGACCTCCGCTTTGATGGGTCGCCAGAGTGAAGAAACCAACAAATATAAGGTATCCTGGACCTATCACCCGAATGATGGTCTTGAAGTAACTTACGAAAAAAAGTAAGCAACATCAAGACGACATTTGTTGTCACAATTTCAAAATAATATTTATAATGGAGCGGGACTGGGCCCGCTCCATTATGTTTTGCCCAAGTGCGCTGACAATCGGTATACAGAAAAAACGCACAGAGCCTTTGACTCTGTGCGTTTTGTTATGTTTTGAGGGGTTAAAAGGAAAAAACTCTTACTTGCGGCCTACAAGCGCGTCGTCCAGCGGCTTGCCGGCAGCGGTGCGGTACTTGTCATCGTAGGACTTGATACGTCCGGGCTTGAAGATGGCAAGCAGGATAACGCTGATGGCGCCGATGATGCCAACAAAGATGTAGGCGGGGCCGGCGTCGGGCATGCCGCCATTCACTGCAGCATTAGCAAAGATCAGGTTGGCAATGACAACGGGCGCACAGTTGTTCATCAGGTTGGCCAGAGGGTTGACCTTACCGAAGACGGTGGGGAAGTCCTCAATGCGCCAGTACTGAACGGAACCGGAAACGGTGTAGTTGGAGGAGGCTCCCATGAAGATGCCGAGGATCCAAAGCGCAGCGATGTTGGTGCCAAGCGTGTTGATCGCGCCAAGAATACCGGAGATGACCATGCAGGAAACCGCAATGATCATGGACTTGCGGGTACCGATCTTTGTGTCGATGAGGCCGAGCACGTAGCTGCCGACAATGGCGAAAACGGCATTGATCATCAGGATGATGCCGAATTTGGGATCCTGAGCGCTGATGCCAAACTTAACAAAGAGGTTGGCCGTCTGTGTCATCATGCCGACGGAGCCAACAAGCAGGAAGCCCATGGGCAGAGCAATCAACCAAAAATCGGGGGACTTGAGGGTGTTCTTCAGGCCCCAGACAGAGGTACGCTTGTTCTCGATCTCAAACTCCATCATTGCCTTTGCAACTTCGGGAGTAATGGATCTGTCATTGTCACGATAAGCGCCGCACTGCTCAGGATAGTCCTTGAGAAGGATTGCAGCGAGAATGATCGCAACGCAGCCAAGGATAAAGAAGGGGAGGTAGCCCGAAACAAGGACAGGCGCGATTGCCTGCACGGGAGCTCCGCCATGGGTCATGCCGATCGCTTTGCCAAGAAGCGGGCTCATAAGAGCGTTTGCAATCGGGAACGAAATGGTGACAAGGCCCATAACAGTGCCCTTGCGGCGGGGGAACCACTGGCCGACGAGAATGCCGACAACGAACGTGGCCCAAATGATGATAAAGAGGCAGGTGATGAAGTAGAAGACCTTCCAGACCATGCCGGGCTTTGCGAGCATCACGCCGAGGCAGGCAAGCATGGAGATGATGCCCATGATGATACTGACGAGCTTGATGTTCTTGATCTTACCGATGAGAGGAGCTGCAATAACCTGAATAATGACACCGAGCACGGATGCAACGGTGTAGATCATGGCGATATTCTGCGTGCCGCCGGGGCCGCCGTAATAATCGCCGAGCGCGTTCATGGGCCAGTTGGTAAAGATAACGTAAACCAGGAATGCCACGAACTGGTAGAGACAGAGGATCCATCCACGCGCTCCAAAGCCGAGACGCTTTTTTTCCATTTTGACACCTCATTAATAATATTATCTACAAACTGCTGACACAAAGCCCCTCAACTTCGCTCAGCAGATCTGTACGCATTCTTTTGCAAGGAAATTACAAAATACTCATTTTTTGTAGTCTATCCTATAGCCATATAAAAAGCAACAAAATTATGCAACAAATTAAAGAATTTTATAAATGGATCTCGAATTCTTCTCAAAATTAGAAAACTTGACGGTTCAACTTTATATATTGGCATTGGGAAAGTACAAACTATAGGCGCGTAAATCAGAGATTTATTAATTTGTTTTCAAGTGTTGACGAAACGCTCGAATTCCTGTAAAATATCAAGGTATTACTTTTGCATAATGAGGCAAAGAGGGGAGTATATTCTTATGGGTGAGAATGTCGTCACCGCCCGCGAAACAATGGGCGGCGGCATGAAAAAGTATTCGGTTGCGGCTTACCTGAAATTTATCCTGTTTTCCGCATTCGGCGTCTTTGCGTTTTTCATCAACTTTAATCTGCCCGCGTATCAGATTCATATCGGCGCATGGCAGTGGGGTCTTGTGAAGGCGCAGTCCAACGTCCTGTGCTCGCACCTGACAAACTTCATCAAGGCTGCGTTCTACACGGGCAACTTCAACTTTATGCCCTTTGTGGTATGGGCGATCGGCGCTTTCGCGGTCATCGACCTGTTCTTCCTGCGGCCTAAAAAGGCCTGGGGCACCGGAAAGGTCAACGCTGTGTTCGCCGTGTTCAAGATCGTTGGCTTCGTGCTGCTGACCATGAACATTGTCGACATCTATTTTGGCGTTCATTTCGGATTCATGAACTGGATGTTCGATCCCGTCGCGTCCCTGAATAACAACAGCATTGCAAACTTTGTTATGGCGAACATTCTCGTCACGATCTGCATCTCCATTCCGTGCGCATCGCTGTTCCTGCCCTTCCTGGTGGACTACGGCCTGGTCGACTTTATCGGCGTGTTTGTGCGCGTGGTTATGCGCCCTGTGTTCAAACTCCCCGGCCGCGCAGCCATTATCATGGTCACTGCGTTCCTTGGCAACTTCTCTGCCGGCCACATCGCGGTGAACGACCAGTACAAGACCGGCCGTATGACCGAGCGCGAGAGCGTCTGCATTGACACCAGTCTGTCCACGGCGTCTGTCGGCTTCCTGATGGCGCTGGCCACGAACACCGGCCTGAACAACGCCGAGCTCTGGGGCGGCAAGAACTACTGGAACCTGTATTTCTGGATTGCGTTCCTGGTCACGCTGCTTGTTGCGCTCATTGGCGTGCGCATTTTCCCGCTGCGTAAGATTCCGGATACATATTATGAAGGCGTAACGCCTGACCCCGAGAAGATCATCAAGAAGGGCATCGTCAAGGCCGCTTTTACCGAGGCAATGGATATTGCCGAGAATCAGGAGAGCCTCGGCAAGCGCATTAAGTACATTCAGATGGAAAGCCTGTACGTGCTCGGAACTGTTGCCGCCGGTACGTCCTTCTTTGGCACCTTCGGCGTTGTGCTGTACACCTTTACGCCGATTATCAAGTGGCTCGGCTACATCTTCTGGCCCTTCTTCCGCATCTTTGGCTTCAAGGGCGCAGAACTCACGACGGCCTGCACTGGCTCGATGATCTCTTTCGTTGAGATCACGGTTCCCGCGCTTCTCGTTTCTGTCGGCAGCTGGAGCCTGCGCCTGCGCTTTATGCTGGCCGTTCTGCCGGTCACTTCCATCGTGTTCCTCGCTTCTTTCGTGCCTTGCTGCATGGGCACCGAGGTGCCGGTCAAGTTCTGGCATCTCTGCGTGATCTGGATTGAGCGTATGATTCTGTCCATCATCATCACGGGCATCTTCGCTGTGCTCCTGTTCCCGGCCTCTGCCATCGCATAACAACTAAGCTTGCCGCGCCCTTGCGGTGAGAGAAAGCAAAACCGCTGAGGAAATCATCCTCAGCGGTTTTTGTTATGCAAGCAAGTCTGTAAGCCGGATTCTGTCTTAAACAGCCATCTATCTAGACGCGGCGTTGCCACCGCGTTCAAGCCACCTCCATGGGACGGCCGGGCAAGCCTGTATGTCCCTCCACGGTGTTGCTCCGGATAGAGTTTACAGCATCCCCGCGTTACCGTGGGGACGGGTGCGCTCTTACCGCACCTTTCCACCCTTACCCCGCTTGCGCGGGGCGGTATATCTCTGTTGCACTTGTCCTAAAGTCGCCTTCGGCGGGCGTTACCCGCTATCCTTGCCCTGTGGAGCCCGGACTTTCCTCACGCACGGCCTTTCGGCCTGTGCCCGCGGCTGTTCGGCTTGCTTGCGCCGTTATTTTAGCGCGATATGCACGCAAAGTCAACTCAAACGTATCCTTGCGCGATATAGCAGAAGGAATGAGTCTGCATATATATGATGTGCAGGGAGGCGCGTAATATGAAGAATTTGGTTGAGTTTTCCCGCATTTGGATATATAATAATTTGAATTGAATTTGATCAATCTTCAAGTGAGGATGTGTGTGATTTTGTCTGTTCGGGACTATATGCAATCACTGCGCGGGAAGAAGTGCGCAGTGATCGGCGCCGGTGTGAGCAATCTGCCGCTCATCGGATTGCTGCTGGATGCCGGGAATGCCGTTACGGTCTGCGATAAGCAGCCGTATGAAAAGCTTGGTGAAAGCGTTCGCGCGCTATCGGAGCGCGGCGTAGAGTGGAAACTCGGGGAGCGGTATCTGGAGGACATTGACGCAGATATTATCTTTCGTACGCCGGGTCTGCACCCGATGCATCTGCGCGCTTATGCAGAGAAGGGCTGCCGGATTACGAGCGAAATGGAGCTGTTTTTCCAGTTCTGCCCTTGCCGGACCATCGCCGTCACTGGCAGCGACGGTAAGACCACGACCTCTACCGTGATTGCCGAACTCCTCCGCGCGCAGGGCTATACCGTGCATCTTGGCGGGAACATTGGCCATCCGCTTCTCGCAGAGGCGGACGATATGAAGCCGGAGGATTTTGCCGTTTTGGAGCTCTCCAGCTTCCAGCTTCACAGCATGGAGTGCGTGCCGGATGTCGCGCTTGTGACAAACATTTCTCCGAATCATCTGGATGTGCACCCCGATATGGCGGACTATGTGGATGCTAAGACAAATATTTTCCGCAGACAGGGAAGCGCAGCTAAAACTGTCTTTAACGCGAAGGACGGGTATACATCGGAACTGCTGTCGCTTGCGAAGGCGCAGGTCAAATTCTTTTCCCGCGGCGATGCCGTTGAAAACGGTGCGTATTCGCAGGACGGCATAATTTATCTTGTGCATGATGGGCAGCGCGAAGAACTGATGCGCACGGACGAAATCCGCATCCCTGGCGAGCACAATGTGGAAAACTTCCTGGCTGCCTTTGCAGCTGTGGATGGTTTGGTTGAAAAAGATACGATGCGTAGTGTGGCGCGAAGCTTTTCAGGTGTTGCGCACCGCATTGAATTCCTGCGTGAGCTGCGCGGCGTGCGTTATTATAACGATTCCATTGCGTCGAGTCCGACGCGGACAATTGCCGGCCTGCGCTCTTTTGGCGAGAAGCCGATTCTGATTGCCGGCGGTTATGATAAGCACATTCCCTTTGATGAGCTTGGAATTAAGATTAACGAGCGCGTCAAGGCGCTTTGCCTCAACGGAGCAACAGCGCAGAAGATCTATGACGCAGTAACAAAGGCGAGCAACTATTGCGCGCAGAACTTGCCGATTTATATGGACGAAGATTTTGACGCCTCGGTTGCGCGCGCTGCGTCGATTGCGGAGAGCGGGGATGTGGTGCTGATGTCGCCCGCCTGCGCTGCCTTTGATCAATTTAAGAATTTTGAAAAACGCGGGGATCATTTTCGTGAGCTGGTCCTCAGAATGGAGTGAAGATATGGAACTGCGAGAACTCATCAAAACCCTCTGCGATCTGGGCGCGCCGTCCGGCTTTGAAACGCCGGCAGCGGAAAAGATTACGGAGATTCTGCGGCCTCTGTGCGATGAGGTTTGCACGGACGTGATGGGCAACGCCATTGCCCTCAAACGCTGCGGTAAACAGAACGCGAAGAAGCTGCTCCTGGAAGCGCATATGGACGAGATCGGCCTGATCGTCACGGGCTATGAAAAGGGCTATCTGCGCTTTGCGTCGCTCGGCGGCGTGGATGCGCGGATGCTGCCCGGCCTGGAAGTGCGCATCCTGGCGCAGGAGGAGTATTACGGCGTGATTGACACAATGCCGCCGCATGCACTCTCTGCGGAGGATATGGAAAAGCCCTTTGCTGCGGACAAACTACTCATCCACACTGGCATGAGCGAGGAGGATGCGCGTGCACGCATTCCGCTCGGCACGCCCATTGTGTTTGGAACGGTTTGTACGCCGCTTGGAGCGCACTGCCTGTGCGGCAAGTCATTTGATAACCGCGCCTGCGCTGCGCTTCTCATTAAGACTTTGGAAGATTTGCAGGGCTGCAATCTGGACTTTGATCTGTACCTGCTCTTTGCCACGCAGGAGGAGATCGGTGGACGAGGCGCCAAGACGGCGACTTTCGGCATCGATCCTGACTATGCGATTGCTGTGGATGTGACCTTTGCACTCACACCGGATGTGAAGAAATCCGAGGCGCTTAAACTGCGCGGAGGCCCCGCCATCGGCGTCGGACCGAACATGAATCCGCGCATGAGCAGCGCACTGATCCGTATGTCTCAGGAGCGTGACTGGCCTTATCAGGTTGAGGTTATCCCCGGTAACAGCGGTACGGACGGTTGGGAGATTCAGATCAGCCGTGAAGGCGTGGCCACTGCGCTTGTCTCGCTGCCGATCCGCTATATGCACACGCCGGTTGAGGTGCTTGATCTGCGGGATGCGGAGGCAACTGTGCGACTGCTTGCGGAATTTGTGAAGAGAGCGGAGGAGGTGTTGTAATGCTCAATACGGTTAAAACGCTGTGCATGCTCAGCGGCGTCTCCGGCGCAGAGCATGAGATCCGGGATTATCTTTTGGAGCGCGTGATGCCCTATGCCGATGAGGTAGAGACGGATGCGATGGGCAACCTGCTCGTGCTGAAAAAAGGCAAGGTTCGCCCCGCGCAGAAGCTGATGCTCTGCGCACATATGGACGAGGTCGGCGTGATCATCACGGGATATGATGCAGACGGCTTTTTGCACTTTGATTTCATCGGCGGAATTGACCGTCGCGTGATCCTCGGCAAGCGCGTTTTCATTGGGGAAAATAAAATCTCCGGTGTGATCGGAATGAAGCCGATTCATCTTGTGCGTGGAGAGGAGAAGAACAGCGTACCCAAGGTGGATGCGCTGTATATCGATATCGGCGCTGAGAGCGAGGATGAGGCTAAAAAGGCAGTCTCTCTCGGCGATCGCGGTGTGTTTGAGGACAGCGTTGTGGAGTTTGGCGACGGCTATCTGAAGGCTAAGACGCTCGATGACCGCTTTGGCTGCGCCGTGATGCTGAAGCTTCTGGAGGAAGAATTGCCCTGCGACACGTGGTTTGCCTTCACTGTGCAGGAGGAGGTTGGATGCCGCGGCGCACACGGCGCAGCTTTCCGTCTCTCGCCCGATATCGCGCTTGTGATCGAGGGAACAACGGCTGCTGATCTTCCGAGTGTCGAGGAAAGCAAGCAGATCTGCCGTCTTGGTGCTGGCCCTGTCATCACCTTTATGGACAAGGGCACCATCTATGATGCGGGACTTCGCAAGACGTTGATCCGGCTTGCAGAGGATAACGGCATCTTCTGGCAGACGAAGCAGCAGATCGCCGGCGGTACGGATGCATCCGTTATCCAGCGCAGCCGCGCCGGCGTGCGCACGGCTATCCTCGCGCTCGCAGTACGAAACATTCATTCAACAGCCAGCACCGCCAAGATCTCAGATATGGAAGATACGTTGAGACTGGCAAAACTGTTTTTGGAAGAGATGGCAGGTGAAGCTTTATGATTTCAGAAAAGCTGCTTGCACTCGCCGAACAGGCGGAAGAGCGTCTCGTGCCCCGTTTTCGTGACTTTGATCGCGTAGCGTTGGAGAACACACAGCGTGTGCTGACGGCGTTTCAGAACGCGCGTGTCTCGGATGCCTGCTTTGCCGGAACAACCGGATACGGCTATGACGATGTCGGACGCGAGACGCTGGAAAAGATTTATGCGGAGATTTTCGCTGCAGAGGCAGCGCTTGTGCGCGTGGGCTTTGTAAACGGTACCCACGCGATCACCTCTGCGCTCTTTGCTCTGGGCGTGCCGGGGAAAAAACTCCTTTCCGTCACCGGAATGCCCTATGACACGCTCCGCACTGCGATTGGAATCGAGGGCGATGCGCACGGCTCGCTGAAATATTACGGCGTAGGCTATGCGCAGATAGATCTTGCGGCAGATGGCGGAGCGGACTTGCCTGCGATCGCCGAGGCGGCAAAGGATGCGGACGTTTGCGCTGTGCTGATCCAGCGTTCGCGCGGCTATGATACGCGGCGTGCGCTCACCGTGGAGGAGATCGGCGAGATCTGCGACGCTGTCAAGCGCGTCAATCCCAATTTGCCCGTTTTCGTGGACAACTGCTACGGCGAGTTCACACAGACGATTGAGCCGACACATGTCGGTGCCGATCTTGTTGCGGGTTCACTCATCAAGAACCCCGGCGGCGGGCTTGCGCCGTCCGGCGGCTATATTGTCGGCAAAGCAGAACTCGTCGAGCGCGCGGCGGCGCGGCTGACCAGCCCCGGCATCGGCGGTGAGTGCGGCGCGACGCTGAGCGTAAACCGTCTGCTGTATCAGGGCCTGTTTATGGCGCCGCATGTTGTTGCACAGGCGCTCAAAACGGCGGCATTCTGCGCGGCAATGCTGGAGGGGCTGGGCTTTCCGACCTCTCCGGGTGCGCTGGAGCGGCGCTCGGACATCATTCAGATGATTGAGCTTGGAAGCGCAGAGAATCTGCAGCGCTTCTGCGCCGGCGTGCAGGCGTCCTCCGCTGTGGACAGCTATGTGCGTCCAGAGCCGTGGCAGATGCCCGGCTACGAATGCCCGGTCGTTATGGCGGCGGGTACCTTTGTGCAGGGCTCGTCCATTGAACTGAGCTGTGACGGACCTGTGCGCCCACCCTTTGTTGCCTACATGCAGGGCTCGCTTACCTATGAGTCCGGTAAGATCAGTGTTCTGCATGCGATTTCTGAAATGTTGGACAGGAACTGAGACATAAGCTTGCATGAGGGGGTGTTTCCTCATGCGAAGCAAATCCGGCTCTGGAGATGCTGCATCCGGAGGAATGCGGCGGGGGACAAGGATCATTCTAAAAACGCTGATTGTGCTGTCCATGCTCTCGGTTGTCATCTTTCCGGCAAGTTCCTATTTGCGCCGTGTGTCCTGCGAGATGGCGGTTTCGGACGCAACGGATTTGGTCACGCTGGCCATCAACGAGGCCATCTCACGCGAGATGGCGCTGGGCGCGTGGGACTATGACTATTTTGTCAGTCTTGAAAAGGACACGCAGGGGAACGTCACGGCGATCAAAAGCAATATGGCCCGCATCAATGAGCTGTCTTCCCGGCTTTTGCAGGATATTGTTTCGACGGCTGGTGGTGGGAACCTGGACCTTCGTTTGCCACTCGGCAATCTGTTTGGCAGCAATCTCCTGCACGGACGCGGACCGGATGTTCCTGTGCGCATCATCATGCTCACCTCATCCTACGCAGACTTCAGAAATGACATTTCCACGGCGGGAATCAATCAGACGCGGCATCAGATCATTTTGGAGATCCGCGTGGACATTGACGTGTTGATCCCATGGAAGACGGTTTCCACGCAGGTTGTCAGCGAGGTGCTGGTTGCCGAGACCGTCATTGTTGGCAGTGTACCGAAAATCTATTTGAACGGATGAAAGACTATGGACGCAAAGCAAGAGATCCGCGCGCTGCGCGAGGAGTTGGAGATCCACAACCGGAATTACTATGTGCTCGATGCGCCGACGATCAGCGATTATGACTATGACATGCTGATGCAGCGGCTGATCGTGCTGGAGACGGAGCATCCGGAGCTGATCACGCCCGGATCTCCGACGCAGCGGGTCGGCGGCGCTGCGCTGAGCCAATTTACGCCCGTGCGGCATGCTGTGCCGCTGGAGAGTCTGAGCGACGTGTTTTCCTTTGAAGAGCTGGAGGAATTTTGTGCGCGTATGGAAGCGTCCGTCGGCAATCCGATTTATTCCGTGGAGCCCAAAATTGACGGCCTGTCCGTCTCACTGGAATACGAAAACGGCGTGTTCGTGCGTGGAGCAACCCGCGGTGACGGCGAGACCGGCGAGGATGTGACGGAGAATCTGCGGACAATCCGCAGCCTGCCGCTTCATCTGAAGGATGCGCCGGAGCGCCTGATCGTGCGCGGAGAGGTTTATATGTCGCGCGAGACCTTCGCCATGCTCAACGAGCAGCGCGAGCTCAACGGAGAGGCACTTTTGGCAAATCCCCGCAACGCCGCTGCCGGTTCTCTGCGCCAGCTTGACCCGAAGGTCGCGGCAGCGCGCCGACTGGACATTATCGTTTTCAACATTCAATTGGCGGAACCTTTTCCCTATACAAGCCATTTGCAGACGCTGGAGGCGCTGCGCAGTTTCGGATTTCCGACTGTGCCCGGCGTGCGTTGTGAGAGCAGGGAGACCTGCGCTTCACGCGTGGAGTGGCTCGGAGAAAACCGTGGGGAATATCCTTACGACATGGACGGCGCGGTTATCAAGATCGATTCGCTCGCGCTGCGCGCGCAGCTTGGAAGCACCGCGAAATCCCCGCGCTGGGCGGTTGCTTACAAGTATCCGCCTGAAAAGAAGATCAGCCGCGTGACGGACATCATTGTGCAGGTCGGGCGGACAGGCGTGCTCACGCCGAAAGCGGTTGTGGAGCCGGTGCGGCTTGCGGGAACAACGGTTACGAATGCAACGCTGCACAACCAGAATTTCATTGATAAGCTCGACATACGCATTGGAGACAGCGTCTGGATTCAAAAAGCGGGCGAGATCATTCCCGAGGTTTTGGAGGTTGTCAAGGATAGACGACCGGCGGATGCCGTGCCTTACCGTTTGCCGGATACCTGCCCGGAATGTGGATCACCTGTACTGCGCGATGAGGATGGCGCTGCCATGCGCTGCACGGGCGCGGAATGCCCCGCGCAGCTTCTGCGCAACATTGCGCACTTTGCATCCCGCGATGCCATGGACATTGAAGGCCTCGGCAGTGCTGTTGTGGAAGCGCTGCTTGCAGCAAAGCTGATTCATGGCGCTGCTGACCTCTATTCGCTGGAAGCGGAGCCCGTTGCTGCGCTCGAGCGCATGGGGAAGAAGTCGGCTGAGAATTTGATCGCCGCAATTGAAAAGAGCAAGGAGCGCGGCCTTGCACGCCTCTTGTATGCCTTTGGCATCCGACAGGTTGGCCAGAAGGCGGCGAAGGTGCTCGCAGCGCACTATGCAGATCTGGACGATCTCCTTGCCGCGGATCCTGAACAGCTCACGTTGATCGACGATATTGGCCCTGTTACGGCTGCCTATCTGCGTGACTGGATGGAGAATCCGCAGTCCAGACATCAGATTGAGCACCTGCGTTCGGCCGGCGTGGACTTCACCAGCAAGGAAGAGTTGCTGGATGCGCGTTTTGCCGGCATGACATTTGTACTGACTGGCACACTCACCGGATACACGCGCGACGAGGCCGCCACGATCATTGAAAAATACGGCGGCAAGGTCTCCGGTTCTGTGAGCAAAAAGACAAGCTGTCTGCTCGCGGGAGAAAACTGCGGCAGCAAACTTACAAAAGCGCAGCAGCTGGGTGTGCGCATCCTCACGGAAGAGGAATTCATGGAAATGATCCAATAGTTTTCCAATATAACAAAGCAAGCTCGTCCCGGATGGTTTGGGACGAGCTTGCTTTTTCTATCCGTATCTGAACGCGCAGCGCGGCTCTGCATAGGATGGGTTGAAGCATGCTTCATCTTCATCTTGCAAAGGGGATGGAATCATTTGAGTGAAAACACGGCGGCCTGCGGCGTGAAGTGTGGCTTTCTGCCGACCTGCGCACCGTTAGCGGCCGCATTCGTACCGAAGCAGCAGAGCGCCAAGCCGCAATATGAGGCAAAAGAGGCGCTCGCACGCGGCACTTTGTTCCCTGGCCTGGATCTGCCGTTTATGAACATGGTCAACACCCCGGAAAAACTCTCAACGCCGCTTGCGGAGCTGATGGCGATTGACTTTGTGTGCAAAGAGATGCTGCTCTATCTGGATACGCACGCCGACGACAAGGAGGCGTTTGAGCTTTACAAAGGCGTTCTGCGCCTGGCAGAGGAAGCGCACAAACGCTACACCGCGCGTTACGGTCCCGTTGTGCCGAAAGACATGGTTGATGCGCAGAGCTTTACCTGGATTAAGGATCCCTGGCCGTGGGATTATACAGAAAGGGGCATGCGCTGATGTTTGTTTATGAGAAGAAATTGCAGTATCCCGTGAGGATCAAAAACACCAATCCGGCGCTTGCGAAATTCATCATTTCCCAGTACGGCGGGCCGGACGGTGAACTGGGCGCATCGATGCGCTATCTGAGCCAACGCTATTCGATGCCGTATCCGGAATTGAAGGCCATTCTGACGGACATTGGCACGGAAGAACTTGGTCACTTTGAAATGGTTGGTGCCATCATCCATCAGCTTACCCGGAACATGACGCAGGAAGAGATCATCCGCGCCGGATTTGACACCTATTTTGTCGATCACACGGCGGGAGTCTATCCGCAGTTTGCCTCCGGTACGCCCTGGACGGCGGCGACGATTGCCGTCAAAGGGGATGTCATCACGGATCTGACGGAAGACATGGGCGCAGAGCAGAAAGCGCGCACAACCTATGACAACATTCTGCGGCTCTCCGACGACCCGGATGTAAACAACGTCATCCGTTTCCTGAGAGAACGCGAAGTCGTGCACTTCCAGCGTTTTGGTGAAGCGCTGCGTCTGGCAACGGAAAAGATGGATCAGAGGAACATCTACGCGGTCAACCCGGCCTTTGACAGATAACACAAGAGAATATATAAATTCAGAGGGCAGCAAGAGCTGCCCTCTGATGGTTTTTCGTTATGAACGATGTTACAGCATGCAGCCGTAGGCAACGCTGCGGACGCGATGGTGGTGATACAGCTCCTCATTGGGCATCATGTTGTGCATATAGGCGATGGAGAACTTTCCAACCGGATCTGCCTCCACCCAGATGCCGCTGCCACCCGTCCAGCCGAAGCAGCCCGGATGACCGTTGTGGCCGTACTGCCGCGTGAGCAGGGTGCGGAAGCCGTATCCGTAGCCATAGCCGATGAGATAATCGTTTTCAAAGTCACGAAGCTGCGTCTCACCGAGCTGGTTTTCATGGAGCATCTCCACAGTTCCTGCCCCGAGGTATTTGCGGCCCTTGTAGGTGCCGCCGTTTGCCAGCATCTGCATGAAGACGGCAAAGTCCGCGGCGCTGGTGATGAGGTTCGGCCTTGCACCAACCGGCGTGTTCGCCGGATCCATGGAGGCATCATAGAAATCAGCGGCTGCAACAAGCTCTCCGTCCGGCGTTTTTCTGTAATTCCGGACAACGCGGTCGCGGTTTTCCGGCGTGAAGAAGGTGTCGGTATCCGCGAGCTCAAGCGGCTCAATGATCCGCTTGCGGAAAACCTCCCGAAGCGGCATATCCTCAAAAGTCTCCACCAGCGCGCCGGTGATCTCGCTGCCGAAGCCGTAGAGCCAGTGCGATCCGGGCTCAAACATAACAGGCACATCCGCCATGGCTCGAACTTCCTCACGAAGCGTCGGCGTGCCTTTTTCCAACAGAGCAGCTATGCGCGTGCTCATTGCTGCAAGCGTCGGCGTGTTGGCATTGGCGACGGGGGCCATGCAGTAGGGGAGACCGCACATCATGGAAACGGCGTTTTTGATTGTGAGGGGCTTTTCCGTGGGGGCGGTGTCGATGTTCCCGTCGGGGCGAACAACAAATTTTCGCGTTTCCTTCCACTCCGGCAGATATTTTCCAACCGGGTCGGAGAAAAGGAAGCGTCCCTCTTCATAGAGCATGCCCAAAATGGCGTAAGTAAAAAGTTTGGTGGTTGAGGCCTGCCGGAACATGGAGTGCACATTTGTCTTCTTTCCGGCTTCGATGTCGGCATAACCTGCAGCGCCGGTATAGATCAGTTTATCACCCTCCATGATGGCGCAGGTGCAGCCGGGCAGGGAGTTCTGTGCAAAATTCTCAAGCAAAGCGTCCAAACGCGAGAAATCCCGATTCATTGACCATTCCTCCTTTTGCTCTATCATAGCGGATTTCAATTTGTAATGCAACGGAATATGTAAAAGCCGAAACAAATTTGCTTCGGCTTTTTACCAAAATATCAGATTTATTCAGGATGCGAGAGCGCTATAGGCGTTTGGGGAATCAGTCTTCGTCGTGCAGGAATTTCTCCAGACGATCCATGCCCTTTCGGATGCTCTCCATGGAGGCGGCATAGGTCCAGCGGAGGAAATTCGGTGCGCCAAAGCTCGCGCAGGGAACAACGGCCACGAGTCCTTTTTCAAGAAAAGCCATTGCGAAATCCTCATCGTTTTGGATCACGCGACCGCCAAGTGTTTTGCCAATGAGCTTTTCGATGTTCATCATCACGTAGAACGCACCGTCCGGCACGATGCAGCTGACTTCCGGAATGGCGTTGATGCGCGAGACAATGTAGTCCTTGCGCTCTTCAAACACACGGCGCATTTCGTCAACGCCTTCCTGCTGGCCGGTAAGCGCTTCGATGGCGGCATACTGGCTGATCGTGGAGGGAGCGCCCGTGGAGTGGCTGACGTAGTTGGACATTACGCGAGCAATTTCGGGGTTAGCCGCTGCATAGCCAATGCGCCAGCCGGTCATGGCGTAGGACTTGGACACGCCGTTAATCAGGATTGTGCGATTTTTGATATCCTCACTAAGCGTGGCGATGGAGACAAATTCGTTATCGCCATAAACCAGACTGTAATAGATTTCGTCCGAGATGATGTACAGGTCGTGCTTTACGCAGACCTCCGCCAGCGCAATCAGCTCCTCGCGGCTGTAGAGCATGCCGGTCGGGTTGGAGGGGTTGTTGATCATAAAGACTTTGGTCTTCTCGGTGATCGCATTTTCAAGCTGTTCAGGCGTGATTTTGAATTCCTGCTGCTCGGTTGCGGTTACAATAACCGGCTCGCCGCCGGCCATGCGGATCATCTCATAATAGCTGACCCAGTAGGGTGCGGGGAGAATGACCTCATCGCCCGGATTAAGCAGCGCGATCAAAGCAAGGAAGACATTGTGCTTTGCACCGCTGGCAACCACGATCTGCGTGTAGTCATAGTCCAGATCGCAGTCAGCTTTCAGGCGCGCGGCGATCGCCTGCCGAAGCGGGATAATGCCTGCGGCCGGTGTGTACTTCGTCTGCCCGTCGCGTATCGCAGCGCATGCGGCTTCCTTAATATTGTCAGGAGTATCAAAATCCGGTTCGCCGGTGCCAAAACCAACGACGTCATATCCGTCGGCTTTCATCTGCTTTGCAAGGGAATCCACCGCGAGCGTCGTAGACGCACGAACAGTTCCGGCGATACGGGAAAGCGTTTTCATTCGTTATACCTCTTTGTGCTTATTTGCGCTGGGTACGCATGATGAGAATGCACCAATCCTAACATCAATGATTCATAATTTCAAGTACTTCCTTGAAATCTTGTATATATTTGCAATTATTTGCATGTCTGTCTTTCGTATTGTTGCAATTCTTCCATATTATTTTACAGAATAATGCAGATGAGACCGCCGCTGCCCTCGTTAATGATGCGCTGAAGCGTATCCTGCAGCTTATCCTGCGATTCGACCGACATGCGCTTGATCTTTGCTGACAGCCCCTCGCCGGCAATCTCATAGAGCGATTTGCCGAAGATGTTGGATTCCCAGATGCGCGATACGTCGCCCTCGAAATCCTGCAGAAGGAAATTGATTACCTCCTCCGAGGCCTTTTCGCCGCCGAGCGCAGGGGAGACCTCTGTTTCGATATTTGCACGGATCATATGGATAGACG
The DNA here is from genome assembly GCA_017522015.1 of Oscillospiraceae bacterium. GTDB lineage: Bacteria > Bacillota > Clostridia > Oscillospirales > Oscillospiraceae > SIG483. The sequence goes on along the minus strand of JAFXAW010000027.1, from coordinate 29,976 downwards.
GTGCGCTCGCGCGCAGCTTGACGCTGTAGCGGCCACCGTGACGGACGATCTCCGGTTCTTCCAGAATCATCTCCTCATTCGACGGCAATACAATCCCGTAGCCGCGCTCACGAACATCGCGCAGCGCGTCACAGATCCGGTCGTATTCGGATTTGACATTTTTCATCTCTGTGAGCAGGGACATGAGATCGCCGTCGTCCCGAATCTCAAAGCCAGACTGCGCGCTGATCGTCTCGTAGTACATCGCCTTTGGCAGCTCGAGACGGATTTCGGACGTCCCGCTTCCAAGGGAAATGTTATCCAGCGCTGCACCTGCGCCGAACAGATCCTGCAGTCTGGAAACCGCGCCCTTAACGTCACGAAGCTGAGAAATGCCGTCAAAGGCAGCGGCAATCCCTTCCAGCAGTTCACGACGAAGAGCATGACGCAGCGGCAGGACATCAATCCAGCTCGGCAGATGCACATACAGCTCCCGGATGGGGAAGGAGAGCAGAAGCGATTTGAATATCTCCTTTACAGTCTCTTCCGTGAACTCCAGACAGTTGATGCAAATGCAGCTCACGCCATATTTTTCACTCAGTGCATCACGAAGTGCGATGGACTCCCGGCTGTTCGGATCCTTGCAGTTTATGAGCACGACAAAGGGCTTTCCGATTGCCTGCAGCTCTTTTATAACGCGCGCTTCGGCTTCTACATAATCCGCGCGCGCAATATCACAGATGCTGCCGTCCGTTGTGACGACAAGCCCAATCGTGGAGTGCTCGCAGATCACCTTGGATGTTCCATACTCGGCGGCTTCGGATATGCTGATTTCGTGGTCAAACCATGGTGTTGTGACCATCCGCTCGGTTTCACCCTCGAAGCGGCCGAGCGCGCCGGGCACCATATATCCGACACAGTCGATCAAACGGACGGAAAGCTCCGCGCTGCCGTCAAGCGTAAGCCGGACTGCGTCCTCCGGCACAAATTTCGGTTCTGCCGTCATAATCGTTTTTCCGGAACCGGACTGTGGCAGTTCGTCCCGTGCGCGCTCGCGCATGTAGACATCCTCCACGTTCGGGATGACTACAGTCTCCATAAAGCGCTTGATAAAGCTGGATTTTCCCGTCCGGACAGGTCCGACCACGCCGACGTATATATCTCCGCCCGTGCGAAGCGCAATATCTTCATATATTCCAAAATCAGTCACGCATGATTCCCCCTTAGGTTTGTTGATAAACTCTATGGGGATAAGCCCTGTAATATGACTTTTGTCCTCCTGCAGAAAATTTCATGCGTACATGCATCGCGCGATTAAAGGGAAGATCTGACAATGCATGATGCAATGTGCATTCTATGCGGATTCTTAAAAGCAGAACAAAAAAACCGGCGTAGTTTCCTACGCCGGCAAAAGATGCAGTATTTACTTCAGATAGCTGATTACAAGCTCGTGCAGCAGCTCATCCCGGTCGATGCGGCAAATCAGACTGCGTGCGCCCTTATAGTTGGTGATGTAAGTCGGATCTTCTGAGAGAATATAGCCAACGATCTGATTGATCGGGTTATATCCCTTCTCGCTCAAAGCATCATAGACGGAAGAAAGAATCTTCTTAATCTCTGTGCTGTTGTCGATTGTACTGTATCTGCGTGTTGCGTCTTCCAAGATATAACCTCCTTCGCTTGAGAAAGTTTCCAAAATCTGTATTCGAGATATATTATAGCAAAGATTCGGTGTATGTAAAGACAAAAATTATAAATTTTCGTTTATTTTTACATAAAAGAGAATGGCAATATTTACAGTTTACACAAATCGACAGGTTTCAACAAAATAAGCGGAGCACAGAACGTTCTGTGCTCCGCTTTGATTATATGCGAATGTCTGATTATCTGAGTACGGCGTCAAGTTTTTCGGAGAGTGCAGCCAGCACGGTTGCCATCTCGGCATCCACCTCTTCCGCAGTCAGGCTGCGGTCGTCTGCACGCAGGATCAGGCTGAACGCCACGGACTTTTTGCCCTCCGCAATGCCGGGGCCTCTGTAGATGTCAAAAAGCTCAATCTCACGCAGAAGGGATTTGGACGCGCCCTTAATGCAGTCCTCCAGCGCGCCGACGGTCACACTCTCGTCACAGACAAGGGCGAGGTCGCGCATGACGGCTGGATACTTTGGCAGCGCCACATACTCGCTCTGCGCGCCACGCACGGCAAAAAGTGCCTCAACGGAAAGCTCCGCACAGTAGAGCTCCGTGTCCATGTCGTAGTTCTGCGCAACGAGCGGATGGATCTGGCCAAATACGCCGAGGCAGGTATCGCCGGAGAAGACATACGCACAGCGTCCGGGATGATAGGAGGGGTTATCCGCGCAGGCGGTAAAACGCACGTCACCAATACGCAGATCATCCAGAATGGCGCAGATGCAGCCCTTGAGCGTATAGAAATCCATCGTCTCGTCGTAAGCGCCGAGGGACAGGCAACGCTTTTCCTGCGCAAGCCCGTCCTCGCCGCCGGGCAGATAGTAGCGGCCCAGCTCGTACAGGCGCACGTTGCGGTTGCGATAATTGAAGTTGTGGGACAAAATCTCCAGCATGGAGGGGAGCGTGGTTGTGCGCATGATGGAGGTGTCCTCGCCCAGCGGGTTGAGAATGCGGAAGCTCTCGCGCCGCGGATCGTCCGCTGCCCAACGGATCTTGTCATAGTAATCGGGAGAGATAAACGAATAGGTGAGGATCTCGTCGAAGCCGAAGCCGGAGCAAAGCGTGCCGAGTCGGTTTTCCACAAGCTGCTCCTGCGTATATCCGCCGCGCGTGGTTTCGCCGCGCATCAGAGTCGTAGGCAGATTGTTGTAGCCATAGAAGCGCGCGACCTCTTCGGCCAGGTCCGAATAATGCCGCACGTCGCCACGCCAGGAGGGAACGGTTACTGTCTCACCATCAATACCAAAGCCGATCTTGCGGAGAATATCGCACATGGTATCCACGTCGATTTCCGTGCCCAGCAGCTCATTGATCTTTTCCGGCCGCAGCGCGAGGGAATAGGGTTCATAGCTGTGGTTTTCCACATCGATCATGCCGGGCAGAACCTCGCCGGCACCGAGCATTTCCACGAGCTCGCAGGCGCGCTCCAACGCAGGAACCGTGTTCATCGGGTCGAGGCCCTTTTCAAATTTTGCGCTCGCTTCCGTGCGCATGCCAAGCGCAAGCGCGCCGCGTCTGATGCAGGTGCCGTCGAAGTTTGCGCTCTCGAACACAACATCCACAGTATCTTCAACGATTTCGCTGTTCTCACCGCCCATGATGCCGGCAAGGCCGACTGCGCGCGTCTCGTCCGCAATGACAAGCATATCCTTTGTCAGCTTGCGCACAGTGCCGTCAAGTGTGGTGAGCGTCTCGCCGTCTTCCGCTTTGCGAACAATGATCTTTCCGCCCTTGACATAGCGGTAATCAAAAGCGTGCATAGGCTGGCCGTATTCAAGCATAACGTAGTTTGTGATGTCCACGATGTTGTTGATCGGCCGGACGCCGCTCATGCGCAGACGCTCACGCATCCACTGCGGGGACGGCGCGATGCGCACATTGCGCACCATACGGGAGGAGTAGCGCGGGCAGAGCTCAGGCGCGTCCACGCGCACCTGCAAGAGGGAGGAGAGTTCCTCTTTTCCAAGCTCCTGAACCACAGGCGTGTGCAGCTTGAGGGGCTTGTCGAAGGTCGCTGCGACCTCTCTGGCAAGACCGATTACGGAAAGGCAGTCTGGACGGTTCGGCGTGATCTCAAACTCCACAACGTGATCATCCAGACCAAGCAGGGGACGCACGTCTTCGCCCGGTACGAGCTTATCCTTCAGCTCCGGATCGTCGGAAAGAATGAAAATGCCGTCTTCAAAAGCGCCGGGGAAATCGTGAATGTCGAGACCAAGCTCGGAGAGGGAGCAAAGCATACCCTCCGACTTTTCGCCGCGCAGCTTGCCCTTAGTGATGTGCACGCCGCCGGGCAGATAGGAATTGTGCTTTGCAACCGGCACAACGTCACCCAGTTTTACGTTCTGCGCGCCGGTCACGATCTGGACCGGGGCTTCCTTGCCAATGTCAAGCTGGCAGATCCACATGTGATCGCTGTTCTCGTGACGACGGATTTCAACAACTTTTCCGACCACGACATTCCGGATCTCCTCGCCGGGGGCAGTTGTCACCTCGACCTTGGAGCCGGAGAGCGTCATTGCCTCGTCAAAGGCCTTGTCGCTGATTTGCGTTATATCTGCGTCCTCCACGAACGCATTGAGCCATTTTCTGGAAAGATTCATGTTTCTTATCTCCTTTCCCGATCAGAACTGTTCGAGGAAGCGCACGTCATTTTCAAAGATCAACCGAAGATCCGGGATTTTGAACTTGCGCATTGCCAGACGTTCCACACCCATGCCGAATGCCCAGCCCGTGTAAACCTCGCTGTCGATGCCGCTCATCTCCAGCACCTTCGGATGGATCATGCCGGCGCCGAGCAGCTCAATCCAGCCCTCGCCCTTGCAGGTGGGGCAGCCAACGCCGCCGCACTTGTGGCACTGAACGTCCATCTCGCAGGAAGGCTCCGTGAAGGGGAAGTGGTGCGGACGGAAGCGCGTTACGGTGTCCTTGCCGTAGAGCTGCTTCATGACCTCGTTGAGCGTGCCCTTAAGGTCGGCCATGGTGATGCCCTTGTCAATGACCATGCCCTCAATCTGATGGAACATGGGGCTGTGCGTTGCGTCCACTTCATCCTTGCGATACACGCGGCCGGGCGCGACAATGCGGATGGGGAGATCCATGCTCTCCATTGCGCGAACCTGCATGGGACTCGTCTGGCTGCGCAGCATCACGCGGCTGTCCTCGTCAAAATAAAACGTATCCGACCAGTCGCGGGAGGGATGACCTTCCTCAGCGTTCAGACGATCGAAGTTATAGCTTGCCAGCTCGATTTCCGGGCCGTCGATCACCTGGAAGCCCATGCCGATGAAGATTTCCTTGATCTCGTCGACCGTGATGTTGATCGGATGGCGGTGGCCGATGACGGGCGTTTTGCCGGGCACCGTGACGTCAAGCGTTTCGCGTTTGAGCCGGCTCTCCAGCTCCTTTTCCGCAAGCGATGCGCTGCACGCGGTGATGCGTTCATCCATTTCCGCGCGCACCTGATTGGCGAGCTGGCCGATCACGGGACGCTCCTCGGCAGAGAGCTTGCCCATCTGCTTGAGGATGGCGGTCAGTTCACCTTTCTTTCCGAGATACTTCACGCGCAGGCTGTCCAGCTCTGCGGCGTCCTGCACCTGCGCGATGGCAACGCCAAATTCTTCGCGCAGTTTCTGCAGCATTTCTTTCATAATTGTTTCCCTCCAAGATCTGCCCACAGCAGTTATAGAATTACAAAAAAATAAGCCGCCCCGAAATGGGACGAGCTTTACCCGTGGTACCACCCAAATTCGCCCAAACGGACGCGCTTTGCCCGATATAACGGTCGGACCCGTCAGGGATTAACCTGATGCTCCCGGGCGAACCAAGCGACGCTGTTTGAGGCCGGCTTTCAGCCGACGGCCGACCCTCTCTGCCAAATGCGGAACGCTATATTCCCGTTCACTGCCGATGCTGATATAAATTTCCCATATAATGTATCATATCCGCTTTTGTTTCGCAAGGGGTATTCTTACGAAAATTGGTGGCATTCCTGCGTGAAAAGCCGACTATATCTCCTTTGCAATCCTGTCCGCCGCCCCCTCGACGATTTGACGGAACGCAAAGTATAGGAAAGGCTCCAACCCGAGACGGATAGGAGCCTTTGGCTTTCTGTTCAAAAAATCTTTTATCTCATGTTCAGAATCATTAACTGCTGATACAACCACTCAGGCTCGACACCCTTGGTGCTTACCGAAACGATGACATCTCCGTACTTAACGCTAAATCTCATGCGCCATCCATCAGTGTCGCCAGCATCATTGACCTTATAGGCGCGGCAATATACGGCCTCAAGAGTCAGTTCTTCTGCCTCAAAGATCGGATTATCCACAATTTCACGCAGTTCATACGGTACGGAGTCTGCACGGGGGATGGGATAGAGCGAGAGATCGTAGCCTTTCTTGTCGTCCACAGTAGTGAGTCGATGCGCATCCTCTTCGGTGCAGGGGGTAACCACCCAGGACAGACCATCCATTCCTCGTGACCACGTGGCAGTGAGGAAGTTGGTATCCTGGAATTTGAAGCGGTAAATGGATGCATCTCCAAACCCGGCAGGGATCTCAGAAGGCAGATAGCGGCCAAAGTCCGGTTCAGCCATCGCTTCAGTCAACGTATCGAACGTCTGCTCTGTCAGCTCGGGGATTTCTTCCGGAACAATGATGGAAAGGTCTGGCTTGCCCTCCTCATAGTAAGCAAAGCATTCCAGTACATGGTGGAACGCCTCTTTGGCCTGTTCCAGATCGTCCTGCGGAACATTCATGACGAAAGCGAAATAGATATCGTTGATAATCGTATATGCAGACAATTCGACCGTATTGCCTGTCTTATACTGATAGACCCGGTAATCCAATCCGTTGCAGACCGAGACCATCTCGGCTCCGGACAGCACATAATCAAAACCGAAAAAGTAATCCGCCAGACCAATGGTGACCGGGCTTTCCGGCAGAGTCGTTTCAGTCTGCATTTCAATATCCAGCAGGTTTCCCTTGTCGTCAAATCTTACATATCCGGAACAGGTCAAATCTGCGCTCGGCAAAAGAGCAGTCAGCTCCGTGTCATTCAAGGGCTCGGAAAAAACTCCTTTGATATACGGCCGGTGGGCAGCAATCATCGAAGAAACTTCGTTGTAATGGATCGTCCATGGAGTTTGAGGATTTAACGTCGGGGCCGGATCAATATAGCCTTCGTCGCCCGGCCTGAGAATGGGATGACTGGGAAAAACATCAGGCGGTTCTATCCGCTGAATCGTCCCATCGGGGTAGGGGATGGGAATGTACCCAGGACCGGGATCAGTTATTCTCGGAATAGCAAAAGCACTCGCCACAATCAGGAACAGACAAGCTGCCATTGCACCCCATTTGAGCCAGACAGGTTTCTTAGCCTTGTGTTGCGCTCTGGCGCCCAAGATATGCTTCTCGTTTATGTCACCGAGAACTTCTGCAAAATCTTCCTTTCTCATAGTTCAAAGCCCCTTTCTAAAAGATAGTTGTGTAGTTTAAGGCGGAGTCGGTTAAGCGACACGGATACATTGTTTTCTGTCATTCCAAATCGACTTGCAATATCGGAAATGCTGTCAAAGTACCAGTACCGGCAAACAAAGATGTTTTTCTTGTTGGATGGAAGTCTGTCCAGAAAACCATCCATAGCCTTTACAAGTTCCTTGCGGTCAATCGCCTGTTCCACACTGTCTGTATCAGATACAAACTCTGCGATTTCATCAAGAACCACTATGGCTTGACCGCCACCTCGTTTGACAGCGGTATTACGTTTGTAGCGCTTGATTGACAGGTTCCTTGTAATCTTGCCAAGGAATGTAGACAGAATGCCTGGTCTGTGCGGCGGCATGGAGTTCCATGCGCTCAGGTATGTATCGTTCACACATTCCTCTGCGTCCTCATTGTTACCCAGTATGTTTTTGGCAATCGAAGTACAATAGCTGCTGTACTTGTCAGCGGTGGCGGGGATTGCCTGTTCGTTCCTGTCCCAGTATAACTGCACTATCTTTGCGTCATCCATTCGTTTTCACCGCTCTTTCTTTTTTGCCCTTCACCTTTATACACCACTTTTGAACCTAAGTCTTACAGTTTCTGTATAAATAATTTTGCAATGTTTTACTGGATCGTAATATCTTACCATACCGATGGGGGTTAGGACATGTCCGGTAATTTGCCAACCTCATGGATATCTAATATTTGGAAAAGTCTTTTAGAAAATCAAAGGAGTATTAACAAAGAGAAAAGCGAGCTGATATCTGCGCGCTTGACGAATAAAGCCGCAAAAGTTATAATATGAAAATTAAGAGAAACATCCACGCGAGAGGGGAATTGCCATGCTTTTGACGGACAGCGCCACGATGAAAGAGGCGGATCGCAGCGCGATCGAGCTCTATGATATCCCGTCAACCGAGCTGATGGAAAACGCGGCTGAGGCCGTTGCATCTGCTGCGGCGGAGTTCCTGTCTGAAGAGAATCGCGCCGTGGTTTTCAGCGGCACGGGGAATAACGGCGGTGACGGCATCGCCGCTGCATGCTGCCTGATCAAAGCGGGATACCCGGTCTCTGTCTATCTTGTTGGCAGCCGCGATAAGATGACAGCCGATACGCAGGAAATGGCGAATCGTCTGTGTGCCCTCGGCGGAGAACTTATGGAATTTCCGTCCGACGGAAAAACGTGGATTGATTTTTCGGATGTGGGCGTGATCGTGGATGCTCTTTTCGGCATTGGCCTGAACAGGCCTCTTGAGGGAGCAGCGCTGTGCGCCGTGCAGACGATGAACGGCTCGGGAGTTCCTGTTGTGAGCTGCGATATTGCATCCGGCGTGGATGCTGATACCGGTGCGATACTCGGCGAGGCAGTGCGCGCTGCCGTTACGGTAAGCTTTTCCATGGCAAAGGTCGGGCATTTTGCATCGCCCGGCTGTGCCTGTTGCGGAGAACTGTGCATTGTGGACATTGGCATTCCGGGAGAATTTGTGACCGGCTGCGGTATACGCGCTGTCATGCCGGAAGATCTGTCGATTCCCCCGCGGAAAAGAGATGCGCACAAGGGCGATTTCGGAAAGATTCTCGTTGTCGGGGGAAGTGTTGGTTACACCGGCGCGCCGACGCTTTGCGCGAAGGCGGCGCTGCGTACGGGCGTGGGACTTGTGTCTATCGGCGTTCCGGATGCGATTTATGGCATCACGGCGATGAAAAACGACGAAGCAATGCCGTTTCCGCTTGCTGCGGACAGCAGCGGGCGGCTGAGCGTGGATGCAATTCCGGCGATCATGGAGAAGCTCTCCGGCATGAATGCAGCTGTGGTCGGCCCCGGACTTGGCCGCGGCGAGGAAGTGACGAAGCTTGTCTTCCGAATGATTATGGAAAGTGAGCAGCCGCTCGTCCTTGATGCGGATGCACTCAATGCGCTTGCGGAGAATCCGGATATTCTGCTTGCAGCGAAGAGCCTCTGTATCCTGACCCCGCACGAGGGCGAATTTGCGCGTCTGCTCGGCAGACCGGTTGAGAACAGAATCGGGGATGCGTTTGAGTTCGCCATGCGGTATAAATGCATTGTGGTGCTCAAAGGGCAGGCGACTGTGTGTGCGTATCCGACAAGGGAGCTTTATCTTAACACGAGCGGTTCGCCGGCGCTGGCAAAGGGCGGTACCGGGGATGTTCTCAGCGGCATGATCGCCGCTATGCTTTGCCGTCTGCCAGCACGAGAAGCCGTAATCACGGCTGTTTGGCTGCACGGCCGGGCGGGAGACATCTGTGAGGCGCAGTTTGGGGAAGACGGGGTGCTCGCCACCGATGTGATCCAGGCAATCCCCGAGGCCATGCAGGAGATTTCAGAAAGGAAATAATTCAGAAATGCGGAAAACCATCATTTCCGCACTAATGATAAGCCTGTTGCTGCTGTGTGGCTGCGGCAGCAGGGGATATGAAGTGAAGTTAGAAAACTTCCGCGCCACACTCGAAGAGTGCATCAGCGTGTCCTTTGTGGCTGAGATAAGCGTGCAGGATGCAGATTCCGTGGCAGATTTCACGGTGGAATGCACGCGCTCCGGAGAGAAAACGACGCTGCGTTTACTTGAACCGAAGCTCATCTCCGACGTGACGGCGCATCTCAGCGGCAGCGACGCCGTAATCGAGTATGACGGCCTCTCTTTTGACAGCGGCATAAGGCTTGGAGAGGGACTAACGCCCATAGAAGCGCCCGACGCTGTGCTGGACGCGCTGGAAAGCGGGCTGACATCACAATTTCAAGTTGACGGGAACGTGCTCGCGTTTCAAGTCGAGCGTGGAAACGGCCGATATACAACTTTGAGGCTGGATCTGGATACAATGACACCGACGCAGGCGGAGATATACGCTGACGGACGTTTGGTGATTCGCTGTGCAATATCTGACTGGCATATGGAATAGACAGAAGATGAAAGATACACAGAAGAGAACCTGGGCTGAGATCAGGTTGGACAATTTGGAACATAACGTGCGCGAGATCTGCGGCCGCCTTCCGGCGGGGTGCGGCTTTCTCGGTGTGGTCAAGGCCAACGCTTATGGCCATGGGGCGATTCGCGTTGCGAAACGGCTGGAGGAGATTGGCTGCGCCTATCTGGCGGTGGCCTGTCTGGACGAGGCCATCGAGCTGCGCGAGGCAGGCATCCGCGCGCCAATCCTGATCCTCGGCTATACTGCGCCGGAATATGCGCGGGAGCTTGTTCAATATGATATCACGCAGGCAGTCAGCTCCTATACAATGGCTAAGGATCTCTCCGTCCGCCTGAAAGAAGGAGAGGCCGCAAAGGTGCACATGAAGCTGGAAACCGGCATGGGCCGAACCGGCTTTCACGTCGGGCTGGAAGCAGATATGCGCGCAGCGCGTGATACGCTCCGGATACCAAAGCTGAATTTTGAAGGCGTGTTTACGCATTTTTCCGTTTCGGATGAGATTCCGCAGGACGCTTATACACAGGAACAGTTCCGCCGCTTCTCAGAAAGCTATCTGTCGCTTGAGGCAGACAGTGGCAGCCGGTTTTCTCTGCATCACTGCGCAAACAGCGGCGCCGTGATTAACTATCCCCATTTTGCGCTGGACATGGTGCGCCCCGGGCTTTTGACTTACGGCCTCTATCCGGCAAAGGAAACCGGCGGATTTGCGCTGCGTCCCGTGATGGAACTCAAAACGCGTGTGGCGCAGATCACAACGCATCTGCCGGGCGATTCGATCAGCTACGGTCGAACCTACACGGCAGCAAAACAGCAGCGGCTGGCAGTTTTGACGATTGGCTATGCGGACGGGTTGCGACGCGGGCTTAGCGGTGCGATGGATGTGCTCATCCGCGGACACCGTGTGAAGCAGCTCGGACGCATCTGTATGGACATGTGCATGGTGGACGTTTCGGATTATCCCGACATTCAGGTCGGTGACGTTGCAACGGTTTTTGGCCGGGATGCGGATGCATTCATTTCGGTGGACGAGCTCGCTGTGAAGACGGATACCATCAGCTATGAGCTTGTCTGCGCGGTCTCATCGCGTGTACCGCGGGTCTATATCGGGTAAGTTTTTGTCGCACAGGTATAATTTCGGCTCTGATGAGAGAGAATGTTATCAGCCCGCTACATAAAATGTTAGAGGGCAACATCCCAGGATTCGGAGTTGAAACACATGAATACGGTCAAGCGTGGAGACATCTATTACGCAGATCTGAGCCCGGTTGTCGGCAGCGAGCAGGGCGGCATGCGACCTGTACTGATCGTGCAGAACGACACGGGCAATAAGCACAGCCCGACGGTCATCGCCGCGGCGATCACAAGTCAGACGGGGAAAGCCCGGCTGCCGACCCACATTGAGATTTCCGCCCAGACTTACGGTTTGAGCCGTGACAGCGTCATTTTGCTCGAGCAGATCCGGACAATTGACAAATCACGTCTGCGCGAGCGGATGGGAAAGCTGGATGACAAGGCGATGAATCAGGTGGACAATGCCATCGCGGTCAGCTTTGGATTGGGCTGACCCTTACAAAAGTTTGTAGTGGATTTTTAATGGATTTCGTGTTACAATAGAATAATCGGGGCGGATTCCGCCCCGACGGAGGTACTTACGATGAAGAAAAAGAGAACTATCACAATCCTTGCTTTCGTACTCGTTGCCGTTTTGTTTGCGGGAATCGGCGCTTACGCCGCCTCGACACTTGGCTCGAAGGATGATCCGCTCGTCACGCTGAGCTATCTTAACGAGCGCCTGTATCCGCAGCTGCTTGAAAAGATCACGCAGGAAGCGGACAGAGCTGCTGCGGAGACAAAGCAGTCCTTTACTGCGGGCATCACTACCGAGACCTACTCCGTTGTTACGCTCTCCTATGGGAAGAAGCTGACCGGTCAGGTTGGCTGTGAGATACTTCTTCGCAGCGGCTCGGCTTCCATCGTCGGCGGTATTGTCGACACGACGAGCGGCGGCGAGCTCAAAAAAGGCTCTGCGCTCTCGGCAAACCATCTTTGCATTGTAACGGCTGAGGGCGGCGGAATTACAGCGACCGCAAATTCCGTGCAGCTTGTCGTGCGCGGCGGATATAAGATCAGCTGAGTGCGAAACATATTGCAGCCTCCTTGCGCATAGCCTTGCGTGAGGGGGCTTGTTTTATGACTGGAGAATATCCGATTGTGATAGACGGTGTGCAGAAAGGTACGCTGTGCATCCGTAAAGAGGGGCTCATGACCGTGTTTGAAGCTGTTTGCAGCGACCCGGGACGCCTGATTCGTCTATCTGTTTACGGAGAATGCGAGGCCTATCTTGGTGTGATGATCCCGACGGAAACAAGAATGCTGCGTCTTGAAAAACAGCTCAGCCGCAATGCACTGCGGGGCTTTCCGGAGACGATCCGTTATGCGGGACCGGCGGGAGAACCCTTACCTGAACCGGAAAAACGCAGTGACAGCGCACAGGAAGTGCGGACGGAAGAGGTTTTTGATGAGGAAATCGTCGCTTCGGTGGCGGTGGAAACCGGTTTGCCCGGAGAAGAAGCTGGCGAGACAGTAAAAGAACAATGTTACGACGGAGATGAAGCAGCACCAAGTGCCGAAGATGAACCTTTATCCGAAACAGACAATTTTTCACAGGAGCAGAGTGCGCTACAGGCAGAAGAATCCCAGCTACATACGGATTGTCATGACGACTCAGGCTCTGAGCAGACAAAGACCGAACCTGCGAATGAGGCAACGCAGGTTGAAGATGAGCAAACCGTCCGATGGCGAAAAGGAGCGGGCGGTGCGCTCGTGGGCAGCTGCGGGGAAGCACGATTTCTGGCAATCCCGCTCAAAGCCGGCACAATCCCCATCTGGGAAAACTATGAAAAGCGCAGAATCAATCAGGTGGATTTCGCAGTTTTTGAGATCAAAAATGGAAAAATATTCTGAGCCAGTTTCGGAAATACTTCAAATATGCCGCTTCGCAGCGAAGGATCATGCCGGAGCGGCAATTTGATAAGGAGGAAGAAACGGATGGCCAATCTCACAAGCAAAGAGCTCAGCGCCCTTGAAGATCAGATCAGCTGCGAGGAAACGCTCGTAAAGAAGTATGAGGCGCTTGCCTGCCTCTGCAACGATACGAAGATTCAGCAGAACTTCAACAACTATGCCAACAAGCACAGAGCACATTACAACACGCTTGTCGGCTTTCTGCAGTAAAGGAGGAGAAACAGATGTCAAATCCGAATCAGTGCGCACAGATTCTGCGTGAAAAAGAGATGCTGCAGGACTCTCTGATCAGTCAGAAGCTCATTACGGACAGCTATAACACTTTTGCGGGCGAGTGCGTGAATGAGCAGCTTCGCGGCGCATTTCTCAACATTCTGAATGAGGAACATTGCATCCAGGCAGATATGTTTACCACGATGCAGACCAATGGCTGGTATCAGGTCGAACCCGCGGATATGCAGAAAGTGCAGAAAGCGAAGCAGAAGTTTTCTCATCAGCCGTAAATCAAAAAATGTCCGGATCATACGATCCGGACATTTTTTTGTGATTCAATTTCGTTTGGCGTTTCTGGAGTGACGACTCCTGCGGCGTCTGTGCCGTGAGGAACTGGCCTTTTCTTTGTAGTACCGCTCCAGCTCATCATCCGCACGATAGATCAGGCGGGAAGCGGACCAGAGTCCCAGCTCGTTTTTGCGAAGCTTCAGCCGAACGAGAAAAGAACCGTGATCCTCACATTTGCTCAGCGCCATATATCTGTGATCGCCCTGATTGACCCAGCGTGAGAATTCCATTTCAGCGCCGCAAACGGGACAGGGGGGAGCGGTGACTTCCCGGTCTTCAAAGACTTCCGTGCGCTCATGATATTCCTCAAAGCTGCACTGCTCGATCGGGTGCGGGCGCAGGGCGTTGCTTTCCCGCCGCGCCTCCCGTTCCTGCGCACGCAGGGCCAAAAGCTTCTGCGCTTCCTTATACTGGGAGATGCCGGTTGTCATGTCCATATGTGAGGCCACAAGCGCGGTGTTATAAGCGTCGCCGAGCGCGTCGTGCGCCACGCGGGTTTGCTCAATGCCAAAGTGTTCCATTGCTGCGGAGAGTGCCTTCTGGTTCTTGTCGCTATCCGTCTGCAGACTGTAGATGAGCTGCAAATTGATCCAGTCGTGAATCCAGTCCCAGTCCAGATCGTGCAGCATGATGTTCTGCTCCAGAATGCCGCGATCGTCGTTGCCCCAGGTCATAAAAGTGCAGCCGTCACCGCACCATGCACGAAAACGCTCCATCGCCTCCGTGAAGCGAAGGCCCTTTTCAAGCCGCTCTGCATCAAAACCGGTCAGCTTTTTGACCTTTGTGTGGATCTTGCGGAAATAGACGGGACGAACATCGACTTGAAACTCCTCTGCCGGCTTCATGTCTTCCGTGAGCTTGACCGCGCCGATCTGAATAATTTCCCCGCGCAAATGAAAGGGCAGGTGGTTAAAAATAGAGGATTTGGAACTCATGGCCTGATTCCATTCCAAATCCAGAACGATATAGTGCATCCGTTCAATACTTCCTCTCGTGCCGATGCCGACACATACTCATCATTCTAATGTATACCTGTTTATGATAACACAGCCGGCTCTGCAGAGCAAGCATGATTTTACATTTATGTGGGACGTTGAAGTCGGCATACATATGAACGTATTTTGCGGTTGACTTTCCTCCCTGTACTGCGATAATATAAATAATATAATGTTAAAATTTTGTACAAACTGCAAATTCACTTGTTTGGAGGAGTTTTCATGCTTACAAAGAGACAAAACCTGCTCGAGACGATTCGCGGCGGAAATCCGGATCGTTTTGTCAATCAGTTTGAGTACCTGTCCATGATTTTTGCCAGCCCCAGTGGAAAGCGGACTCGCCCCATGCGCGGCGGCGAACCGGTTCAGGATGACTGGGGTGTTACGCATCAGTTCCCGGCGCATGTGCCCGGCCCGTTTCCGCTGCTTGATGACGAGCACAAGCTGCTCAAGGACATCACCAAGTGGCGTGAGGTTGTCAAGGCTCCGTCTCTGGATTATTCGGCAGAGCAGTGGAATGAAATCAAGGAGAAGTTTGTTGATCCGATCGACCGCAACGAGTTGTTCGTCACGGCCATGGTCGCGCCCGGTATGTTTGAGCGCAGCCACTATCTGATGGGCATGGAGGATGCCATGATCGCCATGTACACCGAGCCGGATGAATACAAAGCACTGCTCAACTACATCGCGGACTGGGAAGTTGCCTATGCCGAGCGCGTCTGCCACTACCTCAAGCCCGATGCGATGCTGCATCATGACGACTGGGGCAGCCAGATTTCCAGCTTCATGTCTCCGGAGATGTTTGAGGAATTCATGGTTCCGATTTATAAGCGCGTCTACGGTGCGTGGCGTGAGGGTGGCGTTGAGCTCATCGTGCACCATGCAGACTCCTACTGCGCAAACCTCGTTCCGCACATGATCGACATCGGCATTGACATCTGGCAGGGCTGCCTGAGCACCAACAACGTTCCCGATCTCGTGAAGAAATACGGCGGGCAGATCTCCTTTATGGGTGATCTCAACAACGGTGTTCTGGACATTCCGGACTGGACTCCGGAGCTGATTGAGCGCGAGGTGCGCCGTGCCTGCGAAACCAATGGCAAGCACTACTTCATCCCCTGCATGACCGCCGGAGGCCCGGCCAGCAATTATCCCGGCGTCTATGATGAGATTGTCAAGTGCATTGACAAGATGAGCAAAGAGATGTTCTGAGAAGCATCCCCGTCTGCGCGGCATGAGTCTGTCGCGAAACTTGGTATAATAACAGCGGAATATTTGATTTCTGCAGGAGGATTATCATGCTTACTTACGACATTGACATAGCCGGCTTGAAGCGTTCTCTTCCGATCTGTAAGGTGAACGATGAACTCTCGATTGGCGCTTTCGTCATTTTCGGTGACGTGGAGCTGACTGTGCACTGCGCAGCGGAGCTGCTGAAGATCGCGCCGGATTACGACTATCTGATTGCGCCCGAGGCAAAGGCGATCCCGCTGCTGTATGAGATGGCGCGGCAGAGCGGAGCCAATCAGTATTTCCTTGCCCGCAAGAAGGCTAAGGCGTACATGACCGGCGTGTTCTCCGTGAGCGTACAGTCGATCACTACGGCAGGGGAGCAGACGCTTGTTATCGACCAGAGCGATGCGGATATGATCTGCGGGAAGCGAATGCTGATTCTGGACGATGTGATCTCGACGGGAGAGAGCCTTCGTGCAATGGAGGAACTGGTGCTCCGCGCCGGCGGAATTGTTGCCGGAAGAATGGCCATTCTGGCCGAAGGCGCGGCAAAGAACAGAGATGACATCATCTATCTGGCTGAACTTCCGCTCTTCCATCCGGACGGCACGCCGATGTAAAGTAAAATTACATAAAATTAAGGACATGCGCCGGAAAAATGCGGCGCATGTCCTTTTTGTTTGGATTCTTTCTTATTTGCTCAGCTCGCGGATGCAGTCCGGACAAACATACTTTCCCTTGAAGGGACGAACGTCCCGCGCTTTTCCGCAAAATACGCAGACACTCTGGTGTTTTGCAAGAATGATTTTGTCGGAGTCCGTGTAAATCTCAAGCGCATCTTTCTCACCAATATCCAGTGCCCGTCTCAATTCAATAGGAATCACGACCCGCCCCAGCTCGTCGATTTTCCGGATGATGCCTGTAGCTTTCAACTTGCACGCCTCCCGTTATTCTTCATTCATTCACACTATATCGAATACTGCCCGAATTGTCAATTCCTCTGCATAATCCCGGCTCAGAGCCGATAAATATGAGAAAGGGCATTTCTCACAAAGGGGGGCTTGCGCGATGATGGCATGGATTTGGACAGGATTTATCCTGATTGCCATAGTGTTTGGGGTGATTAGCGGCAGCGCGTCCGCACTTTCTGACGCCGCGATTGAGGGCGCGGCAGCGGCAGTTCGGCTGTGTATCTCTACCGGGGGTATGATCTGCCTGTGGAGCGGCGTCATGGAGCTGATGCGTCGATGCGGACTGGCGTCGAAGCTCGCAGGACTCCTTTCTCCCATTTTGAAATTCCTTTTTCCAAACGCAAGTCGGGATGAAAACACAAGACAGTCGCTCGCGGAAAATATGTCTGCAAATTTGCTTGGACTCGGCAATGCGGCGACTCCGGCGGGAATCGAAGCTGCGCAGGGTATCCTGCGGCTCGACAGAGAGGGTAGGGAGCTCAGCCGCCTGGTAGTTTTGAACACCGCCTCCATTCAGCTCATTCCAACAACAATTGCCGCAATACGCGCGGCCGCCGGCGCGGAGCACGCTTTTGATATCCTGCCGGCGGTATGGACCAGTTCGATCGTCTCGGTTTGCGTTGGATTGCTGGCAGAATTTATCCTTGCGAGGCGGCGAAAATGAGTACAGCATTTTCGCTCGTTGTGCCGCTGCTTCTGCTTGGCACTGCCATCTACGCGCTGATCAGAGGCGAGGATGTGTTTTCTGCACTTGTTGAGGGTGCGAAAAAACGGATTGCATACAGTTGCGCAGATCTTCCCATCTATGGTTGTGCTCTTTACTGCGATTTATATGCTCCGTGCGAGCGGTGCGCTGGATGCTCTTGCAGAAGTGCTTGCACCTATCTTTACGCGCATTGGCGTCCCGTCAGCTTGCGCACCTCTTATGCTTCTTCGTCCTGTCTCGGGAAGCGGTGCGCTGTCCGTTGCCTCCGAGCTGATAGAGAATTATGGCGTTGAGAGCCTTGTCGGCAGAACGGCAGCCGTGATGATGGGCGCAACTGAGACAACCTTTTATGTGATGACGGTCTATTTTGGCGCAGCAGGGACAGGGAAGAGCCGACATGCAATTCCGGCGGCACTCTGCGCCGATCTTGCCGGTTTTTTGACGGCAGCCTGGATATCCAAAAGCTTTTGGGCTTAGTGTATTGAAAACTGCGGTTTGGTTATGGTAAAATATCATGCAACTGTAAAATCGGACTTGGAAGATGCGGATTCCGAGGAAGCGCGGGCTTGAAGAAAAAGATACCAAGGAGACACTATGAGCATTATTGAGCTGTTTATTTTAGCGATTGGGCTTGCAATGGATGCCTTTGCGGTCTCCGTATGCAAAGGCCTGTCTATCGGACGAACGAGACTGCGCGATTCCGTCATTGTCGGACTTTGGTTCGGTGGATTTCAGGCGCTTATGCCGCTGATTGGCTATTTTTTGGGTGTAAATTTCTCTGACTATATTTCTAAATTCGACCATTGGATTGCGTTTGTGCTGCTTGCACTGATCGGCGCAAATATGATTAAGGAATCACTGAGTAAGGAAGAGGAGAAGGAGACGGATTCCTGCTCTTGCCTTGGCTTCAAATCCATGCTCCTTATGGCGTTGGCCACAAGCATTGACGCACTGGCGGTCGGAATTACGTTCGCATTTTTGAAGGTGCAGATTCTGCTTGCTGTACTGCTTATCGGTGTGATTACCTTTGCGCTCTCTGCTGCCGGCGTCAAGATCGGCAGCATCTTCGGAACGCGTTACAAATCCCGCGCAGAGTTTGCCGGCGGAACCATTCTGATCCTGCTCGGCGTGAAGATTCTGCTGGAACATCTCGGCGTTATCAACTTCTAAAGATACCGTAAAGGCCTGCTTCACAATAAAGAAGCAGGCCTTTGCAGGAAGAGAAAGATCGGGGAATATTATGTATTTTGACACACACGCGCATTACGACGATGAGGCCTTCGACGTTGACCGCGACGAGCTGCTTGCCGCGCTGCCGGAGAAGGGCGTTTCGCTGATTGTGAATCCCGGCTGCGGCTATGAAAGTTCGCTCGCTGCGATTCGTCTTGCTGAAAAATACCCCCATGTTTACGCGGCTGTGGGCTGGCATCCGCAGGATGCGGACAAGTGGAACGAGCAGAGCGAAACCGCCGTGTGGGAATGGGCAAAGCACGAAAAGGTGGTTGCCATTGGGGAAATCGGGCTGGATTATCACTATGATGACGGCCCGGCGAGGGAGACACAGCTTGCCGTGTTTCGAACGCAGCTGGAGCTGGCGAAAGACTTGAATCTGCCGGTCATTGTACATGATCGGGAGGCGCATGCCGACTGTTTGGAGCTTGTGCGTTCCGCAAACTGGACAAGGGGTGTTTTCCACTGCTATTCCGGCAGCGCGGAGATGGCACGCGAGATTCTTGAGCTTGGCTGGTATCTGAGCTTCACCGGCGTAATTACATTCAAAAACGCCAGAAAAGTGCTTGATGTTATCCGGGTCACGCCACTGGAGCGAATCATGCTTGAAACAGATTCACCGTATCTCGCGCCTGTTCCGAACCGCGGAAAGCGAAACGATTCTTCCAATCTGCCCTATATTGCGCAGGTCATTGCTGACATCAAGGGCATAAGTCCCGAGGATGTCGTACGAATCACGCGCGAGAACGGGGTTCGTTTCTTCAACCTGCACTAAATCCGCTCATTGAAAATTTCCTGCGGAAGATAGTCTGCAAGACAAGTGACAACGCGGCTATAGATCTGCAATGATTCGTCGCGCCCATAATGCAGAGTAGGGGAGTGCAGCGTGACGGGACGTCTCTGTTCCGGCAGGAGGATAACGACCCGGGAGCCGACTCGGCTGTGGTTGGAAATGCTCACGCTGCCGCCGTGCATTTCGGCGATGCCCCACACGAGAAACAGCCCGATCCCTTTTCCATCGAGCGTCTCATCGCAGCGGCGGCGGAACATGCTGCCAAACTGCTCACTTGTAAAGCCGCTTCCTTTGTCGTCAAGGACAAGGCGCACGCTGTTATTTACACTGCTGACGCGCAGGGTGATTTTGCTTTCCGGCTTGGAGTGCGCAATGCTGTTTGAAATTATATTCAAAAGCATCTGCTCCAAAAGTTTCGGGTCTCCATAAAAATCATCTTTTTCCATATCGCAGTGCAGCTCAACATGAATCCGAAGACTTGCCGCGGCCTTGTTGATCGCATCAATCAGCGACGTCAGCCACGCCTTCAATCCCATGAGTTCGGGGCGGTAAACAAGCTTTTTCTCCGACAGATTCGAGGCGAGCGAGAGATTATCACAAAGACGCAGCAGCTTGAAATAGCTGTGCTGCATGACGGAGTAAACCGAGCTGTCCATGCTTCCGTTTTTGTTCAGATGGTCAAGCGCAAGGCGCATGGTTGCCAGTTCATATCGATATTTGTTCAGGAATGCATCGGCAGAGAACTGATAGCGATTCTCTTCTATGTGAACTCGCAGCAGGAGCAGTCCGCTGTACCAGACACCTGTTGCGCTGACAGAGTGCTGCCGGATCCTTGCGGTGCTGACAAAGAGCGCGTTTTTGCTGTCTAAAAACGAAGCGGGCAGGGCGGAAGATGCCTTGACGCCGACTGCTATGTTAGGAAACAGGCGAAGTGCTGCGCTGTTGAAAAATTGTATACAGCCTCCGCTCACGCCGATAACGGGTTCGTCATCCGGCTCATAGAGATTCTGGATGCTTTGGGCGAGTTCGTTCATGACACATCCTCACTTTGCTTTTTTTCCAGTTTGCCATAAATTTCCTGCGATTTCAACGCTATATCTGCAAAACATTTCAAATCCGACAGAAAAAGACGGCTTACCGAATGCGGCAAGCCGTCTTTTCGACTATTTTGTGATGCGTACTACGCGAGAATATCAGATAGCACATCGTTCATATTATACATGCCCGGCTTTTCAACCCTGGAGAGGAATCGGGCTGCGGTGATTGCGCCGTTTGCAAAAATCTCACGCGAATATGCCGTGTGCTTGAAGGTGATGACTTCGTCCTGTCCGCAAAACAGAACCTCGTGCTCGCCCACGATTGTGCCACCGCGCACAGCGGAAATTCCGATCTCCTGCTTTCCTCGCGGCTGCCGTACACTCTCGCGCTCGTAGACGTACTCCGGTACATAGTTGAGCCCGTCCCGAACCGAGTCTGCAAGCATGATTGCGGTCCCGCTCGGTGCGTCCACCTTGCCGTGATGGTGCTTCTCCACAATTTCCACATCAAAGCTGTCACCAAGAACGGCGGCTGCTTTTTTCAGCAGAACCGTCAGCAGATTGATGCCGAGCGACATGTTGCCGCTTCGAAACATCGGCAGCTGTTTTGACGCGCGTTCAAGCGCCTGGATTTGTTCAGGTGAATGGCCGGTCGAGCAGATCACAGCGGGAAGTTTTCTTTGCAGGCAATACGAAAGAAGCTGATCGAGAAGTGCAGCACCCGAAAAATCAATCAGCACGTCCGCCGCGGTCTGGCACTCCATTGGATCGGCAAATACAGGATAGCCGTTTCGCTTCTCCGTAATCAAATCAATCCCCGCAACGATTTCAATATCTGTGGATTGTTCGCACATGCGGGTAATGGCCTGCCCCATGCGGCCGTTGCAGCCGGAGACGATAACTCTTATCTTTTGCATAGACATGCCTTATTCCTGAATCTTGAGCCCGACGCCGCGCATGGACGCCTTAAGCTTTTCGAGATTGCTTTCCGCCATTTCAACGAGCGGCAGACGGAGGTCGCCCACATCCATTCCCATGAGATTCATTGCGGTCTTGACCGGAATCGGATTGACTTCGATAAACAGGTCTGCAAAGAGCTGTGCATATTTGCAGTAGAGCGCGGTAGCTGCTTTGAAATCACCCTTTTCACACAGGTCGCACAGGTCGGCCACAACGCGCGGCACGATGTTGGAGGCAACGGAGATAACGCCTTTGGCCCCAAGTGCCATCATGGGCACGGTGTTGTCGTCGTTTCCGGACCAGATATTCAGTGAATCGCCGCAAAGGGCAACCGTGCGGGCGAAGAGGGAGAAATCACCACTCGCTTCCTTGACACCGTTGATGTTCGGATGCTCGGAGAGGATTTTGTATGTCTCCGCCGTGCAGCCGATGCCGGTGCGGCTCGGGACATTATAGACGATCATGGGGATATCAACACGGTCGGCAACATAAGTAAAGTGCGCGACAAGCCCCTTCTGCGTGGTCTTGTTGTAATACGGCGTGACCATCAGAATACCGTCCACGCCGCTGGCCTTTGCGCTCGTGGCAAGACGGATCGAGGTCATTGTGTCGTTGGAGCCAACGCCCGCAATGATCTTCATGCGTCCGGCGTTCTTTTTAACAACGAAATCCACGAGCTCCTCGTGTTCATCGCAGGGCTGCGTTGCGTTTTCACCGGTCGTGCCGCAGACAACAATCGCGGATGTGCCGCCGGCGTATTGCTGCTCAATCAGCTCGGCCATCTTATCATAATCAATGGTCAGTCCGCGGTACGGTGTGACAATAGCGGTGCAGGAACCGGTAAAGATAGGCTGCTTCATGGAACGTTCCTCCTTACTCAAAATGAACCCTGAAACAGTGTTCAGGCTTTGGGCTCAATGTACCCCTCAGCGCAGAGAAGCTCTGCCAGCTCAACGCCGCCGCCTGCTGCGCCGCGGAGCGTATTGTGGCTGAGGCAGACAAACTTATAGTCATACTGCGTGTCTTCCCGGAGACGGCCGACAGAGATCGCCATTCCGTTTTCGAGCATGCGGTCCAGTTTGGCCTGCGGACGGTCGTTCTCCTCAAAGTAGTGCAGGAACTGCTTGGGTGCACTCGGAAGATCAAGTTCCTGCGCGCGGCCTTTGTATTCCTTCCAGCAGGAGAGAATTTCCTCTTGCGTCGGCTTCTGCTTGAAACGAACAAACACAGCCGCCGTATGTCCGTTCGAGACAGGCACGCGCAGGCACTGCGCCGTGATGTCCGGTTTCTCCGCGTTGACAATTACACCGTTTTCAACATGGCCCCAAACCTTCATGGGCTCACGCTCGGACTTTTCTTCCTCACCGCCAATATAGGGGATCAGGTTGTCGACCATCTCCGGCCAGGTTTCAAAGGTCTTTCCGGCGCCGGAAATCGCCTGATAGGTGCAAGCGAGAACAGCTTCAATGCCGTATTTTTCCTTCAGCGGATGCAGCGCGGGAACATAACTCTGGATGGAGCAGTTGGACTTCACCGCGATGAAGCCTCGCTTTGTGCCGAGTCTCTGCTTTTGTGCCGAAATCACTTCTATGTGATCGGCGTTGATCTCCGGGATGACCATCGGCACATCCGGCGTCCAGCGGTGCGCAGAGTTGTTGGAGATCACGGGGCACTCACACTTGGCATAGGCTTCTTCCAGCGCGAGAATTTCTTCCTTTTTCATATCGACTGCGGAAAAGACAAAATCCACGGAATCAGCAATCTTCTGCATGTCTGCCGCTGCATCCATCACAATCAGTCCCGCGGCATTTTCCGGCAGGGGAGTGTCCATTGCCCAACGATTGCCGATTGCATCGGTATAGGTCTTTCCGGCACTGCGGGGGCTTGCTGCGATTACTTTCAGCTCAAACCACGGATGATCTGCAAGCAGGGAAATGAAACGCTGCCCGACCATGCCCGTTCCGCCGATTACGCCGACCTTGTATTTCTTCATATTATCCTTCCTTCCCGGTGTGGCTTTGAAAAAGCGGAATATGCCGCTTTACCAAGCACCCATCTTTTACACTTGAAAATGGGCGTCATTTGTTATATACTGTATTAACGACGCAAATTATGCCGGATTCAAAGTAAATAGGCAATTTGATTTAATTATATTATCATATTGAGTTATTTCAGTCAACCGAAAGCATCTGAAAGACGGGTACTTATATTATGAAAAAGACACAGATTAAATGGATAATTACCATCATAATTACCATATGCCTCTGCGCTGCTGCGTTTGGAACCATTGTCTCTGCAGACAATGTGCTCTACGTCAATCCGAACGGAGAGACGATCAGCTCGCTTAAGGGGCTGTACGCCATCGGAGGCAGCGGTGCTGCCAGCGTGATCACCGCAAACAGCGTCTGGGCGATGACGGCCTCGGGCCTTGAGAATATTGGCGGCGACGGGTCAGGTGCAGGCGGCGGTTACACTCCGCCGGTCACTCCGCCTACGGGGACAATCTCCGTGCCGGTCAGCACAGTTCGTATCGGCCTGGATTATTATTATAGCCCTTTACGAAACAGCTCGCTTGCCTATGCCACGCTCGATAATTACATTGGCAGCGGCTTTTCATTTGGATACTATGATTCAAACCGGACATTCCATGAGCTCGGCAGAACCGGAAAAACCGCTTTGACGATCGTTGTGGATCGCAATACTACAGTCGGCGGTATAAACATCGGCTGCTTCCATGTGAAAGTGCCGGGCACATATGCCGATTTTGATTCCGCTGCGGCTGCTGCCAGCAGCTATGCCGGCGGTTTCCCGGCCTACTATAACGGTACATTCTATGTGCTGGTCGGACAATATAGCAGTAGGGTTGATGCAGAAGCCGCTGTAAACAGCGGCATTTACGGAGAGGTTTTCACCGCCTCGGATCGTTGCGTTTCCGTTGTCGAAAGGGGAACAGATAAGTTCCTCTTCGAGTACGACTGCGGATCGGCCTCTTCGTTGGCAGTCCGTCCTCTGTCCGGCAGCGGCAAGGCAATCACGGAGTATAACGACAGCAATCGCTACTACGGTGATTTTGAGTTCACCCGCACGACCGGTCTGAATATGACGGTTGTGAACATTTTGCCCATTGAAGACTACGTCAAGGGCGTTGTTCCGTATGAGATGAGCCCCTCCTGGCCTCTGGAAGCGCTCAAGGCGCAAGCCTGCTGTGCAAGAACCTACATGGTCAGCAACTATAAATCCTATGCATCATTTGGCTTTGATGTTACGGATGATACATACTGTCAGGCCTATCTTGGCACAAAATCTGCCAACAGCACGACAGACCGTGCGGTTGACGAAACCGCCGGCCTTTACATCACCTACGGCGGTCAATTCTGCAACACCACCTATTTCTCCTCGGATGGCGGCGCTACTGAGGACAGCGAAAATGTCTTCTATTCGGCTGTGCCGTATCTTCGCGGTGTTGTGGATCCTTTTGAGGACGCCATTGACTTTACGTATAAATCCTGGTCCACACGTATGACAGCCGCGCAGATCACGACCCGGCTGCGCAATTATGGTTATTCGATTTCGACTGTCGTCTCTGTCGAGCCGGAGTATACCCGTATGGGCAACATGGCCAAGATCACTTTCCGTGATGCGAACGGCAAAAGTGTTACCGTCAGCAAGTCAAACTGTTACAGCGTTTTGGGGCTTAATAGCATCCGCTTCACAATTGAGAAGACCGCGAGCGGTGATTATCTGATTAAAGGCGGTGGCTGGGGACATAATGTCGGCATGAGCCAGTGGGGTGCTTATTCCATGGCCTCTGTATACGGCTATTCCTATGCAGAGATACTTGGCTTCTACTACACAGGCATCACGATTTCAAAGGGGATACCGTCCTGATGAAAAAATCGGACTTTTACTTTGACCTTCCGGAGGAGCTGATTGCGCAGACGCCGCTTATGCAGCGCGATGCCTCGCGCCTGATGTGCCTCGATAAGCGGAATGGGGAAGTTGAACATCGGCATTTCCAGGATCTGAAAGCAATGCTCAGGCCGGGGGACTGCCTTGTGCTGAATGATTCCCGCGTGCTTCCCGCGCGTCTGATGGGAACAAGAAGCACCGGCGGCGCAGTTGAGGTTCTTCTGCTGCGCGACCTTGGCGGCGGCAGATGGGAATGCTTAACGCGTCCTGGCCGAAAGACAAGACCCGGAACGGAGCTTTCGTTTGGAGACGGTGCGCTTCGCGCTACGGTTGCCGAGGTTTGCGAGGGCGGAAACCGCCTGATCGACTTTCACTATTCCGGCATTTTTCTTGAAATTCTGGAAAAGCTTGGCCGTATGCCACTTCCGCCCTATATCAAGGCAGAGTTGCAGGATCAGGAGCGTTATCAGACGGTCTATTCGCGTGTGACGGGCTCCGCCGCAGCGCCGACTGCCGGACTGCACTTCACGAAAGAAATGCTCTCTGAAATCGAGGCGTCCGGCGTTTTGGTTCGCTATATCACATTGCACGTCGGTCTTGGCACGTTCCGGCCGGTCAAGGCTGAGGACATTGAGGATCATGATATGCACGCGGAATACTGCATTATTCCGGAGGAGACAGCCCGAGCAGTAACACAGACAAAACAAAACGGCGGCCGCGTTATTGCGGTTGGAACGACCTCCTGCCGCACGTTGGAGAGTTTCTGTAACGCAGATGGAACTCTCGACGAGGGCGGTGGTTGGACGAGCATTTTCATCTATCCCGGTTATCGCTTCAAATGCGTTGATGCACTTGTCACCAATTTTCACCTTCCGGAATCGACGCTCATTATGCTGATTTCAGCGCTCGCGGGCAGGGAACATGTTCTGCGCGCATACCGGGAAGCGATTGCGGAGAAGTACCGTTTCTTCTCTTTTGGCGATGCGATGTTTATTCATTGATCGGAGAACAGGATGTCAGAACGATTCAAACTATTAAAAACCGAGGGAAATGCACGGCGTGGTGAATTTCAAACTGCGCACGGTACTGTGCAGACGCCTGTGTTCATGAATGTTGGCACGAGTGCTGCAATTAAAGGCGGGCTGTCCGCCGCGGATTTGCGCGCGATTGGCTGCCAGATAGAGCTTTCCAACACCTACCATCTGCACCTGCGTCCGAGCTCTGAACTGATCCGCGACATGGGCGGATTGCATCGTTTTATGCGGTGGGACGGTCCGATTCTGACCGACAGCGGCGGATTTCAGGTCTTTTCTCTCGCGAAGCTTCGCAAGATTACAGAGGAGGGCGTGCAGTTTAATTCCCATATCGACGGCAGACGTATTTTTATGGGACCTGAGGAGAGTATGCGCATCCAGGCAAATCTCGGCAGCGATATTGCTATGGCCTTTGACGAGTGCGTTAAGCTGCCTGCGGAGCATTCTTATTCCAAAGCCTCCTGTGAGCGCGTAACGCGCTGGCTGGAGCGCTGCAAGGCGGAAATGGAAAGAATCCATACCGAGGGTGATGCCGTAAATCCGGGGCAGATGCTCTGGGGAATCAATCAGGGCGCAACCTTTCCCGACCTTCGCATCACGCATATGCAGCGGATCTCCGAGCTGGATTTGCCCGGCTATGCAATCGGCGGCCTTGCGGTAGGGGAGACAAGGCAAGAGATGTATGACACGATTGAGGCAGTCACTCCCTATATGCCGTTTGACCGTCCGCGCTATCTGATGGGCGTTGGCACGCCGGAGAATATTCTGGAGGCAGTTGCCAGGGGAGTCGATTTCTTTGACTGCGTTATGCCGGCCAGAAACGGCCGCCACGGACACCTTTTCACATGGGATGGCGTCATCAACATCAAAAACGAAAAATACGCCCGGGATGAGAGCCCGATCGACCCGCAATGCGGCTGCCCGGTCTGCAAGAGCTATTCCCGCGCCTATATCAGACATCTGTTTAAGACCGAGGAATTGCTTGCGCTGCGGTTTTCCGTTATGCACAATCTTTGGTTCTATAATGCACTGATGCAAAAGATTCGTGACGCTTTGGATAGCGGCACTTTCGCGCAGCTTCGCCATGAAATGGCTGAAAAGCTCGATAAGAGAATATAGTGTATAAAACACTTGCAAATTCTGACAAGTCCATATATAATGAAATGACATTAATGTAATAGGAGGAACTTTATACAAATGCCTGGCGGACAGAACGGCAACGGATTAACTACCATTATCATGTTTGTTGTGCTTATCGCTGTCTTCTATCTCTTCCTGATTCGTCCGGAAAGCAAGAAGAAGAAAAAGCTTCAGGAGATGCGCAACAGCCTTGGTGTCGGCGACACGATTACCACGATCGGTGGAATCGTCGGAAAAATTGTCAATGTGAACGGTGAGCTGATCACTTTTGAGACCGGTGAGGACAGAGTTCGTATGCAGGTCACAAAATGGGCGATCTCTTCTATCGGTAAGGAAACCGAACAGGAAAAGAAATAAAATCCGTTAAGCTAAGTTTATATTGTCATATTTACCCCCTCGGAGAATAAGGATGTACAGACCTATTCTCTGAGGGGGTATTTTATGTCTTCGACACATAGTGACGCAAAGCTGATTCTGCAGGCGGATTTGCTCTCCGCTGCCATCCGTTCCGTTATTGCCATGCTCTTAACATTGCTGCTTATGTTCTTATCATCAACACTGATCTCAGCGGGAAAGCTTCCGGAAAGCAGAAGCGGTGAATATGTAATGTTATGTGTATTCCTCGCAAACTGCATTCCGGTACTCTTCACATCGAATAAGCAGGGCAGGGGAGGTCTTCTTCCCATGCTGTTTGGATTTCTGTTTTATGTTCTGATTCTTTTGATACTAGCCATGAGCGCAGGAAGCCAGAGTATACTCAGCGCAGGATTTTTCAGAATGGTGGTCTGCGCGATCGCGGGTGTTCTGCTTGGAAGCGCCGTCAAAATGCGCAAATCCGGTGCTCCGGTTCGCAAAAAGAAGAGGAGATATAACTAACTGTAATACATGTAATATAGTTTACATAATGATGCAACAAAAGACAATATATAGTGTATTTTGACTTTATGTAACAAAATATGGTGGAATTAGACTTGATTATCAATGGCTATTCTATTCGAATGGTTGCGTAGTTTACATAATACAGTTTACATAATATATAGTCATAATTCACAAAATTTGATTATTTTTGAAGAAAGGCTTGATTACTCGCAGAATTTAAGTTATAGTATGCGTGCTTCAAGATTATGTAAATACATTCTGCATTTTCACAGAATTCGGAGAAGGGAGGCGGCTTTGATAATGAATTCCGTTATGTTGGAGCGTTTTGAAAATTATCTGAGAACGGTTAAGCATTCGTCAGAGAATACGCTCTCTTCCTATCTGAGAGATATTCGCCAGTTTGGTGAGTACCTTTCTTTGCATGAAAATGTAAACTTTGTGGAAGCTGATGCGCAGGTACTGCAGACTTACATTCAGTGGCTGCGTGGTTCTAACAAGTCCGTTGCGACGGTTTCAAGATGCATTGCGTCGCTCAAGTGCTTTTACGGATTTCTCGTTGGGGAAGAGGTTGTTGCTGTTAATCCAGCAAGCGGACTGGTTCCGGACAAATCGGAACATAAACTTCCTCAGATCTTAACAAGTAAAGAGGTTGAGCTGCTTTTGGAGCAGCCTGAGATGACTGACGTCAAGGGTTATCGTGACAAGGCAATGCTCGAGCTGATTTACGCCACCGGCATTCGTGTTACGGAATTGATTGATCTGCAGATTTCTGATGTCAATCTCTCGGCCGGTGTCATTCGTTGCCGTAGCCGTGACCGTGTTCGTGTCATTCCGCTTTATCCGACGGCGATTCGTGCTCTGTCCGAATATATTGAATTTATTCGGCCTAAGATGATTGCTTCGCCTGATGAGACAGTTCTGTTTGTCAACGTCAGCGGAGAGAAATTGTCACGTCAGGGATTTTGGAAGTTAATTAAGACTTACCAGGCCAAAGCAAAGATCGATAAGGATATCACGCCGCACACGCTGCGTCATTCCTTTGCCGCACATCTGCTTGAGAATGGTGCAGACCTGCATTCGATACAAGAGATGCTCGGTCATGCAGACATCAGCTCAACTCAGATTTATTCTCAGTTGGTCAATCGCAGACTGAAAGATGTCTACTTTAAGGCGCACCCCCGTGCATGAGATTGTAATAAACGAATATGCAAATAGATAAAAAGCGTCTGTCCATTCGGGACAGACGCTTTTTTCATGCCGGATACGTCAAAGGGGAGATGAGCCCTTAAGTATACTTATTGTAACGCACAAACATCAATAATTGAACAAAATAAGTCCGCGTTTTGTTCAATCTACGGGGGAGGGTGTGTGCTGCGCGGTTGGCCTTGCAAATAGGCCTCG
>JAFXAW010000026.1 GCA_017522015.1 Oscillospiraceae bacterium | reverse complement strand
TTTGGTTGAACATAGGGTTGTTGCGTATCAGGCATTAAATGCAGATGCACAAAAAGTCGATGAGCGCGCTGCTATAGAAGGCCGCGATCTGTTTGAGGCATTGAATGACATCGTTCGCTTTTCCTACGAAGAAGGTTTTTTGGAGGATGGCGGAGATGTAACCGTTACAATGGTCAGTGCATTCCGGACAGAAGCAGAAGCAAACGAACTGTTGACAGAGGCGAAGGGAAAGGTTACTGAAATAGCCAAGGACTGTGGCATTTCCGTTAATCCGGTGCTAACAGTCGAAGAAAACGTGGAGTTTTCGGAAGAACTCGAAATTCCCGAACAAACAGACTCCGAGGCTCCGTCCGAGCAGGGAGACAGCGAACAGGGGAATAATCCGGGTTCGGAAGACAATCCTCCTGCGTCAAACGAAGACAATAACAATGAGAACCCGGACGATGACCATGAATATCATGCGCCACGGGATCCGAATGAAGGCTGTTCTGTATGTCACGGTTCGGGAATATGCGACAGATGTGGTGGGAGCGGAACCGCAATATGTGAAGAATGCAATTCCGGCTATGAAACCTGCTCAAAATGTGGGGGCGAAGGATATGCCGGCGGCGATGAGAATGGGCCGAAGATTTGCGACCAATGCGGCGGTAACGGTCATATAACGCATGGCAACTGTGGCGGAACCGGAATCGTCCCTTGTCAGGGATGTCGTGGATCAGGAAACTGCAATGCCTGCGGCGGAACAGGAAAGCCGAATGCTTGATATGGAAATAGAAGCGGAAATAAGGTAACAACACAAGCCTCTTCTGCAAGGAATATAAGGGCGAAAGACGGGAGAGATAAAACGTGAAGCTATTCAAAAAATACTGTCATTATTTTTGACAGCAACAATCATACTTTCAATCACACCGCTGCAAGCGTTGGCATCTGGAAACACGACTGCATATCAAAGCGGAGATGGATGCACTTCTTATGTTGGGATGGACGGGTGCCACATCTTCGAGATTTGTATCGATGGCAAACAAGTGAAACGCTTTTCGTGGGAAACTGTTAACTCCTATTTTATTGATAACGGATATACGAGTAATAAGAATCCAAGTGGCATAGGCGAGTATTGGGCAGAGTTTTGGTCATTACTTGATAAATATCCTGTAACTGATCGAACAGAATATACTGACGAAGAATTTTGTAATGCCCTCGAGAATTATCGCAACCAGGATATCCAAGAAAGTCTACGCTCAAATAATCCGCTAATCAGAATGTTTGCCATTTTTGACAGAAGGGTCGGCAAGCGAACGCTTACCAAATTGGAATCCGAACTCGATAAACAGCCAGAGTGGTTACAGCAAATGTACTTGCTTCGATTTAAAGCAGAGTTGAACTAATAAAATTTGCCCCCCCTGAACCCGATTTGCACCCCCCTTCGGCGTAAAATGTGCCCCCCTAAAATGACTTTGCACCCCCTTACCTCAAAAGGGGGTGCATTTGTATTAAAATTAGGGTCAGTTCCCAAAGAATAACCGTCATTCTGATACAACGGAATGACGGTTATTTTATACTCAAAATCGGCTTTTGAGAATTTTTCGGGAGAGGATCTCTCAATTGACAGTTTAAGTCCATAAATCGTTAAATTACAACTGCATCCGTTGAAAGCCAGTGTATTTTGTGCTACTATGTAATAGATTAAGGTGGTGGTACAATGTTCCAAATATTCGCAAAAAACAAACTTTCATCAACCGAATCCGTAGATATTATTGAAAAGATTGTATATGAATATTTGAAGCCATTAGGCTTTAGAAAGCACGGCCGAACCCTCCATCGTTTTGTTGATAACGACATTTCGCAAGTAATAAATTTTCAAAATGGCTGTCCGCCAAAAGGTGTATACAATATTCTTTGGGTAAACATTGGCATTCGTGTCCCTGAATGTGCGGAACGCAAATTCAGCATAGAAGAACCCCTTAAAAAATACTATCATGAATATGAATGCAATATGCGTACCCGCCTTGGTTCCCTCGTTGACGGAAAAGATACATTTTATGATCTGAAGAAGAATCCCAACAAAACAGGAAAAGATATTGTTGAACGCTTAAAAAAATATGTCATTCCTGTTTTTGAGATTCTCAACAGTCGTGATGCAATCTTAAAACACAGAATAGAATATGCGCATTTTGATCAATTCAATAATCATTTGCGTCTACTTGAAGAAGCAATGATTGTTGGCAGAAGGGGAGATCTCACCGAGGCAACCCGTTTGTTTAATGCCCATTATCAAAAAGCACTCGAAGATTATAATCACGCCCTGGAGCAAGGCACCAAGACCTATCTGAAAAAAGGCGAGCGCATAATTTACCGCAATGCAAAAACGAATGAAACCGAAACCATTATTGCGACCGAAAATGGATATGTAACGACATACTGTGCCAACAAAGGTCACTTAACTCACCTTGAAGAGCTGGCGCAGGAATTAGGCATTGTTCTTTGCATCCCCCAAGCCTGATTGCACCCCCCCGACCTCAAATAAGGTGCATTTGTATCAAAATCAGGATTAGCGTTCAAACAAGGCCGATCATTTTGATACGAGAAATATCTGAGCAACCAGTCTCATTGTTGAATATTATTTCTACACAATCGCGGCAAAACTAATTCAATAAATTGAAGGAGGTACTCTATATGTTCGGTATTACTGCGAATGATGTCATAGCGGTTTATGAACAGCTGAAAGACAGATATAATTTGGTCTTGACCACTACTTCTGCGCTGGATGAAGGGTTTACTGTTGATTGTCCTGTCGTTGTGGGCAAAGCACATGGACAGATTATTGAGTTATACGAAGATGACGGCTACTTTGTTATGGATGTGATGGATGCGGAGCAAACAAAGGGCACCCACTGGCACCCCAACAATATAGAGAGTGCTGCAGATTATATTGCAGAATTTATGGAAGGCAAATCGGATTACGAGATGTCTCCTTTCAAACAGGTGTAAGGCGTTTGGGCAAGACACACCACTTGAAATATCAGTTTGTCAAATTGAATTTTGACGAGGGGTAAATATATGGCTTCAAGCAAAGCATATTTGGATTATGTGTTGGATCAGTTATCTGCATTGGAAGAAATCTCTTACAAAGCCATGATGGGGGAGTACATTCTCTACTACCGCGGCAAAATCGTTGGCGGAATCTATGATGACAGATTGCTTGTAAAACCTGTTAAATCCGCCGTTTCCCTTATGCCAAACGCGACCTGTGAAGCACCTTATGAGGGCGCAAAAGAAATGCTGTTGGTCGATAATGTTGATAGCAGGGAGTTCCTGTCCAGACTGCTTGATGCGATGTATGCGGAGCTCCCCGAACCCAAGAAAAAGAAGTGAGTCGCTGCCGGTTCATCGAATGGTATAAACCGGCAGCATTACAAAAAAGGCCGTGCATCCCTTGGGATGCACGGCCTTTTGCGCAGTTTATTTCTTACTTCTTGCCGGGACGCTTGCGGTTGAGGTATTCGTCCAGCTTTTCCTTCATATTGTCGGGAATGGTTCTCGCCACGGGGCAGCGGACTGCATTGACCATCCGGTCAGCAAAAGCGATCAGGAAGTCAATATCCTCCACCATCTGCTCGCCCTTCATCACGGCAAGCGTATCATAGCTGTTGTGGATGGTGGCGGTGTTCTGCGGGGCGATACGGGCAAAGGAGACGGCGGGCACGCCCTTGTCGGCGAAGGGCGTGGAGTCGCTGGAATACACGTTCTGGCTGCCGTCAATGGGGAAGCCGATCTCGCTGCCGAGATAGCTGATGTAGTGACACAGCTTCTCTTCGCCGGTAACGCAGTAGATAAACCGGCCCATAATGCAGCCGATCATGTCCAGATTAACGTTCAGCACGCAGTTTTTCAGCGCTTCCTCGTTTTCACAGTAAGCCTTGGAACCCAGCAGGCCGCGCTCTTCGCTGCCGCACCAAATAAAGCGCATACCATAGCGGTGGGGATTCTTGGCGAAGTGCTCTGCAATGCCCAGAATGCCCAGGCTGCCGGACATATTGTCGTAGGCGCCCTGGGACAGGGCCGTGGAGTCATAGTGTGCGGTGAAGGCGATGTACTCGTCCACTTCGCCGGGCAGATCCAGAATCACATTGTGGGAGTTGGCGATATATTCTTCCTGCTTGAGCACGATCTTGGCTGTGGCCGCGCCCTTGCGGATCAGCTCGATGGCATCTTTGGCATTGATATTGACGCCGGGGATCTTGTTGCCCTTATGGACAAAGCTGCGCAGTTCCCGCTGGTCGATATCGCGGTCAGCGTAGTTGGCGTTGCCATCATACGTGATGAAGCCAAGAGCGCCGTTTTCCAGCATATCCTGATACGTCCAATAATTCAAATAGCCGTCCACCATGACAATCTTGCCCTTGCACTGGGACAGGGAGAGAGGATCGGTATGGCGCAGGTAGTAGAAGGGGGCCTCCACTTCGTGGCTGCCGGCATTTAAGTAACCCTTGCAGGTGACTTCTTCACCGTCTACGGTCAGAACGGCTTCCTGCAGCGTAGCCATGGGAACCTCGAAAGGCACGATCTCGGCAGTCAGCCCCAAGTCACGCACCAGGCCGGCCAGATACTCAGCAGTCTTCAATTCCTCTGCGCTGCCGCCCACGCGGATATAAGCGGTGTCTTCAAAAATCTTCATGATCTGATTGGCATTCATTTTGCTAACCTCCAATGTAGGATTTAAGTATATGGTAATATTTCCGGACGAATTTTGCAAGAGGGATATTCAAATTGCAGTTTCACGAACAAAGTTGGCCACCCTTCCCCGCCCCATGCAAAGCCCGTCTCCCCTTTCTCATGAAAAAACACTCTTTTGTCCGTCCGACAAAAGAGTGTTTTTAATGGTATCCGTTCCTTGCGCAAGGGGCGATCTGTCTGCGATATAGCATTGAGCGCTGCGCCTTGCCTTTCATTTCAAAATAGCCGAAGCGCAGCAAGGCCGGCAATCCGATTTCATTCACGAACGAACAGCGCATTGCAGACCGACCAAAAAGGCGCTCTCCTTTTTTCTACAGTTTTTTGTCATCCGTCGCAGGGTTGTCTATCAGCTCTCCGGATTCGGTAAAGCGGGAACCGTGACAGGGACAATCCCACGTGTGCTCTGCGCGGTTATATTTAAGGGCGCAGCCGAGATGCGGACATCTTGGCGCAGAGGGAGTCAAAAGTCCTGCCGCCGATTCAAAGGCGTTGACCGCAAGCTGCGGGCGCAGGACAGTGCGCGAGGGCGAAAACACGGCGGCATACGGACTGGGCTTCCCTTGCACGAGATGGCAAAGAATGTCGGCGGCGACCATGGCGTTTGTCATCCCCCATTTGTTAAAGCCCGTTGCCACGAACACATCGGGCGTAGATTTTGAATACTGCCCGATGTATGGAATGTCGTCCAGCGTCATGCAATCCTGCGTTGCCCATTTGCCGATGAGCTCGAAGTTTTTATAGTGCTTCTCGGCAAATTTTTCCAGTTCATTCCAGGCGCCGCCTTGCTTGCCTGTGCGGTGTCCGCCGCCGCCGAGGAGCAGGAGCTCGCCATAACTGCGGAAAGACAGTCCTGTGTCGGCTTCGTCAACGTACATCCCGCTGACATTCTGCGCCCCCCGCAAAGCGAGCACATAGGAGCGGTGCTGATAAAGCTTGAGGGGATAAAGTCCGTGCTTGTTGAGAAGCGGGAAATGGCTTGCAATAATCAGCTTTTTATACGTGATCTCCCCGCGGTTTGTAAGCGCCTTGCGCGGCTTCAGTTCCACAACCTTGGTGTGCTCGCAGATGGGCAGCTCTTTCGCAATGTTAAAGAGGAATTTCAGCGGATGAAACTGCGCCTGATCCCTGACGCGAACCGCCCCCGCAACCGCGAACGGAAGCTCACCGGCATCCGAAAATTCAGCTTCTACGCCAAGGCGCTTGAGGGCGGCAACTTCCTTTTCAATCTTCCTGCGGTTATCCGGGGAATAGACAAAGGAATCTCTCGTTTCGTAGTCGCAGTCGATGTTCCCGCAAAGTCGTGCGTATTCCTCGCCCGCTTTGGCCTGCGCCTTCGCATATAACCGCGCCTTATCCACCCCGAAACGCTTTATCATTTTGTCGTAGATCAATCCGTGCTGTAACGTAATTTTTGCCGTAGTGTTCCCGGTAATGCCGCCGCAGATCTCCGCGGCCTCCGCCAGCACACAATCCGCACCGTCATTTTTAAGCTTGTAAGCGCACAAAACGCCGGCGATACCGCCGCCAACGATCAAAACATCCGTGCTTTTGTTGCCCTTGAGCGCGTCAAACCGCACGCGCGGCGCGTCCTTCTCCCAAATCGAATTGATATGCCCACTCATTGCCTGTCAACGATAGAGTCCACGTATTGATGCATCTCTTCCCTGCTTTTTACTGCGTGCGTTCCATCGAGAATCTCCTGTTTTTGTTCCCGGCTGAGTGCTGCAAATTTCTGCATTGCGGCGGGATTCATGGAAAGTGCCATAGCAAAGCCAACGGGCATTTCGTCTTTTGTCATCTCTTTTGCCTCCAATTTGTGATGTTCATAGTATTCTTGATTTTCAAGCTTTGCATACCTGTCAATTCCCGTATAAGTTGACTTGAAAATGCTGAAAATAAAAAGGATTTCCGGAGGTGAAACCATGAGCAACCGTTTGGCAAAGGAAACAAGCCCGTATTTGCTTCAGCACAAGGACAATCCCGTGGATTGGTATCCCTGGTGCAGCGAAGCATTTGCGCGCGCAGCGCAGGAGGATAAGCCCATCTTTTTGAGCATCGGCTACAGCGCATGTCACTGGTGTCACGTGCTCGCCCACGAGAGCTTTGAGGACGAAGAAATCGCGGCGCTGCTAAACAAATATTTCATTTCCATAAAAGTGGATAAGGAGGAGCGTCCCGACATTGACAGCGTCTATATGACGGTTTGTCAGGCCTTCACGGGAAGCGGCGGCTGGCCAACCAGCATTTTTATGACCGCTGAGCAGAAGCCGTTTTTTGCGGGAACGTATTTCCCCAAAACCTCTCGCGGCAATGTGATCGGGCTTCGCGAGCTGCTGACGGCCATACACGAAAAATGGGATTCAGACCGCGAAACGCTGCTGCACAATGCGGAGGAAATTCTCAAACATCTGAGCAGCCAGAAGATCACGTCGGAGAGTACGGACATTGACCTGACGCATCTGGCCGCGTCGCAATACAGGCGAAGCTATGACGAAAAACACGGCGGCTTCGCTCGCGCGCCAAAGTTCCCGGCGCCGCATAATCTGCTGTTTTTGCTGGATTATTACAAGCGATATAAAACGCCCGCCTGTCTGCGTATGGCGGAGCACACGCTCACGCAGATGTACCGCGGGGGAATCTTCGATCATATCGGATTCGGCTTTTGCCGCTACTCCACCGACAAAAAATTCCTCGTTCCGCATTTTGAAAAAATGCTGTACGACAACGCGCTTCTCATTCTCGCCTATTGCAGCGCGTACTCGGTGACCAAAAAGGAGATCTATCTTGAAATTGCCGAAAAAACGGCAAGCTATATTCTTCGTGAGATGCGCTCGCCCGAGGGCGGCTTTTTCAGCTCCCAGGACGCCGACAGCGAAGGCGAGGAAGGAAAATACTATCTGTTTACGCCCGGGGAGATCATCGGGGTGCTCGGCCCTGAAGACGGCGAGAATTTCAACCGGCAGTATGACATCACGGAGGCGGGCAATTTTGAAGGCAAAAACATTCCGAATCTATTAAAGCACGGTCTCCCGGCCGAAGGCCTTGAACCCTGCCTTTCCGCGCTTTATGATTATCGGAAAAAGCGAATCCCGCCCCACCGCGACGAGAAGATTCTTTCATCGTGGAACAGCCTGATGATCGCCGCCTTATGCGCGCTCTATCTCGCCGGCGGAAAGGAGCTGTATCTCTCTGCCGCGCAAAATGCAGATCGCTTTATACAGAAAAATCTGTGCGACGGCGACACGCTCTACGTTAGTTTTCACAGGAATAAACGTGGCGTAAGAGGATTTCTCGATGACTATGCCGCATATATTTTTGCGCAGCTGTCGCTGTATCGCGCCACGCTGGAGGATAGATATCTGGAGCGCGCGAGGCGATTGTGCGACAGCGTTATTGCGGATTTTGGCGACAACGCGGGCGGCTTTTATCTTTACGGCAAAGCGCACGAGGAATTGATCCTGCGCCCCAAAGAGATCTATGACGGCGCGATCCCGAGCGGAAATTCACTGATGGCTTATAACCTTGTGCGGCTGTTTTTCATCACCGATGCAGAGAAATACAAAGCAGCGGCACAGCGTCAGCTTGATTTTCTCGCGCAAAGCGCAGTGCAGTATCCCACAAATCATGCGATGTTTTTAATCGCCCTCATGGAACACGACAAACCGCCGATAAAAGTAACGGCGGTGTTGGACGAACAGGCAGACAAAAACCGTTTGCTTTTTGCTCTGCCGCCGGATGCGATCATCCTTTTGAAGCAGCCGTCGAAGTCCTATTCCCTTAAAAACGGGAAGTCCACTTATTATGTCTGCAAAGGCCAAAGCTGCCTGCCGCCAACGAACGACCTGCAGGAATGGCTTTGAAGACAAAACCCAATCCATGAAAAAGAGCGGTTGAGGCGTTTGCCCCGACCGCTCTTTTTTCTATAATTCATATTGTTTGGGCGTCACAGACCTGTCTATTGGCACAACACGGCAACTTCCCTGACCGCATAGAAAGCGTAGCTGACCGTGCCTCCCGAGCTGAGGTCCTCCCCCGTCCACTCCGCAATCACCTCATAGATATAGCCGCCCTCCCGGAGCTCGAGCGTATTACCGTTGCAGCGAGCATCCGCCTCCAGGGTGTCCATCATTCCCCAGCACGCATCGCTCCAGCAGCGCACGGTGAATTTCTCCGGCTGCACGTCAAAACAGAGTTCAACAGTCGAATCCGCGGTGGTCATCGGCGCCAGAAACTCCTGCCGCTCCAGCGGATGGGAACTGTCCGCTTCCACACTTGTCCATGTTCCGTCCCAGTTGTTGTAAGTCCAGGAATAGGTGCCCACGTTCGCTTCGATACCCATACAGCTGCTGTCATGAATCTTCAGAACAGGCGGTTGGGGGCCGAGTCTTGAAGGCCCGGTGCCTCTCGGCGGCGGAGAAGGCACGTTGCTTTCTTCCGACAGATCGGATGCAGGCTCGGAAAGCTCGGCATTTCCGGGCAGGCCGTCCTGCTCATCTCCGCCATGCTGCCCCATCCCGCAAGCCGCCAGCGAAAGGATCAGCACAGCGGCAAGCAGTGCAGCGATTGTTCTTTTCATCTCAGTCCGCCTCCACATCCATCATCGTACCGATGAAAAACGGCAGATTCGTTTCGCGGTCGATGAGCATATAGACAAAGGGACGGTCGAGCACCACTTCCTTGTATTCGGGATCCATAGCAGCGCCCCCCGCTTCCATCACAACGGCGGTGGCCGCGCCCGCGCGGGTTCCCTGTTCGAAAACAGAGATAAAGGTCTTATGCAGCACCTTGTTGATATAGATGTTCACGCCCTCTGCATCGTAGCTGCCCAGGCGGGAGAAATCAGCAAGCTGCCAGGTGAAGGCATCTTTCATGCCCATTTCCTGCAGAACTTCGCTCATCTCCACGCTGTATTCCGTTTCAAACTTCGGCATAGTGGCATACACCGTGATGTCCTGCGGCGCAGAGAGCAGCTCCTGCAAATGCGCGCCGCTAAGGCCGGAAACATATTCGGAAACGCTGACGCCTTCGTTGGGCAGCAGCGCGGCAAAGGCATATTTTCTGTCCTTATAATACTTGATAAAGCCGGTGGCCATGTCATCTTCCAGATAGGCATGCTCTTCCGAGTGCATCATGTCCACATCCTGCTGCACTCCGGCTTCCGTGGTGAAGCTGCCCTCCCGGATCTGGAACTCCTCATACACCTCAGCCCACTCGGCATCAAACGCAAGCGCATTGACCAGATACATGATCGCCTCATCCGGAATCTCATCAATAATTTCCGGGATCATGCCGTCCGTGTGCTCCTTGACCCAGTTGTTGATGTCATTTTTGGTCGCCTCATCAAAGGCGGCTTTGTAAGCGCCGGCGCCGTAGTAATCCGCGTTGGTCTGCAGGAAGCTCTGCTCCACCGCAAAATTCGGGTCGTCCTTGAACCAAATGGAGTTTGCAAGGCTCAGTTTGTAATCCTTGGCCTCCGGAAGCAGGTCAAGATACGCCCGCATATAGCTGTTGAGATTCTCGGTGTCCATGCCCAGCACCTGCTCCATCTGCGCGAGCGTCTCCCCGTCCGCGCCGTTGGCAGTCATGGCGAGGGCATACAGAACGGACAGCGGAGAAATCAGGGTGTTCTCCCCCTCCTCCATGCTGTTTTGAAAAAGCTTCACGCCAAAATCCGCGGCAGCAGCCGCTCCGGCGTCCATATCCGGCAGAACATCCACGGCCTTGGCCGGAACGTCCTTCATAAGATCGTTGGCGTTATTTGCCCCGCCGCAGGCGGTCAGGCTGAACACGAGCACAAGTGCAAGCAGTAATGCAATCCGTTTCTTCATATTAACCTTCCTTTCTAACGATGCGCGGGAGGTGTCACTTCCCGAATGCTGTTTACCACAATCGTTGCGGTTTCTTCGTCGTATTCCGTAAACTGAACTTCAACGCAGAGTCCGGAATAATCAATTCCCGTCTCAGCAGTGACATCAAATTGTCCGTCAGGCGTTTCGTGCCGGACGTCTTCCGCCATCACCACGTTCAGCGCTGTGCCGATTTCAAAAACGTCCGTATCCGCCACCCCGGCAACCGTTGCGGTAAATCCGCTGTCCGTCATCTCTTCGACAAGAAGAATGACAGACGGAACTTCCTGCAGCGGGCAGCCCTCATCGGGGCTTGTTTCGGACTCCATCAATTCCTGCTGCAATTCCGCGCTGTTCCCGCCCTCGGGCATGGGTATGGGCATGGAGTCCGCGGCATCCTGCCCGGCTATGCCCTCTGTCATCTCCTGTTCCGGGCGGAGAATGCCCGTGTACAGACTCAGTACAATCAGACACAGGCAGGCCGCGATGGCCGCCCAGCGCTTCCATGCAAAGCTTCCGGATGCCGGACGCTCGGTTTCCGCTTCGTTTACAAGTCTCTCCTCAACGAAGCTCATGCCGCTAAAGAGATCCTTTCCGTTCATACCGCGATTCCCTCCTTTTCAAGATACTGCCGCAGTTTGTTCCGGGTGCGGTGGAGCTGGGTTTTGACTTTGCTCTCCCCCATACCGTAGCGCGCCGCGATCTCCCGAATGGAATCTGCATACCAATACCGCCGCATAAAAATCAGTCTCGATTCCTTTGGCAGCGTATCCAGAAAACGACTCAGCAGTCTTCCGATCTCCTGCCCCTCCATCTGCTGCTCAAGCCGCGAATCCGGGATGCACAGTTCCATTTCGCTCGTCAGTTCTACAAGATCCGCTTTCCGCTTTGCCGCATTCAGCCAGTCCAGCCGGGAGCAGGAGATGTTTCTGCAGATCTTGGCAAGATAAGCAAACAGGAAATTGGGCCGCACGGGCGGGATCTGATTCCATGCCTCCATATACGTATCGCTCACGCTCTCTTCCGCATCCTGATTGTTGTGCACAATCCGAAAGGACAAAGCGTGCAGCTTCTGTCCATGCGCCCTGTCCGTTTCCCGGATGGCATCTTCACTCCGCTGCCAGTAAAGCTCGATGATCTGCTTGTCTTCCATTCAGGTCTCACCTCCCCCAATGGCCTTTCACCCTGTTTGTAGGAATTTCGTGTAAAAAGGTTACGGGAATCGAAAAAATTTTTTGAAACAAAACCGGCGCTGCTGCACCGGTTTCCGTTTATCCGTGCAGCCTTGCCAGAACAGCCTCCATCGGCGGCACAGAGGAAATTCCGCCGAATTGCTCCGTGGAGAGGCTGGCCGCGCAGCAGGCAAATTCCGCTGCATCGTGCAGCTCCTGCGCGCTGATCTCGCCAAGCTCTTTTCCCGACTGCAACAGCCGCGAGAGCATGCTTCCGCCGAAGATGTCCCCCGCGCCGGTGGTGTCCACCGGGCTGATGCCGCCCGGGGCAGGCACGCGGCCGCGCGCGCCGTTTCCGCTGTAGAGGCAACCCTCCGCCCCCAGCGTAACAAAGGCCAGCCGGACGCCGAGCGCATGGAGCTTCTCGAGTGAATCTTCCGGCGCGCAGCCCCAAAGAAAATCGGCCTCCTCATCGCTGAGCTTGGCGATGTCCGCCTGACCGAGCCCCCAAAGCATTTCCTCCCGCGCCTGCTCCAAATCGTCCCAGAGCATACGCCGGAGATTCGGGTCAAAGGAGATCCATTTCCCGGCGGCCTTCGCATAGGCAACCGCATGCTTTGTGGCCTCCCGGGCGGGTTCGTGGGTAAGGCTCAGCGTGCCGAAATGAAAATCCCGGCATTCGTCAATAAGCGAAATATCCAGCTCTTCAAAGCGAAGCCGCGTGTCTGCGCCGGGTTTGCGCGCGAAGCTGAATGAGCGCTCGCCGCGATCATCGACCGTGACAAAAGCCAGCGTGGTAAAAACGCCCGGATCCACGATAATTCCGCGTGTCTCCGCGCCGATCCTCTGCATGGTGTCCAGCAGCAGCCGCCCGAAAGCGTCATCCCCCACCTTGCCCAGAAACGCGGTTTTGCTTCCGTAGGCGCACAGCGCCGCGATCAGATTTGCCGGCGCGCCGCCGGGCTTGGCAGCCAGCGTCGGATATCCGTTTTCGTCGGCACCGACGCAGGCGAAATCAATCAGCAGCTCGCCCAATGCAGTCACGTCATACATAGCGCAGCCTCCTTATGTCTTCTCTCTATGCAAAATCATTCTGCTTTTTTCCCAAAATGTCAAGCATAAAATAGAATCCGGGCATCGGAATTTTCCCGATGCCCGGATTTTGTTCTATAGTTTTTTCGTCTCTGTTTACAGACTCATCTCCGTGCGGCGGATCAGGTCATCCTGGCAGCCTTTGAAAACCTCCACAAAGTAGGCGGAGAATCCGGCCACGCGAACCACAAGATCCTTGTAGTTCTCGGGATGCGCCTGCGCGTCGCGCAGCGTGTCGGAGGAAACGATGTTGATCTGCAGCTCCATGCCGCCCCTGTCAAAATAGGTCTCCATGACGCTGCGGAGCTTCATCACACCGTCTGCGCCCTTGAGCGCCGTGGGATGGAACTTCATGTTGCAGAGCGTGCCGTTGCCGTAATTGGACTGGTCGAATTTCAGAACCGAGTTCAGGAAGCTCAGCGGGCCGTTTTTATCCATGCCCTGCACGCTGGAAATGCCGTCCGTCAGCGGCTCGCCGGCCTTGCGGCCATCGGGCGTTGCCCAGGTGCCGTAGCCGAAGAGGACGTTGGTGGTCACCGGGTAGCAGCCGGCAGCAAAGTGGTTGCCGCGCGGGCCGGTGGCCGACATGATCGCGTTGGCATAGGTGGAGGCGGTAAAGTCCACATACTGATCGGCCAGCTCATCGTTGTTGCCGTAGCGCGGCACAATGCCGTTGATCTTCTGGCGGAGCTCCTCATAGCCCTCCCAGTTGTTCACGAGCGCGTCATAAAGCTCTCTCGTGGTGCAGATCTTCTCGCGGAAGCAGCAATAGTCGATGACGTTCAGGCTGTCCGCCACGTTGCCGAGCGCGATGCAGCTGTTGCCGGTGGAGTTATACATCGCGCCGCCGGCCTGGCAATCCTTGCCGTTTTCCATGCAGCCGGCAAGCGTCGCGGAAAGCATGGGCAGCGGCGTGTGGAACGCGCTCATGGACTCCCATGCATTGATGCAGGAGCACTGCCACTTGCAGAAGTAGTCAAACTGCGTCTTAACAGCGGCGAGAACCTCTTCCATGCTCTCCATCTCGTAGAGATAGCCGGTGGGCAGACCGTACTGCTTCGGCTCCTGGCCGTCCGGATAGTTGAAGCGGTAGCCGTTGTTGAGCGCCATGAGGAAAGCGTTGCCGAGGTTGAGATAGCTCTCCGTGCCGGTGCCGCCGGGCTGCGCCCACTCATAGCCGCCGACGGACGGCTCCACGCAGCCGTTGAGGCAGTAGTTGCGCGCATCCTCCAGCGGAATGCCGCGCTTCATCAAAGCGGCGATGATGACCTTGTCGGACTCAAAGCTGGGCACGCCGCCGGCGATCTTCGTCGTCTCAATCGCGGCCTCCCAAAGCTCAGCCGGGGTGCCCTCATGGATACGCAGCGCCTGCGGAGGATCGTGCAGGACGAGGCGTCCGGCGGACTGGAGCATCATGTAGGTGACGGGGTTGGTGGCGTCGTTGCCGTCGCGATCCACGCCGCCGAGGGTCATAAGCTGGCCGGAGGTGTAGCCCGGGCCGGTCTTGGTTGCGCCCTCGGACCAAATCTTGTTGCACTCAGCAACCTTAAGGTAGAAGAGATCCATGAGTTCCTGTGCATACTCGGGCGTGATGGTTCCGTCCTTGATGTCCTGCTCATAATAGCGGCCCAGATACTGGTCCACGCGGCCGTAGCTGATGCCATGCTGCTGACCGTCCATGCACATGGCGATCTGGTACATGTAGATGCACTGCACCGCATCATGGAAGTTGCGGCAGGGGTTTTTCATGATCCAGTTGAGCGTGTCG
Source organism: Oscillospiraceae bacterium (assembly GCA_017522015.1). GTDB lineage: Bacteria > Bacillota > Clostridia > Oscillospirales > Oscillospiraceae > SIG483. Next base: position 15,811 of record JAFXAW010000026.1, on the reverse strand, counting down.
GCCATCTGCAGAAGCTCCTGCTTGCGCGCAGGATCGGTGCATTCTTCAGCCTGACGCAGCGCTTCGGCGGCATAGCGCTCGGACCAGTGGATAATGCCCTCGCAGACAATGTCAATGGCGCGGTAGAAGTTGTACTGCTGAATCCGATCGCCAAAAATGCCCTCTTCGTCGTACTGCTTGATCTTTGCCCGCGCTTCATCCCGGATGGCGCCGAAGCCCTTCTGGGTGGCGGTCCAGAAGTTTGCAACAAAGTGGCCGACGGGCGACTCGCAGTTGTCCTTCGCCTTGAAGCAGACAGAGCCGTTTCCGGCCAGATTGTCCCGATAGAACTGCGGGATATATTCGTCCACGATGGCGCACATAGCGTTCTTATCCCAGAAATCGCCGGTTTCCAGAAGATACTTCTCGTCCTCGGGATCGATGTCGTAGGGGTCCACGCTGCGGGTGGGGATAATGCCGGCGCGCAGCTCCTTCATAAACCAGTTGAAGCTGGTTTCGGGATAGAGCGCGCAGCAGCGGTAGCTGGCGCCCTGCCAGCCCACGATGACCTCGTCCTCGTTGATGAGCACGGGCATATTCTCAAAGAGATTGCGCAGATTTTTGGCACGCTTGAGGATGCCGGTGAGCTGGGGATTATCCATGTAGAACTCGGTAACCAACCGATAGCGGTTGATGTCGATCTTCGGCTTGGTGGTGCGGTATTTTTCACGGATTCTCCGGACGCGATCCGTCACGGGTTTGAGCTGATACATAAGCTTCTCCTTCCTGTATACGCGAACGCTGTTTGCAGTTCGATTCTATATTTCAAATAGCACTGTACATATTTTATCATACGGCGGGAGAATGTCAACGCTTTGCGCGGGTCTGCCGGCCGATTGCCAGTGAATATGCCCGCACGTCCGGAAACATAAGCGCACAACAGCCGCCATGCTGCTCCATCCCCCGAAACAGACTTTGATCTCGCGCGGCAGCAGCGCACAAAATACACTTCCCCCGTTTTTCCGCGAAAAGCCTCGCTTCTTTGCATTTACATTTTGCGCGAAGTTTGCTATACTGTCTAAAAAGTGCGCATTCCGCTGTCTGGAGGAAAAGAGCATGTTGTACATCGGCATCGACCTCGGCACCTCATCCACAAAGCTGCTGCTGATGGATGGGGCCGGCACAATCCTGAACTGCATTTCAAAATCCTACCCGCTGGAATTTCCCAAGCCGGGCTGGAGCCAGCAAAACCCCGGGGACTGGAAGGAAGCTGTCTTTGAAGGCATCCCCGAGCTTTTGGCGGGGCATGACGCCGCCGCGGTTGCGGGCATCGGCGTCGGCGGGCAGATGCACGGGCTTGTGATTCTGGACGAGCAGGACGAGGTAATCCGCCCGGCGATCCTGTGGAATGACGGCCGGACGCAAAAGCAAACGGATTTCCTCAACGGCATCGGAAAGCAGCAGCTCTCCGCACTCACCGGCAACATCGCCTTTGCGGGCTTCACCGCGCCGAAGCTTCTGTGGCTGCGGGAGAACGAGCCGGAGAACTTTGAAAAAATCCGGAAGATCATGCTTCCGAAGGATTATGTAAACTACATTCTCACGGGCGTCCATTGCACGGACTGCTCCGACGCGAGCGGAATGCTCCTGCTGGACGTGGAGCACCGGCGCTGGTCGCAGGAGATGCTTGACATCTGCGGCATTGCCGATGCGCAGCTTCCGCAGCTGTTTGAAAGTTACGAGGTCGTCGGCACGCTGCTGCCCTCCGTTGCCGCGCAGCTCGGCCTGCCGGAGAGCGTGCGCGTCTGCGCCGGCGCGGGCGACAATGCCGCCGCGGCGGTCGGCACCGGCACAGTCGGCGAGGGCGGTTGTAACATCTCCCTCGGCACCTCGGGCACCATCTTCATCGCGAGCGAGCGTTTCTGCGTTGACCCGAACAACGCGTTGCACGCTTTCGCGCACGCGGACGGGAGCTACCATCTTCTCGGCTGCATGCTCTCGGCAGCCAGCTGCAATAAGTGGCTGATGGACGAGGTATACCGCGCGGAGGACTATGCCGCCGCACAGACGGAGATTTCCGAAGATATGCTCGGGGAGAACCGCGTGTTTTTCCTGCCCTATCTCATGGGCGAGCGCAGCCCGATTAACGACACGGACGCCCGCGGCGCTTTCATCGGCCTGACGATGGCGACGAGCCGCGCCGAGCTCACGCTCGCGGTGCTGGAGGGTGTTGCCTTCGCAATTCGGGACAGCTTTGAGGTCGCGCGCTCGCTTGGGCTTGACATCCGGCGTTCCATGCTCTGCGGCGGCGGCGCGAAAAGCCCGCTTTGGCAAAAGATCATGGCAAACGTTTTGAACGTCGAGCTGACGCTGCCCGTTTCCGAGGAAGGACCCGCCATGGGCGGCGCGATGCTGGCCATGGTGGCCTGCGGGGAATACGCCAGCGTCCGTGAGGCTTGCGACGCGCTGGTGCAGGTGCGCGAAACCATCCGCCCCGAGCCCGAACTGGCCGCGCGCTATGAGGCGCGGTATGCGCAGTTCCGCAAGCTTTATCCCGCACTGCGGGATGTTTTTCCCCAGCTTCTGTAAAGCAAAAACATATCCATCCCGAAATGTACACACTGCCGCTCCCGCGCGGGAGCGAGCTTAAATAAGTGAGGTAAGCCTTATGATGACAAACATCCCCGAAGTCAAGCTCGGCATTATTGCCGTGTCGCGTGACTGCTTCATCGTCTCCCTGTCGGAGCGCCGCAGAGCGGCGATCACCGCGGCCTGCGCTGCGGGAAAAACCGAGATCTACGAGTGCAAAACCACCGTGGAATGCGAGCTGGACGTGCTCAAAGCGCTGGACGAGGTCAAGGCCGCGGGCTGCAACGCGCTCGTCGTCTTCCTTGGCAACTTCGGTCCCGAGACGCCGGAGACGCTGATCGCCCAGAAGTTTGACGGTCCCTGCATGTATGTGGCCGCCGCCGAGGGCGACGGTGACCTGATCGACGGACGCGGCGACGCCTACTGCGGCATGCTCAACTGCTCCTACAATCTCGGCATGCGTCACATCCAGGCCTATATCCCCGAGTATCCGGTCGGCACGGCGGAGGACATCGCCGATATGATCGCGGACTTTGTTCCGATCGCCCGCGCCGTCATCGGCGTGAAGAACCTGAAGATCATCACCTTCGGCCCCCGTCCGCAGGACTTCTTCGCCTGCAACGCGCCGATCAAGGGTCTGTATGAACTCGGCGTGGAGATCGAGGAAAACAGTGAGCTTGACCTGCTGATCTCCTACAAGGCGCACGCGGGCGACGAGCGCATCCCCGCCGTCTGCGCCGACATGGCCGCCGAGATGGGCGAGGGTAAATATTATCCCGCTCTGCTCGAGCGCATGGCGCAGTTTGAGCTGACACTGCTCGACTGGGCCGAGACGCACAAGGGCACGCGCAAGTATGTTGCCTTTGCGGACAAGTGCTGGCCCGCTTTCCCCGAGTCCTTCGGCTTCGAGCCGTGTTATGTAAACTCCCGTCTGGCCTCCCGCGGCATCCCCGTCTCCTGCGAGGTCGATATTTACGGCGCGCTGAGCGAGTACATCGGCGCCTGCATCTCCGCGGACGCTGTGACGCTGCTGGACATCAACAACTCCGTGCCGAAGAGCCTCTACGAAGCGGAGATCGCCGGCAAGTTCCCCTACGCGCTGACGGATACCTTCATGGGCTTCCATTGCGGCAACACCCCGCAGTGCAAACTCTGCGCCAACCGCTCGATCAAATATCAGCTCATCCAGCACCGTCTGCTTGAGCCGCAGGGCAGCGAGCCGGACTTCACCCGCGGCACGCTGGAGGGTGACATCGCCGCCAGCGACATCACGTTCTACCGCCTGCAGTGCGACAGCGAGGGCGTTCTGCGCGCCTACATCGCCGAGGGCGAGGTTCTGCCGGTGGCGACAGGCTCCTTCGGCGGCATCGGCGTCTTTGCCATCCCGGAGATGGGCCGCTTCTATCGTCATGTGCTGATCGGCAAGCGCTACCCGCACCACGGCGCAGTCGCCTTCGGCCACTACGGCAAGGCCCTGTTCGAGGTGATGAAGTTCCTCGGCGTTTCGGACATTGCGTACAATCAGCCCAAGTCTCTGCCCTACCCGACTGAGAATCCCTTTGCGTAAGCAAATAACATAAAAAACGCCCGCAGCGAGTTTGTGCCTCGCTGCGGGCGTTTTTTGTTTATGGGTGCTTATATGCTTCAGGTTTGCGCTGCCGCAGGGCTGCCGAGAGGTTTCGCGGTGCTTATTGGTGTTAGGTCTTGCGGAGGGGGAAGGCAACAGATCTCAGATGCCGTAGATATGTATTATTTTGCTCAGTGTCTTGGAACTAACTACAAGGGATATTTGCCCTTTTCCTGTCCCCTCCGAAACCGTCTGGATTTCGTGGGGCTACTTTCGTTGCGGGGTGCTCTTCATGAGCTGGGGTATCCGTTATAGCGCCGTGGTTTCAGATTTCCTTATCTGTATTCCATCCTCTATCAGCGTAACATCCTGTTTGATTTCGTTTATGTAGCGAAAATATCGCCAACTGAATATGGCATTACCTATGATTCCAGGTAGTGTCATGTATGCGGTTGCCAACAATTCTATCCCTTGATCAGCAACGAAAAGCATAGCAATTACTACTACCGTGATTAGGTTGCTAATTACGGTCAACCAACCAAATGGCGCAAACTTTCTTTTCAGAATCGCAATCAGAAAGAGAGTCAGGAACAGGGCGATGATCACGATTGTACCGCCAAAACATAATGACATGAGCAGCGGTTTCCCGGGAAAGGCCGGAACATCTGTCAGAACCATCTGCATCATGAATATATAATAGGGTGTTTGGAGCCCTAAAGGCGCAAAGAATGGAGCGAAGATAACAAGAGGAAGTGCAATGTAGAACAACAAGGAAAAGGCAAAATATATCCAGCACATCCAGGAAACTTCTTTTTGCAAATCCGTCATAACTCTATTTGTCCTCCTTATTAACGGGAAGTTATTGCTTTCCGTGCCTCGTGATATGCCCTCTCCACTATACACACGGAAAAGCAAAACCGTATTTACCAAGAATGCCGTGAAGCCTCTGCGTGTTCTTCGGACTGATTGTAAAATACTTGTCCGCTTTTTCCAGATAGATGATTCCGCAGCCGTCGCAGGCCGGGCAAAACACCAGCGAAGCTGCAGCAAAGCGAACAGACACCTCGGAAGAGAACCCACATGCCGGGTAATCCCGCGTGAGCCTTTTGCCTTGAAATATTTTTTTGATCGCATCGGAATCCGCCTGCGATAAGACGGTTTCAATGTCCTTGCCCGCGTAACGATAGACAACGCTGCCGCAATCGTCCCCTGCGATTTTGACCCTGTCTGCAAAAACCACCGCAAGCAGAATTCCCAATATCAAAACGAAGGAACCTGCAATCATAACCTTTTTTCGCATAACACATTATCTCACTTAATTCTTGCACACTTCACGTCAGAGAAAAGACTGGAGTCGCAGAAAAAGAAAGTGTGCCACAATCCAAAACTCCATGGTGTTGTTGTGCCCCGCGGCGCTGCGCGCAACGGAAGTCCGCCCGCCAACAGATCATCTTATGTATGGCCAAATAATATCATCTGCGCTTCCGGTTGCAGACCAGTATGGCCCCCAGTCAGACAAAACCCAGTTGCCTTCTTGTTTCTCAAAGCGAAGAACCGCTCCGCCCTTTTTGTCGGGAGCCACAAAGTATACGCTCGCTGCAGATTCGGAATAATCCAGCACTTTCCAATACGCCGGGTCGATCAGCATTGTGTCCCGTTTCCAGGCATTGTCAAACTCGCTCCCGTGCCTTGCCGTCAGGATTTCACACCTGAGAATCGAAAGCCCCCATGCCGCAAGACAAAGCAGCACGACAGCGCAAAGAATCCAGATTCCGCGTTTTTTCATAAACTTCTCCTCGATTCATAAAGCCCCGAGTTCTTTCATCGCAGCAAGAAACACGTCCGCTTCTCCGTTTGGATTCGCTTTTCGGGTCGCTTCGATCACGTACCATGGATACTCCAAATCGTGAATGATGATCGGAATGGCTGCGCCGAACTTATTTTGAATAAAACCACTTTCCTGCATCTTTTTTGCAACAGAAGTGATTTCCGTAAGCAAGGCATAATAGCCAACGGGTCCTTTCCCGATATATCGCATTTCCCCATCGTAGCAAGCAGCGCAGTCCTCATCGCCGATATTCTCAATGCCGTTTTCAGCATACCAGTCAAACAGGATTTTCATTCCCTCGTTTTCGTCCTCGGCTTTTATGATTGCCGTTTCATCCTGACGCCAGAAAGCATAGTTCCAGCGCGCTTCGGAGGATTCCCCCGCCCCGATGCAATCGCTTTCTGTATTATAACTGACCGAAAATTCCGTTACATTGGTATGACCCCTGTATTCGTGCGCTTCGTTTGCGTAAACGAAAAATGAAATGGCATAAATGTCCTGTTCATTCCATGCCGAAATCACATCGCGCAATTTACTTTCAAGCCATGCCTGCAAATCAAGCATTTTAAAAATCTCCTTACTCCTGTTGCCTGCATCGTTTTCACTTCGGTGCAGCCCATGTCTGCAATCCGCAGCGCGACAGATCTCCGACCCGATAAAACGTTAGAATCTCTCCATCCGTAAACACAGCATCCGCCGAGGTGATTTCGATTCGGTATTCTTTTTTACTGGTGATCTCTCTGCCCGAACGCAAAACTTTTCAGCGGTTCCCTATTGTTCCCGTGTTTAACGTCTTCCGATTCACACGGAGAACCGTTCCCCGTGTTAATTTAGAGCCGTACCCCTCTCAGTTTTTATCCCACGAGTGCTGCCAGTGTAATGTCTCCCGATCCGCGTCCGTCAGGTACGGATCGATCAATTCGTAGAATACAGGATCATTCTTCACCTTAATACCATTAACAATAACACTCTCGTCGCGAACCAGATTACAGGCATAAATTTTCAGCAAGATTTCCCCGTCTTCGCGCTCTAAGATATAAACCATGCGCAGAAACCCCAGGATCCGTCCGCCGCGGCCGGAGGCTGCCGAATAGACGGTTTCCGGACATAGATCGTCTGCATCCAGTTTTCTAAACTGTTCTGCGTGGGCCGCCAGTTCCTCTGCGCCCACGTGAATCTGCGTGGCATGATCGTCGTTTGCGCCCCTTAGCTGCTCCAGGGTATATATCGGCGCGCGGGTCACGATCGCAGGGCTTATGTAATAAATCGTCAGCTTCAGATCGTCCGGGGCGCCGTCATCGAAAGCCGCCTCATAGGCACGCAGCGCAAGATTCAGGCTCACTCTCGGTATGCCGCGGTTAGCCAGCCAGACGGACTGGCAAGTAATCGCAACCGAAAGCAAAACCGCAAGAGCAATGATGATTCCCTTTCGTTTCATAGGCAAACCTCCCGCAAGCTATAGAAGTCCGCTCACAGCACAGGGCCACTTTTTGCGTAAACGCCCAGGAAAACAAGCAGACAAACCGCCTCAATACACAGGATCACCGCGCGCAGACGCGGCTTTTTCTCTGTGAGCTTTGCAAGCAGAATAAACAGGGCAAAGCAGCAGGACATATATCTTCCGGCGCTCAGCAGCCAGGAGAGCGAATAGGTAACGATCAGATAGATCGCCGCGTGCGACCAAAGCCCCGGGTTGCGCGCTTCCCGCTTCAGCGCGGAGAGCACAAGAATAAGCACACTCAAAACGAACAGCAAAAGCGTCGGCAGCCACAAAAACCAGCCGTTCTCCGTGCCGAAACTGCTGATTAAATATTCCGTCACATAGCGCAGCACACCGGGCAGCCACATAAAGCCCTGATGCCAATGCTCCTGCATGGTCATAAAGGCAAAGGGATTCCCGTCCACGAGATAGTTCAGCAGCAGATAGCCTCCCGTGCCGAGCAGCGGCACAGCAAGCAGCAGAAGCCGCGGCACTCCGCGCCGCAGCGCCACTTTCCACGTCCGCTCCGGATTTCGCTTTCCCGGAAGCTCCGCAATGCACAGCTCCACGAAGGCGGGAAGAATCACCAGCAGGCCGGTCATTCTCGTCAGCGCCGCCACAACGCCAAAAATTGCAAACAGCAGCCATTTTCGCTTCACCGCATAGTAAACAGCTCCGGCAGTGGCCAGCAGGAAAAGTCCCTCCGTCATCACCAAACCCGAGAAGAACGAATACGGAAACAGCGCAAGATAGAGCAGCGCAGAGCGCGCAACCCGTGCGTTGTAGCACATCTCCGTCAGCTTATAAACATAACAATAACCGCCTGCGCAACACAGAGCAGACAGCACAAGCCCTGCAGCAGCCGTGTCCGGAATCACCAGACACATCGCGCGCAGCGCCCATACATAGCCGGGGAAGAACACAAGAAACAGATGTTTCCCGTCCTCCACATAGCCGGCATAGCCCTGTTCAGCCAGGCGGATATAATGCCAGGCGTCCCATCGCTGCGTAAACGAACTGTAGGCGCTTTGAAAAGTCTTATGCCCACAGAGCGCAGCGCAGGCCGCCAGGCCTATGAAAAACAGCAGTATACGAAAGCCAAAAGTCGCAGCAAAAATCTTCCACAGCGGTGTATTCGGGTCTTGAATCCTCATGGGGACAAACCTACCTTCCTCTGCATGATGTGCACATCTTCTTGCTCGGGAAATGCCGGGGGGCCGTCTTTGGATAACCGAATTTGCTTTTAATCAGACCGGGCACGGCGCGGTTCCGGATAAAAATCATGATAACAAGCTTCCCATCTGGATTGCATCCGCGCCGAATTCATATTATACTGTTTTCAGGATTTCACGCTTCCCCGCCCACTTTGTTCCGCGGAACACGGCGGAATGGGGATGTGATGCTTTTTTTATTATACGAAATTCAGGGGAGTGCTGACAATTGATAGAATATCCAAAAACAATGAAAGCGCTTGTAGCTTATGGCAAAAACGATTACCGGCTTGAGCAGAACTATCCCGTTCCCGAGTGCGGGGATGACGATGTGCTCATCCGCACGGAGGGCTGCGGCATCTGCGCCAGCGACGTTAAGTGCCTCCATGGCGCGGAGAGCTATTGGGGCGATGGAAAAATGCCCGGCTGGGCGCAGGCTCCTTTCATTCCCGGACATGAATTCTTGGGCGAGGTCGTGTTTGTCGGCAAGAATGTCACGGAGCTGCAGGTCGGCGACCGTGTCACGCCGGAGCAGATCGTGCCCTGCAATGAATGCCGCTTCTGCAAGCGCGGACAGTACTGGATGTGCCAGCCGCACCAGATGTTCGGCTATTTCACCGAGTTCTGCGGCGGCATGGCTAAGTACGTCCGCCTGCCAATGAAGCGCGCGCGGGTACATAAAGTTCCCAAGTCCATGCCCACGGACAGCGCCCTGCTCATCGAGCCCTATGCCTGCGCGAAGCACTGTGTTGACCGCGCGCAGATCGGTCCGGAGGACATCGTCGTGCTCTCCGGCGCGGGCACGCTCGGCCTCGGCATGACCAACTTCGCCCGCGACCGGAAGCCCTATAAGCTCATTGTGCTGGACATGATTGACTCGCGGCTGGAAAAGGCGCTCGAGTACGGCGCGGACGAGGCATGGAATCCGGGCAAAGAGGACGTTGTAAAGAAGATCATGGACATGACGGACGGCTATGGCTGCGACATTTACATCGAGGCAACCGGCGCCCCCGCCTCGGTGCGGCAGGGCATGCAGATGATACGGAAGCTTGGCCGTTTTGTGGAGTTTTCCGTGTTCGGAGAGGAGACCAGTCTGGACTGGTCGATCATCGGCGACAAGAAGGAGCTGGACGTGCTCGGCGCGCACATCAGTCCTTACTGCTATCCCTACACCATCGAGAAGATGGCAAGCGGCGTCATCCGCACGGACGGTGTTGTGACGCGCACCTACGGTCTGGATGACTGGGAGGAGGCTTTCGAGCGCGCGGGCAAGGGCGAGGGTGACATCAAGGTCGCGTTCGTGTTCTGATTTTCTGCTCATAACAGCACCCCCTGATTGCCTCAGGGGGTGTTTTCCTGTCCATGCGGATTTTATCCGCCCAGGGTTTGCAAAGCGACTTTTCCCGGTTTGCGCAGAAAGCCCCGGCGAAGCGCGGAGCAGGTCCCGCCGCGAAGCCCGCGGCAGGGCGCAAAAGTCCGCGGCAGGAGGCGTTGCTCTTGACTTTTGAAAAGCAAACAGTTAAAATTGTGTATTATTTTGCAGTACTGTGCCCATGAGAAAAATCCCGGGCAAAGAGAGGATATTACCCATGAAAAAATACGGCATGAATGAACTGCGCGAAATGTTCCTGAGCTTCTTTGAGAGCAAGGATCATCTGCGCCTGCCCAGCTTTTCCCTGATTCCGCAAAACGACGCATCCCTGCTGCTGATCAACTCCGGCATGGCGCCCATGAAGCCCTATTTCAAGGGCGAAGTCGAGCCGCCCCGCCGCCGTGTCTGCACCTGCCAGAAATGCATCCGCACCGGTGACATTGAGAACATCGGCAAAACCGCCCGCCACGGCACTTATTTTGAAATGCTCGGCAACTTCTCTTTTGGTGATTACTTCAAGCGCGAGGCCATTCACTGGTCCTGGGAGTTCCTGACTTCTCCCGAGTGGGTCGGCCTTGACCCCAACCGTCTCTATCCCTCCGTCTTTGAGGGCAACGAGACCACGCCTGCCGACGACGAGGCTTACCGCATCTGGAATGAGGAGATCGGCGTTCCCGCCGACCACATCTTCCGCTTCGGCAAGGAAGACAACTTCTGGGAGCATGGCTCCGGCCCGTGCGGCCCCTGCTCCGAGATCTACTATGACCGCGGCGAAAAATACGGCTGCGGCAGTCCGGACTGCACGGTCGGCTGCGACTGTGACCGTTACATGGAAGTCTGGAACAACGTCTTCTCCCAGTTTGACAACGACGGTCAGGGCAATTACACCGAGCTGTCGCAGAAGAATATCGACACCGGCATGGGTCTGGAGCGTCTGGCGGTTGTCTGCCAGGACGTCAACTCCCTGTTTGAAGTGGACACCGTGATGAACATCACCAAGCACGTCACCGCCATCACCGGCGCCGCCTACGGCCAGAGCCAGAAGGCGGACGTGAGCCTGCGCGTGATCACGGATCATATCCGCGCCTCCACCTTTATGATTGCCGACGGCGTGCAGCCCACCAACGAGGGCCGCGGCTACGTTCTGCGCCGTCTGCTGCGCCGCGCCGCACGGCACGGCAAGCTGCTGGGCGTGAATCATCCCTTCCTGTTTGAAGTTGTGGAAACCGTTGTCAAGGAAAACGAGAGCCACTACACCGATCTGCGCGAGCGCATGGCGCACATCATCCGCGTCGTCAAGACGGAGGAAGAGAACTTCGCCCGCACCATTGACACCGGCATGCGCATTTATGCCGAAAAGCTGGCTGACCACAAGGCCGCCGGCAAGACCGTGTTCTCCGGCGAGGACGCCTTCCTGCTGGCGGACACCTACGGTTTCCCGGTTGATCTGACCGTTGAAATGCTCGAAGACGAGGGCATGACCCTCGACATGGACAAGTTTGTTGCCTGCCGCGAGGAGCAGAGAGTCCGCGCGCGTGAGGCGCGCAAGGCGCTGGGTGACCTGGGCTGGGCCGGCATCGATCTGGGGCTGGACACCACGCCGACCGATTTTGTCGGTTATCAGGAAAGCAGCTGCGAGGCAAAGGTTCTGGCTGTCTGCGTGGGCGAAGAAGTTTCCGGCACCATCGCCGGCGGCGAAACCGGCATCATCGTTCTGGACAAGACGCCTTTCTATGCCGAGATGGGCGGCCAGGTGGCTGATCACGGCACGATTCTGATGGGTGACTGCCGTTTTGAAGTGAACAACGTCCAGAAGGATAAGGGCGGCAAGTACCTGCACTACGGCGAGATGGTCGCCGGTGCCATCAAGGTGGATGATGTTGTTCTCGCTTCCATTGATGTGGATCGCCGCAAGGCCATCATGCGCGCCCACTCCGCCACCCACCTGCTGCAGACCGCACTCGTGAGCGTGCTGGGTGACCATGTCCATCAGGCCGGTTCTCTGGTGGAGCCCGATCATCTGCGTTTTGACTTCACCCATTACGGTGCCATGACCACCGAGGAGATGGCCAAGGTTGACGCCCTCGTGCAGAGCGCCATTCTGGAGGGCTATGCCGTTGACATCCGCGAGATGGGCATTGAGGAGGCCAAGGCGCAGGGCGCCACCGCACTCTTCTCTGAAAAGTACGGCGATGTTGTCCGCGTGGTCAACATGGGCGGCTATTCCATCGAACTCTGCGGCGGCACGCATCTGGACAACACGGCCAAGGTCGGCGCTTTCCGCATTGAGAGCGAGGGCAGCGTTGCCTCCGGCGTGCGCCGTATCGAGGCGATCACCGGCAAGAAGTTCCTTGAAGCTGCGGAGCAGGAGCGCAAGTGCCTGCACACGGCGGCAGGTGTTCTGAAGGTCAAGCCCGCTGAGCTGCAGGACAAGCTCCTGAGCATGGTGGAGGAGAGCAAGGCGCTCAATCGCACGATTGAGTCCTATAAGTCCAAAGAGGCAGCCGGAGAGGTTGACCGCTTCCTGTCCGCTGCGGAAGATGTCTGCGGCGTCAAGGTCATGACTGCCACGGTTTCCGAAACCGACGCCAACAAGCTTCGCCAGATGGGCGACATGCTGCGCGACAAGGATGCTTCCGTTGCCGGCGTTCTGGCCACGGTCAACGGCGAAAAGGTCACGCTTCTGGCCGTCTGCGGCAAGGAAGCCGTTGCCAAGGGCATCAAAGCCGGTGACATCATCAAGACCATCGCCCCCATCGTGGGCGGCAAGGGCGGCGGCAAGCCGGACAGCGCCATGGGCGGCGGCACCGAGGTCGGAAAAATCGGTGAAGCGCTCTCCGCTGTACGCACCTTTGTTTCCGCAGCACTCGAAAAATAAATCACAGCGGGGGCGAATTACCGCCCCCGTTTTGTTTAAGCCCCAAACCACGCCGTTCTATCAGACGGCAGGCAGCACCGCTGAAATTTCTTTGAAGCGGGCAGAACAATTCAAGAAAGAAGGATCTATTCAAATGGAAGATTGCCTGTTTTGCAAAATCATCGCCGGGGAGATCCCCTCAAACAAAGTCTATGAGGATGCGCTCTGCTATGCGTTTTATGACATCGCGCCGCAGGCGCCCACCCATTTCCTCGTCGTGCCGAAAAAGCACATCAGCGGCGTGAGCGAGATATGCGAAGAGAACGCGGCGGTCGTCGCGCACATCTTCAGCGTCATTTCCAAAGTCACAAAAGAGCTGGGACTTGCGAGCTACCGCGTCGTTTCCAACTGTGGAGAGGACGCCGGGCAGACGGTGTTCCACCTGCACTTCCATGTGCTTGGCGGCGCCCGCCTCGCAGACGGAATGTGCTGAATCCCCCTGCACAACAGAACGCGCTTTCCCTGATCTGTACCGCATCCCCGGCTAAGCTCCATCGTGTATCCGCGTTTGCTTTCCTTTGTTCTTGACAAGGGAATTGCAACATGAGATAATTGTATATCATTTTTTCCCATCTGCATCACGCCCTGCATTCGGGCGCAGACGGGAGAAAACAAGAGAGGAGATATTTATGGAAAAACGCTACGGTTTGCCTACTGCCATAGCCATGGTCATCGGCGTCGTCATCGGCTCCGGTGTCTTCATCAAGGGCGGTAAGGTCCTCAGCCTTACAAACGGCAACATGTGGCAGGCGATCGCCGTCATCGGCATCGTCGGTCTGATCTGCATCATCTGTTCCCTGGTTTTTGCAACGCTCGGCTCCCGCTATGAAAAAGTCAACGGTGTTGTTGACTATGCGGAAATGGCGCTTGGCCCGAAGTATGCATACTACGTCGGCTGGTTTATGAACTCCATCTATGTGCCCGCTCTGGTCACGATGCTGGCGTTCTTCTCCGCCATGATGTTCCTGCAGCTGTTCGGCATCAAAGCCGTTGATTTTGCCAACGGCCAGATCAACCCCGTCGCCATCGGTGTTGGCGCCGGCTTTATGATGATCGGCTACGGCATCAACGCGCTGTCCCCCAAGCTTGCAGGCAAGATTCAGGTCAGCATGACGGTGATTAAGCTCATCCCCCTGATCCTTATGGGCATCGTCGGCACCATCGCCGGCCTTGTCAACGGCACCACCCTCGAGACCCTCAACTACATCAACACCGCCAACTATACGCCTGTCAACGGCGCCGGCTTCTTCGCCGCCATCGTCGGCTTCGCGTTCTCTTACGAAGGCTGGATTCTCGCGACCTCCATCAACTCCGAGCTGAAGGATGCAAAGAAGAACCTGCCCCGCGCGCTGATCATCGGTTCCCTGGTCACCATCGTGATCTATGCGCTGTACATCTTTGCAATGAGCTCTGTCGGTGATGTCAATGCCATCATCAGCACCTGGCCCTTCGGCGAGACGCTGCCCCGCATCGCATTCAGCGGCATCTTCGGCAACGCAATCGGCACCATCGTGTACGTGTTCATCACCATCTCCTGCCTGGGCACCATGAACGGCCTGATCATGTCCTCCTGCCGCGGTCTGTACGCGCTGTCCGCCCGTGGCATGGGTCCCAAGCCCGAGTTCTATGGCGACATTGACAAGCAGAACAACTTCTCCATCAAGTCCTCCCTCTTCGGCATGATGATCAGCGGCTTCTGGTTTGCATGGCTCGTCATGGTCTGGATGGGCGGCCCCGAGATGTTCGGCACCGTGCACAGCATCGAGTGGATCGCCTGGGAGCCCGACGAGATCGGCATCATCTTCCTGTACATCATGTACATTCCGATGATGATCGGTCTGATGGCCAAGGCAAAGGACCTCAAGCCTTTCCAGCGCTACGTTCTGCCCGCGCTCGGCATCGTCTGCTGCCTCTTCTTCGCCTATGCCATCTGGATCGGCTACGGCTGGAAGAAGTGCATCGGCTTTGCCGTGTTCTTCCTGATCGTCGAGTTCATCGGACATCTGTTCATGAACGGCGGAAAGAAAAAGAAGCAGTAACAAAATACTTAAATCTCAAAAAGAGGACGGCTCTTGCAGCCGTCCTCTTTTTCTTGTATAATGGCTCCATACGGAATCATATTCTCAAAGAAAATGCCGCCAAACGGCAGCATCAACCGAGGTGATGGCTTTGTACTTCATGCGCATCCGCGATCTGCGTGAAGATCACGATTATACGCAGGAATATGTTGCAAATTATCTGATTATGAACCGAAGCGTCTATCGCCGTTACGAATCCGGCAGGCGGGAAATACCCGTATGGGCGCTGGTGAAGCTCGCAGCGCTCTATAAAGTCTCCACCGACTACATCCTCGGGCTGACGGATAACACAAAGACAAATGCGTAAGCTTGCGTGGGCGACGGGATCCTTTTCCGCCGCCGTGTTCGCCGCCTGCTATCTGATCCCCGGAAGATGGCGGCTGATCGCCGCCGGGGTTCTTCTCCTTATGGGCGCGACGGGTTTTCTGCTGCGCGGCAATATGCGCAAGCGGGTTTTCCTCGCGGCCTGCTTTGCCGCGCTCGGCCTGAGCTGGACGCAGGCACATAACCTCGTTTTCATCGCACCCGCGCAGGAGCTCGACGGAATGGATACCGTCGCGGCGTTTCGCGTTACGGATTATGCGCAGGACTGCGGCAGCTACACGCTCGTGCAGGCGCGGCTGATGGAAGACGGTTTTCCTAAGGTGCGCGTCTCCCTTTACGACTATAACCACACTTCGGACAGCCTCTCCCCCGGTGATCTGATCGAAGCGCCGGTGCGCCTGCGCTCGGCCACCACACGCTATGACGAGGAGATCTGGTCCTACACCTCCAGGGGTGTTTTCCTGAC
>JAFXAW010000025.1 GCA_017522015.1 Oscillospiraceae bacterium | reverse complement strand
GACGCTCTGGCAGTAGAAGCAGTGCTCGCAGTCCTCAACATACTTGAAGACCGGCTTCTTCGCCTCGGCATCCCAGCGGATGACGTCTACGAAGCAAGCCTTGTAGCACAGCTGGCAACCGACGCACTTCTCGGGATCGAATTCGATTCTGTGATTCGTGAAAATCATATAAAGCCCAATACCTCCATCTTAAAATATATTTACATTTTAACATATAGGACTTGAAATATCTAATTCACTTATGGTAAATTTGTTATAACCATTTCAGCGCACATATGGCGCAGGGATTATAACCATTCCAGCACATGCATGGCAAAAGCATTATAAAAGTTTTGATATATTTCTGAGAAAGTAGGAATGACGCATGACACAGTCCCAGATCAACTATTTCCTGGCCGTGGCCGGAGACGGAAGCATCACCCGCGCTGCAAGCCGCCTGTTTGTCTCGCAGCCGGCGATCAGCAAGAGCATCTCTGCAATGGAAAAAGAGCTTGGATTTGCGCTGTTTTCCAGATGGGAGAAGAGCATCACGCTGACCTACGCGGGCAAGCTGCTGTACGAATTTTTCTCCCGCTCGAAGGATGAGTATCGCCATCTGCTCAAGGAGATCGACCAGTACAGGGACCGCACGGCGCGGCACATCCGCATCGGCTGCCCCTCCACCTGGAATCCGGAGGCTTTCTGCCCGACCATCATGGATCACTTCCACGCCACGCAGCCGGATCTGACCATCGGAATCGAGTGCTTCCCCCTGCCGGAGATGCTCAATATGCTCAAAAACCGGGAGCTGGACATGATCCTCTCGCTTGATCTGCGGGAGACCTTCCTGATGGGAATGTGCACGAAGCATGTTGCCACGACGGGCTGCGGCGTGCTGTATTCCAAAAAGTGCTTTCCGGACGTCAAGAGCATCGGCGACCTGCGGTATACGCAGTTCCTCGGCTGGGACACAAGCGCGAAGGATCAGTTTGAGGCGCTGGCCAGCAGAATCTGCGGGGACGAGTTCACGCCGGTGTTCAAGAACTGCGCCAACTACCATACGGCGGTGTTCGAGCTCACCCGCGGCAACGGCGTGATGATCTTTGCGGACTGGGACAGCGCTGTGCACTCGGAGCTGTTTGAATATCTGCCGCTGGACACGAATGTGTATATCAACGCCGTCTTTTCCGTGGAGAATCAGGCTGCGGCGGCCTTTGCCGATGAGCTCGCGGAGATCTTTAACTGCGATGGTCAAAAATAAGCCCGGCCGCGCAGAAAGATTCGGGGGACGAAAAGCATGAACGTCTGGATTTCATACCTGATCGACTGCATGGCGGCGTTTGAGCCGGAATGCCGCTTTGACCTCACGGAGCGTCCGGCGCGCAAGGTGTCGCACGCGGCGATCCTCCGTCCGGGCACGGAGCGCCTGCGCGCACGCACGCTCTATCTGTGCCTGGAGCAGCTGCCGGGCGAGGGCATGGAGATCCCTGCGGATGCCTGCTTTGTGACGCGCGCGGAGGCGGAAACCGGCAGCCTGCCCAATTGCATCGCGCTGTGTAAGGATGCGCGGCAGGAGGAGCTTTTGGAGCTTCTTCTCGATGCGATCGAGCGCTATCACGCATGGATTGAAGCGCTGACCGAGCTTTCGCTGGATAAGCGCAATCCGCAGGAATATCTCAACGCCAGCGAGCACATGCTGCTCAATCCGATGCTGGTGCAGGATTCCTCCTATACGCTGATTGCCATCTCCCGGGATGCTTCGACGGAGGACTATCCCTTCTTCGACTTTGACGGAACCATGCGGCCGATGCCGGAATTCCTGCTCAATGCGCGCCGGGAGCTGATGCCCGTGCGGCGCTATATCTATGACGACGAAGGGCGCGCCGTTGTCGCGGAGCAGGACGGAAAGCCGCAGATTTTCTATAACATCATCAGTGACGGTGTGCTGTGCGCCAATGTGACCTGCGCCGTCACCCGCACGGCGCTCTCGCAGGGGATATTGGATCTGATGCACGATCTGTGCCGCTTTATGCGGCATTCGCTGAACCTGTCCAAGCTGCGCCTTGCGCCCGGCAGCATTGCCGCTTTCGCCTTCGATCAGCTTTTGCAGTTCCGGGATCCGGAACCGCTGACCGCACTGCTCTCCCCGAAGCCGGACTGGGCTTTCGTGACGGGAACGCTGGAGATGGCCGTGCCGGATAACCGGGCGGCCGCCTATATGCTGCAGCTGCGGGAAATGCTGCCCCACTCGGCGGTTTACATGCACGACGGGCGGCTCCGTTTCGTGATGTGCGTCAGCGAAAGAGAGACGGACGTGGTGTACTCCCAGTACCAATATCAGCGTCTGGAAACGCTCGCGGAGGCGATGAACGGCCGTTTCGGCCTGAGTTATGCCATGTCCGATCTTCTGGGTGTGGCTTTCGGACTCAAACAGAGTCTGCGAGCGCTGGAGCTTGGCCGGCTTTCCCTGTCGGACGAGCCCGCGGCGGGCAAGCGCCGCCTGTGGTTTTACATTGACGTGGCGTCGGACGATATTCTGGACAGCTTTTTCAGCGACGAGCGGATGCCCTATTATCTGGCGCCCGAGATCGCCGCGCTCCACCGCGCCGACCAGCGGTCCGGGCGCAATGACTGCCGCATTCTCTATTTTTATCTGTTGATGGGCAAGTCTCTGGCCGGCGCCTGCCGGGCGCTGCATATGCACAGAAGCACGATCGTCTATCGGCTGGGGAGAATGAAGGAGATCTATCATCTGCAGCTGGACGATCCGGTGCGGGAGCAGCACTATCTTCTGTGCTGCCGCGCCTGCCTGCTGCATGATTCGCCGGCAGACGGGCTGCGCCGCGCTGTGTCGGAGCCTGTTTCTGCGGAGATTGAAAGGGATTGAAAATCAGGATTGGTACTGGCAGTACGAAAGGTGCGGCCGAGCGGTATATAATTTCAAGCTGCCAGTTCATTGAAGTTTTTGCAGGAAACAGTTAAAATGTAAGGCAAGAGGTATAGTGGCGTTTTCGGACAGTCACTGCTGCCCAATTTATAAGCGCGGAGGGAGCGATCAAAGCTCTCCCGCAACGAATGAAAGGAGCACATCAAAACATGAAAAACCGTGTATGCGAAGCGCTTGGTATCGAGTATCCCGTAATTCAGGGCGCCATGGCCTGGACCGCAATGGCCCCCCTGGTCGGTGCCGTCTCCGAGGCCGGCGGCCTTGGCGTTCTGGGCTGCGGCTTTATGCCCGGCTTCATCATCGAGGCGCAGATCGCTGAGATCCGCAAGATGACCGACAAGCCCTTCGGCGCGAACATCTTCCTGGATCCCGGTGAGCAGATTGAGATCAACTGCTCCACCCTGGAGAAGGTTCCGGTTCCGGTCGTGTACCTGGACACCCTGAGACTGCTGGAGTACGACTTCGCAGCCCGTTACTATGAGCGCATGAAGAAGACCGGCGCGAAGGTCGTTGCCAAGGTCAACTGCCTGCAGGACGGTCTGGTTGCGGCCAAGGCCGGTGCGGACGTCATCATCGCCAAGGGCGTTGAGGGCGGCGGCCACAAGGCCAGAATCAGCGGCCGTGTTCTGCTGGCCGAGCTGGTTGAGAACATCAAGGATGTGCCGATCGTTGCTTCCGGCGGTATCTACACTGCCCGCCAGTTTGCAAGCTGCGTCGTCGGCGGCGCCGAGGGCATCGAGATGGGCTCTGCCTTCCTGACTGCTGTTGAGGCCCCCATGCACGAGAACGCCAAGCAGGCCGTCCTCAAGGCGCAGGATATCGACATCGTCTCCTGCGGCGAGTGCACCGGCGAGCCCAGCTGGCAGATCCGCAACAAGCTGGCCGATGAGCTGCTCAAGATCGAGGCCGAGAATCCGCGCGATGTCGCTGCCAAGCTGCTGATGGAAGCCTCCCGTGGCTCCCTGGCCGCCGCTTCCCGCGACGGCGATCTGGATGTCGGCGCTGTCATGACCGGTCAGGTCTGCGGCCTGATCACCGAGATCAAGACGGTCCGCAACCTGGTCGTGGATCTCTGCCACGAGACCGAGGAGCTCCTGCGCAAGAGCTACACCCTGGGCCTGTAAGAGAAACTCTGATTTTTGAATTATACTTTAAGGAGGGATACTTGTGGATCAGATGAATTTTAAGCCTACTCCGCCCCCCGAGCTGACGGAAAAGCAGAAGCAGAGCCCGCTGATGAAGTATTACAACATGGACATTGAGCCCGTCCCGGCCGATCTGGTCGAGCAGGTTATGAAGATGACCTACAGCGACAATCTGCCCGGCACGCCCGTTGAGGAACTCAACAAGATGTTCGACGAGGGTTACACCGACAGCGAGTTCGGCTTCTACACTCTGCCGGACGGCGGCACCATGTTCGCCAACCTCACGCCCTTCCCCGGCGTCACGCCCGAGATGTTCGACTGGTGGTTTGCCTGGCATGGTCTGGACTCCCTTCGTTACACGATCTGGAACAAGGACGAGCATTACTATTGCCAGACGCAGAACGTCGAGCAGGCGCTGGACACTTCTCTGAGCCTGCGTGAGCGTTTCTGGGACACCCAGCACGAGATCAAGGAATCCATCGTGCCCGGCGGCCCGGCCATCCCCGTGAGACTGCACTTTGTCAATCCCACCGAGCTCGGCTTTGACGGCGAGAAGCTCAAGGATTACAACGGCACCATCATCTGCACACCGGGACCACCTTCTCTGATGATTCACTTCTTCCGCGGCACGCCCGAGGGCGGTGAGCTCAGAACGAGATTCTATTCCGGCTACCGTGCGGCTAACGGCGTTGTGGAGCGTCTGCCCGAAGATCCGAACCGTCCGTCCATGGGCGGCGATATGGGAAGCAGAATGATGCTCCTGCACAACATCAAGGAGTACCGTCACCTGGCGAAGATCCTCCCGAGCCTCTATGCCGAGTATAAGGACAACTTCACCGTCGATCTCGACTGAGTGAGTTCCGCAAAACAGCATAGATAAAAGCAAAACGGATGCCCGCAGGCCATATGGCCTGCGGGCATTTTTTTTTGTTCGCGGGCATTGGCTTCCATTAAAAAACCGTTTTTTTCATGACGGCGGGAACGAAATTTGCAGGGCTTTTTCCGCAGCTTGCCGCGGTGTTTCTGCGTCCGTATTTTTGTCGCCTTTTCTTGACAGGGAGAGGAGAGTCGGATATACTGATTCTATATATATTAAGTCTGCTAAAAAATGGGAGGGTCCCGAATTATGGCGGAAGAAATCTACGGCAATATTTATGACATTCAGAAGTTTTCTGTGCACGACGGGCCGGGTATCCGGACGGACGTGTTCACAAAGGGCTGCCCGCTGCGCTGCCTCTGGTGCCACAGCCCCGAGTCGCAGGAATTCGGGCCTGATCTGGCATGGATGGAGCTGCGCTGCATCGGCGCCGGCTACGGTGGGATGTGCGTGAAGGCTTGCGATCAGGGCGCAATCAGTTTGCGCGAGCCGGTGCCGACGATTGACGGCACTTCGACCATCATTCTGCCCGAGGTCGATCGCTCCAAATGCACGAATTGCCTCAAATGCGCGGAGGCCTGCCCGTCGAAGGCGCTGTATAACACCCTGCGCCGCATCTCGGTGGAGGAGTGCATGGAAGCCATCCGCATGGACAAGAAGTATTATGACAAGTCCGGCGGCGGCGTGACGATTTCCGGCGGCGAGCCGATGAGTCAGTTCGAGTTTACGCTCGCGCTGGCCAAGCAGTGCAAGGCCGAGGGCATCCATGTCGCGCTGGATACAACGGGCTTTGCCCCCTGGGAGCATTATAAGGAAATTTTGCCCTACGTTGACCTGTTCCTCTACGACCTCAAGCACATGGACTCCGCGCGGAGCAAGGTACTTGTCGGCGTGCCGAACGAGCTGATTCTGGACAACGCGCGCAAGCTCGCTGCCGCGGGCGCACGCTTCCAGTTCCGTTTCCCGATCATCCCCAAGCTCAACGACAGCGAGGAGAACATCAAAGCAACCGCTGCCTTCTGCAAGGAGCTGGTGGACGCCATTGACGTTGTGCAGCTTCTGCCGTATCACAAGATGGGACAGACGAAGTATGACCGCCTGGGCCTGAAATATCGCCTCCCCAATGTGGAGGCGCCTCCTGCCGAGTTCATGCAGGAACAGCTGGAGTATTTCAAGAGCCTTGGCCTGCCCGCGCAGATCAGCTGAGTGATTTCCCGCCGGCAAAGGACAATGAACGGAATCAAAAAAAGAAAAATATAATAATATGTGGATAAGAAAGGGTGTAGAAAATGTATCAGTTCAGACCGATTTCTCCGCGAATTCAGGAGATGCGCAGCCGCATCCGCAACCGCCGTGTCCAGCTTGACTCGGAGCGCGCCAGAATCATCACGGAAGAATTTAAGAAGCATGTCACGCTCGTGCCCACCATCCGCCGGCCCACGATCACCAAGGCGGTTGCCGAGCAGATGACCATGCGCGTGGAGGATTTTGACGTTCTGGCCGGCAATCTGGGCCGCTTCTTCTCCAGCTCCTGCCCCAACCCCGCGATGCGCGGCGACAACCTGTGGATCATCCAGGCGATCGAAAAGGGCGAGTGGTACATGGGCGAGGACGGCCTGTGGCACAACCCCGACACGGATGACTACCGGATTATGGCAGCGCCCGAGGACGTGGAGTATATGCAGAGCATTGCCGAGTTCTGGAAGGATAAGAGCTTCAACACCTGCGGTGACGGTTGGGCTCCCGAGGGTTTGGATGAGCTGTGCCGCATGGGCGCAACCAAGCACAACGTCTTCCTCAAGCATCTTGTCGGCTGCCGTCCGGGACACCTGATCCCCGGCCACGAGAAGATCATCAACGTCGGCTACGGTGCCATCCGCAAGCAGGCGCAGGATTGGCTTGACGAGCACCGCGGCAACATCATGGGTGACGACGTCAAGAAGTACCTGTTCTATTCCTCCGCGGTCATCGCCTGCGATGCGTGCAGCACCTATGTCCGCCGCACGGGCGACGCCTGCTTTGACAAGGCCAAGACGGAGAAGGATCCCAAGCGCAAGGCCGAGCTGGAAAAGATGGGCGAGAGCCTGCACTGGATTTCCGAAAATCCCGCGCGCAACTTCTTTGAGGCGGTCGAGGCCGCGCTGCTTTACCAGTTCTGCATCCTGATCGATGGCGGCGGCGCCATCTCCATGGGACGCTTTGACCAGTATACTTATAAATATTTCAAGCAGGACATCGAGAGCGGCGCGCTCACGATGGACGAGGCGCAGGAGATCGTGGACGCGTTCTTCCTCAAGCTCAATAACACCTGGGCTGGCGCTTCGCAGTACATGGTGCACATGATCGGCGCGAACACCTATGAGCACACCACCATCGGCGGCGTTGACAAGCAGGGCAACGACTCGACCAATGAGCTGAGCTTCATGGTGCTGGAATCCATCGCGCGGCTGAAGCTGCATGACCCCACCATCTCCCTGCGCATCAACAAGAACACGCCCAAAGAGATCTGGGAGCTCGCCATCGAGACCACCAAGATCGTCGGCGGTCTGCCGCTGTTCCAGAACGACGAGGTGATCGTGCCTGCGCTGATGCAGGAGGTCGGCTTCTCTCTGGAGGACGCGCGTGACTATGCGATCATGGGCTGTCAGGAAATTGTCGGACCGGGCACGGACTATTCCGCTGCAAACGGCTGCACGCCGCCGTATTCCAGCCTGAACTACGGCTCCGTGTTCATGATGGCCATCAACGACGGCAAGAACCCCTTTAACAACGAACAGTGCTCGCTGCACACCGGCTTCCTGTACGATATGCAGAGCATCGAGGAAGTCCGCGAGGCGATGCGGAAGATGGTGTATTACTTCATCAAGCTGCAGGTCAGCGTGGATAACTACACCGAGTATCTCCACATGTATCACGGCACGGAGAACATCCTGTCCCTGAGCATGGCGGGCTGCATGGAGCAGGGCATGGACGCCACCTGGGGCGGCTGCCGCTACAACTCCTACGGCGGCACGGCCACGGGTCTTGCCACGATTGCGGACTGCATGACGACCATCAAGTACATGTGCTTTGACAAGAAGCTCTGCACGACGCGCGAGCTGTATGACGCCGTTATGGCGAACTGGCAGGGCTACGAGCCCCTGCGCCAGCGCATCCTCGCCGAGGTTCCGCACTACGGCAACGGCAACCCCTATGCCGATATGGAGATGCAGTGGATTCTGGATGTGTATTACAACGCCTGCCAGGAGTGCTATTCCATGCGTTCCAAGGTTTACAAGTGCGGTCTGTACGGCGCTTCCGACCATGTCACGCAGGGCTACACGACCTGGGCAACGCCGGACGGCCGTTTCACGGGCGATCCCATCGCGGATGCCAGCTCCCCGGCGCAGGGCCGTGACCTCAATGGCCCCACCGGCGTGTTCACCTCCAGCGTTTCCTGGGATCACAAGCGCTTTATTGACGGTCTTGCCGTCAACCTGAAGATCCATCCCAACGCCATCGCCGGCGCGGAGGGCATTGAAAAGCTGCGCGACATGACGATGACCTATTTCGAGGAAGGCGGCATGGAGTGCCAGTATAACGTCGTCTCCGCGGATGTGCTGCGCGCGGCGCAGAAGGAGCCGGAGGAGTATAAGGATCTGATCGTGCGTATCGCGGGCTATTCCGCCTACTTCGTCGAGCTGAGCACCGACTGCCAGAACGACCTGATCCGCCGTCACGACCACTCGCTCTAAGAAAAATAAGAAAAAACGTAATACGGAAATCATAAAAAGAGGATTCGGTATGCTTCGGCATACCGAATCCTCTTTTTGCCGAAACGGCTTGCTTTTGTGTTCGCGGCATAAAAATGCTCCCTCCGCGAGACCGGAAAACCGGTTTTGCACATGGAGGGAGCGCTTTTTGTCTGTATGCACCGGCGCAGCCGGGAGATGCGGTGCCGGCAGAGATCAGTTGCCGATCGTGTCGGGGCAGTGTGCAGCACCGGCCTCCAGAAGCGGCAGATACCAGTCGTAGTAAGACTTGGGGAGGGTGTAGGAGACGTTATCCCAACGCATGCCCCAGGGGCGGAGCATGAAGTAATAGTCAAAACTGCCGCTTTCGTCCTCGTAATGGCCGCCGAAAATCAGCGTGGAACCGTCGCCGGCGCTGCCGCGGGTGATTTCAATGTCAGAATACCCGAGTTCCTTGAACATGAACCGGCCGGAGACGGAATATGCGCTGTCATAATTTTCGGTGAAATTCATGGCCATGATCCCAACGCCGTCGATATCCATGCCCCAGTCCTCATCCCAGATGGACAGGATGCAGCTTCCGTCCTCGGCCAGTTCAAAGGAGGCGCCGCAGTCGGCAAAATCGTTCCAGTATCCGTTGGCGTAGTCACCCGTGCCCTCCGAAAGCTGCCACCAGCCGTACCAGTCGCGGGCCCACCAGTCAAGGCCGGTGAGCTCCGGCTCGGTATCTTCCGTTTCGCCCGTGACGGGGATGAGCAGGCCAATCTCGTCCGGGCAGAATTTTGCACCGGCCTCGAGAAGCGGCAGATACCAGTTGTGATAGTAGCTGGGCCGGTCGGCCGCGTCCACATCATCCCAGCGCTCGCCCCAGGGGCGGAGCATGAACTGGAAATCAAAGCTGCCGGCTGTATCCACATAATGGCCGCTGAAAACCAACGTGGAGCCGCCGTTTTCCGCGTCGCGCGTGATCACGATGTCGGCATATCCCAGCTCGCGGAAGATGAACCAGCCGCCGGTGGAGTATGCGCTGCTGCCGTCCTTGGAGAAGCCGACCTCGATGGCGGCGACGCCGTCATAGCGGTCATACCAGTCCTTGTCCCAGATGTACAGGGTGCAGCTTCCGTCCTCCGCCACTTCAAAGGAAGCGCCGCAGTCAGCAGAGTCGTACCATTCGGTGTAATCGCCGGTGGCGTTGGAAATCTGCCACCAGCCGTACCAGTCGCGCGTCCACCACGAAAGGTCGACGTTTTCTGCAGGCAGGATTCCGGCGGTAGGCTTTGGCTCTGCCGCGGGTTTGTCCGCGCTGTCGGGCGAATTGCCGTCCGTGAAGCTGTCCGGAACGTTTACGCCGTCGAGCGCGTAGACGCGATAGCTGTCTTCCCAATCGGCGAATACCATGAAGCCGTCATACATCTTGCCCGTGTAGGTGCCGAAGAGGATGCCCTCGTGGATGGTGACGGTGTTGCCGCGCACGCTCCATTGGAGGTCCCATTCCTCCCGGTCGGAAATATCCAGCCCCTTGCCGTCGTCATGGAGCTCCAGACGCACATCGTCATCGCCGAAGAAGCTGTAGTCATCGCCCGACTCATAGACCAACGTGTAGGTGCCGGCATAGTCAGGATTGCTCTCCCCAATGCCGCAGGCCGATGCCAGCAGAATCAGGACAAGCGCCAGGCTGATCGCGATTGTTCTTTTCATCGTTTTCTCCCTTTTCTGTATGCTGTCTGCTTCCATTATAACATACATGTTTGTATCGTATCTGTTTCCGGCCGATGCGTGAGGCGCTGGGAATTGCTCTTTTTCGCCGTGAAATCTGCGTATAAATCTTCCGGAGGTGCCGGGAAAGACGGGAAAGCCTTTCCGGCGGTGCGCGTGCTTATGCCTGCGCCTCCCCGAGGATGAGCTGCGCTGCGCCGTAAATGCCGGCGTCGTTGCCCAGTTCCGCCAGCGCAAAAAGCGTGCTCTCCGCCGGAGGGAAGGCGCAGGAGAGGAAATGCTTTTCCACGCCGCGCAGGAGAATGTCCCCGGCCGCGGCGACACCGCCGCCGATTACGATGATCTCGGGGTCGCAAACGCAGGATACAGCGGCGAGGGCCTTGCCGAGCGCGTAGCACATTTCGTCCACGAGACGCAGCGCCGCAGCGTCTCCGGCCTTGGCGCAGTCAAAAATATCCTCGCAGCTGAGCGCTTCATAATCGCGCAGCGCGCTTGCCTCGCTGCTGCTGCGCAAAAATTCTTTTGCCTGACGCACAAGGCCGCTGGCGGAGGCGTACTGCTCGAGGCAGCCGTATTTTCCGCAGCCGCAGCGAAGCGTTTCGCCGTCCTTGACCTTGAGATGCCCGATCTCGCCGCCGCAGCCGTGCGTGCCGGAGAGCAGCTTGCCGCTGAGAATGACGCCGCCGCCGACGCCCGTGCCGAGCGTGACGAAAACGACGTTTTGCTTCCCGTGTCCGCCGCCGGCGGCCATTTCCCCAAGAGCGGCCGCGTTGGCGTCGTTGAGAAGTTTCACCGGGAAGCCGCAAAGCGCTTCCAGCGCCTGCGCCGCGTCAAAACCGCCCCACTGGGCAAGGTTGACGCAGGGCCCCACATAGCTCCCGCGCAGCACAGCGCCGGGCACGCCGACGCCGACGCCCAAAACCTCCGAAACGGGGATGTTATTTTCCTCAAGCTTGCCGAGCAGCGCGCAGGAAATGTCGGGTAGCAGATGCTCCCCGCGGTTTTCCGTCCGCGTGGGGAGGCTCCACTTGTCCAGAAGCGTTCCGTCTGCCCGGAACAGACCGAATTTGATTGTGGTACCGCCGAGGTCCACGCCAAAGACATAGGATTTCATCGCGCGGTGCCTCCTTTCCCTAAAGCGGCGCGGCCTGCAGCTTTGTTCCCGAGGAGGAAACATGGCGGCAAAACCCCTGCCTGTATGATTTCAGAATGCAAAGACCAGCGCGCCGTCCTCGTCCCAGTTTTCAACCGGGCCGGGAAGCGGGGAGGCGCCTCTCGCCTCGCCCGGGCAGTCCGTCTCAAAGAAGATGGGCGCGCCGTCTGGCATCTCATAGCGCTGCTCCGGCTCGAAGGCCTCGCCCAGCGTGGCCGTGCTCACGGGCACGGCGTGGCCGCGCACAAGCTGTTTGCCCAGCCCGGTTTCCAGATGCCAGCCGTCTTCCCGCTGCGTGAGATTGAGCGTGACCTCTCCGTCCACGAGCTGCGCGGAAGCCTCTTTGCACCAGGGCTTCGCGCCGCCGAAATAGACATTGCCCTCCGCGTGCACGGGCAGAGGCATATAGTAGCGATCCGAGCGCGGCGAGCCCATGCCGCAGTAACCCTCAAACTCCGCCTTCCATTCTTCCTGCGTGGGGCAGAAATCGAAAACGTGGAGTCCGGCAACGACGTTGCACTCATCCCAGGGATCGTCCCGGCGCTGTTCCATCACCTCGTAAAGATAGTCCGGAACGCGCGGCTGGACGAAAATGTTGTTCACAAAGTGCATATCGCCATTAAGAACAGTCATAAAGCCGGCCACATCCGTGCTGTGGGGCACGTGATAGGGCGTAAAGCGATGGGAGGGCAGGCTCTTCGAGCCGTTTTCCACGCCCCGGCCCACGGAGGTGATGGAGCCCGCGATCAGGTTGTGGACAAAAGCGCAGCCCTGCGTTGCCAGACGCAGCGAGCGCGTGGACAGCAACAGGTTGTTGTCAATCAGCGTCGGTCCGTGGGAGATCTCCACGAAAAGATCCTCTCCGTAGCCGTCCAGCGCGGCGGGATTCATCAGATGCGGGAAGGGGAGCGCGTTGTCATGGAAAAGGTTTCCGGTCACGCGCGTGCCCTGCGCCTGCCAGTCCAGCCAAAGGCCGCGGGTGCAATGGTGGATGTGATTGTGGCGGTAAATCACGTCGATGGCAGCGTGCATCTTGATGCCGCCGATTTCCGCGCCCGCCAGATTCTGTTTGTTGTTGATGTGGTGGATATGGTTGTCCTCAATGACGGAAAAAGCTCCGCCGAGATGCCCCACGATGCCGGTCTGTCCGCAGTCGTGGATGTTGCAGCGGCGCACAATGTGGGAGCCGACATTTTCTTTGCGCCAGCCCTCCCGCCAGGCCTGCAGGATGCAGTCCCGCTCCGTCTGCGTGCCGTCCTTGTACTTGCGCAGAAGCCACTTGTTGTCGTTTTCCGGCTGCAGATATTTGCCCAGCGAGATGCCGCTGCATTTGCTCTCGAAAATCTCGCAGTCCTCAATAATCCAGCCCTTCGACCAGTGCGGCCCGACCATGCCCTCCTGATAGGCCGTGGGCGGCGCCCACTGTGTTGCGGCCTGACAGACGGTGAAGCCGGAGAGCGTGATGTAGCTCACACCCTCGGCGGAGGGATAAAAGCCGTGCTTGCGCACGCTGATTTCCACATTCTCCTGCCGGGGATCTCTGTCCCGGAAGTTGGCCCAGATGCAGGTCTCGTTCCCATCGGGGGACTGCTCGGCATACCAGACGTAAAGCGAAAAGTCCGGATCCCAGGAGGCGTCGGAGCGCTTCGGCGCGTACACCTCATCCTTTGTGCGCACTTCGTACATGGATTTCCCGTTCAGATACACATCACCCAGATGGGCGGTGTAAGCGGCCATGAACCAGTCTCCGCGCACCTTCGTTGTGAAGGGATTGCGGTCGGGGAAAAGGCTGTTGGGTACGCGGGCAAACCAGACGCCGTTGCCGGCATTCTCCCAGTCGCGCAGCGCCTCCGCGCCGCTGATGACCGCTGCGAGCGGCTCGGCAGAGCGGTAAACAATCCGGCTGCCGGCTGTGCCGCTGTGTTTCGGATCGACCCATTCCCGGTAGATGCCCGGCGCGACGAGCACCTCGTCCCCGGGCAGCGCCAGCTCCGCTGCCTGCTGAATCGTCCGAAAAGGCTTTAAGCTGCTGCCGTCCCCACCCGGGACAGCGGAAGCGTTCACATGGTAAAGCATGAGGATACCTCCTGTTGTTTTGCCCGTTTTGCAGGTCGCCCGGTTTTTCCGCGGGCGTCAATATCTTTGTAATAATAGTAACAGATCTATGCGGGCAAATCAATCTCCGCCTGGCAAAAACTGCACCGAAGTTTGGAAAAACGGCAAATCCGCAATCGGCCTTGATGTCCGGCGCGGCGCGGCGCTTCGCGCGCGGCAGGTACGCAGCGCTGCCTGCGCCGGCAGCAGTCAGTCAGAAGAATTTTTGCGGCGCGGAAAGACGGCGCAGGCAAGGTCAAAACACCCGCTGCGGGAGCGAATGGCTTAAGGCTGCGGGATCATGGCTTGCGGCTGCGGCGGAAATGTGGTAGACTGACCCCAAAGCATGAAATGCAAACCCGATTGCGGAGGTGAACGCCGTGAAAAATGAAACCTTGAAAGCCCCGCGCAACTACGGCGTGGATGCCCTGCGGGTGCTGTCCATGCTGATGATCGTAGTGGCGCATATATTCACGCAGGGCGGCGTGCTGGCCTCGGCGGAAACGGCGGGGGCAAACCGGTATATTGCGTGGGTCATGCGCATTTTCGTGATCGTGGATGTGAACTGCTTTGCCCTTGTCACGGGCTACGTTTCCGTGGATTCGCGCTTTCGCGCATCGCGGCCCATCGCCTTATGGCTGCAGATGTTTGCCTATTCCGTGGGCATTTCCGCGCTGTTTCGCGTTTTCGGGATCAGCGCCTTTGAACCGCTGAAAACCGCGTTTCCGGTTCTCTCGGGGCGCTGGTGGTATATGACCGCCTATTTCGGAATCGTGTTTTTCCTGCCCTTCATGGGCGTCCTCTATGACCATATCAGCCGCAGACAGGCATCGCTTCTGGTGCTGGCGCTTGTATGCCTGTTCTCCCTGCTGCCCTCGGTTTACGGAGAGGACGTTTTCCGCCTGCAGAGCGGTTATCACATGGCGTGGCTGGGGATTCTGGCGATGGTGGGCGGCTACATCAAACGCTATGCGCCGCTGAAAAATCTCCGTCGGGGCTGGCTGCTGCTCATCTATGCCCTGAGCATGCTCTGCATCTGCGCGTGGAAATTTTTTGCAGCGGGGAAGACGGACCGCTTCGTGAGCTTTACGTCTGTGTTCACTTTGGTGGGTTCTGTTGCGCTGCTGCTGTTTTTCTCCCGCGTAAGCGTGGCGCCCGCCGTGAAAAAGCTGTTGAAGCTTCTTGGACCCGTGACCCTTGGTGTGTATCTGATCCATGTGCATCCCAGCGTGTGGAACTTTGTGCTTGGCGGACTTTTTGCGCCCCTTGGCAGCGCCAATCCGCTTGTGATGGTTTTGGGCGTGCTGGGCGCGGCGCTGGGAATTTTTGTGGTCTGCGCCGCCGTGGACTGGCTGCGGGGACAGGTTTTCCGTCTGCTGCGCATCAACAAACTGGCGGAGACTTTGGGCGAGCGGCTTACTGCGCTGGCCGAAAAAGTTTTCAAATAAGGCGATAAGAAACAAGTGGTCACCCCGCGGGGATTGGCCGCTTGTTTTTGCGTTTTACGGCGGATTTCTGCGCTGCGGCGCACGCTGTTTTTTGTTGACCTGCCGTGGCGCAGCGGGTATAATGGCGGTAACGAGGAAAAAACTGTAAGGCGAAAGGCTTGGCCGGAACAGCCTGAAGGAGGAAACGTTATGGACGTGGAGAAAACCATTGCGAATTTGCAGCATCGGCGGTTTCAGGTGCGCCGCTTTTCCACTGGAGCGGAGGCTGCGGCGTATCTCGCCGAAGCCGTCGGCGGCAAGACGGTGGGCATCGGCGGCTGCAAGACCGTAGATCAGATCGGCCTTTGGGATATGCTGGAGGACGGCAAGGCTTTCTGGCACTGGAAGCAGGGCGCGGGGGAGGAGATCTATGCCGCGGCAGCCTCGGCCGATGTGTACATCACGGGCGCAAATGCCATCAGTGAGGACGGCGAGATTCTGAACATTGACGGACGGGGAAACCGGCTGGCATCGCAGCTTTATGGGCATGAAAAGGTCTATGTGGTCAGCAGCGTGAAAAAGATCTGTCCGGATTTTGACAGCGCGCTGTACCGGGCGCGGAACACCGCCGCAACGGAGAATTGCAGGCGTTTTCCGGCGAAGACCCCGTGCAAGCAGGACGGCAAATGCCATGACTGCCGCAGCCCGGAGCGCATCTGCAACGCCCTGGTGGTGCTGTGGGCGCCCATGATGGACATGGAGACGGAGATCGTTCTGATCGACGAGCCCCTTGGAATGTGAAAAAGCAATTTATAAATAAAAAATAACGGAGGTAGCGCAAAGATGTTCTTTACAAGATTTGACCCCATGACCGATCAGGAAGTGTTTGAGAAGCTGGATGCGCAGCGTAAGCCTGCTGATGCCTGCTGCAAATGCCTTGCCGGCAAGTCTTTCAGCGCGAAGCTGGAGGGAGAGTTTGCCCCTGCGCAGCTGGATTATGAGTTCCTGGACGCGGGAAACCTCAGCTTCACCGAAAACGGCGTGCGCTATGAAGCGCCCTATGCCGCGGCCACGCTGGGGCAGGTGACGCTGTTCAGCCATCTCGTGCCCGGAACGACCCGTGGCTGGCACGGCATTCTGGACTGGGAGACGAAAGCCATCACCATGTTCGAGACCTGGTTTGGCGTTACCGTTCCCGTGGGCGGCGACCTTATGGGACAGCGAGAGCCCGATCATTACCGCGATGTGCCGCGCGAGATTCAGCGCCACTATCACTTCGGCTGGGCCGACTTCGGAAATGAGAAGCCGGAGAAACTGCACACCACTACCAACCGTCTCGAGGGCCGCGGCCTGCATTGGAACTTCTCCACGGGTTATGAGCTTTTGACCTTCTTCCCCAGCGTCATCTGCTCCACGCTGGTGGAACTGGGCCCCAAAATGGGCGGCATCACCGTGACCAATCCCTCGGACTTCCTGAAGATCAACGACCGCTATTTCATCTACACCCGCAGTGAGGTGGAGTTCTCCGGCAAGTTCTGGATTGAGGTCGTGGATTTTGCCAAGCTCAATGCCATCGGCATGGAGTTCGGCTTTGAAAAGGACAACAGCTTCACTTATGCTTTCCACAACGCGACGCTGGAGATCACCGGCGACATCGCGCATATGGAAAACATCTTCTCCGAGGGCGACAAGGAGCCGCCGATGGCCAGACTGGTCGGCCGTCATGGTGGGCGTTATGCCTATCGGCCGCTGGATTACGATGTGCCCATGCCGCATGATGAGGCGCTGGCGTGTGCCCGCAAGGCGCAGAGCATCTATGAAAGCGACAGCGGCATCATGGCCAGCCGCAACAATCTGCCCTTCTCCGAATTCCTCGCGGGCAAGCAGTTCAAAATCAAGCTCGACTGCGAGACCTATGCCGCCGCGCCCTGGAACGGCGATCAGAGCATCGTCTATGAATACGACGTGCTCACCAGCGAAAAGCTCCGCTGGCGCGTAAGCGGCGGGGAATGGCAGGAGGAGGAATACCGCTGCTTCGAGCCCGCGCCCGACATTTATTTCTTCGCGCACATGTGCACGGGCGACCCCGACTTTGCCAACCTGACGCATGCCTGCGATTTCTCCAACGGCCTGACCACCACCATCCGCGCGCAGATCGGCAACTGGCACAGCGAGTGGGAGGCCGGTTCCAAGGTCAACTTCGGCACGCTGGAGTACGGCGACATCGTGCCGCCCTTCGCGCGCCGTCACCACTTCACCACCGACCTGGTCGGCAAGGCCTACGCCTGGTGCTACGGCTCGCACATGAGCTCCATCCATGTTTACTCCTCGCCCGAGAGCTACAGCTGGACGATCTTCCAGGACAACAACTCCGGCGGCGCCACATGGTCGAGCCCCTGCTACTATATCAAGCTGCGTGAGGACGCCTATCTCCTCCAGTGGGTTGAGGAAAACTGCAACGGCATCCAGACCGTCGTGGTGCTCAACCCGCGGCTGCTCCACGATGCCGGCTTCTCCTACGGCGTGAATCACGGCGGCCTGATCCACCATGTGACCGGTGCCGTGGCCCGCGATCTGGGAACCTTTGACATCAAGGGCTATTTTTGAAAAAGCAAGCTTTGCGGCAATTTTGGATTTGACGAATAAGTCTTAATTCCGCAACAGGACGAAAACAAAGAGCGGGCGCACGTTTCCGTGCGCCCGCTTACCTTTGTTTGGGGAATACATTGCAAAGCATCCGTTTGCACAGCAGCGGGGGAGCGTGTGGGGGAGAACTGATAAGAATTGGGTCGAACGCTGTGAAAAACCTCCGGATATAGTGGCTTTTAGCAAAGCTGCGTTACGCCGCCGGCGGAAAAATGTTCCGGCAAGCTTTTCCTGCTTGGGATGTGCGGGAAAAGCGAGGTTTTTGCCATAAAAAACCAAAAAGATTTTTTGGGACTTTTTTCGGACTTGTATTCACAAATCAAAGGGAATGTGATATACTACATTGAATTTGTGTGCAAATCGATGTTGGGTGGAGGTGTTGTGCCGTGAAAAAATGCTTGTTAACGTTTTCCCTTGTGCTGCTGTGCGCCATTTTGTGCTGCACTTTTGCGCTTGCGGATGGTCCGGCCGAGCTGCTCAACGGCAAGTGCAGCCTTCTGCTCAACGGCGGTTATCTGAGCGGGCACGCCTTCGATGACGATGAACAGACCTGGACAACGATCCCCGCGGGCAGCGAACTGCACGTGAAGGCGTCGGAGCCGGTCAGCGCCGTTTACCTGAAGTTTGACCGACCGATCGCGGGATGGACGCTCACCGTCGCGGGAGAGACCCGTAATTGCGGTGGGGATGGGTTCATCCATGAGTTGGTGGACGGATTTTCCGAAACCGAACTGGTTTTGTCTTTCCCGGAGCGGGCGCTGCTGTGCGATATTTATTTCTTCTCCGCCGGCGATCTGCCGGACTGGGTGCAAAGATGGGAGCCGCCGCTGGAAAAGGCGGATCTCCTGATGCTGACCACCCACAGCGATGACGATCAGCTCTATTTTGCCGGCATGGTGGCCAGCAGCGTGGCCAAGGGCTACAGCGTGCAGTTGGCGCTTTTTGTAAATCATTGGAACGAGCGCGTCCGCCCGCATGAGATTCTCAACGGCTTGTGGGAGTGCGGCATGCGCAATTATCCGCTGATTGATGGCTTCCGCGATCTCTATTCCGAAACCGCAGAGGAGTGTTTTAGCTATCTGGCGGCGGAGGGCTGCACCCGGGAGATGGTTCTCGAGCGGCAAACGGAGCTGCTGCGCCGTTTCCACCCGCAGGTGATCGCGGTGCACGATCTGGAGGGAGAATACGGCCACGGCGCGCATATGGCCAACGCCGAAACGGCGCTGGAGGCCGTGGAACTTGCCAACGACAGCGAAGCTTTCCCGGAGAGTGCGGAGCGCTGGGGCGTTTGGGAGGTTCCCAAGGTCTATGTCCACCTCTACGGCGATGATCCCACGGTGCTGGATCTGGATACGCCGCTGGAGGAGTTTGGCGGGCGCACGGCATTTCGTGTGTCGCAGGACGGTTTCCGCTGGCACAATTCCCAGCTCATCTGGAAAGGTTTTTACAACTGGATGTACGGGCAGGACTTAGCCTCGGAGATTCAGAAGTACAGTCCGTGCCTCTGGGGCCTCTGGCGCAGCACGGTGGGCGAGGACGAGGAAAAGAACGATTTGTTTGAACATATCGTTTCCTATGCAGAGCAGGAGCGCATCGCCGAGGAGGAGCGCCTTGCGCAGGAGGAAGCGGAAAGAGCGGAGCAAGAGCGTCTGGAGCAGGAGGCTGCCGCAAAGGCGGAGCAAGAGCGTCTGGAGCAGGAGGCTGCCGCAAAGGCAGAGCAGGAACGTCTGGAGCAGGAGGCTGCCGCGAAAGCGGAGCAGGAACGTCTGGAGCAGGAATCCAGAGAAGAACAGGAAACGGAAAAACAGCTCTTGGAGCGGAGCAGACTGCCGATCTGTCTGGCGCTCGGGCTTGTGCTCGTGATTGTGCTTGTGCTGCTATTAAGTAAGAAAAAGAGAGGGACTCGGAAATGAAAGGACGTCATCAGGCTCCTCCCACCGGCCGCTTCAAAACCGGTGTGGGACGCTTTCTTGCTGTGCTGTGCAGCGTGGTGCTGTTTTTGGTGATCGGGCTCTACTGCGTGATGCTTGTGCTGACGCACGGCCCCTCGGAGAATGCAAAACGCATCTTTGTGCTCTCGGCCAACGAGACCAGCGCGATGAAGTTTTTGCCGTCTCTTTGCATGTCAAAGACGGAGATCGAGGAAATTTTGTCCGGCGTCGGACAGACGGAGATTGAAGCCCCTCCGGTCGATCCCGCGCTGACGGAGCTGGGCTATGCGCCCGGCGTGGAGCCGCCCGTGCAGCAGCAGGAAACGGAAAAGCCGCCCGAGACGCAGCCGGAGCTTGAGGTTCTGGACATCAAGGGCGCAACCTATAAGGGCAAGCTCATGATCGTGAAGGATCCCTCCCGTGTGATCGTGGGCACGCTGGATCATTACGGCTCGGGCTACGGCATGTATTTGACCGAGTTTATCGAGAAATATAACGCGGTCGGCGGCACGAATGCCGGCGGTTTTGAAGATCTCAACGGCAACGGAACCGGCGCAATTCCGGACGGTCTGGTGATTAAGGACGGCAAGCTGGCCTGGGGCCAGCCGGGCCTGTTTTATAACGACGTGATCGGCTTTGATGCCGAGCACAAGCTCCACGTCGGCAACATGACCGGGCAGGAGGCGCTGGACCTGGGCATTGTCTCCGCGGTGAGCTTTGCGCCCGGCCCGGTGCTGATCAAGGACGGCGTGGTGCAGCCCAATCTGGGCGGCGGCATGAACCCCCGCACCTGCATCGGGCAGCGTCCGGACGGAACCGTTCTTTTGGCGGTGATCGAGGGGCGGCATCCCAGCTCCTTCGGCGCAACCTATGACGATCTTGCCGAGCTGATGCACGATTACGGCGCGGTGAACGCCGCGAATCTGGACGGCGGATCTTCCTCCACCATGTTCTATGAGGGCGAGCAGATCACCAGAGGCTCCAACATCGTCGGTTCGCGCCAGATGGCCACGGCCATTCTGGTTCTGCCGGAAGGGGAAGGAGGCGCGTCGTGATGTCGGATCGCGCTGCAACAATGGATATGAAGAAAAAACGCTGGCGCAGAGGCTTTTGCATCTATCTGTGCGTGCTCGCGCTTGTGCTGGTGGCGACGCTTGTTGTGCTCTGGGTCGCGCTGACACGCGGACAGGCGCGCGTGGACGAGGCGAATGCACTCGCCGCCGAGCAGGAGCGGCAGGAGGAGCTTGCCAAAGAGCAGGCGCTGCAGGAGCGCCGCGATCTGGAGGACAGTTTCCTGCGCTTTGCGCGGGAGGCGGATGCAGAGCAGTGGGCGGTGTATTATCCCGAGACTTCCCGCTTTGAGAGTTGGGATACGGTGAAGGATTCGCTGATTGCGCTGCTGTCCGGCGAGCCGACCTGCTACAAGGCAGAGGATTGGTCTTTGGAAAATCCGCATTATCTGATTTATCGGGATGAGGCGCCCTTTGCCGACGTGACCATGGTCAGACAGAACAACAGCTGGCAGGTCGGGCATGCTGAGCTGCTGCTGCAGGGTGACAAGAGCGGAAGCATCCGCGTGCCGGAGGGCTGCACCGTCTATTGTGGCGGTGTGGAGCTTGGGGAGGAGAACATCACGGAGCGTGATTTTGCGCTTCGCGAGATGGATTTCCCGGAAGAGCTGACCGAAGCCGTGCGCGGGAAGACCTGCCTTGTGACCGGACTGTTTGCGGAAGCGGCGTTTCGTGTGGAGGCGCCGGCGGGCTTCCGTGCTGTGTCCATTGAGGAGGATACCTGGGCGCTTGCGCTGCCGGAGGCAGAGGCAGAGACCTATCAGAAGAAAGCCGAAGCTCTGGTGAAAAGCCTGGTGTACTATTACATGTGGGGCAACCAGAATACATACAACAACATGAGTGCCGCCGCGAGCAAAACCGTCAAAGACAGCCCGGCGTACAAGATCATCAGCGGCTCGTATGACGGTGTCACCTGGACGGACTGTTTTTACATTGATTACAGCTGTGAAGCCACGGCCGGCGATGTGCTGGTTTGGGCGGACAACTGCTACAGCGTGGATGTGGCCTGCAAGGCCTCCGGCTCCACCGGACGGCATGAGAAAACCATGGATGGGGCATACCGCATCTTCTTCACGGACAGCGGCAAGGGCTTTGGCATCACCGGACTGGAGACGCTCTGAGCCGATTTGCAGAAAGAGAGAAAACAATGGATCTGGAACATGTGACAATTGTTCTGCCTTCCCTGAACCCGGACGAAAAGCTGATGCTGGTGATCCGCGGTCTGCTGGAGGAGGGTTTTTCGGACATCGTGCTGATTAACGACGGCAGCAGCCCGGAGCATATGCAGCCGTTTCGGGAGGCAGCGGAGATTCCGGAGGTGACGCTGCTGACCCACCCGGAAAACAGGGGAAAGGGCCGCGCGATGAAAACCGCTTTCGCCTGGTGCCTGGAGAACCGGCCGGAGCTGAAAGGTGTTGTCACCGTGGACGGGGATAATCAGCACCGCCCTGCGGATGTGCGCCGCTGCGCGCTGGCCATGCTCGAGCAGCCGGAAAAGCTGTGGCTCGGCGTTCGGGATTTTGACGGCGAGAATGTGCCGCCCAAGAGCCGGACGGGCAACAGAACCACAAGAGCTGCGCTGCGCATCTTCTGCGGCGTGAAGGTCAGCGACACGCAGACCGGCCTGCGCGCCATATCGGCTGCTCTGCTTCCGCAGATCAGCCAGATTCCCGGTGAACGCTACGAATACGAAACGGAGATGCTCCTTGCCGCACACCGCGCACATATCGGTTTTGGCGAAGTGACCATCGAAACCGTTTATATCGACGGGAATCAGACAAGCCATTACCGTCCGCTGCATGACAGTCTGCGCATTTTGCGGATCGTGCTGAAGTATGTTTCCAGCGCGGCGATCTCATTCCTTGTGGATATGGGACTGTTTACGCTGCTGAACCTGTTGCTTGACGGCAGCGTGGAGCCCGGTGCGCGGCGTCTGATCGCCACGGTGACGGCGCGCGTGGTGTCCTCTTTGGTCAATTACACGCTCAACCGCAATATGGTTTTCCATGATCGCGGATCTGTCCGCGGTTCGCTGCTGCGGTATTACATTCTTGCGGTGGCGCAGGCCGCGGCCTCTTACGGGCTGCTGAGTCTGCTCAGCGTTCTGTTCAGCGCAACGCCCGCTGCCGAGACACCGCTGAAGCTGCTGGTGGACCTGATCCTGTTCCTGCTGAGCTATCAGATCCAGCTGCGCTGGGTTTTCCGCGGACAGAAATAGTTCCGGCGTGCCGGGAAAGAGGTAATTTCCGGCGGCACAGGGACAATCAAGCAGAACCGGAAGCGGCGCAAAATAACCACGCACCGGTTCTGCTTTTTTCGTCACAGAAACCGACAAATTCTTTTCATCATTGAGGAAAAACGATTCCATTCTCCGGGAAAATGTGTATACTGCGTATGCCTTATCCGAATTCGGAGCGGAGTGCTTCGGATTGCGGGCGGAGAAGAGAACGCAAAGGAGTGTGAACCAATGAGAAAACTGCTGTCTGTGTTTTTTGGCCTTGTGGCATTGGCGCTGGCAGGGCTGGCGGTGAGCCTTTGCGTCTATGCCGGGAATCACCAGGCGGTGATTCCGGATGGCGAGGGCGGCCCGACAGAGACGCTGTCGCACTTCCTCGGCTGTTTGCAGACAGGGGATTGGGCTGGGGCGGAGTCGCTGATGGACGGCGGCAGCCTGGGCTTGGCGGAGTCGCCGGATACGGAAATCAACACCATGTTCTGGGAAGCGCAGAGACAGTCCTGGGATTTCCGGATTGAAGAGGGTTACACCTTGGTTGGTGCTGAAGTGCAGAAAACCGTACAGGTTTCCGGCATGGCGCCGGAGGATATGGCGGTGCCGCTGCAGACGCAGGTGCAGGAAATTTTGCGTCTGCGCACGGAGGAGGCACGTCTTGCCAGCGAAATTTATGACGAAAACGGCGCATTCCGGGATGAGGTGGCCTATCAGGCGCTGACGGACGCAGCGACAATGCTGCTGACCGATTCCGCGTCCTATTGCCGCCAGCAGAATGTGACGGTGCGCCTGCGTTACGATAAGGCGCTGGGGCAGTGGCGCATCCTGCCGAGTGAGGAGCTGCTCCGGGCGATGACCGGCGGCGTGGGAAATGCGCTTGTGCAGGCGTACAGCATGCGCATCAACAACATGATCGCCACGGCGATGGACGGGGTGCTGCCCATCGAGAAGGTCTATTGGCTGGATGAGAGTCTGGTGGTTGCGCCGGTACCGGATCTGGCGCGCTTCGGGGCATCCGCCAATCCTGCCGACACGGAAAGCGTAATTTCCGATGCTGCCAAGCTGTTGGATGGACAGGAGATGATCTGGAGCCCGGAGACCAAGGTGGCGCCCGGTTCACAGGTGCACTGGTATCTGGATGACACCATTTTGTCTGTGACATGGAAACAGGGCATTGATAACGCCATGTATACCTTTTCGGAGGTCAAAATTGCCCACCCCTCCCAGTTCCGCAGATATTTTGCGGACAACACCTTCTCCGCGGCCAGACAGTACAAGCCCTCGGAGATGGCGCGGGCGGTAAACGCGGTCACCGCGCTGAGCGGAGACTTCCATAAGTTCCGCAATTTGGGCATTATCGTGTATCAGCGGCAGCTCTATCGCTGCCTGGGGCAACACCTGGATACCTGCATGGTGGATGGGCAGGGCAACCTGAACTTCGTCATGGCCGGGGAGCTTACGCAGGAAGCGGACGTGAAAGCGTACATCGAGGAAAACGACATTCTGTTTTCTCTTGCCTTCGGCCCCGTGCTGCTGCATGATGGCCAGCGCAGGAATCTGGATTACTATCTCATCGGCGAGATTGATGACTATTATGCCCGCAGCGTGATCTGTCAGATTGACGATCTGCATTACCTGCTGGTGACGGTCAACACTGAGGCACCCTTTACCAATGCAGCCACGGCACATACGCTGTGCAATGCGCTGGAGGCGATGGGTGTGAAAAATGCCTATGTGCTCGACGGCGGACAAACGGCCGCGCTCATAACAAACGGGAAGCTGATTAACGCCGTGCAGTTTGGCAGCGAGCGGGCAATCAGCGACATTATCTATTTTGCAACGGCGATCCCGTCGGAGGAGGGAGCATCGTAATGGATCAGGTAGCGTTTTTCACGGAGAACGGTTGGATCTACTGGCGCCCCATCCTGCTGGTGCTGGGCGCGCTGGCAGCGGCGCTGATGACGTTGGCGCTGTGTATCCTCCGGAAGCGGCGCATTGCCGCGCTGCTGCTGGCACTGCCACTGGCGGTGGTGCTGTCCCTCTTTTTCGCGCGGATTATCCACTGGTATTGCCGGTATGAGAGCTATGAAAGCCTGCGTGCTGCGCTGCAGACGCTGGAAGGCGGCGGGTACAGCCTGATCGGCGCGTTCCTTGGCGTTCCGCTTGCGCTGGGCATTGCGCGGCTGTGCAAGCTGGAGGATAATTTGCCCGCCCTGCTGGACTGCGCAGCGCCCGGCGCGGCGCTCGGCATCGCAATCGGGCGGCTGGGTGACCTGTTCACCTATGCAGACCGGGGCAAGATGTTTGTCACCAACCCGGCGCTGCAGCGTCTGCCGTATGCCACAACGGTGGTGAACGCCACCTCCGGTGCGACGGAATGGCGCTTTGCAACCTTCTTTATGCAGAGTCTGGTGGGCGCGGTGTTGTTCGTTCTGCTGATGGTAATGTTCCTTCTGCGGTCAAAACGCCGACGGGACGGGGATGTGGCGCTGATTTTCTTAACGCTGTACAGCATCAGCCAGGTTGTTCTGGACAGCACCCGCTACGATGCGCTGTTCCTGCGCAGCAACGGCTTTGTCAGTCTGGAGCAGATTCTCTGCGCGGTCGTGCTGGTGGGCGCTGTAATCCTGCTGAGCGTGCGCTCCATCCGAAACGACGGTTTCCGCGTCTTCCACATTGTCATGTGGGTGGCGGCGCTTGCCGGACTGGGCGGCGCCGGCTATATGGAATACTACGTGCAGCGTCACGGGGATGCCTATATGCTCGCCTATAAGCTGATGACTGCCGCGCTGCTGCTGTGTCTGCTGGCAATCCTGCTTCTGCTGCTTGTGCGCAAGCGCAGACGGGGGAGGAGAATCGCGCCGTCGCACTGATTTTCTCCGCGCGCAGCAGCGATGACAGGATGACGGGCGCAAACAAAGCCTGTCTTTGCCCCGAGTGGACTTTATAAAACCGGAAAACCCCGACCTGTGAAGAACAGGTCGGGGTTTTTTTATGTGTTACAGCATTTGCGGAGCAGGAAAGGCTTTGGGAAGATGACAAGCCCGCAGCCGCGCGGTCTGCGCAGCGAACGCATGGAAGCGCCGGTGTGCCGCCGACAGGTGCAGCGGATCTAAAGTGTTTTGTGCATGAAATATCTGTGCCCCTGGTCTTCGTGGATTTCATATCCAAGCCGTGTGTATAGGCGAAATGCCGCATCGTTCGATTTTTCCACATGAAAACAGATGGCAGGGATGTTGATTTCGTGCGCGTAGGCTTCGGCCTTGCGGATGAGCTGCGTTCCGATGCCCTTGTTTCGATATGCCTTTGTTACAGACAAATCGTCCAGATAGATATACTCGACGTCTTCGTGGTGCACCTCGATGGACAGAAAGGCGATGATTTCATCGCCGTCCGTTGCGATGCTGATCCATTCATCCCGACCGTCAAAAAACCTGTCCAGGGCACCGGCCGGATAGCCCTCCGCTTGATTTGTGCGGTAAATGGTTTGCAGCATTTCTATGAATAATGCATTGATTCTGTCGATGTCTTTCCTTTGCGCTTTGCCGTATGTCCAGCCCATAATGCTCAAACTCCCTGCCAAATCGGCTTTGCTTAATCCTTGCTTAACACCTTTTTCTGCCAGGATTTTTTGCCGCACTCCGGGCAGCGCATATATCTTGTTCTTCCCATATGCGGTGCGGCATACATCGCCTGAATTTTCGGAACATACTTGTGCTTGCAGTGACTGCACTCGTAGTATCCGGCAGTCTGTTCGATTTTTATGGCAAAGTGGAACCCAATCAGTGCCGGAATAAAGCCGGAGAACACGATGACGATTCTCACCCACTCCGGTTCGATCGGCAGAAGGGCACCGCAAATAATCGGCGCCATGAGGATAATCAGCGAAAGTCCGCCAACCACCCATTCAAGCATCAGCAAGCGTTTATCACTGGCCTCTTTCTGCTTTATCATTTCAAGCAGATTGTTTTCTAATTCCTTGTTGTAGTGATCCATTGTAACAATCTCCCCACTTAACAAATCATTTACGGTGATGCCGAGAATCTCACACAATGCAAGCATAATGGAAGAATCCGGCAACGCTTTGCCCGTTTCCCATTTTGACACGGCTCTGTCGGTGATGTTCAGTTTTTCCGCCAGCTGCATTTGCGTGAGGTTTTTCTTTTTTCGGCACCCGGCAATGAACTTTCCGATTTTTATCTGGTCCATGGATTGCCTCCTTTTGCTTTGAGTATAGGCCCTTGGAAGAGAAAAGTACACGAACCAATGGTTGAGTGGGGAAAAATCAACCGTTGGCGAAGTGAAAAGGGAAGGGAAAACGGGGATGTATCAACCATACCACAGCCTGCCCGCAAATACAACAACAGGCCCGGCGGATCGGATTGATCCGCCGGGCCTGCAGCACTTTCTTGCGACAAGCCTTTTGGCGTCCTGCCGCGCTATCGCGGCGGACGGCTTCTTTTTCCGGGTGTCCGGTGCTGACGGTTAATCCCCGAGCTGGGTGTTGAGCTGGCCGAGGATAAAATCGCTGTTGTAGCTGTGCAGATCGCCGACCACCACGAAGACGTC
Source organism: Oscillospiraceae bacterium (assembly GCA_017522015.1). GTDB lineage: Bacteria > Bacillota > Clostridia > Oscillospirales > Oscillospiraceae > SIG483. Next base: position 12,898 of record JAFXAW010000025.1, on the reverse strand, counting down.
CGTGATGTCATAGGCCTCGATCATCTCTTTCGCCGAAGCGCCGACGATGCCGCCATTGAAGTAACGCGGGTCGTAATAATGCACCTGCGCGTAGTTCTGCGTCATCAGCGGCACGAAAGCCAGACCGAAAGAGTCGGTGATGACGAGGCAGTTTTTCGTCTGCCCGTTGTCACACTGTGCATAGGTCCAGGGACCTGCCGGGCCGCCGAGATAGATCGTGTAGCGGTCATTGGCAGCGGCGTTCCAGTTGAGAAAGTCAATCAGCTTGTACTGGCCGTCCGGCCCCGTAATGCGCCGCCACTCCAGCGGGAAGCGTGGCTGCAGCAGCTCCAGCCGGTCGGGGTTGTTGTACATATAGTTCGTGGGATTGTCGCGGTAATAGGTGCCGCGGAAGGGCTCCTCAATCTCAATGGAAAAATCCTCGCGCGCGGCGGGTGTCATGCCGATCGCCTCAAGCATTTTGCAATATACCAGATAGGTGCCGTAGGGCGTCCAGTGCATATCCGTGCGGAAATAGACATATTCGTCATTCTTGATGGCCTCGCCCAGAATCGCCGCCGAGCTGATCGCCGTGACTTTTTCGCTGCCAAAGGCGTCCACCACGGCCTCGGTCTCCGAGACGAAAGCTTTTTTCTCCGCCGCCGCGACATAGAGGTTTCCGATGCTCGCCTGCGGAACCATCGTATAGACAAGGCTGCCGTCCTCGGGAAGCAGCGCCGCAACGCGGTTGAGCACGCTCGTGACGGCCAGCACGTTGGAGCGGCCGTAGCTGTAATAGGTTGCGCGCCCGGAATTCGTTTCCGTATATACGCTGAGAATTTCCGGGTAGTCATCCGGCGATACCGCCGGCTTTTCGCGGCGGGGCACGGACGGCGTTTCCACCACGGGCTCATCGTCCGGCGTCTCTGTCGGATCCGGAGGTACGGTGCCGTCCGGCGTTGGCGTGTCCGTTTCCGACCCGGAGGGGGTTGGCGTGACGGCCGGCTGGTCAAAGACGGAGATCATGTCGTCGAGAATGTCCGCATCCGGCGCAGCGGAGGTCAGTGCATCCTCCTGCTTTCCGGCGATGGCAAGACCGTCTTCATAACTGGCAATACTCAGCATGTCGCGCAGCGCGTTGCTCAGGCGGATTGCACCCTCGCGGGCGGGGATATGGTCACTGAGATAAGCCTCGGTTTCCGTGTCGAGCGCGCCGCCGAAAATGGACTTCGCGGAGAAATCCGGCGCGTTGGCGAGCAGCCGGTTTTCCCGCTCGTTGTACACACCCTCGCGCGGGGCAAAGGCGCAGAAATATACGCCGAGCACGACCAGCAGCACAACCCAAAGGGCCGAAAAGAAAACGCGCAGGCCGTTTGTCCGCTTGGGGGCTGCCCTGCCGGGCTCGCGTGCCGATGCGGATTTGCGCATCCGTCTGCCGGATGCGGGCGCTTCATGGCGCCCATTTTTCGAGGAGAAAAGACTCATAATCGCATTAAACCTCCTCAGAAGCGGAAATACAGAAACGGGTTATAGCTGGAACCGGCCAGGGAAAGATAGCAGAGCACGAGAAGCGCTGTGAGCACGATGCCCTCCGCTGCGGCGAACAGCTTTTTGTTTCGGCAAGCGAAGCATTTGCGCAGCCGCGTCCACGGCAGGCAGGCGGCCACGGAGATCAGCAGCACGCCGAGATAGCGCTTGAGGCAGTAGACGGCAACGCCGTCGCTGAGATGTTCTGCGCCGAAGCAGAGCATCCGCGAGATCTGCCCAAGACCCTGCGTAAGGCTCTCGTTGTAGAAGATTACCCAGCCGAAGATGACAAGCAGAAGCGTTCCCGCAAAGCGGATTGCGCGCGGGAGCTTTTCCGAAACGCCCGTGAGCTTCTCGATAATCAGGAGGATGCAGTAATACAGCCCCCAGACGAGGAAATTCCAGGACGCGCCGTGCCAAAGACCCGTGAGCGCCCAGACAACCAGCAGATTCAGCGCCAGCCGCGCTTTGTTTACGCGGCTTCCGCCGAGCGGGATGTAGACATATTCGCGGAAGAACGCGCCCAGCGAGATGTGCCAGCGCCGCCAGAATTCCGAAACGGACAGCGAGACATAGGGGTGGTCAAAGTTCTCCAAAAAGCGGAAGCCAAAGCAGCGGCCCATGCCGATCGCCATATCGGAATAGCCGGAGAAGTCAAAATAAATCTGCAATGTGAAGGCGATGGCGCTCAGCCATGCGCCGAGCATGCTGCTTCCACCTCCGAGCAGATCCGTGATCTCGCCGCAGAGATTCGCCAGCAGAAGTTTTTTGGAGAGTCCGATGATGAAACGCCGCAGGCCGAGGTACACATCTTCGTGCGAAATGTCGCGTTTTTCAAGCTGCGGCTGAATATAGCTGTAATTGACGATGGGTCCGGCGATGAGCTGCGGGAAAAAGCTGATGTAGAGCGCGAGCCGGAACAGATTTTTCTGCACGGGACATTTGCCGCGGTAGACGTCAATGGTATAGGTCAGAACCTGAAATGTGTAAAAAGAGATGCCGATGGGCAGTGTCTTCGGCTGCATCACGTCGCCCAGGCCAAGCAGGCCGGACAGCGAGTTGACCGCAAAGGCGCTGTATTTGAACCAGATCAGCAGCCCAAGACTTGTCATGACGCCGAGGAGCATACACAGCTTTCGCACGGCGGGGCGTGCGCTGCCTGCGATTCCCAGCGCGGAGAGATAGTTGATCCCGATGCTCAGGAGCATCAGCAGCAGAAAGCGCGGCTCTCCCCAGGAATAAAACAGAATGGAGAACACCAGCAGCACGCCGTTGCGCCAGCGGGGATTTTTGCTTAGAAAATAGAGGCAAAACACCGACGGCAGAAAACATGCCGCAAAGGTGAGGGAAGAAAAAACCACAGTACAGTCCGTGCGGCCCAAAGACCGGGCCGTCCTTTCTTTATAGTTCTGCTATGATGCACCCAATAAAACGATATAGTCCGTTCGGACGCTTGGCGCAAGCGCGCGTAATCGTCGCTTGCCATACATACAGTTTGGCGGCGCGCTCTTGCGAAAGGCTTTTGACGGCCTGCCGCGCTGATGAAACCTTGCGCTTCGGCGGAACTCAGTATTCCACGCCGAGGTCACGGGAAATGTGGAAAGCCTCGCTGGTGGCGGCGCGGATGGTGCGCGGAGCGAGACAGTCGCCGATCTGATGGAACTCTTTTGCGACAAAGCGCAGCGCGTCGGCCTGCTCCCAGAGCGGCTTCTGCCCGACGGCGTAGATGACGGTGTCGGCCTCGTAAAACCGTTCGCCCTCCGCCTTTTCGGCGCGCACACCCTTTTCGGTGATGGCCAGTGCCTTGGTGGAGAGCTCCAGCTTCACGCCGTCGTCCTTGAGCTGATAGCCGAGGGCACGCACGTGCAGGCGGTTCTCGCCGGGATCCGGTGTGTCGCGCATCTCCAGAATGGTCACGTCGCGGCCTTCGCGCGCAAGGTATATGCCAAGCTCTTGCCCGACCAGTCCGCCGCCGAGGATCACGGCCTTTTGACCGACCTCTTCAATGTGCATATAGGCGTATTCCGCGCCGAGCACATTTTCGCCATCGATGCCCTCCAAATCGGGCTTGATGGGTCTTGCGCCGAGCGCCGCGATGATGACATCGGGCGCCAGACTTTCGGCCAGCGCGGCCGTGACTTCGGTGTTCAGGCGCAAATCAATGTTCGGATTTTCGGAGACGGCCTTCGCCTGCTGGTCGAGATAGCGGCCGAGGCGCTGCTTGAAGGGAACCCGCTCCTCACAGCGAAGCGTGCCGCCGAGGACGCCGCTCTTTTCGCAGAGGATGACCTCGTGCCCTCTGCGCGCGCTTTCCAGCGCGGCCTGCATGCCGCCGACGCCGCCGCCGACAACGAGCACTTTCTTTTTGTCCGCGGGCGGCAGCTGATATTTCATTTCGCGCTCGATGCCGATGGCCGGATTGATCGCGCAGGTGTAATGCCCCTGCGTCACGTGCATGGAATAGCAGGCGAAGCAGCGCATGCACTGGCGAATCTCCCCGTCGCGGCCCTCCCGCGCCTTGCGGGGCAGATAGGGGTCGGCGATGAGCGCGCGGGCGAGGTTGACGATGTCGGCCTGGCCGGAAGCGACAATCTCCTCCATATAGGCCGGGTCAGCCATCGCGCCGACGCAGGCGACGGGCGTTTTCACATGCTTTTTGATCTCGGCGGCGTACTTGACGTTCACGCCGTCCGGCAGGAACATGGTCGGGTGCGTGACATAAAAGACCTCCGGAATCTCGTGATGTCCGGCGGAGACGTGGATGATGTCCACCTTGCCGTCGAGCGCCTGTGCGATGCGCACGCCCTCGTCGATGTCATAACCGTTGGGATTGCACTCCGAGCCGCTCATGCGAAACTCGATAGGGAAGTCCCGCCCGCATCTGCGGCGGATTTCGTCGATCACGGCGTAAGTAAGGCGCATGCGGTTTTCAAAGGAGCCGCCCCAGCGGTCCTTGCGCCGGTTGAGCGTCGGGGAAAGGAACTGGTTGAGCAGCCAGCCGTGACCGCCGTGCACCATGACCATGCCAAAGCCACAGGTTTTGACCCAGGCCGCCGCGTCACCGAAGCGCGAAATGATCTCTTCAATCACGCTCTCCGGCATCTCGCGCACGACGCGCCCGTCGGGAAGCTCCGTCTCCACAGGGCCGTAGTAGGGCTCGGGGGAGAAGATGGAATACATGCCGCCGTGCTGCAGCTCAGCCGAGGCAACCGCGCCGTGACGGGTGATGGCGCGGGAGATGTTGACGAGCGGGCCGCGCCCGTCCGGGTCATAGAGATTGATCTGCCGCTGGTGTGGCAGACCGTATTTGGGGTCGATGCCGCTGTCACCGATGGTGACGCAGGCCGCGCCGCCAAGGGCCTTGAGCTCGTAATAAGCCGCTGCCTCCTCCGTGGGGAAATTGTCGGTCGTCATGTCGAGCGAGCCGGTGGGCGAGGCGAAAATGCGGTTGCGGAAAACGGTTTTTCCGATGATGATGGGCTGGAACAGATGCGGATATTTCATTTCGGCCATAGCGATTGTTGCGCGGGGCTGCCGCGCGCTCCTTTCTGTTTCTGTCATCATAAATTAAATAACAGTATACCACACGGCATCGCCCGTGACAAGCGCGCGGATTGCGCGGGAGGGCAAAAACTTAGCCCGTGAAGCCGGAGGCAAACTGCAAGAGCATCTTGCGCAGCGGGTACCTGTGTGATAAAATGAACAGCAACAAGGCAAGTCATCCCAAAATGACAGGGACAACGAAAGGAAGGACGGACATGTATACATTCAGACCGGTTTGCGATCGCATTGAAAGAATGCGCGCAAAGGTGCGCGACAGACTGATCGTGGCGGATTCCTCGAAGGAACAGATCAAGCTGGAAGCACTGCAGAGATACTATAATTTCCCGCCGATGCTGCAAAAGCCGCACATCTCGCTGGAAGTGATCTCCAGAATGCACATTGACATTGTGGAGGACGAATACTTTGTCGGCGATATGGGCAACCGCGGCTGGGGCGCTGCGGGCGGCGCGCACTGGCTTTCCGTGGACCTTGAGAACACCTGGCCCATTGAGGCGGACGGGCTGCATCATGCCCCGGACGACGATCCGTTTTATTCGCATCAGAAGCTCGCGATCGCGCCGGAGGAGATCCGCAAGCTGCGCGAGATCGCAGCGCAGAAGCGCGCAGTCTATGGCAACATCACACCTGAAGAGTGGCTGCCGGACGGCGCACGGGATTTCTATAAGCTTCAGGCCTCCGATTACGGCAAAATCGGCGGGTTCCCCACCATGCTGCCTCCGGGACACCTGACCCCCGGCTTCCAGAACATCCTCAAGCGCGGCTACGGCGACATCCGCCGGCAGGCGCAGGAGTGGCTGGATGCGCATGAGGGCAACGTACAGGGCGACAACATGGGCAAATATATGTTCTACAAGGCGGCGACCGTCGCCTGTGACGGCGCCATGACGCTTACCCGCCGTTACGCCGATCTGGCGCGGGAAAAGGCCAAGGAGGCCAAGACGGACGAGCGCCGGCAGGAGCTGGAGCAGATGGCGGAGAGCCTCGACTGGCTCGTGGAGAACACGGCCCGCACCTTCCGCGAGGCTTGCCAGCAGGTCATGCTCTATAACGTCTTCCTCAAGGTGGACAACGACCCCGGCGTTACGAGCCTCGGCAGATTCGACCAGTATACCTGGCCCTACCTCAAGAAAGATCTGGAAGAGGGCAGAATCACGATGGATGAGGCGCAGGAACTGGTGGACGCCTTCTTCCTGAAGATCAACACCTTCTATTATGGCGGCTTCGGAAAGACGGCGCAGACCGCCGGCGTCGGCCACCTCGGCCAGCACACCACCATCGGCGGCGTGATTCCCGAGACGGGTGAGGACGCAACCAACCCGGTCACCTATATGGTGCTGGAGGCAATTGCCCGCCTTGAGCTGCATGAGCCGACCATCTCCCTGCGTCTGAGCCGGAACTCCCCCAAGGAGATCTGGGACTGCGCGATGGCCACCTCCATGCGCGTGGGCGGTCTGCCGCTGCTGCAAAACGACGAGGTGATCATCCCCGCGCTGATCAATGAGCTGGGCTTTGAGCTGGAGGATGCCAGAAACTTTGCCTTCATCGGCTGCCAGGAGATCACGGGCTCGGGTAACGACTATCCCGCGCCGAACGGCTCTGCCATGTCGCACAGCGGCATCTACTGGGCGATCGCGCTGGTGATGGCGATCAACAACGGCATCAACCCCATCAACGGCGAGCAGGTGCCTGAGAAGCTGCGCTCCGGCTATCTGTACGACATGAAGTCCATGGACGAGGTGCGCGCGGCGTTTGAGAAGATCACGACCTGGATGCTCACCTGGAGCGCGACGCTCAACAACTACACGGAGCATGAGTATCCGCGTCTGTTCCCGTTCCCGAACCTGTCGATCTCCACGACCGGCTGCATGGAGAGCGGAAAGGACGTTTCCGAGGGCGGCGCGAAGTATAACTCCTTCGGCGGCACCGCGACGGGCCTTGCCACCACGGCGGACAGCCTCACCGCACTCAAGTACATGATCTTCGACAAGAAGCTCATCTCGGCGGAGGAATACCTCAAGGCCATCCTCGCCAACTGGGAGGGCTATGAGCCGCTGCGCCAGCGGATTCTCAACGAGGTGCCGCATTTCGGCAACGGCGATCCCTATGCGGATGTCGAGATGAAGTACATGATGGATCTGTATTACAACACCTCCAGAGCCTTCCACAATCCCCGCTGCAAGGTCTACAAATGCGGCACCTTCGGCGCCTCCGACCATATCGCGCAGGGCGAGATCACCTGGGCGACGCCGGACGGCCGCAAGACGGGCACGCCCATCGCCGATGCGGCAAGCCCCGGCCAGGGCAGAGACGTAAACGGCACCACGAGCGTCTTCACCTCGGCTGCGAGCTATGACCATTCGCACTTCCTCGACGGCATGGCGCTGAACATCAAGATCCATCCGACCTCCCTCAACTCCAACGAAGGCGTGACGAAGCTGGAGGACATGACGAAGACCTATTTCGACATGGGCGGCATGGAAGTGCAGTATAACATCGTGGACTCCGCAACGCTTCGAAAGGCGCAGGCGGATCCCGAGGCTTACCACAACCTTGTTGTGCGCATCGCCGGTTTCAGCGCATACTTTGTGGATATGACGCCCGCCATGCAGGAGGATGTCATATCCCGCGCGGAGCACGCATTCTAAAATCGCAGAATCACAGACAAAAAAACAAGCCGGGCGGAACGCATTGCGTTCCGCCCGGTTCTTTTCTTTATCCAACTCCGGAATATCAGGCAAATGCCCTTACTCCGATTCCGGAGTTACACCGTGAAAGGGATGGGATCGTGCATCATCTGCTTGTAGGCCTCGTTTTCGTCCTCACCGACAATGCGGCCGTAGGCGCCGATCATCACGAAAACGTCCCGATCCTCACCGTCGGCGTTCGTGATGGTGCCGAAGCCGCGGCCTACGTTCATGCAGGTTTTGAAGTTGTCAAGGAAGCACATGTTGTCGCTGCGGAAGCCGACTTCGGCGCCGAGGAGCTTTTCCATGTTCTGCTCGGTGATGCTCACGAGATAGATGCCGTCCTTGATCTTGATGTAATCGGCCGGCTCGTCGGAGCTCGGCAGCTTTTTCATCGCCTCGCGCACGACGTTTGTGCCGGAGCTCTGCTGCTCGCGGGCGTCGCGCGGATAGGTGATGCGATACCACTTGGGGTTGTGGTAGCAGTGGACGGTGGCCATGGACGGGGAATACTGCCACTTTACGAGATTGCCGACGACCTCATCCGTGAAGCAATGGCGGGGATAGTGCTGATAGGGAACGTCATCCTGCTTGATCGCGCCGAACACGAACTCGGTCGTGATCAGATAGGGCCAGCGGGGATTCGTGCCGATTTTCGCGATCATAATGGTCACGAGCATCTGCTCCAGATCGACCACGAGGACGTTGTTCTGCTTCGGCGTTACGTCATGGAGGTTGTACGACACAAAATAGGTGGTGTCGTCAATCTTTCTGCACTCATAGGTCTCCTGCTGCGGAACGGTCGGCTCCTTGGCCAGATAGTTCCATTCCAGCGTTGTGTCAGCAAAGCTGATGACCATGTCGTATCCGTCGTCCATTTGCAGCTCAAAGCTCTTTCCGGAGAGTTCAAAGCATCTGGGAGGAACGAAGCGGAATGTGCTGTTTGCGAACTTGCTGTATTCACGCAGATCCATTAAAATCATCCTTTCCGCCGATTCGTCTCGGCTGTATACTCACTATAGTTTACTATACAGTATATTTTTTCGTTATGCAATTGCTATAAGGATATGATTTCAAAAAAATAAAAAAGATACCTCTCCCGAATCGGGAGAGGTATCTTTTTGTTTTACTCCCGGAGGAATTCCCGGATGGGCTTGTCCGTGGGGAGAATTTGTTAAATGTGTTTCCTGTAAGCGCTTACACAGCGGCCTTCTCCGCCTTGGTGGCGGCAATGGCCTCGATGAGCATCGGAGTCACGCTGAACAGGTCGCCGCAGATGCCGTAGCTGGCAGCCTCGAAGATGGGGGCGCCTTCGTTCTTGTTCACGGCGATGATGCACTCGGAATCCTGCATGCCGGCCATGTGCTGGATGGCACCGGAGATGCCGAGGGCAACGTAGATCTTCGCATGGACGGTCTTACCGGTCTGACCAACCTGGTGGTCAGCGGTGAGCCAGCCGGCGTCGATCGCGGCACGGGAGCCGCCGACAACGCCGCCGAGCAGCGCAGCCAGCTCCTCAGCCAGCGCGAGGCCCTTCTCAACGTCCTTGCTGATGCCGCGGCCAACCGCAACAACGACCTCGGCGCCGGTCAGGTCGACGAGCTGCTTGGCAGCCTTGACGACCTCGACGACCTCGGTGTGAATGTCAGCCTCGGAGAGCTCGAAAGCGGGATGCTCGATCACGCAGGCGTCAGCCTTGGCCTGATCGAACTCGGCGCGCTTCATAACGCCGGGGCGAACGGTGGACATGCAGGGACGGAAGCGGGGGCAGATGATGGAGGCCATCAGGTGACCGCCGAAAGCCGGACGGGTCATCTTCAGGTTGCGGTCAGCCATGTCCAGATTCTGCTTGGACAGATCCATGGTGGAGTTCGCAGCCAGGAACTCAACATACTTTTCCATGTTGACGTCCAGGTGCGTGCAGTCCGCGGTCAGACCGGTGTGCAGACGGGCTGCGCAGCGGGGACCGAGGTCACGGCCGATGTTGGTGGCGCCGATGAGGACGATCTCAGGCTTCTTCTCAACAACCAGGTCGCAGAACACTTTCGCATAAGCGTCGGTGGTGTAGTGCTTCAGCAGCGGGGAGTTGCAGACATAGACCTTGTCCGCGCCGTAGCCGCCAAGCTCCTTGGCAATGCCGTCAACGTCGTCGCCCAGGAGGACGCCGGCCAGCTCGCAGCCCAGCTCGTCAGCCAGCTTGCGGCCTTCGGACATAAGCTCGAAGTCCGTAGGCATGAGGGAACCGGCGCGCTGCTCGCAGAATACCCATACTCCGCTGAACTCGGAAATTTCGGTGTTTTTGAATTCTGTCATTGTTTTCTCCTCCTGTCAGATGATGTGCTTCGCAGCAAGGGTATCAACCAGCTGCCGGCAGGATTCCTTGTCGGCGCCCGGCATCATGGTGCAGCCGCCCTTCTGAGGAGGCGTAAAGGACTTGTACACGTTGGTGGGGGAGCCCTTCAGGCCGATGGTGTCGAGCTCGATCAGCGGCTCGTCCTTCAGCGTCTCGAAGTCAAAGACGGTGTAGGGCTTGTTCCAGGCTTCCATAACGCCGGAAACGGACATATATCTGGGCTCATTGAGCTCCTTGATGCAGGTGAGCAGGCAGGGGGTGCTGACCTTGATGGTCATGTAGCCGTCCTCGAGCGCGCGGCGGCAGGTGATGGTCTTGCCTTCCACCTGCAGCTCGGACACGTAGGAGACCTGGGGCAGATTCAGCTTCTCAGCGATCTGCGGGCCAACCTGCGCGGTGTCACCGTCGATGGCCTGACGGCCGCAGAGGATGATGTCATCATCTTCCAGACCGATGTGGGCGATGGCGCCGGCGAGGATCTGAGAGGTGGCAAAGGTGTCACTTCCGCCGAACTCACGGCCGGAGACCAGAACGGCCTCATCGCAGCCCATGGCCAGCAGCTCACGCAGCATGCCCTCGGCGGGCGCGGGGCCCATGGTGATCACGATGATCTTCGCTTCCGGATTCTGATCCTTCAGCGTGAGCGCGGCCTCAACCGCGTTCAGGTCATCGGGGTTGGTGATGGTCGCCATGGAGGCGCGGTCAAGCGTACCGTCCGCCTTGACGGAAACCTTACCGGAGGTATCCGGAACCTGTTTTACGCAAACGATAATTTTCATTTCTCAAATCTCCCTTACTTAACGCCCATGGCGGCAGAGATGACCATGCGCTGGACTTCGCTGGTGCCTTCATAAATCTCGGTGATCTTCGCGTCACGCATCATGCGCTCCACGGGATATTCACGGGTGTAGCCGTAACCGCCGAAGAGCTGGACAGCGCGGCGGGTGACGTCACTGGCGGCCTCAGAGGCGAACAGCTTGGCCATTGCGGCATCGGGGGAATAGGGCTGGCCGGTCTGCTTCTTGTAAGCGGCAGAGTAGACCAGATACTTGGCAGCTTCCATGCGGGTGTGCATGTCAGCCAGCTGGAACTGGGTGTTCTGGAAAGCGGAGATGCGCTTGCCGAACTGGACGCGCTCCTTGGTGTAGTTCACAGCCTCTTCCACGGCGCCTTCGCCGAGGCCCAGAGCCTGCGCGGCAATGCCGATACGGCCGCCGTCGAGCGTCTTCATGGCGATGGCAAAGCCCTTGCCCTGCTTGCCCAGCAGACGGTCCGCGGGGATGACGCAGTCTTCAAAGATCAGCTCGCAGGTGGAGGAGCCGCGGATACCCATCTTCATCTCGTGCTTGCCGACCTTGAAGCCGGGGTCATTGCGCTCGACGATGAAAGCGGAGATTTCCTTGCTCTTGCGACCCTTCTTGTCCAGAACGGTTCCGGTGACGGCGATGATGATGAACACATCGGCGTAGCCGGCGTTGGTGATGAAGATCTTGGAGCCGTTAAGTACCCAATCGCCGTTCTCGTTCTTCACGGCGACAGTCTGCTGACCCTGGGCGTCGGTGCCGGCGCCGGGCTCGGTCAGACCGAAAGCACCCAGCCACTCGCCCTTGCACAGCTTGGGCAGGTACTTCTGCTTCTGCTCCTCGGTGCCGTTCTCATAGATGGGAGCAGCGCACAGGGAGGTGTGGGCGGAAACGATAACGCCCGTGGTGCCGCAGACCTTGGACAGCTCTTCCACGCAGAGGACGTAGCTGAGCACATCCGCGCCGGCGCCGCCGTACTCCTTCGGGAAGTAAATGCCCAGCATGCCCAGCTTGGCCATCTTCTTGACGGTCTCAGCGGGGAACATTTCGTTCTCGTCCACCTCAGCAGCCAGAGGCTTCACTTCGTTCTGGGCGAAGTCACGAAACAGCTTCTGCAGCATTTCTTGTTCTTTGGTAAGCCTGAAATCCATAAAAATGACTCTCCTTACAGAATTGTTGTTTCCATATTGGATACGGTCATCCGCCTGTGACGGTGTGGCGGGCGAAAGCCCGCCCCTGACCGTATTTTATATAACTTAATACTTGAAGAAGCCCTCGCCGGTCTTGCGGCCGAGCTTGCCGGCGCGAACCATCTTGCGCAGCAGCAGGGAGGCGCGGTACTTGGGATCATGGGTCTCGTTGTAGAGGGTGTCCATGATGGCCAGGCACACGTCCAGACCGACCAGATCGCCCAGAGCGAGCGGGCCCATCGGATGGTTGGCGCCCAGCTTCATGGCGGTGTCGATGCCCTCGGCGGAAGCAACGCCGGTGTAGAGCAGGTCGATGGCCTCGTTGATCATGGGGATCAGGATCTTGTTGACGACAAAGCCGGGGGCCTCGTTGACCTCGACGGGCTCCTTGCCAATGGCCACGGACAGATCGTAGATGGCCTTGTAGGTCTCGTCAGAGGTGTGCTCGCCGCGGATGACCTCAACAAGCTTCATGACGGTTGCGGGGTTGAAGAAGTGCATACCGATGAACTTGTCGGGACGCTTGGTGGCAGCGGCGATGGCAGTGATGGAGATGGAAGAAGTGTTGGTGGCCAGGATGGTCTCGGGCTTGCAGATAGAATCCAGCTCGGCGAACACGCTCTTCTTGATTTCGAGGTTCTCGATGGCAGCCTCGACGACCAGATCGGCGTCGGCAGCAGCGGCCATATCCATGGTGAAGCTGACCTTGTCCAGGAGAGCCTTCTTGCCGGCCTCGTCCATCTTGCCCTTGGTGACCAGCTTGTCAAGCGCCTTGACCAGATGGGCCTCGGAAGCCTT
>JAFXAW010000024.1 GCA_017522015.1 Oscillospiraceae bacterium | reverse complement strand
TGCAGCTTAGACAGCGGCCTTCCTGCTGTTCCCGGCACCCCCAGTGTCACCGGCAAGCTTAACTCCAGCAACAAGGCTGTCATCTCCTGGAACACCGTTTCCGGCGCTGCAAAATATGAAGTTTGGCGTTCCACCAGCGAAAACGGAACTTATTCCAGGCTCATCACCACCACCAAGCTTTCCTGCACCAACTCCCCCAAGGCCGACACCTACTACTACAAGGTTCGCGCCATTGATTCGAACGGCAACACCGGCGCATACAGCAACATCGTCTGCGTCACAGTTCCCGGACAGTCAAGCGCTGTGCCTGTCATCACCGGAAAGCTCAACACCAGCAACAAGGCTGTCATCTCCTGGAACACCGTTTCCGGTGCTGTAAAATATGAGGTCTGGCGTTCCACCAGCGAAAACGGAACTTATTCCAGGCTCATCACCACCACCAAGCTTTCCTGCACCAACTCCCCCAAGGCCGACACCTACTATTACAAGGTTCGCGCCATTGATTCTAACGGCAATGTCGGCGCATACAGCAACATCGTCTGCGTCACAGTTCCCGGACAGGAAGACGTTGTGCCCGTCATCACCGGCAAGCTCAACACCAACAACAAGGCCGTCATCTCCTGGAACACCGTTTCCGGCGCTGTAAAATATGAAGTCTGGCGTGCCACCAGCGAAAACGGAACCTATTCCAAGCTGATCACCACCACCAAGCTTAATTGCATCAACTCCCCCAAGGCCAACACTTACTACTACAAGGTTCGGGCCATTGATGCAAGCAATGTGGCCGGTCAGTTCAGTAATATTGTCAAGGTAACCGTTCCTTAACAGCCAAAAATCTCCCGACACTGTCGGGAGATTTTTCTTTGGGTAAAACAAAATGCAAGGGATATGAACACTTCATATCCCTTGCATTTTCTGTCCGGTTAGTCCATGAAGGCGTCATAGGCACGCAGAACTTCCGCCGTTTCTCCAATCTGCATAAGCTGGCTGTCATTGATCCAGAGGACCTTATCGCAAAGCTCCGCAACCGCCTTACGGTCGTGTGAGGCAATGATTACTGTGCGGTTTTTCTGCCCTATCAGCTCTTTCATTTTCTGGTAGCTCTTCTTTTTGAAACGGGCATCGCCCACGCTAAGCACTTCATCAATCAAAATAATATCCGTCTCCAAAATCGCCGTAATGGCAAAGGACAGTTTGGAGTACATGCCGCTGGAATATGTACTCACAGGCTTGTCAATAAACTCTCCCAGTTCAGAGAACTCAATAATCTCATCGGACTTGCTGAGGATTTCCTTTTTGGAAAACCCCATCAGCATACCGGAAAGGAGAATGTTCTCCCGGCCCGACAGTTCCTTTTGGAAACCGACACCGATGGCCAGCAGGGTAACCGTATTGCCGTGCAGATTCACCGTGCCGCTATCCGGCGTGAAAATACCGGCGATTGCCTTCAGTAAGGTGCTTTTTCCGCTGCCGTTTTTGCCCACCAGACCCAAAATCTCGCCTTTTTCCAACCGGAAGCTGATGTCTTTCAGCGCCAAAAAGGTCGCCGGTTTGTTTCTCTTTCCCAGCAGAAAGTTTCTTTTTATGGAATAGGATTTCAGTCCCTTATAGGAGATACTGAGGTTTTCAACCTCTATTGCATATTCGCTCATCGGCTTTCCCTTTTCTTAAATGGCTTTTACATAACTGTTTTCTGCCTTGTAAATCTTGCGGATACCAGCCAGCGCCAAAAGCAGGCTGAAGCCAAACCATGCGGCCAGAATCCCCAGATCCGGACGCTGTCCGTAAAGCAAGCCCTGCCGCATCGCGCTGATCAGAAAGGCCATGGGATTGATTTTGTTGAGCAATTCCCCGAATTTTGGAATGCGGGTAGAGACATTATAGAAAATGCCTGTGGCATAGAATACAAAGCGCAAAACCACGTTCAAAACGTTGCTCAAATCTTCCACATATACGCCATAATGCAGCAAAAAGCAGGCGCAGCCAAAGGTAAACAGTCCCAGCGTCAACAAAATCGGAATAAAATACAGGATATTCCAGGACACCGGAACGCGGAAAATGATCATCATAACCCCAACAACGCCAAAGGAAATGAGCATTTTGAACCCGTTGATCCACACTTTTATCAGAATCAGAATGTATTTGGGGAAATACGCTCTGGAAACAACGGCCTTATTGAGCTTCACGCTCTTCACGCTGGATACCAGCGTTTTATTCATGAAGTCCCACATCGAGATGCCGATAAAAATAAAAATGCAGAAATACGATTCTTTGGAATTGAACACATATCCAAACACAATGGTATAGATCAGCATAAAGCACAGCGGATCCAAAATCCACCAAAGCCAATTCAAATAGGAATTGGCCACCTCTGCCTTCAGCTTCGCTTTTGCAGAAGCCATAGAATACTGATAATATTTCTTTATATCCAGAAACAGCCTGTTAAGCACCCAAACAGCTCCTAAAATCTAATATTACTATTATACAACACCACATTGTGCAATTTCAATCATTTTCTATGCGAGCGCCTTTTTACATAGGAAAACGACAGGTGCCCGTAAATGTGCCCCTGTCGTTTTCTATTCACTCATTTCAGGCGACGCCGCCCTCTTTGCCGTAAATCAAATTTCTGCAAATAAGTACACACGGTTTTCCTGTACGCTCACCCACGAGCGCCATCCTCGGATAAGAAGGCTTTACGGCTTATCTCTCAGGAAAAGCTTATAGATGAATTTGCAAATAGCAGGATTGCTCAGCAGCATAACAATTCCGCCGCATACGCACACGCAAACATCCAGAAAAGAAGCATAACCCAGCTTATAGGAGTTCCACCGGGACTGTACGCAGCCTTTCAGGGTTGCAACAGAACCGCGGCGCGCAAACGCAGCGCTGTTCACCCGAGCCCGCACCAGCACCTGATCCATATTCTCGCAATAGTACCCCGCATGCAGCAGGCGAATATACAGATCAAAATCCTCAGCCCGACGCAAATTCCGGTAAGCACCCACCTGCATGACCGCCTCCCGGCGGTACATGACAGTCATATTATTAAAGGGCTGTCTTCGGCGGGCAAATTTCCGGATATTCTCGTTGCTCAGGGGCACGCTTCGAACAGAGGTCGGACAAGCGGGATCTTCATCAAATTCTTCAATATATCCACCCAGCACGGTCAGCTCCGGACATTCGGCAAATCGCTTCAGCTGCGCTTCACAGCGGGTCGGAACCGCGATGTCATCTGTATCCATTTTCGCAACCAGGTCATTTTTACAATGCTGCAAACCTACATTGGCAGCGCTGCCGATTCCCATGTTGCTTTCCATCCGCACAATATGAAAAATCCCGGGATATTGCTGTTGATATCTTTCCAAAACAGCATCCAGTTCAGGCGTCAGCGGCCCGTCACAGACAACGACAAAGTCATCCGTTACCACCGTTTGCTTAATCATGCTTTCCAGCGATTGTTCAAAATACGCCGGTTTTTCCCCCGGATATACAGACATCAAGACGGAGTATCCACCCATCTGGTAACCTCTTTTCCACATTCACGACCTGCACCGCTTCAGATCATATGCTGTAACGAAGAAAAAGTCCTCAACGGACAGCATATTAAACAGATCAAAGCGTCTTACGCCGCAAATGCACCGAGCATGGATCGTTATTCTCCAAAACAACGCAGCTCACACTTTTGTTATAAAGATTATTGTACCTCATTTTTCTCATGAAGTCCAGCATTAATATTTCACCACCGCTAAATACTTCCCTCAAGAAATGCGCCGACCGCCCCAGGCATTCCCGCAGACACTTACACATATGCTTATTCAGGTTCTCACCGCTATATTGAGCGGCTTTAACGTCTCAACCCCGCGTTTTCTATAAGCTAAGTTTTTCTTTACCCCGTAATGGCAAACAGCTTCCCCATTCCGAAGCAAAGTGCAAGGAGGTGACCGTCATCCGAAGTGCAGCACCGATCATCTTGACCGTACATCATCCCCAAACCGCAGCCAGTCGGGAGGAATTGGCCAGGCGAGTATCCGATGTTCATGCATCCGCAATTACGCAGCACATCAATTCGTTGAGCTGCCCGACAAAACAAAAATCAGATCTTTTGGATGCCGTCATTGAAACAGCAAAAGAACGGAGCAAGGATCAGGCATAAGAAGCAGCCTGTCCTTGCTTTATTTTTTATTCCGGGTTCTTTCTGCCACCGTCAATCACAAACAGCCGCAGATCTTCGCATTTTGTCCGCCATGCAAAGAGTAGCTTGTAGAATCTGTAATTGTAACACCACGGCACTGTGTCAGCCGGCGCATGCTCCGCCATTCTTAAAGTCGCTCATGTGAGGATAGCATTTTCTATACATTTGGACGCATAGGTTGCAAGGCGCACGCCGCGCTCCGGGCGATAGGACGATATCCCCTTAATCAGCCCGATCGTGCCGATGGAGATGAGATCCTCCTGATCCGACGTCTGGGTGTAGTATTTCTTCATAATGTGGGCGACAAGGCGCAAATTGTGCACAATGAGCTTATTGCGCGCCTCCATGTCCCCGGCAAGCGCACGGTCAATGCACTCGCGCTCCTCCTGTGCGCTGAGTGGGCGCGGGAATGACCCGACCCCATTCCCAATGCGCAGCATCCAGAATGCGCTGCTGAGCAGCAGCAAAATTGCACTCGCGATCATACATGCATTCCTCCCTTTTCGAATGCTTTATTGTATTCCGAATACGCAAGTCCGCATTCTGCCGCTTTTGCCGACATGAAAAAACACGGCGCTTCCCAAAAGGGAAACGCCGTGTACTTGCTAAATTTCGGTTTAGTGCTTCTGATACCAGTTGCGGCCGTACTTCAGATACTCATCCGCAACCCAGTTGCGGCGCTGTTCAACCGTCGGATCGTCCTTGGCAGCGACTACGAAACCGCGGCAGATGTAGCCGCCGTCCGGGGCAAATCTGTCGATCTTGTCGCGCATGCACTGGCGAACCTCTTCCTCCGTGCTCCAGCTGAAGAGGTAAGGATCCTTGGGCGAGGAGCAGCCATTGAGAATCAGGCTGCGGCCATACTTTTTCTTGATGGCATCCAGATCGTTCATATCCTGCGGCGGATTCCACATGATAACGCCGAAGCTTCTCCAGTCGTCGATCAGATGCTCGCACTTGCCGCAGCAGTGCATGGAGATCGGAATACCCAGCTTGTTGGCGTGATTGGTCATCCGCACCTGGAAGGGCTTGATGAGCTCGCACCACATGTCGTAGGACATGAAGGTGTTCTGGGCAGAGGAGACATCATCTGCAATGCCGAAAATGTCGGGCTTGTAGGCGTCAATCATCCGCACGGCAAGCTCGTCAAAGAAATCGGCCAGATACTCAAACAGGTTATAAACCTCTTCCGGATAGCAGGCCATCGTGAACAGGCCTTCAGAGAAGCCCATAAAGGCCATCAGCGTCTGGAAATAGCCCTGGACAACGCTCGGCGCGCTCAGGCTGACCGCCACTTCATTGCGATCGATCTTCGCAAGCTCTTTTCTGGCAATCTCTTCGATGTTGAAATCATTGATGTCCGGCAGCTTGATGACGTCCGGCCAATCGTGGATGTCCTTGAGGATGAAGTTGTTGGGAGTAGGCAGCTCCATGCCACCCGTGCTGTCCGTTGCTGTGTACTCGATGCCGAAAATATCCCTGCCACCCTGACGGAACACCGGGCCGCGGCACATTGCCGTTGCAGGCTTGATCTCGGGAGGCAGCTCCCCGGAGCCCTGGAAAATCAGCCACTCCGGCATATCGCCTCTGAGCATTCTTAAAAAGTTTTCTTTTTCTGTCATGCGTTTACACCTCCCCAAAAATTATAACGTCTGCTTATGCGTTTCTCTGATACCAGTCGCGGCCGTACTTCAGATACTCGTCCACAACCCAGTTGCGGCGCAGCGCGACGGTCGGGTCGTCCTTCGGGCCTACCACGTAGCCGCGGCAGAAGTAGCCGCCGTTCGGGGCATAGCTGTCGATCTTCTTGCGCATGCACTCGCGCACCTCTTCCTCCGTGGACCAGCTGAAGAGGAAAGCATCCTGATGCGAGCCGCAGCCGGCAAGGATCAGGCTGCGTCCGTACTTCTCCTTGATGGCGGGAATGTCGTTCATGGTCTGAACCGGATCCCAGATCTTGACGCCGTAGCTCATCCAGTCGTCAATCAGCACGTCGCACTTACCGCAGCAGTGCATCGAGCACGGAATGCCCAGCTCGTTGGCGTGCTTGGCGAAACGCTGCTGGAAGGGCTTGACAAGCTCACTCCACATCGGATAGGAGATAAACAGGTTCTGCGCAGAGGCAACGTCATCACCCAGGCCGAAAATGTCAGGCCGGTAGGCGTCGATCATGCGCACGGCGAGCTCATCATAGAAATCGGCCAGGTACTCAAACAGGTTGTAAACCTCTTCCGGATCCACAGCCAGCGTAAACAGACCCTCCGTGAAGCCCATAAAGGACATCAGGAGCTGGAAATAGCCGCCGCCCGGACGGATCTTGATGGCCGTTTTGCTGCGGTCAATGCCTTCCATATCCTTTCTGGCGAGCTCATTAAAGTCAATGTCACTCAGATCCGGCACCTTGATGACATCCGGCCAGTCGTGGATATCCTTGAGAATGAAATAGTTGGGGGTGGGCAGAGAACCGCCGCCGGCGCTGTCCGTCGCCGTATATTCCACGCCGAACATATCCTTGTTGTCGTGACGCACAAACGCGCTGCAGTTCACCTGCGTAATCATCGGCTCAATTCCGGGCGTCTCCATTCCGTAGCCGTCAAAAGGCAGCCACTCAGGCATTTCGCCCCGGAGCATCTTCATCAAATTGTCTTTTTCGTTCATTTGCATATCCTCCAAAAAATAATTTTCAAACTCTCAAACCGCTCAGAATCTGTGCCACTCTAAATCGTTGGAGTGCAAGCAATACAAGCACGGCGTTTCTTTTGTGAAGACGCCGTGCTTCTTAAAAACGGAAAGCTTAGTGATTCTGATACCAGTTACGGCCGTACTTGAGATACTCGTCGCCAACCCAGTAGCGGCGCGGCGCAACGGTCTCATCGCCCTTGGCGGCAACTACGTAACCGCGGCAGATGTAACCGCCGTTCGGGGCATAGCTGTCGATCTTCTTGCGCATGCATTCACGAACCTCTTCCTCGGTGCTCCAGCTGAAGAGGAAGGCATCCGCGTGGGAGCCGCAGCCGTTGAGGATCAGGCTGCGTCCGTACTTTTCCTTGATAGCGGAGATGTCGTTCATGGTCTGAACCGGATCCCAGATCTTGACGCCGAAGTCCACCCAGTCGTCCACCAGATGATCGCACTTGCCGCAGCAGTGCATGGAAATCGGAATGCCCAGCTCGTTGGCGTGCTTGACCAGACGGATCTGGAAGGGCTTGACGAGCTTGCACCACATGTCGTAAGACATGAAGGTGTTCTGCGCGGAGGCCACGTCGTCAGAGATGTTGAAAATGTCGGGACGCACGGCGTCGATCAGGCGCACGGCAACCTCATCAAAGAAGCCGGCCATGTACTCAAACAGGTTGTAAACCTCTTCCGGATCGCAGGCCATGGTAAACAGGCCCTCGGAGAAGCCCATGAAGGCCATCAGAGACTGGAAATAGCCGTTAAAGATACCGACAGAAACAGCCGTCTTGCTGCGGTCAATGCCCTCCAGACCCTTTCTCGCCAGCTCATCAAAGTTGTAATCGTTGATGTCCGGAACCTTGATGATCTTCGGCCAATCGCTGATGTCTTTGAGGATGAAGTTGTTGGGCGCAGGCATGGACGCACCGCCCGTGCTGTCCGATCCGGTGTATTCAACGCCGAAAATGTCTGGCTTACCGCTGGCACGGCCCATGATGTTGATGCGGGCACCGGTAATGACCGGATCAATCCCCTCATGCTTCACACCGAGAGTGTCAAAGGGCAGCCACTCCGGCATGTCGCCCTTGAGCATCTTCATCAAGTTGTCTTTTTCTGTCATGTGCGTATCCTCCAAAAAATAATGTCTAAACACTCAAACCGCCCAAAAGCAGCAAAATACAAAGCATACAAGCACGGCGTCTCCCGAAAGAGACGCCGTGCTCCTGGAAAGCTTAAAACTTAGTGATTCTGATACCAGTTGCGGCCGTACTTCAGGTACTCGTCGCCAACCCACTTGCGGCGCAGCTCGACAGTCGGGTCAGACTTAGGTCCAACCACGTAGCCACGGCAGATGTAGCCGCCGTCCGGAGCATAGCTGTCGATCTTCTTGCGCATGCACTCACGAACCTCTTCCTCGGTGCTCCAGCTGAAGAGGAAGGCATCCGCGTGGGAGCCGCAGCCGTTGAGGATCAGGCTGCGACCATACTTCGCCTTGATGGCCGGGATGTCGTTCATGGTCTGAACCGGATCCCAGATCTTGACGCCGTAGCTCATCCAGTCGTCGACCAGATGCTCGCACTTGCCGCAGCAGTGCATGGAAATCGGAATGCCCAGCTCGTTGGCGTGCTTGGCCAGACGGACCTGGAAGGGCTTAACGAGCTCGCACCACATGGGGTAGGACATGAAGGTGTTCTGCGCGGAAGCCACGTCATCGGTCAGCGCGAAGACGTCGGGACGAACGGCATCGATCATACGCACGGCGACCTCATCAAAGAAGTCGGCCAGGTACTCAAACAGGTTGTAGCACTCTTCCGGATCAGCCGCCATGGCAAACAGACCCTCGGAGAAGCCCATGAAGGCCATCAGCTGCTGGAAGTAGCCGCCGAACACGCCGACGGAAACAGCGGTCTTGTTGCGGTCAATGCGCTCGAGACCCTTTCTGGCCATCTCAGCAAAGTCATAATCGTTGATGTCCGGAACCTTGATGACTTCCGGCCAATCGCTGATGTCCTTGAGGATGAAGTTACGGGGTGCAGGCATGGACGCGCCGCCGGTGCTGTCCGTGGACTCGTACTCGACACCGAAGATGTCCCGGTTACCCTTACGACCCAAAATGTCAGCATGAACGCCGGCCATGAACGGCTCGATTCCCTCATGCTTAATGCCAAGAGAATCAAAAGGCAACCACTCGGGCATGTCGCCTCTAAGCATCCTCATAAAGTTTTCTTTTTCTGTCATGTTTGATTCCTCCCATAAAAATATGTAGATTCTCACCCGCCATAAAGCGGAAAAATCACAAATTGAGTTTCTGCACAGCCCGATCAGGCGTGCGTCTGATAATACGAACGACCGTATTTCAGGAATTCATCCACAACCCACTCCCTGCGCTGCGGAAGCGTCGGGTCGCCCACTTCGCCGAGGATGTTGCCGCGGAAGATGAAGCCGCCGCCCGGGGCATAGGTATCAATGCACCTGCGGACTTCCGCGCGCACCTCTTCCTCCGTAGACCAGCTGAAGTTTGCGGGGTCCTTCGAGGAGGAGCAGCCGCTCATGGCAATCCTGCGGCCATATTTTTTCTTGATGCCGACCAGATCGTTCATATCCTGCGGCGGGTTCCAGCAGGTCACGCCGAGGTCAAGCCAATCGTCGATCAGGCTCTCGCACTTGCCGCAGCAGTGCATATCAATCGGCAGGCCAAGCTTGCGGGCCTGCTCCGTCAGCCGCATCTGGAAAGGCTTGATGAGCGCCACATACATATCGTGAGACATGAATGTGCTCTGCGCGGAGGCAACGTCATCGCAGATTCCGAAGATATCGGGACGGTAAGCGTCAATGGTACGCAGGGCGCACTCATCGAAAAAGTCCGCCATATACTCGAACAGGTCATAGACCTCCTCCGGGTAGCAGGCCATGGTAAACAGGCCCTCGGAGAAGCCCATGAACGACATGAGCAGCTGGAAATAGCCAAGGTGGGAATTGAGCAGCACGGCAGACTGCGTGCGGTCAATGTTGGCAAGCTGCTTTCTGGCCATCTCCTTGAAATCATAATCGTTGATGTCCGGAACCTTGATGACCTTTCGCCAATCGTGGATGTCCTTGAGGATAAACTTGTTGGGCGTGGGCAGCGACATACCGCCCGTGCTGTCCGTGTTCGTGTACTCAACACCGAAAATGTCCTTGCCGCCGTCATGCCCGCTGAAATAAGGCTCCGGCATCACGCCGCAGACGGCGCGCGGGAACAGGTGCGTTGGATATGTACTGGCGCAATCAAGCGGCAGCCACTCCGGCATCTCTCCGGTGACAACCCGCAAATAGTTTTCTTTCTCTGTCATCCCGATCCCCTCGCTTTCCTAACATCGCAGCCGCGCGTTTTGCATCTCCGACCCAGTCGGATTTGCAAAAAACGCCATCCTATTCGTATACTCTTATTTTCTTCTTTTTCGTCAAAAAGTCAAGTCTTTTCTTCTCAACAGCGCAATTTTTATGCAGAGGCGCACAAAACCATGGCTCCGTTCGGGAACTGCGCCCGCTTTCAAAAAGCGCCACGCCTTATTCAACCGTCACGCTCTTGGCGAGGTTGCGGGGTTTGTCAATATCGCAGCCGCGGTAGAGCGCCACATAATAGGCAAAGAGCTGCAGTGGAAGAATGGCCAGAGACGGGAGCAGCACATCGTGCGTATCCGGAATGGTCATGACCTGATCCGCCACGTGGCTGACCTCTTCCTTCACGCTCTCCGCCGCGAGCGCCAGAACCTGCGCGCCGCGGGCGCGCACCTCCATGGCGTTGCTGAGCGTCTTTTCCGTGAGGCGGCGGCAGGAGGCGATGGCGATGACCAGCGTCCCGTCCTCCACCAGCGAGATTGTGCCGTGCTTGAGCTCGCCTGCGGCGTAAGCCTCGGAATGGATGTAGCTGATCTCCTTGAGCTTCAGACTTCCCTCCAGAGACAGCGCATAGTCCACATTGCGGCCGATGAAGAAGATATCGTCATTATGGAAATGCTTATAGGCAAGATACTGGATGTACGCTTTCTGCTCCAGAATGGTTCCCATCTGCTCCGGCACCGCCAGCAGACCGTCGAGAATCTCGTCATAAGCCGTCTGACTGATGGCGCCCCGCTGCTCGGCCAGATAGATTGCGATGAGCACGGTCAGCGCAAGCTGTGCGCTGTAAGCCTTGGTTGTGGCAACGGCAATCTCGGGCCCCGCCTTGGTGTAAAGCACCAGGTCTGCGGCCTTGGCAATGGAAGAGCCCTCCACATTCACGATGCCAAGCGTCGTTGCGCCGCGTTCCTTGGCCTCCCGCAGCGCCTCCAGCGTGTCCGTCGTCTCGCCGGACTGGCTGATGAGGATGACAAGCGTGTTTTTGTCCACAATCGGATCGCAGTAGCGGAACTCACTGGCCAGCACGACCTCCACGGGGATACGCGCGAGCTTCTCAATGTTATATTTTGCAATGATGCCAACGTGATAGGAGGAACC
This sequence comes from Oscillospiraceae bacterium, assembly GCA_017522015.1. Lineage (GTDB taxonomy): Bacteria > Bacillota > Clostridia > Oscillospirales > Oscillospiraceae > SIG483. The sequence continues at coordinate 33,483 of JAFXAW010000024.1, read as the reverse complement.
GCAGGCCACAATGAACAGCCGCTGCATATTGGCCACCAGTTCCTTACTGATGATATGCTCCAGCTCCGCACGTCCATTTCGGATCAACGGAAGCACCGTCCGGCGGATTACCTCCGGCTGCTCCATGATCTCCTTGAACATAAAATGCTCATAGCCGCCTTTGTCCGCCGCGGTGCTATCCCACTCCACCCGCTCGACCTTTTTTTCGATGGGGTCAAGGAACGAAGAATAATAGTGCACCTGTGTCTTTTCCAGCACGGCGATCTCCTCGTCTGCAAGATAGGTCACCGAGCGCGTGTGCGCCAGAAGCGCCATAACATCGGAGGCAAAATAGTTGCCGTCCGGAGCATAACCCACGATGAGCGGTGCGTGATTGCGCACCGCGATGAGCTTACCCGGCTCATCCACGCAGAGGATGCCAAGGGCATAGTTGCCCTGAAACTCCCGCACCGCCGCTGCCACGGCCTGCAAAATATCGCCCTCATAGTAGTAGTCAATGAGCTGCGCGGCAACCTCCGTGTCCGTTTCCGAAACGAAGCTGCGACCGCGGTTGAGGAGCATCTGCTTAAGCTCCATATAATTTTCGATGATGCCGTTATGTACAATCGCCACGCGCCCACTCTCACTCACATGCGGGTGGCTGTTTTCCTCAGAGGGCTTTCCGTGCGTGGCCCAGCGCGTGTGTCCGATTCCGGTCATGCCCGGCACAGCCACGCCGTTATCCGTCTTCTCCCGCAGCAGGGCAAGGCGTCCCTTCGTCTTTGAAACCGTGAGCGCATCGCCATTTTCCACCGCAATTCCGGCAGAGTCATAGCCTCTGTATTCCAGCTTTTCCAGCCCGTCCAGCAGGATGGGCGCTGCCTGCTTATCCCCCGTATATCCAACAATTCCGCACATACGGTAATACCTCCAGCTTTTTTCCCGTTCTCTCGGTGCTGTGCTTACATGACGGAGAGAATGCGCTCCACCGCCTCATGCGTGGCATCCGCATCACCGAATGCGGTCACGCGGATATAGCCCTCGCCGCTCGGACCGAAGCCCGCACCCGGCGTTGTGACAACGCAGGCCTCGTACAGCAGACGGTCAAAGAACTTCCAGGAGTCCATGCCGTCCGGCGTGCGGAACCAGATATAGGGCGCATTGACGCCGCCGTAAACCTGCAGGCCCGCTTTGGAAAGTCCGTCCCGAATCACCCGCGCGTTGTTCATATAATACTGAATCGTCTCGCGCGTCTGCGCACGGCCGGCCTCCGTGAGCGTGGCTTCCGCAGCACGCTGAATCACATAGGGCACACCGTTGAATTTCGTGCTCTGCCGGCGGTTCCACATGGCGTTGAGGTTGCCGCCGCCGAGCTCAAGCTCCTTCGGGATCACCGTGTACGCGCAGCGCGTGCCGGTGAAGCCCGCCGTTTTGGAGAAGGAGCGGAACTCAATCGCGCATTCCTTCGCGCCCTCGATCTCGAAGATGCTGTGCGGAATCTCCGGCTCGGAAATAAAGGCCTCATAAGCGCCGTCGAACAGAATCAGAGAGCCATGACTGCGGGCATAATCCACCCAGGCTTTCAGCTGCTCCTTCGTTGCAACCGCGCCCGTGGGGTTGTTCGGGAAGCAAAGATAGATGATGTCCGGCACGCGCTCGGGCAGTTCGGGAATAAAACCGTTTTCCGCCGTGCAGGGCATATAGATCAGGTTCGTCCAGTGCGTGCCGTTGTATTCGCCCGCGCGGCCGGCCATGGCACTTGTGTCCACGTAGACGGGGTACACGGGGTCGCACACGGCAACCACGTTGTCCGCGTCCAGAATATCCCCAATATTGCCGCAGTCGCTCTTCGCGCCGTCGGAAACAAAGATCTCATCGTCGGCAATGTCCACGCCGCGCCGCAGGTAATCGTCCCGGATGGCGAAGCGGAGGAAATCGTAAGCTCCGCAGGTCTCCTCACAGTAGCCGCGGAAAGTGTCCTTATGACCCATCTCCTCGACTGCCTTGTGCATGGCCTCAATCACGACCGGTGCAAGCGGACGCGTCACATCGCCGATGCCGAGACGGATCAGCGGCTTGGACGGATTTTCAAAGGCACGCACGCGGCGGCCGATCTCCGGAAACAGATAGCCTCCCGGCAGTTTCAGGTAGTTCTGGTTGATTTTAATCAATTTTATTCAGCTCCCTTTTTGTGCGCCGAAATGTCGGCTATTCGCAAAGCTCGCCGTCAAACACAAAGGCGGCAGGGCCGGTCATATACACCGTGTTGCTCTCGCGGTCCCAGCGGATGTGCAGGGTGCCGCCGCGCAGAAGAACGTCCGCCTCCCCGTCGGCAAAGCCGCAGAGCGTGGCGGCGACAAGGGTTGCCGTGGCGCCGGTGCCGCAGGCCAGCGTTTCGCCGCTCCCGCGCTCCCAGACAAGCATTTTCAGCCTGCCGTCCGGCAGGACATTCACAAATTCCGTATTGACGCGCTGCGGAAACAGCGGATGGTTTTCAAATAGCGGCCCGAGCCGCAGCAGGTCGAGCTCCTCTACGTCCTCTTCCACAAAGATGACCGCATGGGGATTCCCGACGGAAAGCGCCGTCACCTTCCACGCACGCCCATCCACCTCTACAGTTTGGGCAATGAAACTCTCCCCCTCGGCAAGAACCGGGATCTCCGCCGGCGTAAAGATCGGCGCGCCCATATCCACCGTCACCGCGCTGACCTGACCGTCCGTCAGCGTAAGCGACAGCCTGCGCAAACCGGCTCCGGTTTCGATTACAAGTTCGGTCTTGTCCGTCAGCCCGCGGTCGTGGACATATTTTCCCACACAGCGGATGCCGTTGCCGCACATACCGGAACGCGAACCGTCCGCGTTATACATGTCCATCCGGAAGTCCGCTTTGTCGGACGGGCAAATACAGATGAGTCCGTCACTGCCGACGCCGAAGTTCCGGTTTGAGAGCTTCACCGCGAGCGCGCTTCGCGCCTCCTCCGGCAAATCCTCTGAAAAGCAGTTGACGTAAACATAGTCGTTACCAGCGCCCTGCATTTTTGTAAATTTCATGTTGCGCCGCCTCCAAAACAGAATGTAACGAAGTCCGTCACAGATAAAATACTATTGCAATGCATCAGATTTATTCCGTTGCTGCAATCGCAAGAACCCCGCAGATGGACAAAACACGCTTCTCATCCGCCAACGCACTCGTATTATTTTTTCTTTTTCTTCTTTCTCTTCTTTTTGCGCACGGCAACACCTTTTCCCGGCTTTTTATCTTCCGGCGCATCGTATTTGCCGGTTCTGTTGCGCAGCGCATTGGAGCCGCGCAGGGAAAAGAAGAAACCGCCCACAGCCAAAAGCACAAGCGGGATCAGGATGACCCAATGGCCAAACAGCATCCACGCGCTCATCGTCACGGAAAAGCCCGCCCAGAACAGCATCGAATAGCCGTTGTTGCGGCCCCAGAACGCAATCTGTCCGCGCGAGAGATCCGGATCTTTTGCCACGTACACGGGCAGCTTTTTTCCGGAAAAACGCCGGATCGAGATGAATATGCAATATATCGCAAGGATAAGAAATACGTATGCCATGATCTGTCCCTTTCCGTTCTCCGGTCTGCGCGCGGCAGATCCGGAATTGTGCGGCAGAAAGCCATGCTTAACATTTTAACCGAACTGCCGCATGAATTCAAGAGTGAATCTGCATTCCGCAGCGTCTCGACGTAAATTGCTTTGCTTTTTCCCGCTCACTGTGCTATTCTATATTATAAAGAGTACGAACCGGAAGGGAGGGTGGCCTGTGGCGGAGCTGGATACGAGCGTGCAGTACATCAAGGGTATCGGGGAAAAGCGCGCCAAGCTGCTCTCCAAACTCGGGGTCACGGATCTCGGCTCTCTCGTGGGCTATTTCCCGCGCGCTTACGAGGACCGCACAAGCTTCAAGCCGATCGCCGAGTGTTTGCCGGACGAAACCATCTGCATCCGCGCCATCATCGCAAACGAACCCGTTCTCAGCCATGTCCGTCGCGGCATGGAGCTTCTGAAATTCCGCATTGTGGACGAGGGCGGCGCGGTTGACGTGACCTATTTCAACCAGAGCTACTACAAAACGCAGCTGCACAGGGGCGAGAGCTATGTGTTTTACGGCAGGCTTGGCGGCACGGCGCAGCGTCTGACGCTGATTAACCCGCTCTTCGAGCCGGAAGCGGCCGCCGGACGGGTCACAGGCCGGATTATGCCCGTCTATCGACTCTCCTCCGGCATCTCCCAGAAGCTGATCGCGGACGCCGTGCGCAGCGGACTTGCCGCCTGCGGCGACAAGCTGCCCGAGGCGCTGCCGGAAAGCACACGGGAACAGTATCAGCTCTGTCACGCGCTCTACGCCTACGAAAACATCCACTTCCCAGCCGATTACTCCGCGCTGGACATCGCGCGCCGGCGGCTGATCTTTGAGGAACTGTTTACACTCACCTGCGCGCTTGGCTTCCTGCGCGGCCGCCGGGCGAAAGAGCCGTGCGCACCGCTGCCGGAGTTATCGCCGCAGGCCTTTTATGACTCGCTTCCCTATTCGCCGACCGCGGCACAGCGTCGCGCGGTGGACGACGCGCTGCGGGACATGGCCTCCGGTGCGCCGATGAACCGTCTCGTTCAGGGCGACGTCGGCAGCGGCAAAACCCTTGTTGCCGCCGCCTGCATCTGGGCCTGCTGCAAATGCGGAAAACAGGCCGCCTTCATGGCGCCGACCGGGATTCTTGCCGAGCAGCATTTCCGCACGCTCAGTTCCCTGCTCAAGCCCTTCGGCATGCGCGTGCTCCTGCTGACCGGTTCCATGACAGCAAAGCAAAAACGTCTCGCACGGGAGGCGCTGCAAAGCGGCGAGGTTGATGTTGCCGTCGGCACGCACGCGCTGCTGACCGGAGACGTGTGCTTCCGGGATCTCGCGCTTGTCATCACCGACGAGCAGCACCGCTTCGGCGTCGAACAGCGCAACACGCTCGGGCAGAAGGGCGAACGCCCGCACACGCTGGTCATGTCCGCCACGCCCATTCCGCGCACGCTCGCGCTGATGATCTACGGTGAGCTGGACATTTCTGTCATTGACGAGCTGCCGCCGGGCCGGCAGAAGGTGGATACCTTCGTTGTGGACGAGCGTTACCGCGCGCGTCTCAACGCCTTCATCCGCAAGCTGGTCGGCGAGGGACGGCAGGTTTTCGTTGTCTGCCCCATGGTCGAGGAGAGCGAGGCGCTGCCGGAAAACGTCAAATCCGCAGAAGCCTTTGCCGTCGAGCTGCAGGAAAAGCAGCTGCCGGAACTGCGCATCGGCTGCATTCACGGGCGGATGAAGCTCCGGGACAAGGAGGACATCATGCTCCGCTTCTCCAAAGGCGAGATGGACGTGCTCGTGTCCACCACCGTGATTGAGGTCGGCGTGGACGTTCCGAACGCCGCGCTGATGATTGTGGAAAACGCAGACCGCTTTGGTCTGAGCCAGCTGCACCAGCTGCGCGGCCGCGTAGGACGCGGGCAGCACAAGAGCTACTGCGTGCTCGTTTCGGGCGCAAGCAGCGAGGAGGCGCGCAAGCGTTTGTCCGTCATGCACGAGACGACGGACGGCTTCCGCATCGCCGGCGAGGATCTGCGCATTCGCGGCCCCGGTGATTTCTTCGGCCAGCGGCAGCATGGCCTGCCGGAGATGCGCATCGCTGATTTTTGCACGGATATGGACGTACTGACCAGCGCGCAGGCTGCCTCCAAAGCCATTCTCGACCGCGACCCGAGCCTGTCGCTGCCGGAACACGCGCCGCTTCGTACGCAGGTTGAGCGTCTTCTCGCCGTGCAGAACGGCCAGTTCAACTGACACCCGGCGCTTTCCTCCCGACATCCCCGCTTCCCGATTCTTTTGCACTTTCCGTTATTCGTTTTTCTTTCCGCTTCCCTGCATTTTCCCCAGTTTTCTTCCCCACTTTCCAAGTATTTCCCATGTTTTGGGCCATTTGAACGGGTCCGACGGCAAAGATTGTTGACGTTTTGTCAACAATGTGTTACAATTCGGTTATGTATGCACGATAGGAGTGATAAGCAATGGCAAAGCAGCCCGAAAAAGTGCTGGAGTATCGCGGCCATCCTCTGCGCCGCAAGGACAATCTGATTTACTTCGGCAGCATGGCGGATAAATATATCATCATGATGCAGGTTCTGGAGACCAAAAAGATTAAGGATTTGGACGTCGCAACAAAAGTCTCCGTCCAGCTCCAGCTCACAGCGCCCGACCTCAAGAGCCGGGATCGCGTAGTCAAAAAGAGCGAGAAGGACAGTCTTTTCTCCGCAATGGACGTCGCCAGCGTATGGCTTGACCGTGCGCTTGCACAACGCTGAAAACGCACAGATCGGCGCGTTGTGTGCTGATTCGGTTCTTCTTTTGAAACGCCGAACAATATAATCCGTATGATAAGCGCTCCCCCCTCATATCCTTGAATTATGAGGGGGGAGCGCTATGTTCTGCCGTATTGCAGAGCTTCAATGCAAAGAAGTAATCAACATCTGTACCGGATTTCGTCTGGGTTACGTCTGCGACATAGAACTGGACACAAAAGACGGTAGAGCCACCGCACTGATCGTTCCGGGCCCCTACCGGTTTTTCGGACTGCTCGGACACGAAGACGACTTCTATCTGCCCTGGGGATGCATCGAGCGCATCGGAAAGGATATCATTCTTGTCAATGTACCCGGGGAATGTCAACGCTGCAAGCCGGGCAGAAAGAGAAAATGGCTATAGGATACGGCCTTCATTTTGGGCATAAGAAAAACAGGGTGGAAAATTCCACCCTGTTTTAACTTTGTCAGAACTGTTCGATTACTGAGCGAGCTCGACAGCCTTCTGCGCGGCGGAGCCGGCATCGGGAGTGTAAGCGTCCGCACCGATCTCGGCGGCGAACTCGGGGGTGATGGGGGCGCCACCAACCATGATCTTAACCTGAGAGCACAGACCAGCAGCCTTGATCGCCTCGACGGTGACCTTCATGGCTTCCATGGTGGTGGTCAGCAGGGCGGAAACACCAACGACCTTGCAGTCGGGGTTGGCCTTGATGGCCTCGACGAACTTCTCGGCGGGCACGTCGACGCCAAGGTCGATGACCTCGAAGCCAGCGGACTCGACCATCAGGCCGACGAGGTTCTTGCCGATGTCATGCAGGTCACCAGCGACGGTGCCCAGGATGAACTTGCCGTACTTCGCGCCGGCGTCGCCAGCGAGGAGGGGCTGAATGACGGAAACGCCCTTCTTCATGGTCAGAGCGGCAACCAGCATCTCGGGAACGAAAATCTCGTTGCGCTGGAACTTGTCACCAACAACGCCCATGGTGGCGATCATGGTGTCCAGAATCTCACCAGCGGGAACGCCAGCGTCGACGGCCTCCTGCACGATGCCTTCGATCTTCTTCAGCTTGCCGGACTCGACAGCACTTGCTACTGCGTTAAGCATAGGTATATCCTCCAAAATCTGTATTCTGCATACCGTTGACCCGATACACAGTTTGTTGCTGTTATCATACAGCACTTCTCCCCGGCTTTCAAGCATTTACGCAGAATTTGTAATTTCATACAAAGTCTATCTTGCATAATATGCCGCGGCGATGCTGTCCGTGAGCACCGCATCACAGCGTCCGGCTTTCAGCGCCGCAATACAGTCCTCCGTATTCTGGAGTGCAACAGCCGTCGTCGCCCTGTCCGCGAGCTGCAGCGTCTCTGCCGCAGCCTCGGCAAACTGCGGATAGCAAACCGCCTTTTCCTTGAGGGCTTTGGCCTTTTTAACCCGCGCATCCCGCATCGAAACAAGGACATATTCCGTTTGCATATAGGTGAAAGACTGCACGCCGGTATCGGATGACGCGCCGATGCCGCCCCAGACGCAGTCCACTTCCCCGCTGGCAAGCTCTATGACAAGGTCCTGCGAGGAGATCGGAATGGCACGGTATTCCCAGCCGAGCAGCTCGCAGACGCTTTTTGCAAGCTCCACCTCAAAGCCCTGCGGCTCTTCCTTCTCATCTCTGCCCGAGAGCGGCATTGCAGACGCCTCATAGCCGACGACCAGAACGCGCCCCGGCTGGACTTCCATACCGGCCAGCGCATCGATGTTCCCATCCATATTCACAAGATTTTCCCCGAACCACCGGGTCGAGAGCTGCGCCGCCGTGCCGTCCGCAATGCGCACCTGCATCGCGGCATACAGCGTTTCGAACAGCGGGTCGCCCTCCCGGCAGCTCACGGCGATTGTGCGGGCATCCAGCCCGACGGAAGTGATATAGCAGCCGCCGCGCTTTTCTCCGCAGGCCGCCATAGAAAGCAAGGCCAGCAGACAAAGCACAAGCGCAAAAATTCTTTTGCGGAACATGATAATCCTCCGTAAAACATAATAAAAGCCGCCCTTTCGGGCAGCTTTTATCATATCGTATCGGACAAGGCAAAGCAAGTCTCTTTTGTGAATTTTCGTCCGCAGGCGAAAAGCCGCTCTCTACTCGCCGTAACGCGAAAGGAACTGGCGCGTCCGCTCGGAAGAAGGATTGACAAAAACATCCTCCGGCGTACCCTGCTCAACAATCACGCCTTCATCCATAAAGATGACCTTATCCGAGACATCGCGCGCAAAGCTCATCTCATGCGTGACGATAATCATGGTCGTTTCCTGTTCGGCGAGCGCGCGGATCACCTTGAGCACCTCACCGGTGAGCTCGGGGTCGAGCGCGCTGGTCGGTTCGTCAAAGCACAGGATATCCGGCGAGAGCGCCAGCGCCCTTGCAATCGCCACGCGCTGCTGCTGTCCGCCGGAGAGCTGGTGGGGATAGTGCCCGGCACGGTCGGCAAGACCCATCCGCTCCAGCAGTGCCATGCCCTCGGCATTGATCTCCGAAACCGGCCGCCCCTTGTTCTGGAGCTTGACCGCCAGCGTCACGTTGTCCAGTGCGGTATACTGCGGGAACAGGTTAAAGCTTTGGAACACCAGGCCGAAATGCAGCCGCTTTTTGCGAATCTCCTCATCGCTGCGCGAGGCGTGATCCGCGGCGTCAAAGATCGGGTTGCCGTTAATCAGAATCCGTCCGCCGTTTGGCGTCTCCAAAAAGTTCAGACAGCGCAAAAGCGTCGTCTTGCCGCTGCCGGAGGAGCCGATAATGGATAAGGCCTCGCCCTTTTCCAGAGAGAAGCTGATGTTTTTCAGCACCTCGACATCGCCAAAATGCTTTTCCAGATTGCATACTTCCAGAATGGACACGCTTCTCCCCTCCTTTAACGGAAATAACTCAGCTTGCGCTCGATTGCGTTGAACAGGATGGTCAGCAGGCCGACCATAATCAGATAATACACCGCCGTGTAGAAAAGCGGCCAGATAATACCGTCGCTCTTTATGAAATTTTCACCGGCTTTGATGATCTCCGTGATGGCAATAACGCGCGCGAGTGAGGTGTCCTTGACAAGCGTGATGATCTCGTTGGACATGGGCGGCACGATGCGCTTGACCATCTGCAGCAGCGTGACCTTGAAGAAAATTTGACTCTTCGTCATGCCAAGCACCTGTCCGGCCTCGCGCTGTCCGCGCGAGACACCTTCAATGCCGCCGCGGTAAATCACCGAGAAGTAGCAGGCATAGTTGATGACAAAGGCAACGATGCACGCAACCATACGGCCGGACGAAAAGGCCCAGATGTTGTTTTCCATCCAAAGGCCCGGGCCGTAAAAGATGATGAGAAGCTGGAGCATCAGCGGCGTGCCGCGGATAACCCAGATGATGAGGTTCACGAGCTTTGCAAGCGGCTTAAACCGGCTCATGGAGCCGAAAGCAATTACGAGCCCGAGCGGCAGGGAGAACAGCAGCGTGAGGCAGAAAATCTCCAAAGCCTCACCCATGCCGCGAAACAGGCTGAGCGTTACAGTCCAAAACATAAGATCGCTCCTGTTATCAAGACGGGCAAAGGCAGGGGGCTTCCCAGCCCTCTGCCTTTACTCTTTTCGGATTTGGGTAAGCGGTTATTCTTACTTTTCGGCGGGCACGACAACGACCTGCGCGTTGTTGCAATAGGCGTTGGTGCACTCCATGGCGGAGGTGACCTCGCTGGTCAGCGTCATGCCGTTCCAGACGACGTCAATGCTCTTGGCATCGAGTTCCATGATCTTGTTGCCCCATTCGATCTCGACAAAGACGCACTCAACACCCAGCTTTTCGGCAACGAGGCGCGCCATGTCAGCGTCAAAGCCGATCCACTCGCCGTCATCGCCCGGGAAATCCATCGGCGCAAAGTTCGTAATGCCGACGATCAGTTCGCCCTTCTCCTGAATATAGGCCACATCGCCATCACCGGGAACGTACTCCGGAGCAGACTGCTCCAGCAGGGACTCCTGCACGCCGTAGGTCTTGGCGATCTCCTGCATCTTGCCGCTTGCATAAGTCTCGGCAAACACGGCATTGATGTAAGCCGCCAGGTCGCTGCCCTTGCGGCAGCCGACACCGTATTCTTCGGTAGTCAGCTTATCGGTGTAGACCAGATCCGGATAGCTCGTGCCCTCACCGATCATAGCACCGGCCATGAGCAGGTCAATGATCGCCGCGTCAGAGGTGCCGGCGGCCACTTCCATGAGCGCCTTGGCCTGCGTGTCCACGCCGACAGTCTCCCAGCCCTTTTCCAGCGCAGCCGCTTCACCGGCAGAACCGGACTCAACAGCATAAACCATCTTGTCGGGATCCTTGGCGCCGCAGGCAGCCAGCGCCAGGCACATTGTCAGAACAAGCAGCAGAGACAGAACTTTTATAAACTTCTTCATTTTGGTTTTCCTCCATGTTGTTTCGTTGATTGTGTTATCATAATAACACATTAGCGAAATAAAGCAAGCGTTTTTTAATAAATAAACCGCACAAATTGCGTGCGGTTTATTCTGTCGCATTTTGGTCAATGTGCTCAATTTTCGCTAAGAAAGCTTACGCAGTGCCTCCCTGTCATTCTAAGAAAGCCTGCGCAGCGCCTCGATCTGTACCTCCGTCGGCTCGACGAAAAGCGTCCTGTAATCGGTGTAGATCACCTTGCCGGGCAGCGCGCCCGCCGGCTTGCGGACAAAGCGCACCATCGTATAGTCCACAGCCACCTTGCCGCTCATGCGTCCCTGCGAATACCATGCCGCCAGCAGCGCCGCCTCATGAACGCTCTGTTCGTCCGGCTGTGCGTCCCCGCAGCGCAGGATCACATGGGAGCCGTGGATCTTCTGCGTATGGAACCAATAGTCCGTGCGCCGCGCGTCGCGCAGCGTCAAGTGGTCGTTCTGCGCGTTATTGCGTCCGACCGCGATCTCCAGCCCCGCGCCGGAGAGGAAGCGAAGCGGCTTCGTCGTGACCGGCTTTTCCTTTTTCTTCTGCTTCTGCGCGCGGAGGTAACCCGTCTCCGTCAGCTCGCGGCGAAACTCGGACAAATCCTTCTCGCTCTCTGCGCGGGAGAGAAGGTCGAGGACGCTGTAGAGATAGTCCAGCTCTTTTTCGCCCTTCTCGATCTGCGCGGTGAGGTGCGTTTCAGCCGCCTTGAGTTTGTTGTATTCCTTATAATATTTTGCCGCATTCTGCTGCGGCGTTTTGAGCGGATCGAGCGGAATTTCTACCGTCGGGCACTCGTCCTGATAATAATCTTCGCACTCCAGCACGCGCGCGCCCTTTTCCAAGCGCCACATATTCGCCGTGATCAAATCCCCGCGGCGACGAAACGTCTCCCGCTCCCCGGTTCTTCGCAGCTCCTCACGCTGCAGGGCAAGCTTGCGCGTCAATCGGTCCAGCGCAGTTTTGACGGTTCTCGTCAAATCCTGCGCGCGCCGCTGCATACGCAAGGCCTTTTCCCTGCGTCCGTAAAAGGCGTCCAGCAGCGCGGAAAAACTTCCGCAGCGCTCTGTCTCCATCCCCGTGCCATACTGCCCGATGGCAAGGAAGCTCAGGTCCTTCGGCACGCCGTTTTCGATCAGCAAGGTGGGGGCATACTCCCCCGCTTCCACCGTTTGCGCCAGCGCGTCCATGGCAAAGAGCAGATTTGACCGCTCTCCGATCTCGCCCACCACGGGCGAAACCTCCCCAAAGGCGCGGAAACACAGTTCCCGGCAGACGAGTGGGGAAAGCGCGCTGAAGCTGCCGAGCAGCCACTTGTCTGCCCGCATATCCGCCGGTGCGGCTTCCCACATGCGCTTTCTCTGTTCGCTTGTCAGCGTGAAAAAGCAGGGCTTCTCCTGCGCCGGCGGCAGCCGGTAGAACAGCCCCGGCAGAACCTGGCGCTTATCGCTGAGCTCCCCGCCCACGCGGCGCAGACAGTCAATAATGCGTCCGTCCGCATCCAGCAAAATGAGATTGGCGCTGTTTCCGATGAGCTCGGCAACCAGGCTGCGCTTTACGCTCGCACCCAATTCGTCGAGCGCATCGAGCTCCAGACGCAAAATGCGCTCAAACGGCGGCTGCGAGATCTCCGCAATCCGCGCGCCTGTGAGATGCTTGCGCAGCAGCATGCAGAACATGGGCGGCTGCGCCGGCTGCTCGTAGCGTTCCCGCGTCAGGTGAACGCGGGCGCTGCCGCTCCCTGCGCTGAGCAGCAGGGAGGCATTTTCCCGCCCGACATGCAGGGTGAAAAGCAGCATGTCCCGCTCCGGCTGCTGGATTTTTTCAATCCGCGCGCCAAGAATCATGCCCCGCAGTTCTTCCGCAAGACCTGCGAGGCATACCGCATCAAGAGGCATCGTCTTCCTCCATTATACTCGCAAAAAGCTCCTCAATGCGCACCGTCTCGCCGCGCAGCCACAGCCAGCCGAAAAGGCATTCCAGCCCTGTTGCGGCGTGGTACTGCGCGATTTCCGCGTGCTGCGGAACGGATTTCACCCGCGTGTTGCGCCCACGCTTGTACACAGCAAGCTCCTGTTCGCTCAGAAGCGGCATAATTTTCTCCATGGCGCGCGCCTGCGCAGGAGCGGCGACATAGGCCACCGTCTCCTTGTGCAGTCCGCGGGAGGTCACCCTCCCGTGCATACAAAGCCAGGTGCGCACCAGCACTTCATACACCGCGTCTCCCATGTGCGCGAGGCCGAGATTCGTAATGCCGCCGAGCTTTTCCTCCTCCATCACCGGATGCAAAAGCTCAAAAGTCTTCATTTTCTTCATCCTCTGCAGCAAAGCCGTAAACCTCCGGCTCAAACCGGTCGGCACTGTCCTCCGCGGCAGAACTGCCGCGAAGCTGCATCTCCTGCCACTGTTCCTTCGTAATGAGAAGCTGGCGCGGCTTGGAGCCCTCGAAGGGGCCGACAACACCCATCTCCTCCATCTGATCCACCAGGCGCGCAGCGCGGGAATAGCCCAGCTTCAGCCTTCGCTGCAGCATGGACACGCTCGCCTGCTTGGTTTCCAGAATCACTTCCACCGCCTGCGGAAGCAGCTCGTCGTAATCGTTTGCGGACGAGGAATCGGCTTCCGCCGGTTTCGCAGCGGCTTTGCCGTTCTTGCCGCTGTTTTCCGCCGCCAGCTCGATCTGACTGAGGATCTCTTCGGAATAATTTGCCTCCGCGCCCGCCTTGACGAAGCGGATGACTTCCTCGCGCTCCTCGTCCGAGACGAAAGCGCCCTGAATGCGCAGCGGCTTACCCGCGCCGAGCGGAGCATAGAGCATATCGCCCTGTCCGATCAGCTTCTCCGCTCCCTGCGTGTCCAGAATGATGCGCGATTCCATCGCGCTCGACACCGCAAAGGCGATGCGGCTGGGGATATTGGCCTTCATCAGGCCCGTGATCACGTCCGCGGAGGGACGCTGCGTTGCAATAATCAGATGCACGCCGCTGGCGCGGCCCATCTGTGCCACGCGGCAGATGCTCTCTTCCACCTCTTTGCTGGCCACCAGCATCAAATCCGCCAGCTCGTCGATCACAACCACGATCTGCGGCATGGTCTCACCGTTGTTCCGCTTCTGATAGGCGTTGTAGCCGGCCAGATCGCGCACGCCGATCTCCGAGAACAGGCGATAGCGCTTCATCATCTCCACAACCGCCCACTGCAGCGCGCCGGCCGCCTTCTTCGGGTCGGTCACAACCGGGATATACAGATGTGGAATGCCATTATAAATGCCGAGCTCGACCATCTTCGGGTCGATCATAATTAGGCGCACCTCATCCGGCGAGGCCTTATAAATGAGGCTCAGAATCAGGCTGTTCATGCACACGGATTTACCGGAGCCGGTGGTACCCGCGATCAGCAGGTGCGGCAGCTTGGAGATGTTGCCGACAACAGGATTGCCGCCGATGTCCTTACCGATTGCAAAGCTGAGCTTGGATGCGGCGTTCTGAAACTCTCTGGACGCGATGATCTCCCGCAGGTAGACCATGCTCACCAGCTTGTTGGGCACCTCGATGCCGACGGTGGAGATCTTGTCCGGAATGGGCGCGATGCGCACACTGCTCACGCCAAGGGAGAGCGCCAGGTCGTTGGACAGATTCGTGAGCTTGTTGAGCTTAACGCCCGCTTCCAGCTCCAGATCGTAACGCGTAACGGTCGGTCCGCGCGTAACACCGCAGATATTGGCATTGACGCCAAAGCTGTGGATGGTCGATTCCAAACGCTCGCGGTTCATGCTGACCTCGCCGCGCGAATCCGCAATGCTCTGCGCTTCGATCTTCAGCAGCTCCAGCGGCGGGAACTCGTAAACCGGTTTTTCTTCCTGTTTCTCGCTCTCGATCTCCCGGGCGATGCTCGCCGTCTCCTTGGCAACGTCCTCGGCTTTCAGCTTGCCGGGCAAGATGGGCGGGTCGGCAATTTCCACTGCCGTTGTCGCTTCCTCTTCCGGCGTGGAATCCTGCGTAAAGGCAATGCCTCCCGCCTGACTCGTGCCGGGGGCGATGCCGGTGTTTTTCGCTTTCACCGCTTCTCTCTGCCCCTTGCGCGGCTCGGTCCGGAAAAACGGAGGCAGTTCGCTCTGGGCAGACGCATCCGGCTGCTGCGGCGTCTCCGATGCCGCAGCGGTTTTCTCCGCGTCGGTATAGACCTGATCCGGCGTGCGCACGCGCGGCTTGGCGTTGAACAGACCGATGCGGGTATCCGCATATTCGTCCACAGGCGGCTGCTCCCCGTCGAGCGGGATGTCAATCTTGCTGCGGGTTCTGCGTCCGGCCGCCGCACTCGTGACAACGGGCGCGGGCGTTTCGGGCTTAGCCGGCACGCGCTGCTCCGGCTCGACTTCCGGAATCGGCTCATACGCCACACGCTGCCGCGCCTTGATCTTCTCGATGATCTCCTCCGGCCGGATACGCAGCGCCAGCAGCAGAAATGCTGCGAACGCCACGATCATCAGCGGTGCTGCACCGTATACGCTAAAGAGTTTTCTGAACAACTCGCCAATTGAACCGGCAAGTAGACCGCCCGAGGTCATCACCTTACCCGTCCGGTAAAGCGTTCCGATGAACTCGCCGGCATTCTGGGGCAGCGCCTGCGCTTTTGAGGCAAAGGCCTGAATGATCGCGCCAAGCGTCACCGGCAGCAAAAGCGTAGCCGTGAGCCGGAGCGTGACGGGTTTCCCTTTGTGGGAAGCCAGAATATACGCGCAATACAGCAGCGCCGGCGGGAAGATCCAATATCCCCAGCCGATCAGCCCCTTGACGAAATTGCTGAAAAAGTTGATGAACCACGCATCAACACGAAAATAGCCGATCACGGAGAACAGGCCCAAAAACAGGCACACCACCGCGCCGATTTCCCGGCGGATGGGCTTCTTTTCCGGAGTCTTGGCGCTTGCCGTGCTCTTCTTTGCCGTACTTTTTTTCTTAATTGCTTTGCTTGAGGTATTTGCCATGCAGTACACTCCTCAATTTTATCACTCAGCAGAGATTTGCGATTTGTTAAATCAGATTAATCAGGCTAACAAAAACCGTGATTATGCCGACGCCCCAGCAGTAGTAGGAAAAACCGCCGAAGCTGCCCTTCTTTGCGATGCGGCGGATCAGGGAAATGGCAAAATAGCCAACCACGCCCGCAACCACCATACCGACGAGATAGACCGGCAGCAGCGAAAAATCCACGCCCTCCCGGATCACATCAATCAGCTCAAGCAGATTGGCGCCCAGCACCGCCGGAACGGAGAGCAGGAAAGAATACTTCACCGCAAACTCGCGGTCAAGCCCGGTGGCGATGCCCGCTGTGATGGTCGTTCCGCTGCGGGAGAGGCCGGGGATCACGGCGATCGCCTGGCACACGCCCACCACCAGCGCATCCCGGATGCGCATGTTCTTTTCGTTTCTGCGCCCCGGCACCATGCGGTCGGCAACATAGAGAATGAATCCCGTCAGGATGAGCGCAATGCCGATGAACACCGTGCTCATATACAGCGGCTCCACAAAGCGCTTGAGAAGCACCATCACCACAAGCGGCAATGTGCCCATCACGATCATCAGAATCAGCCGTCTGGTGGTCAGCGGTTCTCTCGGCTGTTTGTCCACCGGCGTCTTTTTTCGGAACCATGAAATAATCTCCCGAACGATGTCTCTTATCTCTTCGCGGTATGCAATGCATACAGAGACGAGCGTGGCGAGATGGAGCAGTACGTCAAAGAACATATGTCCCTGCTCTGCGCTCTGCATATTGAAAAAGTTTTGCAAAATCGAAAGGTGTCCGGAGCTGGAGATGGGCAAAAACTCGGCAATGCCCTGCACGAGACCGAGCACGATGGCATTCCATAGCTTCACGGCCTTTCCCTCCCTTCCATGCGCATGATCTTAATGTCTTAATGTATTATATTACCACAGTCCGTCAAAAAGGACAAGAGCAAAAGCACCGGGCCGTGTTCGCATAAAATAACGCTTGTCGAAAGAATAAAGCTGTGCTAAGATAAAGTATCATATTTTATATTTTGAGAAACTCAAATATATTGCTGGAGGTAGAAAATGAACACGACGATTTATGAAACCGGCCGGGACATCCCCGTCTATGCGGAATGTGACATTCTCGTAGTCGGCGGCGGCGCTGCCGGACACTCTGCAGCGGTTGCAGCGGCGAGAGCCGGAGCCAAAAACATCATCCTCATGGAGCGTTACGGCTACATGGGCGGCGACGTGACCGGCGGTTACGTGGTCATGGTTCCGAACCTGAGCTGGTATAACAAGTCCTTCGTCCGCGGTCTGCAGGAAGAGTGGTTCACCCGTCTTTCCAAATATCCCAACACGGTGAAGGCTCCCTCTCTCGACCGGATCGGCGACACGGATCCGCTCATGCTGCAGGCATGGCGCAGCATTCATGACTGTGTCAGCCGCGGCGGCTATGAAGGCGCAAAGCCCTCCTGCCTCGTGCGCGCTGTCTACTATGAGCCCAACCAGCTCAAGATCGAGATGGACAAGATGCTCCTCGAGCACCGCGACGCCATCCGTGTTCTCTATCACAGCTGGGGCACGCGTCCGCTCATGGAGGGCGACAAGATGACCGGCGTCATCTTCGAGAGTAAGGAAGGCCGCAAGGCCGTCCTCGCCAAGATCGTCATCGACGCCACCGGCGACGGCGACCTCTTCTCCCAGACCGGCACGCCCTGTGCCTCTCTCTCCGACGGCGAGGGCCGCTCCAGCACAACCGCGCTCGTCTGGCGCATCGGCGGCATTGACTGGAACGCTTTCTATGAGTGGAAGCAGGCGCACCCCGCCGAGGAGGCCGCGCTGCGCGGCCGTCTGCAGGCGGTTGCCGGATTCCGCACCTCTCCCCTGCCCACGCCCCGCAATGACATCTGCTGGGTCAACAACTGGCACGCCGACCGTGACTGCACAAAGATCTCCGACCAGACCGAGACCGAGATGAACACCCGCAACACCATGCGTGACGTGGTGGAGTATCTCCGCGAGACGATTCCGATCGCCTTCAAGGACGCTTATATTTACGACATCGCCCCGCAGCTCGGCACGCGCTGCAGCCGCCGTCTGGCCGGTGAGTACATCATGACCGCCAACGACTTTGCCTTTGCCAGCAAGTTTGACGATGTCATCGCCTGGCACTCCACCATCTCCCAGATCAACGACTGCGGCCCGGTTGAGATTCCCTACCGCGCCATTCTGCCGCGCAATGTTGAAAACCTGCTCTGCCCCGGCCGTCACCTCTCCGCGGACGCCGTTGCCATTGACTGGCTGAACCTGATCCCGCAGTGCGTCGGTACCGGCCAGGCCGCCGGTGTTGCCGCCGCTGTCGCTGCGCAGCAGGGCACCACGGTGCACAATGTGGACATCCGCCGCGTGCAGGATATCCTGGTCGATCAGGATGTGCCGCTGCCGCGCAACGAAAAGTTCCACGCCAAGGATCCGAGCTATCAGGAGTGCGTCGAAGAGCATCAGTACGGTCTCTACACCGCGATGGCGAAAAAGGCCAGAGAGGATCGCGAGAAGTTTGACGCTTATCGTCAGTGGTAAGCCCCGAAAAAATGCCGGAGCGTTCCCCGGTTTCTGCACCTGAGGAAAACAGCAGCTCCGCTGCGCCTGCCTCCAAAACGGAGCAGCCGCTTTCTGCCGACTATTTCCGTGCGCTGCTGCATCTCCCCGCGTGCAAGAGCAAGGGATACTGTGACAACTGCGGAAGATGCGAGCGCTAAGCTGCACACCCCGGCTAAAACTTAAAAAAGCAGGCGATACCGGGTTTTTGATCCGCGTATCGCCTGTTTTTTCAAAAATTTCGGCTGAAGCGGGAACTTTTTTCCCAAAAAAGCGTCTGATCAAGTGAAATATCCATTCAGGAGGAAAACGGAATATGAAATCTAAGGATCGGAACGCTCGCGCAGCGCGCCGCCATTCACGCGGAATGATTGCCACATCCGCCCTGCTGGCGCTTGCGCTGCTGACGGGCTGCGGCGCGAACCTGCCCGCTGCAGAAAACGCCACCCCGGCTCCGGATGCTGCGCCCGATGCTGCGCCGGATATAACGCCGGAGACGACTTCGGACACTTCGCTCATGTCCGGCAACGCCCCCAAGGCAATTTCGCTTGCGGCTTATCCCGAAACCGTCCCCTTTCCGGATTGGGATGCGAGCGATGCGCAGGAGCAATACAAACTCTGGCAGGACAATCTGTCCGCGCTTCGTCCGGAGGCCGGCTTTGCAGACGGGCTGGAAAACTATTGGAAGGCCAGCCTTTCCGCGCTGCTCG
This sequence comes from Oscillospiraceae bacterium, assembly GCA_017522015.1. Lineage (GTDB taxonomy): Bacteria > Bacillota > Clostridia > Oscillospirales > Oscillospiraceae > SIG483. Next base: position 14,372 of record JAFXAW010000024.1, on the reverse strand, counting down.
AAGGTGAGGCCGGGAAAAACCGCGCCTGCTCGCCGGTGAATGTATATATGGCGCTGGCCATGCTTGCCGAGTGCGCTGCCGGAGAAAGCCGCGAGCAGATTCTGTCTCTGCTCGGGGCAGAGGACATTGAAAGCCTCCGTGCGCAGGCAAGCGCCCTTTGGCGCGCCTGTTATCGGAACGACGGAACGGTGACGGACATTCTGGCCAGCTCGCTCTGGCTGCGTGATGATCTGCCTTATGTGGAGACGGCGCTCCAATCGCTTGCCGAGCACTACTACGCCTCCGCTTACAGCGGCAGCATGGGCTCGGAAGAATACAACGAGCTCTTCCGCAAATGGCTCAATGAAAACACCGGCAATCTGCTCTCCGACCAGGTCAGCGACCTGGGCTTTGACCCAAGCACGCTGCTTGCCCTTGCCACGACTGTCTATTTCCAGGCAAGCTGGGAGGACGCGTTTTCCGCAGAAAACACAGCTCCCGACACCTTTCACGCGCTCTCCGGCGACCTGACGCATGACTTCATGCATCAGACCTACTCCGGGGAATACTTTGAGGGCGACGGTTTCCGCGCCGTGACAAAGCAGCTGGGCAACGGCGGCGGAAAGATGTGGTTCTTCCTGCCGGACGAGGGCGTATCCGTTGATACGCTGCCCGAAAACACACAGCTTGTCTCTCTCCTGTATACGCCCGACGCGCAGAACCAAGGCAAATCCACACGGATCGACCTCTCCCTGCCGAAGTTTGATGTTTCTGCGCAGACGGATCTCACAGCGCCGCTGAAGAGTCTGGGCATCACGGACGTCTTTTCCCCGGAGCGTGCAGATTTCTCGCCTGTCTTTGGCGAAATGGAGGACGAGCTTCTCCCCTATCTCTCCGACGCGCTGCACGGCGTGCGTGTCGTCGTGGACGAGGAGGGCGTAACCGCCGCTGCATACACCGTGCTGATGCTGCGCAACGCCGCTTTCATGCCGGACGAGCCGATTGATTTCACGCTGGACCGTCCTTTCCTGTTCGCGATCACGAGCGAGGATGGCATCCCGCTTTTCGCCGGCATCGTCCATCAGCCGTGACGGCGTCCGAAACTCCGACGTATCGCGAACGCTTACTCAAAACCGCAGCTTTGAAGTCCATCGCACGCGCAAATTCACACGGGGAAAGCTCTATTCTCCCCCATATATGAACCGCACAGCATATTCCCCATACAAAGGCAAAAAACGGAGCGGACACATCGTCCGCTCCGTTTTTTTATTCTTTTTATTTGATGATTGCGAGCAGCTCGCCGGCCTTGACCGTCTCACCGACGTCGATGAGCAGTTCCTCAACCGTGCCCGCTGCGCGTGCCACAACGCTGGTTTCCATCTTCATGGCTTCGATGATCGCGATGACCTGGTTTTCCTCAACCGTGTCGCCAACCTTGATGTTCAGCTTGCTGACCGCGCCGGGGATGGAGGCCGCAATGTGGCTCGGATCGTTCTGATCCGCCATGCGCGCCTTTACGCCGGTAAAGGTCTGCGACATATCGCGCACCTTGACATCACGCCGCGCACCGTTGAGCTCGAAATGCACCGTGCGATAGCCCTCATCGTCGATGTCACCGGTGCCAAGCAGCTTGATGACCAGCGTTTTGCCGTCTTCAATGTTGACCTTGTTCGTCTCGCCAACGGCAAGCCCGTGGAAGAAGACGTGGCTTCCAAGGCGCACAATGTAGCCGTGCTCCTGCTTCTGCCGGAAGTATTCCTCCACAACCTTGGGATACATGAACCAGCCGAGCACATCCTGCATCGTCGGTTCGGGCGTGAACTGCTTGAGGTGTTCGCGGGCTGCATCAAAGTCCACAGGCTCCATCAGCTCGCCGGGACGGCAGGTGATGGGCTCTTCACCCTTGAGCACGACCTCCTGCAGCTCCTTCGGCTGCAGGCCCCATGCGGGCTGACCCATCATGCCCTTGAAGTAGCTGACCACGCTGTCCGGGAAGGAGAGGTTCTTGCCCTTCTCCACAATGTTCTCCGGCGTCAAATCGTTCTGCACCATGAAGATCGCAAGGTCGCCAACCATCTTGGAGGACGGCGTAACCTTCACGATGTCTCCCAGCATCTCGTTGACCGTGCAGAACATCTTGCGCACTTCGTCAAAGCGATGGCCGAGGCCGAGGCTCTGCACCTGCGGACGCAGGTTCGTATACTGTCCGCCCGGGATCTCATATTTGTAGATCTCCGTCAGCGGGGTCTTCAGATCGGACTCAAAGATGTCGTAGCGCTTGCGGACATCCTCCCAGTACTCGCTCAGCTCCTCCAGGCGGTCCAGATCAAGCCCGGTGTCCCGCTCCGTGCCCTGCAGGGCGGAGACGATGGAGTTGACGCTCGGCTGGCTGGTGATCGAAGACATGCTGCTCACTGCGCAGTCGACAATATCCACGCCGGCTTCCGCCGCCATCAGATAGGCCGCAACCTGGTTGCCGCTGGTATCGTGGGAATGCAGGTGGATCGGCAGACCCACTTCCTCCTTGAGCGCCTTGACCAGCTTTTTGGCTGCATAGGGCTTAAGCAGACCGGACATATCCTTGATGGCCAGGATATGCGCGCCGCGCTTTTCGAGTTCCTTGGCCATGTTGACATAGTAGTTGAGTGTATATTTGTCGCGCTTGGGATCGGAGATGTCGCCCGTGTAGCAGATCGTCGCCTCCGCGATCTTGTTGGCAGAAGCAGCCTCCTCAAGCGCGATTTCCATGCCGGGAATCCAGTTGAGCGAGTCAAACACGCGGAACACGTCAATACCGCTGCGCGCAGCTTCCTTCACGAAAGCGCGGATGAGATTATCCGGGTAGTTCGCATAGCCAACCGCATTCGCGCCGCGCAGCAGCATCTGGAACGGGATGTTCGGAATCTCGCGCCGCAGCCACTCAAGCCGCTCCCACGGATCCTCGTGCAGATAGCGATAGGCCACATCAAAGGTCGCGCCGCCCCACATTTCCAGCGAAAAGGCGTCGGCATAAATCTCCGCCATGCCCGCTGCGCCCTTGACCATGTCGCGCGTACGCACGCGGGTCGCCAGCAGACTCTGATGCGCGTCGCGCATCGTCGTGTCGCAGATCATCAGCTTCTTCTGGGCAAGGACGAAATCGCGCACCGCGATCGGGCCCTCTTTGTCCAGAAGCTGCTTCAGGCCATCCCTGCACTCGCCCCGGACAGTCGGGAAACGGGGGGTGTCATACATCTTCATGCCCGCCGTCGGGTCATTGACCACGATGTTGCCGATGTATTTGAGCATCTTTGTTGCTCTGTCCTTGGAGTCCTTGAGTTCAAAGAGCTCCGGCGTATCATCAATAAAGCGGGTGTGGCATCTGCCCTCCAAAAACACCGGATGCGTCAGGATATTGCCAAGGAAGGGCATATTGGTTTTCACACCGCGCACGCGGGTCTCGGCCAAGGCACGGCGTGCCTTGCGCGCAGCACCTTGGAAGCTGATGTCATAGGTCGTGATCTTAACGAGCAAACTGTCATAATACGGGGAGATGGTCGCGCCCTCATAGGCGTTGCCGCCATCCAGACGAATGCCGTTGCCGCCGCCCGAGCGGTATGCCGTGATCGTGCCGGTGTCGGGCGCGAAATTGTTGGCGGGGTCCTCCGTCGTGACACGGCACTGGATTGCATAGCCGCGCTGCTGCACATCCTTTTGCGATGCAATGCCGATCAGCGGATGGCTCAGCGGGAAGCCGCCGGCAACAAGGATCTGCGCGCGCACGAGATCGACACCCGTGATCATCTCGGTGACGGTGTGCTCGACCTGAATGCGCGGGTTCATCTCGATGAAATAATGCGCGCCGGACTTGTCGACCAGGAACTCCACAGTACCTGCGTTGACATAGCCGACCTGCTTGGAAATCTTGACGGCGTCCTCGCACAGCCGTTCACGCAGCTCCTCGGGCAGAGACCATGCGGGCGTATACTCAATTACCTTCTGGTAACGGCGCTGCAGCGAGCAGTCACGCTCATACAGATGCACGGTGTTGCCTTCCTTGTCGGCCAGAATCTGCACCTCGATGTGCTTGGGCTCAACAAGGTATTTTTCGATAAAGATGGCGTCGTTGCCAAAGGCCTTCTTCGCCTCGGAGCGAACCAGCTCAAAGGCAGGCTCAATCTCCTCCTCCGACCAGCAGGCGCGCATACCGCGTCCGCCGCCGCCGGCGGCCGCCTTGAGGATGACCGGAAAACCGTAGCTCCGCGCCTTTTCCAGCGCCTCCTCCGGTCCGGTGAGCGGATCAGAGCTGCCGGGAATTGTGGGCACACCGCAGGCATCGGCCATCTCCTTGGCGGAGAGCTTGTCGCCCATTTTGCCAAGCACATCGGAGGGCGGTCCGATAAACTCAATGCCTGCCGCCTCGCAGGCTTTCGCGAAATCCGCATTCTCCGACAGGAAGCCATAGCCCGGATGGATGGCGTCCACGTTCTTACGCTTGGCAAGCGCCACGATCTCGTCGATGGCGAGGTAAGCGCCAAGCGGGCTGAGCGTCTCGCCGATCAAATAGGCCTCGTCCGCCTTGGTTCTGTGTGCGCTGTAAATGTCCTCCTTGGAGTAGATCGCCACCGTTGCAATGCCGAGGTCATTGCAGGCGCGCAGCACGCGGGTTGCGATCTCGCCGCGGTTGGCGACGAGGATCTTCTTGAATTCTCTCGTTTCCACCTGTGTTCCCCTCCCAGATATATAATCCATTGCTGTTTTTCAAGTTCATGCGCAGCACTTTCTCCGTCCGTTCCGGCGAAAAGCAGCGCTGCGGCGTGGGAGAAAGAGACTTTTCCCCTCCCACGCTTTTTCTTTTTTCTGTGTTATTATACTTCAGCATCCCGGCAAATGGCAACAGGAAATCCGTCTTTTCGTCCTTTGCGCGGGCGCAATTTCGCTTTTCCTGCAGAAAAACGCCTTACAGCCTCGATGCAACCGCCTTGAGGAACGCAGCGCTTGTGAGCGCTTTGCTTTCCCGCTCCGCAAGAGAAGCAAGGTCACCCGTGACCTCCCCCGCCTCAATCGTATCCAGGCAGGCCTGCTCCAGCCGGTCAGCGAAGGCGCAAAGCTCGGGCGTGCCGTCCAGCTCGCCGCGCTTGCGCAGCGCGCCCGTCCAGGCAAAGATCGTGGCGACAGGATTCGTGCTTGTCTCCTCGCCCTTCAGATGGCGATAGTAATGCTTCGTGACCGTGCCGTGTGCGGCCTCGTATTCATAATTTCCGTCCGGTGACACCAGAACGCTCGTCATCATCGCCAGAGACCCGAAGGCCGTGGAGATCATGTCGCTCATCACGTCGCCGTCATAGTTCTTGCAGGCCCAGATAAAGCCGCCGCGGGAGCGCATCACGCGCGCTACGGCATCGTCGATCAGCGTGTAGAAATAGGTGATGCCCAGCCGCTCAAACTCCGCCTTATAGTCGGCAAACACCCGATCGAAGATCTCCTTGAACGTGCCGTCATAGACCTTGGAGATGGTATCCTTCGCCGAGAACCACAGATCCTGCTTCGTGTCGATAGCGAAGCGGAAGCAGGCATGCGCGAAGCTCTCGATGGAGCTTTCCCGGTTGTGCATGCCCTGCAGAACGCCGGGTCCGGCCATTTTCTGCACCGTCAGTTCCTGCACCGCACCGCTCTCGCCCGTGAAGACAAGCTTCGCCGTACCCGGCTCCGCCGTGTGCAGCTCGACCGCCTTATAAATATCTCCGTAGGCGTGCCGCGCCACCGTGATGGGCTTTTCCCAATTGCGCACGACCGGCTTTACGCTGTCCACCAGAATCGGCGTACGGAAAACCGTGCCGTCAAGGATGGATCGGATCGTGGCGTTGGGACTTTTCCACATTTCGGTCAGCTCCGGATACTCCTCCATGCGCTGCGCGTTCGGCGTGATCGTTGCGCACTTGACTGCAACACCAAGCTTTTTCGTCGCCTCCGCTGCGTCCACCGTCACCTGATCCTTCGTCGCGTTGCGGTTGAGCAGACCGAGGTCATAATACTCCGTTTTCAGCTCCACATAGGGCAGAATCAGCGTGTCCTTAATCATCCGCCACAGGATGCGCGTCATCTCGTCGCCGTCCATCTCGACGATCGGCGTCTTCATCTGAATCTTTGCCATTACGCTTCCCTCATCTTTCGCGCATAATAGTTGATCAGGCAACCGTCGGTGAGGATTTCTTTCTCCTCCTCGCCCAGACCGGCGCAGTTCAGCGTTATGTCAACCGTTTCTCCCTTGGAGAACAGTTTTGCTTCCATTGTTTCTTTGCCGGAGAGGATCGCGTCCCGCAGGCCGGGCACATAGACCCAGTCACCGACCTGTCCCGCAAACTCCGTTCCCTCCGGAAGTGTAAAGGGCACGATGCCCCAGTTGATGCAGTTGGAGCGATAGCGCTTTGTGGCGTACTCATAGCAGAGGTTTGCAAAGCCGCCAAGCACTTTCTGGCAGGACGCCGCCTGCTCGCGGGCGCTGCCGTCACCCGGCTTGCGGGCAAAGATGCAGGAGCCGACGCAGGTTTCGGACGCATCCGCACCGACTGCAGAGAGCACCTCGGCCAGCTCGGGCGCCGGGCCTTCCGCCTCCACGCTGCGGGCAAGGGCTGCAACCGCTTTCGCGCGGTTTACATACTCCGGCTCTCTGCGGGAGAGCGTGAACTCAGCCAGCCCCACCGGATTGGAGCGATAGGACGAAGTCTCGCCCGAGGGGATCAGCTCATCCGTCGTGGTCACCTCGTCGTGAATAACGGCGCAAAGACGCACGAGCAGATTTTCTTTCAGCGCCGGCATCTTCGGCCAGTCCGTGATGTTCGGGCCGAAGCGCAGCTCCGTTTCCGGCTTCGGGTTTCCAAAGCCGTTATAAACTCGCTCAAAATAAGCGCTTTCATCATATTCATAGTGGAATTCCGGCACTTCATAGTCTACGTCGCTCGCCGCCGTGATGACACCGCCGTTTGCGGCGGTCGCGGCGATGGAACGCGCGTCCATCAGCGCAACATAGGCGCTCTGTCCCTCGCCGGGCTTGGAGCCCTCACGGTTCGGGAAGTTGCGCGTGGAATGCCGCAGCGAAAGCGTGGCATTCGCCGGACAGTCTCCCGCGCCGAAGCAGGGGCCGCAGAAAGCTGGTTTGACGACCGCACCGGCACGAAGCAGCTTCGTCATGGTGCCGTCTGCCGCCAGCGCCGTTGCAATGGGCGCGCTGCTGGGATAGACTGAGAGGTCAAAATAGCCGTTGCCGAGTTTTCCGGTCTCGAGAATCGCGGCGGCCTCGACGATGTTTTCATACATGCCGCCTGCGCAGCCGACGATCACGCCCTGCTCCGGTTTGCCGCTGCCCTGCGTCAGCTCAGCAAGCAGCTCGGTATTCTTTTGCAGTTCATGGATCGTCACGGCCTTGGAGGGGTGGAACGGCAGCGCCGCCATGCACTCCACCTTGTTCAGATCAATCGTAATCAGTCCGTCATACACAGCGCCGTCCTGAATGCGCAGAGGCGCATAATCCTCCGCTCTGCCGACGCAGGCATAGAAATCGCGCACCGTCTCATCCGTCTCCCAGATCGAGCTGAGGCAGCTCGTTTCCGTGGTCATGACATCAATGCCGATGCGATAGTCCATGGAGAGGTTCCGGATGCCCGGTCCCGCGAACTCCAGAACCTTATTTTTCACGCGCCCCTCCGGGAAGACCTCCGCAACCAGCGCGATGGCCACATCGTGCGGGCCGACGCCGCGGCGCGGCTTGCCCTCCACCCAGACGAGGATCACCTCGGGCGCTTCAATATCCCATGTGTTGCGCAGCAGCTGCTTGGCCAGCTCACCGCCGCCCTCACCGACGCCCATGGTGCCGTAGCAGCCGTAACGGGTGTGGCTGTCGCTGCCGAGAATCATTTTGCCGCAGGCCGTCAGCTTCTCGCGGGCATACTGGTGGATTACTGCCTGATTGGCGGGGACATAAATGCCGCCGTATTTCATCGCGGCGGAAAGACCGAAGGCATGGTCATCCTCATTGATCGTGCCGCCCACAGCGCAAAGGCTGTTGTGGCAGTTGGTCAGCGCATAAGGGATGGGAAATTCCTGCATCCCGGAAGCACGCGCCGTCTGAATCACGCCGACATAGGTGATGTCGTGGCTGACCATCGCGTCAAAGCTTATGCGCATGCGTCCGCCATCCCCCGTATCGTGCGCACGCAGGATGGAATACGCCATGGTCTTCTCGCGCCCCTGACGGGCGTCGGCCTGTGTCTCCACCGGGACACCGCCGGAAATGATGACCTGTCTGGAAGAATATTGGATCATCTGTCTGTCCCCTTTCTCCTTTGGAGAGGAAATCCGTATTGCAGAGTTATGTTCCGGATACGGAAACGGCCGCCGAAGAATCGGCGGCCGTCCGATCTGATCTGCAACAAATTAGTTAAACTTGTTCATGGCGCGCTCGGCGCCCTCAGAGAGGATGCACTCGATCGCGTCCGCTGCGCGGAGCACCGCCTCGTCGATCGTCTTTGCGTCCTGGCCGTGGAAGCCCGAGAGCACCCAGTCCGCCATATCATATTCCTTGTTTGGCGGCGCGCCCACGCCGATCTTCACGCGCGGGAAAGCATCCGAGCCCAGGCAGGCGATGATGCTTTTAAGCCCGTTATGCCCCCCGGCGGAGCCGGAGGTGCGAATGCGCAGTTTGCCGGTCGGCAAAGTCACATCGTCCGAAACAAGAAGCACCCGTTCAGGCGGAATTTTATAAAATGCCGCGGCGGGACGCACAGCTTCTCCGGAGAGATTCATATAGGTCTGCGGCTTCATCAGCAGCACCTTTTGTCCGCCGAGCTCGGCCTGCGCGGTCATCGCCTTGAAGCGAAGACGCTCGATGCGCACGTTCAGGCGTTTTTCCAGCACGTCGGCCGTCATGAATCCGACGTTGTGGCGGCTGCCGCTGAACTTCGCTCCGGGATTTCCCAGAAACACCAGCAGCCAGCTCACGCCGGACGGTTTTTTGAACAGCATAAGGTTTCCATCCTTGTTCATACCGCGCACCGAAACGGTGCGCGGTACGGTTTTCTGTTATTCAAACAGCGTGGACATGGCCTCTTCTTCGTAAATGCGGTTGATCGCCTCGCCGAACACGGATGCAACAGGCAGATAGCTGATCTTGTCGCAGGGCTCAGCACCCGGATAGGGAATCGTGTCGAGAAGCAGAAGCTCCTTGATGTAGCTGTCACGGATACGCTCGATCGCAGGACCGGAGAGCACGCCATGGCTCGCGCAGGCATAGATCTCCTTCGCGCCGCCGATCTCCACAAGCGCCTTGGCCGCGCCGCAGAGAGAGCCGGCCGTGTCCACCATATCGTCCAGCAGAACGACGGTCTTGCCCTCAACGTTACCGATGATGTTCATCACTTCGGACTGGTTGGCCTTCTCACGGCGCTTGTCCACGATGGCCATGTTGACATTGAGCTTCAGCGCGAAGTTGCGCGCGCGGGAAACGCTGCCCACGTCCGGAGAAACGACCATAAGGTCCTCGTTGCCCTTGCCGAAGCGGTTTAAGTAATAGTTTGCAAAAAGCGGTGCGCCAAGCAGGTTGTCCACCGGAATGTCAAAGAATCCCTGAATCTGATTGGCGTGCAGATCCATCGTCAGAATACGGTCCGCGCCGGCCTCGGTGAGCAGGTTTGCCACGAGCTTGGCGGAAATCGGGTCACGGCTCTTGGTCTTGCGGTCCTGACGGGCATAGCCGAAATACGGGATAACGGCGGTGATACGTCCGGCGCTGGCGCGCTTCATCGCGTCGATCATGACGAGCAGCTCCATGAGGTTGTCGTTCACGGGCTTGCAGGTGGACTGGACAATGAAAACATCCACGCCACGCACGCTCTCATACACGGAGATGGAGCATTCCCCATCGGCAAACCTCTTCGACTCGGATTTGCCGAGCGTCTTGTGCAGATACGCGCAGATGCCCTCGGCGAGTGCAGGGTTGGAGTTCCCGGCAAATACCTTTACTTCTTTACCATGTGCAATCACTTGATGTTCCTCTCCTTATATCTATTTCTGTTTCACAAGAACACGGGCATATTGCCCTATTGTCATTATAACAACACAATTTACAAAAGAAAAGTATGAATCCGAATTTTTATCATGAAACCAAGGCGCAGAAATGCACTTTTTTTGGGCATTGTGTCGGTTCTTCCCGCATCAGGGGCGGGAGACCGAGCCCAAAACCGCCCCGGGGCACGAATTTCCACCCCGCGCGCAATACATTCGGAATTGTGCAGTTATGTGCGGTTATGATGCAAGAAAGATGCAGAGCAAAGTAATACTTGACAACGCAGTGGAAAACGATTATAATGCCTGTGTTAAAAGCAAAGATACCCCTCAAGGCACAAATTGGAGGGAGGGAATAAAATGTCTGAAGTCCATGTCAAGGAAAACGAGTCTCTGGATGCCGCGCTGAGACGCTTTAAGCGTAACTGCGCCAAAGCCGGCGTGCTGGCCGACCTTCGCAAGAAGGAGTATTACCAGAGCCCCAGCGTCAAGCGTCGCAAGAAGAGCGAAGCCGCACGCAAGAATAAGAACAAGCGTTCTTATTAAAAAAACAGTCAAGAGGCTGCAGCGAATTTTCGCTGCAGCCTCTTTGCTTTTTCTTACCGCTTTTTTCAGCTCATTTCCAGCTTGCTTCCCACAGGAACAATGCAGATGTACGTTTTGCCGACGCCGAAAGCCAGCGGGCTTCCGTCCGCCTTGGTGTAACGGAACTGCGAATTGTGGTCTTCACGGCTCCAGGTAATATCGCCGGACTTTCCGCCGCAGATGAACACGCCCTCGTTCTCTCCCGTGAGCGTCACGGCAAGGCGGCCGTATTCGTCAACCATCTGTGTCTCCGCATAGAGCACCAGCACATTGGTAAAGCCAACCTTCTCCCCGTTGTTGCCGTCGATGTAATCGCTGCCATACTGCGCGGGGTAGTAGCGCTTCGTCTCCGCATCATAGCTGAACGTCGTCGTTTTTCCGTAGAGTCCGCCGAACTGGACAGTCACCTGCTCTGCAATCCCTCCGTCCGGGGTGGCGTCGTCCACGAACTGCAGACCGTAATCAAAGTCCTCCTGCTCATGCTCTGTGCGATACTCTAGATCCTGCGTGGTGGAGAGAATCTGCTCGCCCGTTGTAAACAGGCTGTGCTCAATGCCATAAGTCATCCGGTTCGGATCGCGGTAGAAAGCATAGGATCCCGGTCCGCGCACGCCGTCGATATTTTCCCAACCAAGCACAGCGACATCGTAATAGGCCTGTTCGCTGCCACCCGCGTGGATCATAATCGCATCATAGGTCGTGGCAATGTCCAGATAATAGGGGCGCAGGGAGCGCATGCTGCCGATCTTACCCACATCCTGCAGATCGGAGAAGACCGCCATCATCCGCGTCACGCCCTCCACAAGGACCTCATAAAGAATGTCACACTGCGAAGTCGCGCAATGCGGCTGTGCAACGTCAATATTGTTGATCATCACGGCATAGGGCCGCGCGTTGCCAAAAGGCGTCTCGCTGCTCTCACCGGTGAGCGGGTGCGTATAGAGCACCGGTGTCGGCTCCGGCGTGGGCTCGGGCGTCGGCTCCGGCGTCGGTTCGGGTGTCGGCTCCGGCGTCGGTTCGGGCGTCTGGCTCAGCTCCGGCGTGGGTTCCGCCGTCGGCTCCGGCTGCGCCGTGCCGCAGGCCGCCAAGCAAAGCACCAATGCCAATGCCAGCAAAATGCTCAAAAATCGCTTCATATTGTATTCCTCCACTTTGGTCAATGACAACATATTGCCCTTAGATTGTATCATACTTCCTGCGTGTCGAAATGTCAAACTTCATGTCGAAAAAAATTCTGTCTTTCTTTTCCATCCCGCACGCAGGGAAGATATTTTTCGCATACAAAGAAATTTTCCTTGTGTTTTCTATCCGGCGTGCTATAATAAAAAAGTTGGAGTTATCTGAAACTCCACGCACGGAATCACCCGGGGAGCAATTCCCCTCTGCACTTTTTTGGAGTTGAGTTTTTATGACAGAAATTGAAAATCAGGTTCGCGCTGCGCTCGGTGAATTGCTGGACATCGCGGCCGTCCGGCCGGGAGGGCTGGTCGTGATCGGCTGCTCTTCCAGCGAAATTCTCGGCGAAAAGATCGGAAAAGGCTCCAGTCCCGAGACGGGAAAAACCGTCGCAAAGGCCGCCATGGCCGCACTGGAAGCCCGCGGACTCTTCCTTGCAGCGCAGTGCTGTGAACATCTCAACCGCGCGCTGATTGTGGAGCGCGCCGCCGCCGAGAAGTTCGGGTATGAGATCGTAAGCGTCCGCCCGCGCCCGAAAGCCGGCGGCTCCTTTGCCACCGCCGTATACGAGGCCATGCGCGACCCCGTCGCGGTGGAGCATGTGCGCGCAGATGCTGGAATGGACATCGGCGGAACGCTGATCGGCATGCATCTGCGGGATGTGGCCGTTCCGGTTCGCCTGCGCGTTAAGCACATCGGCGAAGCGATCCTGCTCGCCGCGCGCACACGCCCGAAGCTGATCGGCGGGGCAAGAGCGGAATACCCGGATGAAACCAACGGAGGCCAGGCATGAGCAACACATTGGAAAACAATTTCACCGAAGGCAGTGTTCTGAAAACGATGGTCAAGTTCGCATGGCCGCTCTTTTTGGCGAACATGCTCACCACGTTCTACAATGTTGTTGACACGCTCATCATCGGCATGTTTGACGGAAGCGTCGGCATCTCCGCCGTGACAACCGGCGGACAGATTCTCAACCTGCTCACCACGGTCGGCATGGGCTTTTCCAACGGCGGACAGATTCTCATCTCCCAGCTCAAGGGCGCGCGGGATCAGAAGTCTCTCAACTCCGCCATCGGCTCCCTGCTCACGCTGTGCACCATCATCGGTTTGCTTCTGAGTGTTGTCGGCCTTTTCGGCACGCAGCTCGGGCTTCGGCTGCTCAACACGCCTGCCGAGGCGCTCGAGGGTGCGACGGATTACATGCAGATCACCAGCATCGGTCTTGTGTTTATGTTCCTCAACCTTGCGCTGAGTGCCATCATGCGCGGGCTTGGCGACTCCAAGCGTCCCCTGCTCTTTACCGCCATCTCCGCCGGCATCAACGTCGTGCTGGACTTTCTCTTTGTCGGACCGCTGCACATGGGCGCCTTCGGTGCAGGCCTTGCGACCATGCTCGCCATTGTCTGCTCCGTCCTCTTTGCGCTTGTCTATCTTTACCGCAGAAGAGAGCATTTCTCCTTTGACTTCAAGCGCAGAAGCTTTCTGCTTCTGCCGCGCTGGCTGAAGGAATATCTGCGCCTTGGCATCCCGCTTGCGCTGCAGTCCTCGGTCATCAACCTGACCCTGTCCTATGTCCTCTCGCTGGTCAATGTTTACGGCGTTGCCGCTTCCTCCGCTGTCGGCATTGGCGGTAAGCTCATCAACGTCTGCTGCATGCCCTATTTTGCCGTCAGCACCGCCGCGGGCTCCATCTGTGGACAGTGTGTCGGCGCGGGCAAGCTTGACCGCGTGAAGAAGACCATTGACACCACCATGCTCATCAACTTCTGCATCACGGCAGTCACCACGGTGGTCATCGTCTTCTGCCCGGATCCGATCATCCACCTCTTTGACAAGAATCCGGAGGTTGTGGACATCTGCCGCCTGTATCTGCGGCTGCACATCATCCACAACGCCTCCATGGCCATCTTCAGCTCGCACGGCGCGGCCTGCACCGGCGTCGGCAACACAACGCTGTCCGCCATCGCCTATCTCACCGACGGTGTGTTCCTGCGGCTCACGCTGTGCCTGCTGTTCACCCGTGTGTTTGATATGGGTCTTTTCGGCATTATCTTTGCAACCGCTGTCGCGCCGGTCGGTGCGGACATCATCTTCGCCACCTATTATTGGGGCGGCTTCTGGCGCAAGGCAGGAAAGCGGCGCTACGAGATGTTAAACGCCGCTGCGCAATCCACCGCAGCACCCGAACCTGCTGAATAAAAGAATCGCCAAACAAAAAAGCCGTGCAGGGCACGGCGGGCATCCGCAAAACATTTCAGTCCCGGCTGGATCCTCCGCCGGGACTGTTCTTGTATATACGGCAACTTCGTGATAAAATACATCAAACAGTCAGAGAAACTTGAATTGGTCGAAGAGATAAGAATTTTATGGAGATAACTTACTTATGGATATATTAGAAATATCAAATGATATAGAGAAAAAGAATATAACGAGATATATACTTGAAGCACTACCTGATTGGTTTGGAATTCCTGAATCAAGAGAAGAATATATAGAAGATAGTGTTGGTAAAATATTCTTCTGTGCATATAAAGATGAAAAACCAGTAGGTTTTCTTTACCTAAAACAAACAGGAAAAGATACAGTAGAAC
>JAFXAW010000023.1 GCA_017522015.1 Oscillospiraceae bacterium | reverse complement strand
ATATATTCCAGCGGGTCAATGCTCTGTCCGTCGAGCGTCATGGCGAAATGCAGATGCGTTCCGGCGTTCGTTTCCGCGAGGGCGGTGGTGCCGACGCTGCCGATGATTTCGCCGGCGACGACGCCGTCACCAACGGCGACGGTCGGCATTTCTGCCAGATTGGAATAGACGCTTTTCAGTCCGCCCGTGTGGTCGATCACGACAGTCGTGCCGAAAAGATCGTCGTTGTAGATTCGCTCGACTCTGCCGTTTGCAGCCGCCATAACCTGCGCGCCGAGCTCGGCGGCAATATCGACGCCCTCATGTGTGCGCCAGTCCGAGAGCGTGCGGTTGTAGAGCAGTGTGTCGGCCGCGTAGGGCATCTCAATCTCGCCGTTGAGCGGCCAGTAGAAGCTCTGCTGCACCTGCATGCCGGCGTCGTCGGGATTCCATACCGGTTCGGCAGGCCCGTCTTGCTGGGTCTCCGGCGCGCTCGGCGTGATGTCCGTTTCCCCGACCTGACTGTCCGTGTTGCCGGCCTGATTGTTTGGGTTCCCGCTGTCCGGAACATCGAGCGGTTCGCCTCCGTTCAATTCGGGTGATGCGGACACGAACGGATTTTCCGGCGTGTATTCCGAGGCCCGATAAGCATCCAGATCCGACCAGTTGATTTCAGGCTGCGTCTCGACAACCGTCTTTGCTCTTGAAACCATAGCCCAAGCTGTAACACCGATGGCGACGGCGCACAGGGTGAGGGCTATGTAAAAGCCCTTACCAGCAAGGAACGCTGCCAAACCCTTGGGGCGGCGTTTGTTTTCCATGTGTGATTCCTCCGTTAAAAATAAGTCTCCGAGGCCTATTGTGCCCCGGAGACCTGTTTTTATACCGAAATATGGAACCGTCGGAAAAAAGTCACTCACGTCCTGTGAGTTTCATATATTCGTCGTAGGTGATGGCGCGGTCGATGATACCGTCGGGAGTGACCTCAATAATGCGGTTGGCGACCGTTTGCGTGAGCTGATGGTCGTGGCTGGTGAAGATGATGTTATGTTCGAATGCGCTCAGGCCGTTGTTCAGCGCCGCGATGCTTTCCAGATCAAGATGGTTCGTCGGCTGATCGAGCAGCAGCACACTCGCGCCGGAGAGCATCAGCTTGGAGAGCATGCAGCGCACGCGCTCGCCGCCGGAGAGCACACGCACTTCCTTATAAACCTCGTCCCCGGAAAAGAGCATCCGGCCAAGGAAGGTACGCAGATAGCTCTCCCGCTTGTCCGCGGAAAACTGGCGGATCCAGTCCATGATGTTGAGCTCGCAGTTGTCAAAGAACTCGCTGTTGTCCTTCGGGAAATAGGCCTGCGTTGTGGAAACGCCCCACTTGACCGTGCCGGTGTCCGGCTCCAGCTCACCGGCGAGGATTTTGAACAGCGCCGTGACGGCCAGCTCGTTCGCGCCGAGCAGCGCGATCTTGTCGCCCTTGGCCATGATGAAGCTGACATCCTTGAGCAGCTGAACGCCGTCGAGCGTATAGCTGACATTCTCAACGAACAGGCGATCCTTGCCAGGCTCGCGTTCGGCACGGAAGCCGATCCACGGATAGCGCCGTGAGGAGGCGGGCAGCTCTTCGATGCTGATCTTTTCAAGCAGCTTCCGGCGGCTGGTCGCCTGACGGGACTTGGATTTGTTGGCGGAGAAGCGCGCGATAAAGTTCTGCAGTTCCTCAATCTTCTGCTGCGCCTTCTTGTTCTGATCCTTCATCAGTTTTTGGATGAGCTGGGAGGAGTCATACCAGAAGTCATAGTTGCCGACATACATTTTGATCTTGCCGTAGTCAATGTCGACGATGTGCGTACATACGGTGTTGAGGAAATAGCGGTCGTGGCTGACCACAAGGACTGTGCCCTCGTAGTCGAGCAGAAAATCCTCCAGCCAGACGACGCTGGCAAGGTCGAGGTTGTTGGTCGGTTCGTCGAGCAGGACGATGTCCGGCTTTCCGAAAAGCGCCTGTGCGAGCAGAACTTTCACCTTCTGCCGGGGATCCATCTCGGACATCAGCGTATAGTGCAGATCGGTGGAAATGCCAAGCCCTTGCAGGATGCGCGAGGCGTCGGATTCCGCCTCCCAGCCGCCCAGCTCGGCGAATTCCTCCTCCAGCTCAGAGGCGCGCAGACCGTCTTCGTCGGTGAAGTTCTCCTTCTCGTAGATGGCGTCCTTTTCCTTGCCGCATTCATACAGGCGCAAATTGCCCATGATGACCGTATCCATAACGCTGTACGCGTCGTACATAAACTGGTCCTGTTTCAAAACGGACATGCGGCGCTTCTTATCAATGTATACCGCGCCGGAGCTCGGCTCCAGCTCGCCGGAGAGGATTTTCAGAAAGGTGGATTTACCCGCGCCGTTTGCGCCGATAATGCCGTAGCAGTTGCCAGCGGTGAATTGCAGATCCACGTGCGAAAACAGCGCCTGTCCGCCGAACTGCAAACTGAGATTGTCAACCGTGATCATAGGGGGTTTCTCCTGTCAAAAACATATATTAAAATTCAGTATAGCGCATTCTTTTCGTTTGCGCAAGTTTACATTAGCGGCCGGACGTGCTAAACTGCATATAAAGCTTGATTTTACAGGAGATGGAACGATGTCGGCATATACACCCGTGGACAAGGCGGCTTGGAATCACGCAAGCCTTTTTGAAAGCTATCGCGGCGGGGAGTTTCCCTATATCAATCTCGGCGCGCGCGTGGACGTGACGCGCCTGATCTCCCGCGCGCGGGAAGCGGGGCTGTCCACTTATTTTTCCCTCATTCACACGGCAACGGCAACGGCGGACGATCTGGAGCCGTTTCATCTGCGCATTCTGGACGGAGAGCCCGTCCGCTTCGCGTGCAGCACACCCGTGCTGACGCATATGCGCCCGGGGGATGAGATTTTCTTTATGATGGAAGGGAAAACAGGTGTCGGTGTGCGGGAGTTTTGCCTTGACCTGCGGGAAAAGGCGAAAACGCCGCCGGTGGATGAGGAACGCCTCGATGTCAAGGCCAACGGACTCATCAGTTATTCCTGCATCCCGTGGCTGGACTATACGCATTTCATTCGCACCATCACGCATCTTGGGCAGGATTCCAACCCGAAAATGTCCTGGGGCAAATATGTTACGGAGAACGGCCGCACAACGGTCAATTTTTCCGTTCAGGTACATCACGGTCTGATGGACGGCTGGCACGTGGGGCAGTATTTCAAGCGCCTGCAGGAGCGCCTGGACGCGTTTGAAGTGGAGTAAGCGGAAATAGAAAAAGGACGCTGCCAAATGGCAGCACGTATAAAACAGTGAACAGGCACAGCGAAAACCGCTGTGCCTGTTCTTGGGGAATTTCGCTTTTTTGATAAACTGAATGTGAACAGTTCGGCAAACTTGAATTTGGCAGTATGTAAAGTCATGTTGCGGAAATGTAAAGTTGATGCGGTGGTGTTTGTGAGTACTTTTTCTTATAATGGAAGAATCAAAACCAAGGAGGTGTTTCTATGACATTGTCAGAAAAAATAGTTAGCCTTAGGAAGACACATGGATGGTCACAGGAAGATTTTGCAGAAAAACTGAATGTTTCACGGCAGACAATCAGCCGTTGGGAAAATGGAACAGCACTGCCTGATGTACAAAATGTATTGCAGATTAGCAAATGGTTCGGAGTTACAACAGATTATCTGTTGAATGATGATTATGAAAGTGACAAGGATATCCCCGCTGTCCAAGATGCAACACAGGAAACAGAGTGTTTAATTTCAAAAAAGAAACGAGGACATTTGATAGCTGCAATTTGTTTTACAGTAGCGGCATTTTGCTGGTTGCTGGTTGTATTATCTAATCCGAGCGGTATCGAGTTGGGGCTTTCTTGCTTTTCCCTAGCACTTTGTGCAAGTAGTGCGGTTGCACAGTTTGTTTTGTTCTTTAAGAAAAGATAAAATTTTCTGCACAACAAATTCCGATTTATCGAACGGATAAAGGACGCGCTTCTACATACCAATCGGTATAGTGGCATGTTGCTGCGTCGCGATTACAAAAACAAAATCCTCCCTATGAGATTTTCATAGGGAGGATTCACTGTTTTACGGACATCCGCCAATTGGCAGCGTCCTTTATTTATGCTTTATTTCGCGCGGATCGCCGATTATCTGTAATCGTAGCCGACGGTCTTGTAGCGCGGCGGGATGTAGGGAACCTGCAGGAAGCTGGCGTACTCACCGCCGGTGTGGATGATGTGGCGGCCATGGTTGTCGGTATCCCAGCTCAGCGGCTCAAACCAGCCTTCGCGGATGTAGCGGCCCGCGATCTGCACGCGGATGCGCTGACCCTTGTGCCAGAAACGGCTGGAGGGGACGATCTCGATGTCGCACTGCGCGATCTCGCCCTTGGAGAGCTTGAGCTCGCGCTCATGCTTCATAACGGGCTGATAGGCCGTGGAGAGCTTCTCGTCCAGCTCGCGGTGGGAGACGCGGCACTTGCCCCAGGCGCCGGGGTGATGCTCGCCCAGCGTATCCCAGGGGATCCAGTTGCCGGCAGCGTCGGACTTCTGGATGTTGATGAACAGGTCGGCATCGTCATGGCCGTCGACCTCGACGAACAGACGCAGGAACATGTAGCCTGTGAGTTCGGTGTCCTCAGTAAATTCCATATCAAACTCCAGCTCCTCGGTGTTGCTGTCGTAGCTGACGGAAGTGTGGTAGGGGACGGGCTCGGACTTCATATCCATGTGCTTGGCGTCCAGATAATAGCGGCGGTACTCAGTGCGCTTGATGGGGAAGGAATCCTCACCGCGGCGAACCTGATAATCCACATCGTAAGCGTCCATAACGTCAACGCGGAAGCGGGGCGTCATTTCCCAACCGTTGTGAATGTCCTTCAGATAGCGGTCGTAGAACTTCTTGAGGTCTTCAAGGTTCTCGTTGGCATAGGTATCCGGCCACTCAAAGTCACGGTGCGCGCGCAGCCACTTTTTGCGGGACTTGCACTTGCGGAAGGCCTGGCAGGAACCGCGGAGATGGAAGTGGCTCCAGCCGCAGGTCTGATAGACCGGGATCTTGACCTTGGAGAAATCCGGAATCTTGCTCTGCCAGTAGGCGTTCATCAGCGGATACTTGCGGGCCATGGAAACCTGATCGTCCACGCCGCTGCCGCCGGTGACCTGACCGCCGATGAACTCGTTGAAGCTCAGCGCCGGAATGCCGCCCTCGTACAGGGACTCACGGTACTGGTCGGTGGTGGACTCCCAGGGCGCGATGCAGGCCAGGTGCGGCGGGCAGGTGGCTGCGATGCCCCACTGGTGGATGGCGACGCCGGAGTTGCCGGCCATGCCGACCTTGCCGTTGCACCAGGGTTGCACGGCGATCCACTCGACGAAGTCATAGCCGTCCAGACCGTCCTGCATGCCGAAGATATGCACGTCGCCCTCGCTGTGGCCGGCGCCGCGCACGTCCACGTTGGCCACGGCATAGCCCTGATGGCACCAGTAGGCGGGGTCCGGAGATTCGAACTTGGCCATCTTGGAAACCGTCCCGGGAGGCACGCCCATGAGCTGCCATTCGCTCATGCCCTCGCCCGGACGCTTGCCAAACCAGCTCCAGGAAATGATGACCGGCACCTTCTTGTCGGTGTCGGGACGGAAAATATCGCAATAAATCTTGCAGCCGTCGCGCAGGACGACCTCGACATCCTGATCGCAGAGGATGCCGGGCGCAGCCTCATAGGTGCGCGGATTGAAGGGGGCGCAGAAGCCGTGGCCCATGCGGAGCATGGGATCGTCGCTGGCAGAGATGTCAACACCGGGGTCCATGGCAACAGGCTTGCGGGCAAGCTTGTAAATGGTTTCAATCTCTTCGCCGAAGAAGGTTTCGGTTTTAACGAAATGGGTCTCGTCGATGAACTTGCGCTCGTCCATATTAACCTCCTGTGTAAATGTTTTCAGCGTGTATTTTACTCGTTCTCGAGAATGTCTGCAACGAAATCAACGCAGGCGCCGACAGTCTTCTGGCGGCGGAAGTTCATGAAGGGAACCTCGACGTCAAACTCGTCCTCGAGGTAGGTGGTGATCTGGGTGATCTGGGTGCTCTTGAGCGCGAGATCGCCTTCGAGGGTCATCTCGTCCTTGATCTCCTCGGGGTTGATGCCAAGCAGCTTGGCGGCGCGGTCGACCAGCTTTTCGCGGACATCGCTTGCGTAACTCATGTGTTTGTTCTCCTTTTCATTTATTATGGCATAAAAAGCCATGCTTGAAATCCTGATACATTTCTATTATAATATCCCGCAACAAGACTTTACAATGTATCGCAGCATAAATTAACGAGGAAAAATGCGGTGCAATATTGTGCTTAGGCACAAATGCGGGAGGAGCGGCTGGCGTATGAGGATCATGAATCTGGCGGAATCCGTCATGGAGATCGAGATCGTCCGGATCCGGGAACCGGATGCGGAGGTTTTTTCCTGTGAAATCGCAAAGCCGGGGACGCAGCCGATCCCCGGCGTGCTCTATATCTGTCCGGGCAGCGAGCAGCCGGAAAATCCGGACGAAATGACGGCGGCGGTCTTTTGCGGTGAGGTGCCGGAGCTGACGCTGACGCCGGGGAGCGTATTTCAAACAGAGATGACACCGGAGCAGGCGCTGGTGCGCATCTCGCGGGCGCTCACGGCGCAGGCGCGGCTGGACAGTGCGTGCGCGCGGCTGGTTGCGGTCACGGCGGCGGGCAAAGGCGTTCAGAGCGTGCTCGACTGTGCCTACACGCTTGTCGGCAATCCCATGATTCTGATTGATTCCAGCTATAAGCTGATTGCCTGCAATGCGGACATCCTGTCCTTCCGCGAGGACATTGCCGAACAGCAAAAACGCGGCTTCGTGCTCAGCGAGAACATTGAGGAGATGAAGAAAGAGCGCATTTACGAGAACATCCGGCAGGCGAGATATCCGTGCTACAGCGTGCAGACGCGCGACGGCGTGAAAACCGGCTGGATGAATGCGCTGGTGTATGCCGACGGAATGGAGGTCGCGCAGCTCGGCGTGCCGGAGATCAACCGCAGCTTTGAGGCGGCTGATTTTGAGATCGTGCATTTTCTCTGTAAGCTTCTGAGCATCGAACTGCAGAAGAGCGACGCGTTCCGCCGCAATATGGGGCTGATGCACAGCGTGCTGCTGTGCGATCTGCTCGACGGGCTCATCCCGGATGAAAACACCGCGCGCCTTCGCGCGGAGCAGCTGGAATGGAATCTTGGCGAGCGGATGTGCCTGCTCACGGTCTTTGATGCTGCTTCCGGCATGTTTGAGCGCAAGGCGCGCCGCATCGCGGAAAAGGTGCAGGCGCTGTTTGCGCGCAGTCGCTGGGCGCTGTTTGATAACCGCGTGGTTTTCATCCTGCCGCGTGAGCAGCTGGAGGAGGGCGGCGAGACATTGGATGCGCTCAAAAGCGATCTGGCGAACAACGCGCTCGCCTGCGCCAGCAGCGCGGAATTTTCCGGACTGCTGGATGCACGCACCGCCTATGAGCAGACGCTGCGCAGCTATGAAATCGGCAGCCGCCTCGCGCCCGGAGAAGTCCTGTTTCGTTACGAGGCCTGCGTCTGCCAGCATATCGGGCAGCTCCTGCGGGAAAACGGCAATCTGCGGAGCTTTTGCCATCCCGGCGTGCTGCGTCTTGCGGAGGAGGAAAGAGCACATGACGCCAAGCTCCTCAGCACGCTGCGCACCTATCTGCAATATCCCAACGATCCCGGCGAGGCGGCGCAAAAGCTCTATGTCCACAAAAACACGCTCTTTTACCGCATGCACAAGATTCGGGAGGATTACGGACTCAATCTTGCTGACGGAACGGAGCGGCTGTGGATTCAGATGACGCTGGAATTTCTGAGCATATGACAAAAGCGCGGAATCTCATCGGAGATTTCGCGCTTGCTCGTTATACGGTTGTTTTCGCTGAAAATCAGCCGGTGCCGACGATGTGCTCGCCGACACGGTAAATATCACCCGCGCCGACGGTGAGGATCAGGTCACCGGGCTGTGCAAGCTCGCGCAGATAGGCTTCCAGTTCGTCAAATGTGGCAAAATAAGACGAGCCATCTATCTCTTTAGCCAAATCGGCGGAAGAAATGCCAACGGTATTTTGCTCACGCGCAGCGTAGATTTCTGCCAGCAAGGTCAGATCCGGTCTGCGAAGCTGCACAAGGAAGTCGTCAAACAGCGCCTTTGTGCGGGTGTAGGTGTGCGGCTGGAAGACGAGCACAACACGCTTATAGCCAAGCGGCAGCACCGCGTCGAGCAGCGCGCAAAGCTCACCGGGGTGGTGGGCATAGTCGTCATAGACATCCGCGCCGTTGAATTTGCCCTTGAATTCCAAACGGCGGCCGGCGCCCGCGAAAGCGCCAAGGCCGTATTTGACGTCAAGCGGAGCGACGCCGAGGAAAATCGTCGCGGCCGCGGCGGCCAGCGCGTTCTTTACATTGTGAATTCCGGGGACACGCAGGCTCACATGGGAGAAGAACTCGCCGTGCAGCATGATGTCAAACTCCGTCTGCATCCCCTTCGTCCGGATGTCGCGTGCGTAGACATCCGCGTTTTCGTGCAGGCCGAAGGTGATGACCTTGCGGTCAATGCCCGCGACGACGTCCATCGTGTTCTCATCGTCCCTGTTCGCCACAATGCAGCCGCCCTCCGGCACAAGCTGGGCGAAGCGGCGGAACGAATCCTTGATGTCGTCCAGATCCTTGAAAAAGTCGAGATGGTCGGCCTCCACGTTGAGGATGACCGCAACGGTGGGGGAGAAGCTCAGAAATGAATTGTAATACTCGCAGGATTCCATAATGATCGTGTCGCCCTTGCCGACACGGTGTCCCGCCTGAAGCAGCGGAAGCGTTCCGCCGATCATAACCGTCGGGTCGCGGTGCGATGCCATGAGAATGTGCGTGGCCATGGAGGTCGTGGTCGTCTTGCCGTGGGTGCCGGCGATGCACAGCGCGTTTTTATAATCGCGCATGATCGCGCCCCAGGCCTGCGTGCGTTCAAAAACGGGGATGCCAAGCGCGTGTGCGCGGACGATTTCCACATTGTCATCGTGCACCGCAGCGGTGCGCACGACGAAATCCGTGTTTTCCGGAATGTTTTCGGCAGCGTGGCCAATCGAAACGGAGACGCCCAGCGCCCGCAGATGATCGACCTTTTCGCTCTCAGAGATGTCGCTTCCGAAAATCGAAAGCCCTGCGCCGTGCAGAACCTCGGCCAGCGGGGACATGGACACGCCGCCGATGCCGATGAGAAACCCTCACATATTCAGATTTTGCCCCTTGCTTCGCGGCAAAAAAAGTTTATAATCGTTGTAACCGAAGCTGTCATACGGAGAAAGACAGATCGGTCCGTATAACAAATTCGCAGGTATTATAATCCAAAACAAGCGAGAATACAAGAGGAAACGGATGAATTCAGGCAGCGTGAAAGAATTTTCCGCCATTTTGGGCGCTGAAAAGCCGAATGGAAAAGAGAATATGCCCTCTCCGCCGCAGTATGCGCAGGAGACGCTCCGGCGTCTGGAGAAGGCCGGATACGAGGCCTTTTTTGTCGGTGGCTGTGTGCGCGATCTCCTGCTCGGCCGCAGACCGCAGGACTGGGATGTGTGCACAAGTGCGCTGCCGACGCAGGTGATGGAGGTTTTCCCGCGTGCTTTGCCGACCGGCCTGCAGCACGGCACGGTGACTGTGCGCCTCGGGGGCGGGCACGTTGAGGTGACCACCTTCCGCGCGGACGGGGAATACAGGGATCACCGGCGTCCCGAGTCCGTCAATTTCGTGCGGAATCTGGAGGAAGACCTCCTTCGCCGTGATTTCACGGTCAATGCTATGGCGCTGTCTCCGGACGGAAAGCTCACCGATCTTTGCGGTGGGCGGGAGGATTTGAAAAATAGGATAATCCGCTGCGTCGGGGATCCGTGCGCACGTTTTAACGAGGATGCCCTGCGTATGCTGCGCGCTATGCGCTTTTCCGCGCAGCTCGGATTTGCGATCGAAGCCAACACATGGAATGCCATCTGCGAATGCGCGAAGCTTGCTTCGACGCTCGCGCCGGAGCGTGTGCGCGAGGAGCTTGAAAAAATACTGTGCTCGCCGCGTCCGGAAACGCTCACACGCGTTGTTTCCTGCGGGCTGCTGGATGCTTATCTGCGCAGCCCCTGTGCGGAAACGGATATGCGCCGCCTTTCCCGTCTGCCGCGGACGCCGCAGGCGCGCTGGTCGGGCTTTTGCGCGATTCTTGCGCGCAGCGGCGCAATCGAGGATGAAGCGCGCTTTCTGCGCGCGCTGCGTCTGCCCTCCGCGACAATCCGCGCCTGCGCTTCGGGTTCGGCCGCGGTGCGGGAAGCCCCGCTTGAGTCCCGGCTTGACTGGAAGCGGCTGCTCGCAGAGCGGGGAGAGGCCGCGGCTTTTTGCGCTGCCTGCGCTGCGGAGGCGCTCTCTCCGTCCGGCGCCCTGCGTACGCTGAAAGAGATTCTTGCCAGCGGCGAATGCTGCGCAATCTCCGCGCTGGCCGTGAATGGGGATGACCTGCGTGCGCGCGGCCTGCGCGGGGAGGAGATTGGTGCTGCGCTGCGCGGGCTGCTCGGGCACGTGCTGGAACATCCGGAAGACAACACGAGAGAGAAGCTGCTCTCGTTGATAATTGAAGCTTAAGCAAACAAAAACGCCCGGCATATTCAATCTGCCGGGCGTTTTTGTTATTCGGTTTTTCTGCGCTTCCGCGCGGGAGAAATTTCGTTGATAAGTGTGGAGAGCAAGATGACAGCGCCGCCAATCAGCTGCATAAGCGTGATCGCTTCGCCGAGGATCAGGGCGGACAGTACCACGGCGACAAACGGGTCTATGTAACTGAGCACTGCCGACTCCTGTCCGGGCAGGACACTCAGCGCGGAGAAGTACATGCAGTAAAGCACGCCGGAGTGGAAAACGCCAACGAGCAGCATGGCCCAAAGGCCGGAGCCTTGCAGCGCGGAGAGGTGGAACCCGCCGGTCAGCGCGCAGTAGGGCGCCAGAGCGATTGCCGCGGCGCCGAATTGCAGGAAACTGCGGGTGACACCGTCGATGCCGCGGATGTGTTTGTTGAGCAGGATCACCGTGGAATAGAGCACCGCCGAGCCGAGCGCGAGCAGCACGCCCTTCAGGTCGCTGCCGCCGCCTCCGCCGCTCACGCCGATGATGAGAACCAGACCTGCCACGGAGGCTGCCGAGCAGATCCACTGCCGGGGCAGCGGTTTTTCGCGGAACAGAAAAACGCTCGCAACCGTGACGATCACGGGGGCAAAATAGTAGCAGAGCGTGGACAGCGCGATGCTGGTGTAGTTATAGGCCTCAAAGAGCAGAATCCAGTTGAAGCCCATCGCAGCGCCGGAGAGGAGAAGATAGACAAGCTGGCCTTTCAAAAGCGACAGCCGCTCTCTTTTCAATCTGCCGGTCAGCAGCAGCACGAAAAACAGCACGACCAGCGCGATCACCGCACGGTAAAGCGCGGTCTCGCCGGAGGGGAGCGGGATGGCCTTGACAAACAGGCCGATCGTCCCGAACATAGCGCAGGAGACGATCATATTCAGTTTTGCGGTTTTGTTCTTTCTCTTTTCAGTCACGGGGTAAAGCTCCTGTTTCAAAAAGTTCTGAGCAGCCCGGCAAGCGCGCGGGCCAGCTCTGCACGGGTAAGCGGCGCGTCGGGAGAGAGCGCTCCGCCGTGCGCATCGATAAAGATCGCGCGGTCACGGATCCAATTCACGGCGTCCGGCGTCTGCACAGGGGATTCTGCGGGCGCTTCGCCGCTTTCGCGGCGCGTACCGCCGCAAAACGCGCGGTAGAGCATGATAGAAAAATCCTGACAGCTGAGAATGCCGTCCGGGGAAAAGCTGCCTGCGGCGGTGCCGAAAGTGATGCCCGCCTTCGCCGCCCAGCCGACAGCCGGGGCGTACCAGGCGTCCGGCGCGACGTCGGAGAAGATGGCAGCGGCGTCCGTATAGCTCTCCGGGCAGCCGAGAATCCGGTGCAGCGCCGTTACGGCGGCAGCGCGGCTGACCGGGGCATCCGGAGAAAAGCAGGCCGGTGCGGTGCCCTGCATCACGCCGAGCAGATACAGCAGCGTAATATCCCCCTTGGCGGCGTGTTCGGAAATGTCCGCAAAGGGCAGGGCATAGACCTGTTCGTCCAGACAACTTGCGTAGCGGATAGTGAGTGATCGGATGAAATCAGGGGAAAACGGATCTCCGAGGCCGCTTTCTTGCATCACGCCGCGAAAACCCTCTCCGTCCTCGACGCAGAGCGAGACAAAGTCAAGATAACAGTCGGCGGCAGTGGCAAGGCCGTCTGTCTGACTGCGCAGGTACAGCTCCATCGCCGCAATGGCGGAGGTCGCGTAGCTGATATAGTACAGAGGAGAGGTGAAGCTGTGCGTAATGTCCACCCAGCTGTAGTCCAGTCCGGCCGGGCCGAGCGGCGTCAAGCCGTAGGCAGCGGTGAGCTCGGCGCTTTTGCAGTTGAGTGCGTCGACGGACAGCTCCGGCGTTGCATAGGCATAGCTTTGCAGCTCGTCCCAGCAGCAGCCGGCCGCGGCGAGATAGAGGAATTCGGACAGCGCGTGCCCGAGCTGATTGCGCGCTTCGCCGCCATACAGGCTTTCCGCATAGGAGAGAAACAGCGCCTCGAGACCCTGTGAGTGCACCTCAAAGGCGTCATAGCTGCCGCTTCGCACACCGTAGCAAAAGGCGGAGAAGTGGCCGAATTCATGCACAAGCGTCTCCAGATCGCCGTTGCCGCCGTGGCGCTTGCAGAGGACATAGGGCGCGCCGACGCCGGAGAGAAAGCTCGTGAAAGAGGCGGGGAGCTTCTTTTCGCTGTACTCCGCGTCGATCAGATCGCAATCGCGCATATAGGCAAAGGCCTCCGCGAGCTCATCGGAGATGCCGGGCAGACAGGGCGCAATCGCGCCGAGCAAGGTGCTTTCATCGCAGCCGTCAAATTGCTGTCCGTCGGCAAAAAGGCCGAAACGCTGCGCCTCCCGCAGCGTGCGCAGCAGGGGTACAAGCTCGGCTTTGACGGCCTCACGGAAAAGCGAGGCATCCGCGGACGTGTAATCCCGATGATAAATCTTCGCATAGGCGTAGTCGGGATAGGAGGCAAAGCCGCGGCTTTGCGCGATCTCCTTCCGGAGCGCGACCAGACGCAGAAAAATGTCTCCAAGCTCGTCTGCGCGCAGCGCATAGAGCGCATGCAGCGTTTCCAGATATTCCTGTCGCGTCAGTTCGCCGGCGCGGTAGGCGGCCTGCGCGCCGGAAAGCGTCCTGCGCTGTCCGTCAATGAGAACGGACCTTTCCTGCGCCTCGGCGCGCTGATATTCCATCACCAGCGCCGTCTCCTGCTTTTCAAGCTCCAGTTGTTCCTGCGTGGGAACGGATTCCTGTTCAATCCGGGTGAGCAGCGAAGATTCCGCACAGGCGCGTAGAAGCGCCCCGCAGGTGGGGTCGTTCAGCAGTTTCCGAAGCGTCAGAAGTGCCGTTCTGTCCGCCTCCGATGCCCGCGCGTGCATATCCGAAAATGCGTCGGCGTAGGCGTCGGGATCCTGATGATAGAGAATGTTGACAAGCGCAAGCTGCGTTTGCATCTCCGTGCGCAGCAAGGTGATCTGAAAAAAGAGCGCGCAGAGCGCATCCGGATTCGCGCCGCGACGAAGCTGCGCTTGCGCCGCAGCACAGATGCTCTCCGTATCGGAAATGCAGCTGCTGTCAAAGCGCAGCGCAGCAAAATCGAAAGCCTCCGGCAGAGGGTCGAAAAAGTCCGTCTCCCGCGCGAGCGCGCTGACGGGCAGAAGACCCGCGCACAGCGCAAGGGAGATTAGCAGCGAGAGAAGGCGCTTTTTCATCATTCATCCTCTTTTCTGTTGATTATACTGTGATTTTGCAGGAAGTCAAGCTGCGCGACGGCGGCTTCAGTTTTTGTCTCCGGGCTTGAAAAAGAGGGAGATGAGCAGCGCGAAGAATACAGCTGCGCAGATGCCCGCCGCGGCGGAGCTGAGCCCGCCGGTGAACGCGCCGAGCGCGCCCTTTTCCGCAACGGCTTCCCGCACGCCGCGCGCCAGCAGATTTCCAAAACCGGTCAGCGGAACAGTCGCGCCGGCGCCCGCCCACTTGGCAAAGGGCTCGTAGACACCGACGGCGCCGAGAAATACGCCGGCGACAACGTAGGAAGTGAGGATTCGCGCGGGTGTCAGACGCGTTTTGTCGATGAGAATCTGTCCGACTGCGCAGAGCGCGCCGCCGATCACAAAAGCCTTGAGATAGACCAGAAAAATGTCCATTTCAGCACCCCCTTTGCATTTCCAGCGCAACGGCGTGGCAGATGCCCAGGATGCTCTCGCCCTGCTGGGCGCTCGTCGGGGACATCAGCGCGCCGGTCGCGCAAAAGAGCAGACGCGGCCAACGGTTTTCTGTCATGTTGTGCAGGAGATGACCGCAGAGCACGGCGGCGCTGCAGCCGCAGCCGCTTCCGCCGGCGTGCACATCCTGCGCCTTTGCATCGAAGATGAGCATGCCGCAGTCCATATACAGCGGTCCAAGCTCGATTCCGTCCTTGCGAAACAGCTCTTTGACGATGCGGTGTCCGACTATGCCGAGGTCGCCCGTGACAATGGCGTCGTAATAATCCGCATTGCGTCCGGTGTCTTCAAAATGCGTTTTGATCGTGTCGTAGGCAGCCGGCGCCATGGCAGCGCCCATGTTGTTTGCGTCCGTGATGCCCGCATCGACGATCTTTCCGGCCGTGACGTGCGTGACGTAGGGGCCGCTGCCCTCTGCCGTGAGAACCAGCGCGCCCGCGCCGGTGACCGTCCATTGTGCGGTGGGCGTGCGCACGCCGCCGTATTCCAGCGGAAAGCGGAACTGCCGTTCCACCGAGCAGAAGTGCGAGCTGGTCATGGCGGCTGTGATGTCGGCAAAGCCGCCGTCAATGGCAAGCGCGGCAAGAGACAGACTCTCCGCCATTGTCGAGCAGGCGCCGTAAAGCCCGAAAATCGGGCGACCGCTGTCCCGCATGGCAAAGCTTGAACCCGTGCACTGGTTGAGAAGATCGCCAGCAAACAGGCAGTCGACGGAAGAGGGGGATATTTTCGCCTTGTCGCAGGCGAGGGAGAAGCACTGCCGAAGCATGGTGCTCTCCGCTTTCTCCCAGGTTTTTTCGCCGAAATAGGAGTCCTCGGAAATGTAGTCGAACCACTCCCGCAGCGGCCCTTGCCCTTCTTTTTTGCCGACGACACAGGCGGCTGCGGCGATGGAGGGCGGGTAGCTCAGACGTACCGTCTGCTTTCCCAAATGTTTGACGCTCATTGCCATCCTTCCCTTCGTTTGAACAAAGTGGAAATAGCTTGCCCCGAATTGTGCGTTTGATGCACAGGGCCGGGAGCGGATTTTGCTCGAAGGATTGCCAAACAGCGGAATTTTCTGTTTGCGCCGCGCAGAAGACGGAGAAAATCAAAAGGCCGGACGGCAGACAGACGGGAACGGGCATGGCGATCCGAGCTGCACAGCAAACGGTTTGGCTGCGAAGCCCACGGCGGATGATTTTTTCGCAATCCGAGTTTTGGACTTGCTATTTTTTTCCGATTTGAGTAGAATACTCTTTGGACGCTTTGCGTGACGAAATGAAATTGGAGGAACCGGAGAAATGGTCTTTTCCAGCATCCTTTTCCTTTTTGCATATCTGCCCATCGTGTTGGCCCTGTATTATATTGTGCCGGCGCGCTGGCGCAATCTTTGCCTGTTTGTGGTCAATCTTGTCTTCTACGGCTGGGGAGAGCCGGTGTACATCCTGCTGATGCTCTTCTCCATAACGGTGAACTATTTTGCGGGTCGGCTCATCAGCAAGCACAGGGCAGAGGACAAAAAAGCCAGGGGCGTTCTGGTTGCAAACACCGTGATCAACCTGGCAATGCTGGTGTTCTTTAAGTATTACGATCTGTTTGCCGGAACCATCAGCCTCATTCCCGGTGTGAATCTGCCGACGCTTGGACTGGAGCTGCCCATCGGCATCTCGTTCTATACTTTCCAGACCATGAGCTATCCCATTGACGTGTACCGCGGCGAGGCGGATGTACAGAAAAGCTACATCAGCTTCGGCACCTTCGTTGCGCTGTTCCCGCAGCTGATTGCGGGACCGATCGTGCGCTATAAGGACGTGGCAAATCAGCTGAACTTCCGCGCCAACAGCGTGGAGCAGTTTTCCAGCGGTGTGCGCCGTTTTCTGGTCGGTCTTGCAAAAAAAGTGCTGATCGCCAACAACATCGGCGTGCTGTGGGATACGTATTCGGCGATGCCGGCAGGGGAACTCACTGTGCTGGGCGCGTGGCTTGGCATCGTGGCGTTTTCGCTGCAGATCTATTTTGACTTCTCCGGTTACAGCGACATGGCTATCGGCCTTGGCCGTATGCTTGGCTTTGAATTTCTGGAGAACTTCAACTATCCCTACATTTCGCAGAGCGTAACGGAGTTCTGGCGCAGATGGCACATCAGTCTCGGAACCTGGTTTCGCGACTATGTCTATATCCCCCTCGGCGGAAACCGCCGCGGTCTCGGACGGCAGTTTTTCAACATTCTCGTCGTCTGGGCGCTGACCGGTTTCTGGCACGGCGCAAACTGGACCTTCCTGATGTGGGGCCTGTATTATGCGCTGTTTCTGATGATTGAAAAGGCCTTTCTGCTCAAGTGGCTGAAAAAGATTCCACGCTTTATCCGGCATATCTATGCCGTGGTCGTGGCGGTCTGCGGCTGGGTGCTTTTCCAGCTCGACAGCGTCCGACAGGTCGGCGCTTACTATAAGGCGATGTTCGGCGGCGCGGGTGGCGGCTTGTGGAATCGGGCGGATCTGTACCGGCTCGGCAGCTTTGCCGTGATCTTCATTGTTGCAATTCTGGCCAGCACGCCGCTTGGCAAGAAGCTCTATGACCGTCTGCCGAAGAGGGCCGCCGCGATCGTCACGCCGGTGCTGATGGTGCTGGTGCTGGTCGTGTGCACAGCCTATCTTGTTGATGCGACCTACAATCCGTTCCTGTATTTCCGGTTCTGAGAGGAGGGGGAGAGATGTCCAAAAATTCGCACCGCGTGCAGATTGTTCTGTTTCTTGTGTTCATCGGCGCGTTCTTCCTGCTGCACCTCTGCCTGCCGGATCGGAGCTTTTCCGAGCGGGAGAACCGCGTGATGCAGGAGGCGCCCCGGTTTACGTTCTCGGAGCTGTTTTCCGGCCGCTTCATGACGAAGTTTGAAAAATACATGAGCGATCAGTTCCCCGCGCGCGATGCGTGGACAACGCTCAAGGCCCGTGCCGAGGTGACGCAGGGAAAGCAGGAGAATAAGAATGTTTACCTGTGCCCGGTGGAGCGCGAGCCGCTCGAATATATGCTTATCGAGCGTTTTGACGCGCCGGAGGACAGCGTGATCGAGAAAAACATCTCTGCGCTCAACACGCTCTGTGAGGCGACGGACGGGGAAGTCTATTTCGCGCTGATTCCGGGCGCGGGCGAGATTTGTAAGGATCTGCTGCCGGACGACGCGCCGATGGACAGCCAGCGCGCGGTCATCGAAAAGGCATATGCGCTCTCCGAGGCGAAGAATGTGGATGTATTCGGCGCGCTGGATGCGCACGATGGGGAATATCTTTTCTACGGTACCGACCACCACTGGACGAGCCGCGGCGCGTATTACGGCTACACGGCGTTTGCACAGGCAATGGGCTTTGAATCGCGGCCCATCTCGGATTTCGAGGTCGAGACCGTGACGACGGAGTTTTATGGAACGACCTATTCCAGCTCCGGCTTCTCCTGGGTGCAGCCGGATCATATTGAGCGCTGGGTGCAGCAGGGCGAGAACGTCACCATCACAAATTACCCGGCCGGAAGTCCGGTTGAGGCTTCGCTGTATGATGACAGTTTTTTGGCCAAAAAGGACAAATATGCCTCTTTCTTAGGCGGCAACACGCCGCAGCTGGTTGCGGAAACCGGGCTTGCGGACAAGCCGAAGCTGCTGATTGTGCGCGATTCCTATATGGACAGTGCCATGCCTTTTCTTTTAGAGGATTATTCCGAGATCCACATGATTGATCTGCGCTATTTCCGCACGAGTCTGCGCGAATATATCGCGGAGAATGAGATCGATCAGGTTCTGGTGTGCTACAGCGTCGCCAATTTCTCAACGGACACAAATCTGTTTCTGCTCGGACTCTGAAGCAAGGGCGCGCAAAATGAGGTTTGCGTAAATCGAAGCTTTGCGCCGCCGGGACGGGAAGAAAATTTAATTTCTCTGCGCTGAGCAGCGCAGAGAAACTGTGAGAAAGCCATAAAGCCGTGGAGTCGATATGCGCAAGCATATCGACTCCACGGCTTTTTTGTATGCGCAGTCCGTGCTTTTTCACACTCTTTCTGCCGTACATTTCCCGCATGCCGGATATACGTGCATCAGCGCAGAAGAATGCACAGCGCAGCGGCGATCGGCGCGGAAAAAAGCCCGTGGAGCAGTTTGCTGCGCGCAAGCGGCGCTTTGGCCAGCGGCGTCCCTGCGAGGACGGCCCGGGTCTGAAAGAGCACGGAAACGCCGCCCCAGCCGAGCAAAAAGGCGCACAGGGCAAGGTTTCCGGGCGCGTAACTTTGCCCGTGCAGCGCGCCGACGCCGCTGCCGAGCTCCAGAAGTCCGGTCAGGATTGCGCGGGACTGCCCGATGGAAAGCGGCGTGTGCGAGGCGAGCAGACCGGAAAAGGCAGAAAAGATGCCGAGTGCGTCCAGCAGCCCGACAAACACGGAAAAAAACACAACATAGCCGCAGATCAGCAGCGTGCTGCGCACAGCGGAGCTGACAGCTTCCGGAAACGCAGCGGAGAAATCGGAAATCGGGGATGGGGAGACCGTCTTGCCTGTTTTCTGCGCGGCCTTGCGCCCGGAAACGGAAAACAGCAGCCCGACAAGAACGGCGGCGATGAGATGCGAGAGATAGAGAATCAGCCCCGCTTTCGCACTTCCGAAGACGCCGCTGCCTGCCGCGCCGACAATGAACGCCGGCCCGGAGTTGTTGCAGAAGCAGACGAGTCGCTTGGCCTCCGGCTCTGACAATTCCTGCCGCTGATACAGCGTTTTAACCGATGCCGCGCCAAGCGGATACCCGCCCGTCAGCCCCAGAAGAAAGGCAGCGGCGCCCGCGCCGGAGACGGAGAAAAGCTTTTGCATCAGCGGTGCGGCCGCCCGGTTCAACGCGCGCGAGAGACCGAGCGCGGACAGCAGGCCGCTGAGCACGAAGAAGGGGAGAAGCGAGGGGATAAGCACCTGCGCGCAGAGCACAAGTGCCTGCTTTGCAGCGGCGGCTGCGGGCGCGGAATACAGCATCAGCAGCGCGAAAAGCAGCAGCGTACACAATAGCGGCAGCACACGCCGGATGCGCCTCGGCGTCATTTTGGTCACAGGACATCCCTCCCTTGTCCTACGATATGCGCGGCGGGGGTTATTTCTGCACGGTGCAGCATATTCTTTTCCGAACGGAGGTGTTGGTATGGCGCGAAAGCTGAGCCCGGCGGAACGTGCATCGGAGATCTTTGAACTGCCAGCAGAGTCCTTTGCGGGCGTTCCGAAGCTGACGGTTACAGGCCGCCGATATGCCATCGTGGAGCATCATCGAGGTTTGTCCTTATACACAAAAGAGCGAATCGAGGTCGAGGGCGGCCGTGTCCGCCTGTGTATTTCCGGAACGGATCTGTCACTCACCGCGATGGACAGGGAAGTGCTGATTCTGCGCGGGGAAATCCTCTCTGCGGAGTTTGAATAGGAGGGGGACGGTTTGGCAATTCTGACAGAGTGGCTGCGCGCGACGGCGCGTGTGCGCGTCCAGGGCGCGAGTGTCACGCGTTTTCTCAATGCCTGCGCGCAGCAGAATCTGGCCTTCCAAAAGCCGGATCCGGAGGATGAATTTTCCTGTACGATCACACTGCGCAAAAGGGATCTGGAAAAGGCGCAGACGCTCTCTGCGCGAAGTGGCTGTACACTTTCCGTTCTGGAGATGCGCGGCGCACCGATCGTGCTGCGGCGCTGCAGAAAACGTTTTGTGCTGATTGCTTTGGCCGTGCTAAGCTGCGCGGCGCTGCTGTGGTCCTCCCTGCATATCTGGGAGATCGACGTGCAGAGCGCGGAGGGGGTGGAGGAGACGGAAATCCGCGCTGCGCTGGATCGCGCGGGTGTGCGCATCGGGAGCTTCTGGCCGACGTTCTCCAATGCGCAGATTCAGTGCGCCGTTCTGCAGGATTTGCCGCAGCTGAGCTGGCTGGCGGTGAACATAAACGGATCACACGCAACGGTGTCCCTTCGTGAGCGCGTGGAAGTGCCGGAGATCTACGATGAAAAAACGGATGTGCGCCTCGTTGCGTCAAAGGCGGGGCTGGTTACGAAGCTGCAGGTTTTGCAGGGCAGAGCGGTCGTGAGCGTCGGACAGACTGTTCTGCCGGGGGAGACGCTTGTCTCCTGCGAGCTGCCGAGCAGCTTTGAAAAGGCGCCCACGCGCCTCGTCCATGCGAAGGCGCAGGTTTTTGCGCGAACCTGGTATAACCTGTGCGCCTGCGCGCCGTTGGAACGCACGGAGAAGCGCTATACAGGGCGCGAGAGGCGGCGTTTTGCGCTGGAGATCGGAAACCGAAGAATAAATCTATATAATGTTGCCGATAACAGTAGAAATTTGCACACAGAATATGATACACTATCAAAAGAATACAGACTGGCGGTTCGTGACGTGTTTACAACGCCCCTTGCACTCGTCGCCGAAACGCGGCGGGAGTTCACGCGCCAAACCGTGACGGAAGACGCCAACGCGGTGTACAGAACGCTCGAAGCGCAGCTGCTGCAGCGGCTGCAGCAGGAGATCGGGGAGGACGGCACGGTCACGGCGCAGTCCTTTTCCGCCGAGGAGCGGGACGGATGTCTGTATGTCACACTCCACGCGGAGTGCGTGGAGGATATTGCGCGGGAGGAGCTCTATACGCCGGAGCCGACACCGCCGGTACAGGAAGAATAAGAAGGAGAGGCTTCTTCAATATGGAGAGAATCATGGCAGTAGACAGGATGGAGCACGTCATCAGCGTGTTCGGTTCCTTTGACCAAAATCTGCGCATCATCGAGTCGGAGCTCAAAGTCAGCGTTACGGATCGCGACGATCAGCTTAAAATCTCCGGCGAGGATGAAGAATCGGTCATGCATGCTGAGAAAGCGATTGAGGGTCTGCTTTCTCTGGCGGCGCGCGGGGAGAAGATTGACACGCAGAATGTGCGGTATATTCTCAAGCTGGTCAGCTCGGGACAGGAGCACAAGATCGGCGAGCTCGCCAAGGACACGATCTGCATCACATCCAAAGGCAAGCCCGTCAAGGCCAAGACGCTCGGACAAAAGACCTATGTCGAGGCGATTTTGAACAACACCATCACGCTCGGCATCGGACCCGCCGGAACCGGCAAGACCTATCTTGCCGTTGCCGCGGCGGTCGCCGCGTTCCGGGACAAGCAGGTCAACCGCATCATTCTCACGCGGCCTGCCGTCGAAGCGGGAGAGCGGCTCGGCTTTCTGCCGGGTGACCTGCAAAGCAAGGTGGACCCCTATCTGCGTCCGCTGTACGATGCGCTGTTTGACATGCTCGGGGCGGAGACCTATAACAAATATCTTGAGCGCGGCAACATTGAGGTTGCGCCTCTGGCCTATATGCGCGGGCGGACGCTGGATGACAGCTTCATCATTCTTGACGAAGCGCAGAACACCTCGCGCGAGCAGATGAAGATGTTTCTCACGCGTCTGGGCTTCGGCTCCAAGGTCGTCATCACCGGTGACGTCACGCAGATCGACCTGCCGAGTGACAAGGTCAGCGGTCTGCGCGAGGCGATGCGCGTGCTCGGTGGCATTGAGGATATTGCCATCTGCCACCTGACGGCGTCGGACGTTGTGCGGCACGAGCTGGTGCAGAAGATCATCAATGCCTATGAAGCGTTTGACAAATCGCGCCCGCCGGCACCGGCCGCAAAGACCTACCGCAAATCCACACAAAACAAACGATAAAAACGGACGAAAGAGGGAAAAATCCATGCGGCATCATATTACGATCACACGCACGCGCAGAGATCTTGGATACAGCGATGCCTGGCGGCTTGTTCGCCGTGCCGTCCGCGCCGCGCTGGAGGCAGAGTGCATCTCTGAGCCCTGCGCGGTGGATGTGACGCTCACGAATAACGAGCACATCAAAACGATCAACAAGGAGTTCCGCAATGTGGACAGCGCCACGGACGTGCTGAGCTTTCCGCTGTGCGAACTGACGCCTGGTGCCTTTGACCCGGACGACTGCGGCTGGGATCCGGACACGGAGACCGTTCCGCTCGGGGACGTGGTCATCTCGCTGGAACGCTGCGCGGCGCAGGGCGAGGAATTCGGCCACGGCTTTGAACACGAGCTGATGTATCTGACGGTGCACAGCGTGCTGCATCTGCTCGGCTACGATCATGTGGATGAGGCGGAGCAGAAAGCGCAGATGCGCGCGCGCGAAAAATGCATCATGGCGGTGCTGGAAGCGGATGCCGCCTGCGAAGAATAAAGATATCCAAGCCTGAAGATACCGAAGAAAACGAACAGAGAAACCGGGGTAGAATTATGATTAAAAAGACCGCTATGATTACCGTTTGCGGGCGTCCCAACGTCGGGAAATCCACGCTGATCAATCAGCTTGTCGGAGAAAAGATCGCCATCGTTTCCAACAAACCGCAGACCACGCGTAACCGCATCACCGCCGTTGTCAACCGCGGGGAGACGCAGTTCGTGATGATGGACACGCCGGGTTTCCACAAGGCGCGCAACCGCCTGGGTGACTACATGGTGAACATCGTGCGCGAGAGCATTTCGGGCGTGGACGCGGCTGTGCTGATGGTGGAGCCCATTGCGTCCGTCGGCGCGCAGGAAAAGGCGCTCATTGAGCGTCTGCGCGAGACGCGGGTGCCCGCCATCCTTGTCATCAACAAGATCGACACCGTGGAAAAGCCGGAGCTGCTCGGCGTGATCGCAACCTATTCCGCCGAGTTTGATTTTGACGCGATTCTCCCGATCTCTGCGCAGGAGCGGGACGGGCTGGATGAACTGCTGAATCTGCTGGAGCAGTATGCGCAGGAGGGGCCGCAGCTCTTCCCGGACGACATGATCTGCGACCAGCCGGAAAAGCAGATCTGCGCGGAGATCCTGCGCGAGAAGCTCTTGCTCTGCCTCGAGCGGGAGGTACCGCACGGAACGGCTGTTGAGGTGACGCGCTTTACGGAGCGCGAGAGCGAGATCATCGATCTCGAGGCCACAATTTTCTGCGAAAAAGCCAGCCACAAGGGCATTATCATCGGCAAGCAGGGCGCGATGCTCAAAAAGATCGGCGAGCTTGCCCGGCGCGATATCGAGGCCTTCATGGGTACAAAGGTGTATCTGCAAACCTGGGTGAAGGTGAAGGAGAACTGGCGAGACAGTCAGGCGCAGCTTCGCAATTTCGGCTTTACGGACTAAGGCAACGCGACAATTCCCGCTTCCGGATGCGGACAGGTGGGCATTCCCAGCCATAATTCCGCATCCGCGCGGCAAACTATCTGCATCAGGAAGCACGGAGGATATGCGCATGGTGCAGGATGGTTTTTATCAGCTCTTTGCCGAGACGGGCGAGCCGATCTGCTGGTTGCTCAGCCGTGCCGCGCAGCGCGCGGAGGAAACGGAAATGCTGCAGAATAATACAGCGCAGCAGGAATGCCGGGCGCAGGAAAGGGAAGATTAACCCCCCCTTTTTGCGGCGCAGGAGGTTTACATAATGTACAAGACAGTGCACGGACTTGTCCTGCGCGAGGTAAAATTCAAAGAAGCGGACAAAATGCTCACGGTGCTGACACAGGAGGAGGGCAAGATATCTGTCCGTGCACGCGGTGCGCTGCGCAAGAGCTGTCGCTTTGCTGCGGCGTCGCAGCAGTTTGCCTATTCGGAGATGACGCTGTTTCTCAACCGCGGCAGGTATTATCTGGAGGAGGCCTCGGTTGTGGAGGACTTCCGGGGGCTGCGGGAGCGGTTTGAGGAGCTTGCGCTTGCGGCCTATTTTGCCGAGCTGCTTGAGGCGGTTTCGGATGAGGACAGCCCGGATCCCGAGCTTCTGCGACTCGGGCTCAACGCCCTGTTTGCGCTCAGTCGGGATCTGTATCCCGCCAAACAGGTCAAGGCGGCTTTTGAACTGCGGGTGATGTGCATCACCGGCTATGCGCCCGCGCTGGATTTTTGCACCGGTTGCGGGAAGACGGAGGGGTTCCGGCCTGTTTTTGACATCGCGGGCGGAGAGCTGTTTTGCGCGGAATGCGCGGAGAAGACACAGCCCGGCGGCCTGCATATCGGAACACAGACGCTTGCCGCCATGCGCTACATTACGGGCGCTGACCCGAAGCGGGCGTTTTCGTTCAAGCTGGACGATAAAGATTTGCGCGAACTCGGCAGAGTTTGCCAGCGCTATGCCCTGCGGCAGCTTGACCGGGGCTTTGGCGCACTGGATTACTATGAGAAGTTGAGCTGACGGCCTTTTGACGGCCGACAGAGGAGAAGAAGATGGAGATGTTTGAAAAATCGCTGCGCACGCTGGAGCTTCCTGCCGTGCTGGAGATGCTGGCCGGACAGGCGGTATCCGAGTTTGCGCAGGAGAAGGCGCGCGCACTGCGCCCGAGTGCGGACCTTGCCGAGGTGCGCAGCAGACTCAGGGAGACAAGTGCCGCAGCCGGCATGATGGTGGTGAAGGGTTCACCCTCGTTCTCCGGCTTGAAGGATGTGCGCGGTGCGCTGGCAAGGGCGGATATGGGTGGCATGCTCAACACGCGGGAGCTTTTGGAGATTGCCGGTGTTCTGGCCTGCGCGCGCAGCGCGATTTCCTATGCTGCATCCGATCGCGGGGAGCAGAGAGGCGCGATTGATTACCTGTTCTCGTCCCTGATCGCCAACCGGTATCTGGAGGAGCGCATTACCGGTTCCATCATCGGCGAGGAAGAGATTGCGGACGCGGCGAGCGCCGAGCTGGCCGACATCCGCAGGAAAATGCGTGCGGCGAGCTCCCGTGCAAGAGAGGCGCTGCAGAAGATCATTTCCTCTCCGGCCTATGCCAAGGCGCTGCAGGAGCCGATCATCACCATGCGCTCGGACCGTTTTGTTGTGCCTGTGCGCGTGGAGCATAAGGGCGCGGTGCCGGGGCTGGTGCACGATGTTTCCTCCTCGGGCGCAACGGTTTTCATCGAGCCTATGGCGGCGGTGAAAGCGAACAATGAGGTGCGCGAGCTGCGCGCCAAGGAAAAGCAGGAGATTGAGCGCATCCTTATGGAACTCAGCGCGGAATGCGCGACCTATCGGGAGGACATCACCTGCGATTTCAATGTGCTGGCTGCGCTGGACCTTGTCTTTGCCAAGGCAAAGCTCAGTTATAAGCTTAACTGCATGGAGCCGGAGCTGACGGAGCGCACGCTCGTGCTGAAAAAGGCGCGGCATCCGCTGCTCGACCAGGCGAAGGCTGTGCCCATTGACGTGACACTCGGCGACGAGTTTGACACCCTCATGATTACGGGTCCGAACACCGGCGGCAAAACGGTCACGCTCAAAACGCTCGGGCTGCTGTGTGCGATGGCGCAGTGCGGGCTGCATATCCCGGCTGCCGACGGCAGTAAGGTGCCGCTGCTCGAGGGCGTGCTCGCAGACATCGGCGATGAGCAGAGCATTGAGCAGAGCCTGTCGACCTTTTCTTCGCACATGACCAATATTGTGGAGATTTTACGCACCTGCGGCGACCGCACGCTGTTGCTGTTTGACGAGCTCGGCGCGGGTACGGATCCGACCGAGGGCGCGGCTCTGGCCATCTCGATCATTGAGTATGGGCGAAAGGTCGGCTCGATCGTCGCGGCGACGACGCATTACGCGGAGCTGAAGGTCTATGCGACCTCCACGCCCGGCGTGCAGAACGCCTCCTGCGAGTTTAATGTGGAGACGCTGCAGCCGACCTATCGGCTGCTGATCGGTATCCCGGGCAAGTCCAACGCCTTTGCGATCTCGCGCAGACTCGGTTTGCCGGATGCGGTGATTGCGGATGCCTCCGGCCGCATCGGAACGGAGAGCGCGAGCTTTGAAGCGACGATTGAGAAGCTGGAGCAGCAGCGGCAGTCATTGGAAAAGCAGGAGGACGAGCTGCGCATCAAGCTCCGTGAGGCGGAGGAAAATGCGAAGAGGTCCGACGAAATCCGGCGTGAACTCAGCGCGCGGCTGGAGAAGGCGGAGCAGAAAGCCCGGCGTGAGGCGGAGCGAATCATCTCGGACGCCCGGCGTGAGGCGGAGGCTGCGCTGGAGGAGCTTGACAACATCCGCAAGATGCAGAAGCAGGAAACGGATTATCAGCGCGTAAATGAGGCGCGCGCGGAGCTGCGCAGACGTCTCAACGCGGCGGTCGACCGCGCGCAGGCGGAGGCAGAGCCGCAGAAGGAAGCGCGGAAGAGCGCAAGACCTGTCCGCGTCGGTGACACGGTGGAGCTGCTCTCCGTGGGCGTCAAGGCACAGGTGACGGAGATCTCGCCGGACAGAGTGCTGACTCTGCAGGCGGGCATCATGCGCGTGACGGCTAAGGAGGATGAAGTTCTGCTTGTGGAGGGCGCGGCGCAGGAAACGAAGAAGCGCGCGCAGGCGGCGGCAGCGCAGCTTCGCGCTGCGAGCGTGAGCCCGGAGCTGGATATTCGGGGCATGCTGACGGATGAGGCAATTCCGCTGGTGGAACGTTATGTAGATGACGCGGCGATGGCCAAGCTCAAGAGTGTGACGATCATCCACGGCAAGGGAACGGGTGCGCTGCGGCAGGCGGTAGCACAAAGCCTGAAGCGGCACAAACTGGTCAAGAGTTTCCGCCTCGGCAGGTATGGCGAGGGGGAAACCGGCGTTACGGTTGTGGAACTGAAATAAAAGACAAAAAGCCATCCTTGTGCGGCGCTGTGCAAATCCACAAAACAGCGGAATTTGGTTGACGATACCGGACGGATTTGTTATAATTGTATTCGTAGTTGAATATCTTGCTGGGCAAGAGAACATATTAAAAGGAGTGGCGGGAATGGTTACACGGGAAGCTGTCATCAACAATCAGGTGGGGCTTTATGCCAGACCAGCGACATTCTTTATCCAAAAGGCGAATGAGTTCAAGAGCAGCATTTGGATTGAGAAAGAGGAGAGAAGAGTGAATGCCAAGAGCTTGCTCGGCGTCCTCTCTTTGAGCATCGTAAAAGGGACGACGATCAATCTGATCGCGGACGGACCGGACGAGGACGAAGCCATCGAAGCGCTGACCAAGCTGATCGGCTCCGACTTTTCTGAGTAATACAGGACGAGGGCGTGTTTCTTTCAGAACACGCCCTGACTTTTATGAAAGGAAGTCGGACAATGCAAAGTAAATCCCTGCACATGCGGGGCGTGCTTGAAGTTCTGCTGTGTTCCGCCCTGTGGAGCATAGCGGGTATTTTTATGAAACAAATCCCCTGGTCGGGCTTTGTGATCGCCTCTCTTCGCAGTTTGATCGCCGGCTGTGTGGCGGCGATTTATATGATATGGCGCAAGAAACGCTTTGTCGTGAACAGGCAGAGTGTGTTCGGCGCTGTGACGCTCTGCTTTACGATGACGCTGTTTTCCGTCGCCAATAAGATGACCACGGCGGCAAACGCCATCGTTTTGCAGTTTACATCGCCGATTTGGGTGATGGCGCTTTCCGCAATCTTTTTGAAAAAGCGCTTTCACAAATCGGATGTGATCGCCGTTGTCGTGACCTTCGGCGGAATTGCGCTGTTTTTTGCCGACAGCCTGCGCAGCGGTAACCTGGCGGGAAACCTGGTGGCGCTGGCCTCGGGCCTTACCTTTGGCTGCTACTATCTGAGCTTGGGGGACTGCGAGGAGAATGTGCGCACCAGCTCGATCGTGATGGCCAATGCCCTGACCTTTCTCATCGGCATCCCTTTCCTGCTGACCACGCAGCCGGTTTTCACCGGGCGCAGCATCCTGTTCGTCGTGATCCTCGGCATTTTCCAGCTTGGCATTCCTTATGTTCTGCTGGCGCACGGTGCAACATGGTGCCCGCCGCTGGTCTGCTCTCTGCTCGGCGCTGTCGAGCCGCTGCTCAACCCGGTTTGGGTTGCGATTTTTGACGGGGAGATGCCGGGCGTGTTTGCCCTGGTCGGCGGCGTTGTTGTCATCGCCACGATCGTTGTATGGACGGTTTATAAGGAGAAGAAGGAACAGACTGCACAGCCCGATGGGGTGGAGTGAAGCTATGCATCTCGATGCGCTGCGTGAAAAA
Organism: Oscillospiraceae bacterium; assembly: GCA_017522015.1. Taxonomy (GTDB): domain Bacteria; phylum Bacillota; class Clostridia; order Oscillospirales; family Oscillospiraceae; genus SIG483. The sequence continues at coordinate 18,830 of JAFXAW010000023.1, read as the reverse complement.
GCGAATATGCTCCCGCTGCTGCCCGGCGTGTACATTATGCTCGACGAAAAGGGCGAGGTCATCTATGTCGGCAAGGCGAAGGCGCTGAAAAACCGCGTCACCAGCTATTTCCGCGGCAGTCATGAGGGCAAGGTGCAGGCGATGATCGACAAGGTCGCGGATTTCAACGTGATCGTTGCCGCCAATGAGCTGGAAGCCCTTGTGCTGGAAAACTCGCTCATCAAGCGGCATCAGCCGCATTACAATATCCTGCTTCGGGACGACAAGGGTTACCCTTTCATCCGTTTGGATGTCAAAAGCGCCTATCCGCGCTTTACGATCGTATCCCGGCAGACGCAGGACGGCGCGCGGTATTTCGGGCCTTACGGAGGGCGCAGCCTCTCTTTTGGGATCATCGACACGATCTGCAAGACCCTGCGTCTTCCAAACTGCAGCCGCCGCTTTCCGCGCGACATAGGCAAGGACAGACCTTGCCTCAATCAGCACCTCGGCGTGTGCGAGGGCTGGTGTACCGGCGTGCCGGATCAGGAGGAATATCGGAAGTTGATCCGGCAGGCGGAGCGCATTCTCGATGGCGATACGGCGTCGCTTGTCGCGGAATTGACAGAGAGCATGAACGCCGCTGCCGAGGAGCTGAACTTTGAGCTGGCCGCAAAACTGCGTGACCGCATCCGTGCCATCGAGAGTTTGCAGACCAAGCAGCGGGCGGTCTCCCTTGCGTTTGCGGATATGGACGCCGTCGGCTTTTGCCGCGGCGCAAAGTGCTGCTTTACGGTTATGCACTACACGGCAGGCGTACTCAGCGGCAAGGATCATGAGTTCGTGGAAGAACCGCTGGAGAGCGATGCAGAGGCAATTTCCTCCCTCGTGCGGCAGTATTATGTCGGCCGCGGAACATGGCCGAAGCTGATCCTGCTTCCGGTGGAGATTGAGGACAGGGAGGCTTTGGAAACGCTGCTCTCCCAGGCGGCGCAGCGGCGTGTGCGCGTTGAAACGGCCAAACGCGGCGACCGTCGTGCTTTGGCAGAGGCGGCGCAGGTGAACGCGCGGGAGGAAGTGGAGCGCGCAAGCTCCAGGGAGCAGAAACGGTTGAAAACGCTGGAATGGCTTCAGAAGACTTTGGGTTTGCCAAAGCTGCCGGAGCGCATCGAGGCGTTTGACATATCCAACCTCGGCAGCACGGGCATCGTGGCTGCGATGACGGTGTTCGAGCAGGGGAAACCCCGCAAAAAGGACTATCGGAAATTCCGTGTGGAGAGCGTGACGGGGCATCCGGACGACTATGCATCCATGTCCGAGGTACTCACGCGGCGCTTCCGCCGCTATCTGGACGGGGACGAAAAATTCGGCGCATTGCCCGACCTGCTGCTGATCGACGGCGGGGCGACGCATGCCGCGGCTGCGTCCGCGGTGCTGCGTGACGCGGCGCTGCGCATTCCCGTTTACGGCATGGTAAAGGACGACCGCCACCGTACGCGTGCCCTCATCACTGAGGACGGCAGGGAGGTTGGTCTCTCCGCATTCCCGGCGGTGTTCGCGCTCATCGGGAAGATTCAGGAGGAGACCCACCGCTTCGCGATTGAATATCAGCGCAGCCTGCGCAGTGCATCCTTTGCATCCGTGCTCGATTCCATACCCGGGGTGGGGGAGAAGCGCCGCAACGCGCTTTTGCAGCATTTCAAATCCGTGCGCGCGATCGAAAAGGCGGATTTGGAGACGCTTTGTGCTGTCGTGCCGAAAAATACAGCGCAGGCAGTCTGGACGTATTTTCACAAGGAGGAGCAGATATGCGAGTGATTACCGGCTCTGCGAGAGGGCGAAAACTCAGCGAACCGAACGGTATGGACATCCGGCCGACGAGCGATCAGGTCAAGGAAGCGATCTTCAATATTGTGCAGTTCGACATTGAGGGCAGACGCGTGCTGGATCTTTTCGCGGGCACCGGGCAGCTTGGCATTGAGGCGCTCAGCCGGGGTGCAGCCTCCTGCACCTTTGTGGACGAGAGCCGCGCCGCCATTGCGCTTGTGCGCGAGAACCTGAAGCACTGCCAGCTCGACGGAGAGGTTCTGCAAACGGAATCCCTGCGCTATCTGGAGCACTGCGGTCCCTATGACCTGATTTTCCTGGACCCGCCCTATGATACGATGCTTTGCGACAAGGCTCTGCAAAAAATATTCGCGTTTGACATCCTGACACAAGGTGGTATAATAGTATGCGAAACGCGGCGGGAACACCAACTTCCCGATGCCGCAGCGCCATATTTCAGGCGGAAAGACTACAATTACGGCAGAGTCAAGCTGACCGTATATGACAAGAAGGATCCTGAACGATGAACACAGCCATCTATCCGGGCAGCTTTGACCCGATCACGCTCGGACATCTGAACATCATCCGCCGCGCGGCGAGCATTTTTGACAAAGTTATCGTGTGCGTCATGGTCAACTCGGATAAGAATCCGATGTTCACGCTCGACGAGCGCGTCGAGCTCATCAACCGTGTGGTGGCGCGTTTGCATAACGTGCAGGTGGAGACGTTTTCCGGTCTGCTGGCGGAGTTTGCCGAGCAGCATGAACCCGCGGTGATCGTAAAGGGTCTGCGCGCCGTGTCTGATTTTGAAGCAGAATTCCAGATGGCGCTGATTAACAGAAAGATCAATCCGAAGCTGGACACGCTCTTCCTGACGGCGAGCGAGAAATACACCTTCCTCAGCTCCTCCGTCGTCAAGGAGATGGCGCGCTACGGTGCGGATCTTTCTGAGTTTGTCCCCTATGAAATTATTGACGACGTGCTTGCAAAGTCGGGAAACAGGAGGTAGCGGAAATTGGAAAACGAAGTACATGAACTGCTGGAAATGCTCTACACCATGATCGCGGAGGCCTGGGGCGTTCCGATTGGCAACGAAAAGTGCATCATTGAGCGGGATAAGGCCCTCAATCTGCTGGAAGAGGTCAAAACGCAGCTTCCGCTGGAGCTTGCCGAGGCGAAGCGTCTGGTTGCTGCGCGTGACGAATTCATCAAGAATGCCCGCAGGGAAGCCGAATCCATGCGCCGCGCTGCCGAGGAGCATGCCAGACATATGGTGGAAGAGCAGGAAATCGTGCGCATGGCCAAGCTGCGCGCAAATGAGCTCATCGAAACCGCGGAGCAGAGATCGAGAGAACTGCGGAAAGCCGCCAACGACTATGTCGATGACGCGCTGCGCCGCACGGAGGAGGCCGTCTCCACCGCGTTGGACGAGGTCAGCCAGTCCCGCATCCGCTTCCGCAGCGCCGCCGGTGCTGCAAGTGAAGCGCAGAGTACATCAAGACAGCAGATCCAGCGCGTGAGCGCGGAAGAGCTCTAATAAGACAAGACGCTGCATGGCGTGATGTGAATCGAATAACAGCATTTTTTGACCGCCGGGCACAGGTTTCTGTGCCCGGCGGTCTATATTTGTTGAAAAACAGAATGAAAAATTTTGAAAATAACTCTTGCATTTTGAAAATGATGTGTCTATAATGAGAACACTAAAGTGGGGGAAAGTGGCAGATTAGTGCATGATTTTCCCACGATTTTAAGCGAAGTGGAGCGAGGTGAACGGCATGACAGGTGAATATCAGCACACGATTGACGCCAAGGGCAGGCTGTTCATCCCGGCGAAATTGCGCGACGAACTGGGCAGTGTGTTCTATGTCACGCTGTCGATGGATCCCTGTCTTTCCGCGTACAGCGCGGAGAGCTGGCAGCAGTTCTCGGATAAGGTCAACGCCATGCCCTATGTCAAGCAGCGGAAAATGCGTCCGCTGTTCGCGTATGCGGCAAAGTGCGAACTGGATAGCCAGGGGCGCATTCTGCTGCCGCAGAATCTGCGCGAGTTTGCCAAGCTGACCAAGGACGTTACGGTGGTCGGCAACAACAATCATGCCGAGTTTTGGGACACTGCGAGCTGGAATGAGCTCGGTGCGATTGAAAAACAGGCCGAGAACATTGCGGCAGTCATGAAGGAACTGGAATTCTGATGAACTATGTGCATAAAAGTGTGCTGCTGCACGAGAGCGTGGAAGCGCTGCAGATCAAGCCGGACGGCGTCTATGTGGACGGCACGCTCGGCGGCGGTGGGCATTCCGAGGAGATCGCAAAGCGCCTGAACGGAGGCAAACTGATCTGTATCGATCAGGATGAGCGCGCGATTGAGCGTGCGTCGCGGCGGCTGGAACCGTATATGGACCGCATTACCATCGTGCACGGCAACTTCCGTGAGCTGGGAACGATTCTGGACAGGCAGCAGGTGCCGCATGTGGACGGTATGCTGTTTGATCTTGGTGTGTCTTCGCCGCAGCTGGACGAGACAGAGCGCGGTTTTTCCTATATGCACGATGCGCCGCTGGACATGCGCATGGATGAAACGCAGAGCTTTACGGCGCGCGAGGTCGTCAACGAGTGGCCGGAGGAAAGGTTGCGCCGCATCCTTTTTGAATACGGCGAGGAGCGTTATGCTGCGCGCATTGCCTCTGCCATCGTGCGCAGACGGGAAGAGCGCCCGATTGAAACGACCACGGAGCTTTCTGATCTGATTCGAAGCGCGATGCCGGCAGCGGCGCTGCGGGAGAAGCAGCATCCGGCCAAGCGGAGCTTTCAGGCCATCCGCATCGCGGTGAATGACGAGCTCGATGCGCTGGCAGAAATGCTCGGCGTGGCAGCGGACCGGCTTTGCCTGGGCGGACGGCTGGCGGTGATCAGCTTCCACTCGCTGGAGGATCGGATCGTCAAAAACGCCATTGTGGCCCGGGAAAAAGGCTGTACCTGCCCCCGCGATTTCCCGGTTTGCACCTGCGGCTTTGTGCAGACGCTTCGCAGCGTGACGCGAAAGCCCATCATCGCCTCCGGAGAGGAACTTGAAGATAATCCGCGTGCGCGAAGCGCGAAGCTCCGCGTGGCGGAGAGGGTATAGAGCCGGCAGACTGTCGGACTGAACGCACGCAATCAAAACACAAGAACAATTACGAGAGGTACAAGCCATGGCTGAAAACACAGGAACATACAACGCAAACGCAGTGTACGGCAGCCTTGCCTATGATTTTAATAATCCCGCCCTGTATCCGGACTATGCGGAGGAAGCGTCCTGGCAGGTTTCGCATCAGGTTCACGATATCCCTGCAGAGGAAGAACTGCCGCAGGTTAAAACAGCGGCGAAGAACCGGCAGGCGATTTCGCCCCTGGCGGTGATCGGCGTTGCTTTTGCCGCTGTGCTGATCGTCGTGATGCTGCTTGCACAGGTGAGTCTGACTGCTGTGAGCAACGAGGCGGTTGAGCTGACGGAGAAGATTGAAACGCTGGAGATGGAGCGCAACCGTCTTCGCATTGAATTTGAGAGCACGTTTAACCTTACGGAGATTGAAACGTATGCGATCGAGGAACTTGGCATGCAAAAGCCGAGCAAGGACCAGATCTTCTGCATCAACAGTACGGCGCGCGACAAGGTTGAGATTATCCCGGCAGAGGAGTCGGATGGACTGCTGGGCCGCGCGTCCGATTTTGTCGGCTCGATCGGCGAATATTTAGACTGAGAATCCACATATCTTTATTAGGACCGATCCGATACAGCTTTGCATCGGATCGGCGTGTGAAACGCAAGGACAGTTTTGCCGACCCCGGAGGGATATCGAATGCCTGAGAATCAGAAGAGCCGCAAGGGCAGTTTACACCCCAATAGAATGATGCTTCGCCGCACACTTTTCCTTTTGGTCGTGTGCGGCATAGTTGCATTTATAGTGCTGGGCATTCGGCTGTATAAACTGCAGATTGTCGACCACGATATGTACGAAAAAGAGGCGATCAACCAGCAGGTGCGCAAGACGGTTGTGACCGCGAACCGCGGCACGATCTATGACCGAAACGGCAAAATCCTTGCCATGAGCGCGAGTGCGGATAACGTGTTCATCAGCCCCGCGGAGATCGTTATGTACGATGAAGATCCGACGCTGATCGCCAGCGGCCTGAGCGAGATTCTGGGCGTGGATTATGCCGAAGTGCTGGATAAGACGAAGAACACAAAGTCCTATTATCAGACCATCGCACAGCGTGTGGAGCAGGAGAAGGCCGATGAGCTCCGCGCCTTTATCGCTGAGAATAAGCTCAACGGCATCAAGCTTGAGCCGACCTCCAAGCGCTATTACCCCTATTCGAGTCTGGCTGCGCACGTGATCGGCTTTGTCGGCAATGAGAATTCCGGTCTCGGCGGGCTGGAGTCCTACTATGAGGATGAGCTCTCCGGCGTGAACGGACGCATCGTCCGCGCGAAGAACTCCTACGGCACGGATATGCTGTACACCAAGTACGAGGAATACTATGACGCGCAGGACGGCTGTGACCTGACGGCCACAATTGACTCCACGATTCAGTTCTATATGGAAAAGCATCTGCAGCAGGCGGTGGAGGACTTTGACGTGCAAAACGGCGCTGCGGCAATCGCCATGGAGGTCGATACGGGCGAAATCCTGGGTATGGTGAGCCTCGGCAATTTTGATCTGAACAATTATCAGATCCTCAACGACGATTATCAGGCGCTGGTGGAAGAGGCCGAAGATCCTGCCGTGAAGGAGTCGCTGTTCAGTCAGCTGCAGCAGCGTCAGTGGCGAAACAAAGCGCTCTCCGACACCTATGAGCCGGGCTCGACTTTCAAGATCATCACACTTGCCATGGCGCTGGAAGAGGGCGTCACGAACGAAAGTGACCACTTCTTCTGTGGCGGAGACATTCTGGTCACCGGCGATACGGATCCTCGAAAATGCTGGAAGGCCGGCGGTCACGGCGATCAGACGCTTGCCCAGTCGCTGCAGCATTCCTGCAACGTCACATTCATTTCGCTTGGCGTGCGGATCGGCGCGGAGACCTTCTATAAATACGCAGAGAGCTTCGGCTTGCTGAAAATTCCGCAGAGTGAGAACGCGTATCCGACCGCGACGACGGGCATTGACCTTGGCGGCGAGAGCGGAAGCCTCTGGTGGACGCCGAATGTCTTTTACCGAAAGGATAACCTTTCCCAGCTCGCGGCTGCCAGCTTTGGCCAGACCTTCAACGTAACGCCTTTGCAGCTGATCACAGCGGTCTCCGCCTGTGTCAACGGGGGATACCTGATGCAGCCGCATCTTGTCAAGTCGATCACGGACGACGAAGGCGTTGTCACGCGCATAGAGCCAACGGTGATTCGCCAGGTCATCAGCGAGGAGACCAGCCAAAAGGTCTGCGAGATGCTGGAAACGGTGGTCAGCGATCCGAAAGAGGGAACGGGCAAAAATGCCTACGTCGCAGGCTACCGCATCGGAGGCAAGACGGGCACGTCCGAGAAGGTCGCGCAGATCGCGGCCGGCGGCCCGAATGAATACATCGTCTCTTTCGTCGGCGTTGCGCCGATGGACGATCCGCAGATCGCCATTCTTGTCCTGCTCGATACACCGAGTGAGGAGACAGGCATCTACATCAGCGGCGGCCGTATGGGCGCGCCCACGGTAGGCAAAATGATGGCAGACATCCTGCCCTACATGGGCATTGAGGCGCAGTACACCGAGGAGGAACTGCGCACGCTCGACCGCAGTGTGCCCGACTTCGTCGGCATGACGATCGAGGAGGCGGAAAAGGCCGCGGAGGAAGCGGGATTCACATTCCGCACGATTGGCTACGGCTCCGTCGTAACCGATCAGCTTCCGGCCAAGGACGCAATTGTCGCAGCGGAAACACAGGTCGTGTTCTACGCCGACTGGCAGGCGAGCGAGGAGCTTGAGGAAATGCCAAATCTGGCAGGCCTGAGCTATTCCATCGCAAGACAGCGGCTGGGTTATTACGGACTGTTTATCAATACGGACAACATGTCCAGGATTGATGCGGAAAATATGCTGGTTTCCGGCCAGAGCATCGAGGAGGGCACGGAGGTCGAACACGGCACCGTTGTCACGGTATCTCTGGTTGACAAGGACAGCAGCATGGACGGAAGATACTAAGCGAGGTAGTAGATTGAAACTCAAAGATCTTTTGCAGAACATCGAAGTGCTGGAGATGCACGCGGATCCGGAGCTTGAGATCCGGGACATTTGCTATGACTCCAGAGCAGCCCATGCGGGCGACCTGTTTGTCGCGATTCCGGGCTTTGAAACGGACGGACACAAATACATCGGCGCGGCGGTTCGCGGCGGCGCATCAGTTGTCCTTTGCGAAAGAGCGCCGGACGTGGAAACGCCCTATGTGCTTGTGCGGGATTCCCGCCTTGCGCTGGCACTGGTTTCCGTAGTATACTTTAAGAATCCGGCATCGGATATGCAGATCATCGGTGTGACCGGAACGAACGGAAAAACGACCAGCACGATGCTTATCAAGCACCTGCTGGAAACGAAGCTTGGCGCCAAAGTCGGGCTCATCGGAACGAATCATAACATGATCGGCGAGGAGATTTTGCCGACGGAGCGCACAACGCCGGAGTCCTATGAGCTGCAGAAGCTCCTGCGTGATATGGCAGATGCCGGATGCACGCACGTCGTGATGGAGGTGTCCTCGCATTCGCTGACGCTCCACCGTGTTGCGGGACTGCGTTTTGCGGTTGGCCTGTTTACGAATCTGACACAGGATCATCTGGACTTCCACGGAACGATGGAGGCCTATGCGCAGGCCAAGGCGCTGCTGTTTTCTCAGTGTGAGAAGGGCGGCGTCAACCTGGACGATGCCTACGCGCAGACCATGCTGCAAGCGGCAAAATGTCCGATGATTACCTGGTCTCTGGAGAAGAACGAGGCGGATGTGGTGGCAAAGGATGTGCGCCTTGCCGCAGACGGCGTGAAGTTCTGCGCGCTGGCGCTGGGCGGTCTTGCGCGCGCAAAGCTCGGCATTCCGGGACGTTTTTCCGTTTACAATGCGCTGACGGTGATCACCTGCGGCCTGCTGCTCGGCCTCGATGCCGAGAGCTGCTGCGACGCACTCTCCGATGCGCAGGGCGTGAAGGGCAGGGTGGAGGTTGTTCCCACGGACGGGGATTACACCATTTTGATTGACTACGCCCACACGCCGGATGCGATGGAAAATGTCCTGCGCGGCATGCGTGAGGTCACGGAGGGCAGACTTGTCATCCTCTTTGGCTGCGGCGGTGACCGTGACCGTACAAAGCGCCCGATTATGGGACGGATGGCGGCTGAGTTCTCGGATTTCTTTGTCGTGACGAGCGACAATCCGCGCACAGAGGATCCCGACGCGATCGTCGCGGACATTCTCGAGGGCGTGCACTGCCAGAAAAACCGCTATCAGGTGATCGTGAACCGGCGGGATGCCATCGCCTGGGTCATCGACAACCACCGCCCCGGCGACGTCATTATCCTCGCCGGCAAAGGACACGAGGATTATCAGATTATCGGCAAAGAGAAGTTTCACATGGACGAGCGGGAGATCGTCGCGGAGCATCTGGCAAAGCGGGCGCAGGAAAGAAGCTGACCGCGCGCCGGAAATTCCATCACAACGCATTTGGAGGACATACCAATGACGCTCAAAATGATACTGGCCTTTTTGATTTCGCTGTTTGTTGCCGTGCTGATCGGCAGCGCGCTTGTTCCGTTTCTGAGAAAGATCAAGGCCGGACAGGAGATCCGGGAGGATGGCCCGATTTGGCACAAATCCAAAGCGGGCACGCCGACGATGGGCGGCATTATCTTCATCTGCGGTGTGACGGCAGCCTGTCTTGCCGTGGGCTGGACGGAAATGCTGCGCGGAGAGTTCGGACACATCTTCGTGCTGCTCTTTGCGCTGATCTTCGGTGCAATCGGCTTTCTGGATGACTATGAAAAGCTCAAAAAGAAACAGAACCTCGGGCTGAAGGCGAAGCAAAAGTTTCTTTTGCAGCTTGTGGTTGCGATCGCCTTTGTCTTTCTGATGCGAAAGTTCGGCTACGCAACGCCGAATCTCTACATCCCGTTCTGGAACATCACGGTACCCGTTCCGGAGGTTGTGTACTTTATCTTTGCTGCGTTTATCATTGTCGGCTGCGTCAATGCGGTGAATCTCACGGACGGCGTGGACGGCCTTGCCACCGGTACAACGCTGCCCGTTATGCTCTGCTATGCGGTGATTGCGTTCCGCTGGGGACAGGAATTCCTTTCCCTCGGTATCTTCGCTTCCGGGCTTTTCGGCGGACTGATGGGCTTTTTGCTCTATAACTACAACCCTGCAAAGATTTTTATGGGCGACACCGGCTCCCTTTTCCTTGGCGGCGCGGTGTGCGGCCTGGCGTTTGCGATGGATATGCCGCTGGTGCTCATTCCGCTTGGCATCATCTACATTGCGGAGACACTTTCGGACATTATTCAGGTCCTCTACTTCAAGATCAGCCACGGCAAACGCATTTTCAAAATGGCGCCGCTGCATCACCATCTGGAGATGGGCGGCTGGACAGGGAAGAAGTGGACGGAAAAGGAGCTCTTCGCACTCTTTACCGGCATATCGCTCCTGTTTGCGATCATTTCATTCATCGGCGTTGCCGGACGCTACGTCATGTAAGTAAACACGCATTCCGGATACAAGCTGCGTATACCGGATGCCCCCAATAACGCGGGGGGGCGCATCATGCCCGGGAGGTGAAACACCATGCAGGAAAACAGCAAAAGCCATGAAAACACAAAGCTGCACGACTATTCCGATGACGCAAAGATCGGACGTGGCCGTTTTGACCTGCCCTTCGCACTGCTGACGCTTGTTCTGCTGGTGATCGGCGTTGTGATGGTTCTCTCGGCAAGCTTTGCAAGAGCCTATTACGACCCCACCCATGAGACGGGCGGCAACGCGACCTATTACTTCATCAGGCAGCTTATCTTTGCGCTGATGGGCGTTGCGGCCATGTATATCACCTCCCGCTTTCCGATGACCTTTTACCGTCGCTTTTCAATGTGGGTTTTGATCGTGGCGATCGGACTGCTTCTTCTCGTTCCGGTCATTGGCGTCAAGGCGAACGGCGCCCGCCGCTGGATCGGCTTCGGTTCGTTTACGATTCAGCCTTCCGAGATTGCAAAAATCGGCGTCATACTGGCCTTTTCCTCCATGATCTGCCGATATCGCGAGAAGATGAAAACCTTCCGCTACGGCATCGCACCCTTCCTGGTTATCCTCATTGTGATTGTAGGTCTGCTTGCGCTGGAGCCGCACCTTTCCGCAGCGATTATCATTGTGGCCGTCGGCGCTGTGATGCTCTTTATCGGCGGCGTGCGTCTGTATTGGTTCGTTGGCGTCGGCGTTGCGGTCGCAGGACTCGGCGCAGTCGCGATTTCTGTCATGGACTACGCCAAGGAGCGCGTTGCCAACTGGCTCGACCCCTTTTCCGCTGCGTCGGATGCAGGCTATCAGATTGTTCAGTCCCTGTATGCGGTGGGTTCCGGCGGCCTGATGGGCGTCGGCCTGGGACAGAGCCGGCAGAAGTATCTCTATCTTCCCGAGGAACACAACGACTTCATCTTTTCCATCGTCTGCGAAGAGCTGGGGTTTATCGGCGCTGCGTTGATCCTTATCCTGTTTGCGCTGCTGATTGTTCGCGGCTACTGGCTTGCGATGCATATGCGTGACAGGTACAGCTGCCTTGTCTGCACCGGCATCACAACGCTTCTGGCCTTGCAGGTGTTTCTCAATGTCGCGGTTGTGACGAACCTGATTCCCTGCACGGGCATATCGCTGCCGTTTTTCAGTTACGGCGGCACCGCTCTTTTGATTCAGATGGCAGAAATGGGCATCATCCTCAGCGCATCGAGGGATGTGCCGACCAAATAAGCGTATTGCGCGCGACTGACTGGCTGTCGGTCGCGCGCCGCGCGCAGAGATTAGGAGTTGGAGATTCATGAAGATCCTCTTTACCTGCGGCGGAACCGCGGGACACATCAACCCCGCCATCGCGGTTGCGGAAGTCCTGTGCAGACGCGACAGCAACACGGAAGTGCTGTTTATCGGCGCAAAGGATAAAATGGAAATGGAGCTTGTTCCGAGAGCAGGCTATGACATAGAGGGCATTACGGTGACGAACCTGCAGCGCAGCGGCGGCATGGATATGATTAAGCACAATATCAAAACCGTCAAAAATCTGGCCACTGCGAAGAAGAACGCCAAAAAGATCATCCGCCGTTTCCGGCCGGATGTCGTGCTTGGAACCGGCGGCTACGTGTGCTATCCCGTAATCCGTGCTGCGGAAGCGCTTGGCATTCCGACTGCGATTCACGAGTCCAACGCCGTACCCGGCCTGACGACAAAGCTTCTGAGTGCACATACAGACCGGATCATGGTGGGCCTTGAGGACAGCAGGAACGGATACAAGCATCCCGAGAACGTGATCGTAACAGGAACGCCCGTGCGCGGCGATTTTCTCCGTTATGTGAAATCTCAGGCCAAGGCCGAACTCGGCCTGCCGGTGAATAAGCCGCTGGTGGTCTCCGTTTGGGGCAGTCTGGGCGCCACCCATATGAATGAAATTATGGCTGAGGTCATTGAACGCGCTGTGAATAAGCCGTTTTTCAGCCTCATCCACTCTGCCGGCAAGCGCGGTTATGATGACATGATGGCAAAGCTCACGCGCGACGGCTGCGCAAATGCGTCAAAATATGGCTTTGAGGTGCGGGATTACATCTTTGATATGCCGCGCGTCATGGCGGCGGCCGATCTCGTGATCTGCCGCGCGGGCGCATCCACGCTCTCAGAGCTGACTCTGCTCGGCAAACCGGCAATTCTGGTTCCGTCGCCGAACGTGACAAACAACCATCAGGAGCGCAACGCAAGAGTTCTGGAGGCGGCCGGCGGCGCGCGCGTGCTGCTGGAGGGAGAGTTTACGCAGGACAGTCTCCTCGGCGAGATTTCGGATCTGCTCTCCGACCCGGAAAGACTGCTTGTCATGTCCGGAAAGATGAAGTCGCTCGGCTTCCCGGACGCCGCAGAAAAAATCGCGGATGTTGTGTCGGAGCTTGTAAAAGAGCGGCAATAGGCAAAGAATGTGACCGTATACCCTGCCTTTGCATAGGATGGCTTGAAAATCCATCCGATCGGAGGCAGAATTATGGAGATCTGGAGAATTCGCGGTGGAAATCCGCTTTGCGGCAGCGTGCGCGTTCAGGGCGCGAAGAACAGTGTGCTGCCGATTATGGCAGCGAGCATCCTTATCCCTTGCCGGACAGAGCTGATCAACTGTCCGAATGTTCGCGACGTGCGCGCGTCCATGGACATTTTGCGCTGCCTGGGCTGCACGGTCGAGCAGGACGGCGATGTGATTCACATTGATTCGCGCACGCTTTGCCGAAGCGCAGTGCCGGATGCGCTGATGCGACGGATGCGCTCGTCTTTCACTTTCCTCGGCTCGATTCTTGCGCGCTGCGGGGAGGCAGCCCTCACGCGACCCGGCGGCTGCGAGCTTGGGGAACGCCCCATCGATTTACATCTGGAGGCGCTCGGTGCGCTTGGCGCACGCTTTGAAGAAACGGACGGTCGGATCATCTGCCGCGCAGACAAGGGGCTGCGGGGTGGACACATCCATTTGCGATACCCGAGCGTGGGCGCAACGGAAAACGCAATGATCGCGGCCTGCGCCGCAAAAGGGGAGACTGTGATCGCAAACGCGGCCACCGAGCCTGAGATCGAGGATTTGCAGAACTTTTTGCGCCAGTTAGGCGCAGAAATTACAGGCGCGGGCACGTCTGTTATACAAATCAGAGGCATTTCTCCTGTAGAAAGAGTTGGTTTTCGCATCATGCCGGACCGCATCGCCGGGGCAACGCTGCTGTGCGCCGCGGCCTGCACAGGCGGCGAGATCGAACTGCGCGGCGCGGTGAAAGAACATCTCGCGCCGGTGACACATGCGCTGCGCGCGATGGGCTGCCGGCTGCGCGAGGGGAGCAGCGCGATTACAATCAGCGCAAAGCGTGCGCTGCATTCCGCGCCCCTGATCGAAACGGGGCCGAATCCCGCTTTCCCGACAGATGCCCAGCCGCTTCTGATGGCGGTGGCCCTGCGTGCTGCAGGCACAAGCGCTTTCATCGAGAATGTATTTTCCGACCGTTTCCATCATGCTGAGGAATTCCGGCGGCTCGGTGCGGAGATTTGCATTGAAGGGCGCACGGCGCTTGTCACGGGTGTCAGGGAGCTTTACGGCGCAACTGTGGTTGCGGCCGATCTGCGCGCCGGCGCTGCGCTGCTGCTTGCGGGACTCTCCGCGCGCGGCACAACCACCGTGCTGGATGAGGGACACATCGGACGCGGTTATGAGGCACTGGATATCCAGCTCCGTTCTCTTGGCGCAGAGCTTGAAATTTTGCATGAGATGAGATAAAATACTCCAAAAACAACGGATTTTTTGTCCGGGGGAGGAACGATCAGATGGCGGAGTCTAACCGACGGGTGCAGAAAAAGCGAAAAAGCGCACTTTTTACGCCGTTGGCATTCGTGCTGGTATGCGCGGCGCTGGCATTTGGCATCAGCGTCTTTTTCCGAGTTACTGAGATTGAGGTTGTCGGTATGGACAGCTATACGCCGGAGGAGATTATCGCGGCCTCCGGCATAGAAAAGGGGGACAACCTGTTTTTCATCAACCGGGGCGGCAGCGCGAGCCGGATTATCTCAAAGCTTCCGTATGTGGACTTTGCAACGGTGCACAGAGACCTGCCGAACTCCGTCACAATTGAAGTGCAGGAGAGCAGCGCCATCGCCTATGTCGCGGTGGAGGGCGAGCTCTGGGTGATTGACAACGGCTGCAAGGCGCTGAGCAAGACCACCTCCTCGCAGACGGAGGGGCTGATCCGCATTATCGGCGTGGAGGCAAACAAGCCCGACGTGGGCGAAACGCTCACCGGCGGAGAGGAGGAAGCGCTCAAGCTTGCGTTTGTGGCCGAGATTCTGGAAGAGCTTTCCGTTCGCGGCATGGAGAGAATGGTCGGCGAGCTCGATATGCAAAACCCGTCCGATCCGACCTTTACTTATCTCTCCCGCTTTGTTGTCAAGCTCGGTAAGAACGAAAATGTGGACTACAAGCTTGACCGACTGCTGAGCGTGATTGAGCAGCTCGGCGAGGGGGATACCGGCACGCTGGATCTGTCCATTGATGACCGGGTACATTTCAGTCAGGGATAAAAAACGTCGAGGTTCACATAATAATTTGTGTTTTTGTCAAAGAAGTATTGACCAAACAGAGAAATCGTTATAATATAAGGCCAATAGTGCTCAAATGCAGGGTCGGAGTGAGAACCCCGGCCAATAGATAAATAGAAACGGGAGGAAAGAAAATGTCTTACTCTATGGAAACCGGCCCTGAAAACGTTGTTACCATCAAGGTCGTCGGCGTCGGCGGCGCCGGCAATAATGTCGTCAATCGCATGGTCAGCTCCGAAACCAAGGGCGTTGAGTTCATCGCCGTGAATACGGACAAACAGGCGCTGGCCGTCTCTTCTGCAAATCAGAAAATTCAGATCGGCGAGAAACTGACGCACGGTCAGGGCGCGGGCAGCGATCCCGAAATCGGCAAGCGCAGCGCGGAGGAAAACCGCAACAATATCGCCAAGAGCTTTGAGGATGCCGATATGGTGTTCATTACCGCCGGTATGGGCGGCGGCACCGGAACGGGTGCGGCTCCCGTCATTGCGGACATCGCGCGCGAGGCCGGCATTCTGACCGTCGGCGTCGTGACCAAGCCCTTCGGCTTTGAGGGCAAGCGCCGTATGGAGCAGGCAAAGCTCGGCATCGAGGAGCTGCTCGGCAAGGTTGACTCCCTGCTGATCATCCCGAACGACCGGCTGAAATATGCAACCGACCAGAAGGTCACCTTTGCCAACGCCTTTGAGATCGCAGACGACGTGCTGCGTCAGGCGGTTACCAGCATTTCCGATCTCATTAAGAACACCGGCTTCATCAACCTTGACTTTGCGGACGTGACGACCATCATGAAGGACGCCGGCTTTGCACATATGGGTGTCGGCAGATCCGCCGGAAAGGGCAAGGCCGAGGATGCGGCGCGTGCAGCCGTGGCCAGCCCGCTTATGGAGACCTCTATCAACGGCGCGCGCGGCGTGCTCATCAACATCACCGGCAGCGCGGATATGGGTCTGGAGGATGTGGAAGCAGCGGCCAACCTCGTGCAGGAGGCTGCGCATCCGGACGCCAACATTATCTTCGGTGCAACCTTTGATAACGACATGGACGACGAGATCCGTGTCACCGTGATTGCCACCGGCTTTGATGACGGCCCGACCGCCAAGAAGCCCGTGTCCACGGACGAGGTGGGACTTTTCACCGCGGCTACCGAGAAAGCCCGCGAAGCCTCTTCTGCGGCAGAGCAGCCGAAGACGGAGGAAGAGGATCCCTTCGACAGCATTTTTAAGATTTTTAACTCCAAATAAAAAGTCTGTATCCTTAGGGTGCGGACAAGGGGCTGTGAATGAAACGGCGCATAAGCTGCCGACTTTCTTCGCAGCCCCTTTTTGTGTTTACACGGGAGATTTGGTGGTGTTTACCTGCCGGTGGTCGGCGTGAAAAGACTTGCATACGCGAAGCGACTATATTATAATTGCAGACAGACATTTGTTATATCCGGCATAAACAGCAAAACATACAGAATAAGTGAAACAAAATGACAAAGGAGACCGCACAATGGGAACATGGCATGATTATCTGAAAGCCGAGGGGACGCCTCCCGAGTGGCCGTACCCGATTAAGTTCGGCGAGGAGAAAGAGATTGAAACCGACGTACTTGTCCTGGGCGGCGGCATCGCCGGCTGCTGGGCAGCGATCACCGCGGCAAGAAACGGCGCGAAAGTAACGCTTCTGGAAAAGGCTGACGTGCGCCGCAGCGGCGCGGGCGGCCCCGGCTGTGACCATTGGTGCAATGTGCCGGCCAACCCGCTTTCCCGCGTGGATCCCGACGAGTGGGCTCAGCAGATGACGGAAGCGCTTGGAATGTACTCCAACGGTATCGGCATCCAGATCCAGTGCAGAGAGAACTATGATACCCTGCTGGAGATGGAGCAGATGGGCGGCAAGATCCGCGATACGGAGGATGAGTTTGTCGGCGCGGAGGGTCGCGATGAGGCGACCAAGCTCATGGTCTCTCCCCGTTACGGTGCGAAGGCCGGCTATGCCGAGCATCCGGATTGGATGAAGCCCGGCTTCAATGCCCCCGAGACACGCACCAATGTCGTGCTCCGCATCTGGGGCAGCACCTTCAAGCCCATTTTGAAGAAGGAATGCAAGAAGCTTGGCGTGGAGATCTATGACCGCGTTATGGCCACCAGCCTGCTCAATGAAAACGGCAAGCAGGGCAATCGCGTCGTGGGTGCGACGGGTCTGAACGTCCGCACCGGTGAGTTCCTCATTGTCAAGGCCAAGGCCGTGGTCATGTCTGCGGGCAGCGGCGGCAACCTGTGGAATCTGGATATGGAGCATGGCGGCCATTCCACCATGTATTCCCGCAACGACAGCAGCGGCAGCACGGATATGGCCTGGCGCGCGGGCGCGAAGCTCACCATGATGGAGCGCAGCAACCCCTCCAAGATCGCAACGGGCCTCAAGCACAAGTGGTACACCGGCGGCGGTGACGCCAGCTATGAGAACGTTTCCCTCGTGGACGCCAACAACAAGGTTCTGCCTGTCACAACCCAGGGTTGGGCGGACGGCGGCGCGATGTTCACCTTCATGGGCCCCATTCATGAGAAGATTCTTGAGGGTATCCGCACCGGCGAATATGTGCTTCCGTTCTACGGCGACTTCGCAGGCATGAAGCCGGATGAGGCCAATGCCACCTGGAACCTGATGCTCAAAGAGGAATCCACCACCAAGGTCATGGTGCAGAGCATGACGGAGGCGGGCTTCGACTACACCAAGGATCAGATCATGAACTATGCCTACATGGAGCTGCAGCCCTCTGAGCAGTACCGTGAGACGCCGCGCGGCGGTGGCCTGTTCACCGACTGGAACCTGAAAACAACGCTGGACGGCCTCTATGCCGCCGGCACCTCGCTCTTCTCTCCTGAGGATCACAGCTTTGCCGCGGCCACCGGCCGTTACGCCGGCCGTAAGGCGGCTGCCTATGCCAAGAGCATCGAGGCGGGTGACGTCTGCCGCAAGCAGATTGACGC
This sequence comes from Oscillospiraceae bacterium, assembly GCA_017522015.1. Lineage (GTDB taxonomy): Bacteria > Bacillota > Clostridia > Oscillospirales > Oscillospiraceae > SIG483. The sequence continues at coordinate 735 of JAFXAW010000023.1, read as the reverse complement.
CGAGAAAGAGCGTGTGCTCGCGCCCGCCAAGCGCAGCGGCGGTATGGACTGGAAGGAGCTGCACAACGGTGTTGCCCGCGTGATGCAGTATTACGTCGGCGGTTACCGCAGCGAGCACCTGTTCGATCTGGCGCTGGAAGAGATCAAGCGCATCGAAGAGAACGCTGTGCCGCAGCTTTACGCGCTTGACCCCCATAAGCTCATGCGCTGCGTCGAGGATCTGAGCATTCTTGAGCATGCAAAGATTGCCATCTCCGCCATGAAGGAGCGTCGGCTCAGCAGCCGCGCGCTGGGTGTGCAGCGTCTGGATTATCCCAACGCCGATCCGGAAGATCAGGGCAACTATCTGCTGCTCTATCAGGAGGACGGCGAGACGAAGTTCGAGCGCGTTCCGGTCCGCTTCTGGGGCAACATGAAGGAAGAGTACGAGAAGCACAACCCGGATTACGCCGGCGTTTACAAGCCCGAGAACTGAGAAGGAGGAAAGACAATGGCTGAGAAAGTATATGCGATCCCGAATGTGCAGACGCCGAACGTGCCGGTGAAGATCAATCCGGAGAAGTGCATTGGCTGCAACAACTGCGTGGAGACCTGCCAGATTGACGTTTTCATTCCGAACCCGAAGAAGGGCTGCCCTCCGATCATCCTGCATCCGGAAGAGTGCTGGTACTGCGGTTGCTGCGTGACGGACTGCCCGACGCCGGGCGCGATCCGCTTCAACTATCCGCTGCCGCT
>JAFXAW010000022.1 GCA_017522015.1 Oscillospiraceae bacterium | reverse complement strand
CCTACAAACCTTAAGGTTGATTACAGTACTAGCGTGCTTGATACTGTGCTTGAGTCTGTAACTTTCGGTTTCTACAACGCTAAGATGACTGTAACACTCACTGCAGAAGATCCGACATCTGAGGTTCACTCCTTCCTCTACAGCTATCTGAATGCTGCAGGCGTAAGCAATGTGAATGCTGAGCTTATCAATGAAGCTATTCAGGCTGCAGATATTGAGTACTCCGCAGATAGAAAAACCGCAACTGTTACCTTTGAGATTCCGAAGATGGTTCTCGGCAACGATAATCAGTTCAACGGTACTGTTGAGTTCACAGCTACTGACCGTGCTGGAAACGAAACAGACGCTCATAAGGAAACGAAGCGAATTGTTGTAGATAACATTGCTCCTACTGCACAGGTAAGCTACAACGAAGCAACTAACACCGTTGGCGATATTTCCTACTACAATGGCAATATTACCGCAACGATTACCGTTAACGAAGCTAACTTCTACGCTAACGACGTTCAGGTTATGGTTTCAAAGGATGGTGGCGCTGCAACAGCAGTAACTCCTACCTGGAAGGATAACAGTGTGGATGTTCACGTTGGTACCTTTACCTTAACTGAAGACGGTGACTATATTGTTACCATCAATTACACAGATAAGTCCTCTAACAAGATGGCAACCTACACCTCTAAGCAGATGACCATTGATACGAAGATTGAGGCTCCTACCTACACTATCGATGGTGCAGCTAAGACTGAGGTTGGTGGCGCTTATAAGGGCGAAGCAACAATCGGCTTCAATTTTGCTGATCAGAACTTCGATACTAAGACTATTAAACTTACAAGAACTCGCTTTGATAAGGTTGAAGATGTAACCGAAACCTTTGTTAAGGTTACTGACAACGACAAGGGCGGCTCTGGAAGTTTCGTCATTCCTACCGAGGTTGGCAATGATGGTATCTACGTGCTCAGGATCACCATGACCGACAAGGCTAAGCACGAGACTGAGTCTGAAATCAAGTTCACTATCAACCGTTATGGTTCCGTTTATGAGTACAGCGATGAACTCGTAGCGTTGATTAAGGAAGGTGGACAGTTCGTTGAGTCTGTTGAAGATGATCTCGTAATTACCGAGTATAACGCCGACAGAATCAATGAAGGCTCCTTGAAGATCCTGATCACACGCGATGGTGAAACTGTGGATGTTGATTTCACAAGCAATCCTGAAAACATCAATTCTCAGGTTGCCATTGGTGAAAGCGGCTGGTATCAGTACGTTTACACCATTAAGGCAGCCAACTTTGAGAAAGATGGTGTTTATAAGATTTCCTTGACCTCTGCATATGATGCAGACGATGCAAAGGGTAATGAGTCTACAAGCGTTCCTGAGAACTCTATCACCGAAGCTGGCGAAGAGATCCTCGACACAATGACATTTACTGTGGACTCCGTTGCTCCTGAAATCAGAAATATCGTTAACCTTGATAAAGCGATTGCTGATGTGGACAAGATCATTGACGGTAAGTTGAATGTCAAGTACACCATCGTTGATGTCGGTGGTTTGAAGACCATCGAAATCGTTGTAAATGGAAAGACAATCCAGACTCTTACTGCAGAAGATATTGCTGATAATCTTTATAACTTTACCGGAAGCTTTGATCTCGAAGAGCAGGACGGTACTACAGCTCACAATGTTCAGATTAAAGTTACTGACCTTGCAGGCAATGTGACCGATACTAACTCTGAGGACTTCTTTAAGGCACATTCCGATGATAATGAAAATAGCACATATGTATTCTTCAACGAGGTAACTGTTTCTCGTAACTTCTTCGTTCGTTGGTATGCAAATACCGCACTCTTCTGGGGTTCCATTGGTGGCGTTGTAGTTCTTGCAGCTGCTATCTGGTTCCTGATTGTGTTCAAGCGCAAGAAAAAAGAAGAAAAGTAATAAGCAATAATAAATAGTTCAGGAGGCTCCCGTGCAGGCTCTCTCCTGCACGGGATGCCCTGAGCTATTTATTAGAAGTTAGATTACATCTCTCATGTGTTCCAACTTGTGATAAATAGCAAAAGACTAAACAAGAAGGTGTTTATTATATGAATGCTTTGATTGAAAAAAATTATATAAAGGAAATGGAATGTGGCTCGAACTTTTCCTTTGTTTTGAGTGACAATAGCACCTTCCTGTCCACTGAATACAAGGTACTTCAAAGTCAAGCGAATAGCTGCTTTGTAAAGTGTATGAAGATGATGTTCAACGGCAAGGTGCAGCTATACTATCTCACGAAGGGACTCAAATCATTTGAGTCCATGATACCGGCCTTGGATGCTGAAAGTTTCTTGACGATAGTTGCAAATTTGTTTTCCGACATAATAGATGTCAAGCAAAATGGCTTTTTATCTTGTCAGAATATTGATATCGCGTTTGAACGCATTTATGTAGATCCAGCAACTCACAAAGTGAGTCTGGTATACTTGCCGCTTAGCAAACGCATTTATGACGACAATTCAAGCTTTGAAAACGAAATTAGAACCGGACTTGTTAAACTTATCTCTGGAATATCTACGATCTCTACCTCTAAAACTATTCAGTTTTCTGCCGATCTCTCAAACGGCACGCTTAGTATAGAGGATTTGTTTGCTCGTATTAGGGGCGGCAAGAGCATAGGTGGTGGTCAGTCTTACATTGGTCAGACTGATGTTGGCGGAGGAAAAGCAGGTTCCGGTTTGTTACGCATTATAGCGATGAATGCTCCCTCCCGAGTGGAGATTACAATTACCAAGGATGAATTCGTTATTGGTAAGAAAGCAGAACTCTGTGACGGCGTAATTGATTTTAATAAAATGATCAGCCGTTCTCATTGTCGCATCAATAAAAGAGGAGGTCAGCATACAATTACTGACCTCCAAAGCGCAAACGGCACATATGTAAATAAAGTGAAGTTGCAGCCGAACAAACCCTATCCTATCAACAATGGTGATGTGATTCGTTTGGCTAACAGTGACTTCCAAGTAAGCATAGGATAAGGAGGAGAAGATATGGCAAAGCCAAGAATCATAATTGCAGATACTGATATCAGCTATATCATTCCCTTTCAGTTGAAGTTTGTCGAGGATTTTTTTGAGAGGGTGGATCTTGAAATAATTTCGGAGGAAGAGTATTTTGATACGCTCTTCTCGACACCTCAGAGAGCTGATATCCTTATTGTTTCCGAAGAACTCTACAGCCAGGCGCTGCAGCGTCATAACATTTCTCATATTTTCGTTATGAACGAACAGTATGAGGAAGATCAAACCGCAGACCTGAATGTTAACCATATTTTTAAGTATACGAGTATTAAAGAGATCTTTAATGAGATTACCGGTAAGAGTGCCGATGTTTTCAAACTCGACAAATCCGCAAAGCAGGAGACGCAGATTGTCCTGTTTTACTCGGCAAGTGGCGGCACTGGCAAAACGACTGCAGCGATGGGAGTTAGTGCTTCTTTAACAAAAAATTATAAGAGAGTTCTTTATATTAACGCAGCTCGCTTGCAGGTATTCCAGCACATGCTTGAAAATCATACCGCAATCACTGTAGCTGATGTTTATGCCAAACTTGCTTCTGCAGGTGACAATACATATGCGGATATTAAGCACGTAATTCGCAAGGAACTCTTTAGCTATCTCCCTCCTTTTAAGGCGGCTCTTATGTCTTTAGGGTTGAACTATTCTGTTTTTGAGAAGATTATTTCTTCTGCAAAGAAGAGTGGAGATTACGATTTTATTGTTGTAGATACTGATGTGACATTCGATGAAGATAAGGCTGCCTTACTCAACGCTGCGGATAAGGTGGTAATTATTACTCAACAGAATCTTTCTGCGGTACTTGCAACAAACATTTTAGTTTCTAACATTAACGGAGCGAACTCAGACAAGTATATCTTTATCTGTAATGACTTTGATAAGGACAAAGATAACTCCCTAATCTTACCTAGTGTTACGCTTAAATTCTCGATTAGTGATTATATTGACCATTTCGCAAACTGCGAGAGGATGCGTCCGGATAGTCTTTCAAAGGAAAATAGTATCCAAAGGATTGCATTTTTGATTATTTGATCCCAGTAAGGAGAAGTTGTTATGAACAGAGAGGTCGCAATTATTGTGTTCAATATTGTTAAAAGACAATTTTCGGTTGACTTAGAAGTCCCTCTTAACATTACAGCCAATGAGCTGGTTGTTGCCTTGAACATGGCTTATGAATTAGGTATTGACACTGGTAATATTAAAAATTGCTATTTGAAAGCAGAGAATCCCATTGCGTTATTGCGTGGAAACAAGACGCTTAACGAATTTGGCATTCGTAACGGTAGTGTCATTACCTTTACGGAATAAGGGGGGAGAGTTATGGAAAGCAGATATAAAATAATTCTATCTAACAACAATCTCTATAAAGAAATTGAACTTTCACCTGAAATGCAGCAAGCCCGCATAGGTACTGCCATAGAATGTGATTATCGTTTACGCAAGCATCTGTTTTTCGGTCAGATTGAACTCTTCTTTACTCGTGTAAAGGGCGACTGGTCTGTTCTATGTTCAGATAATTTGTATATTACGGTTGGCGATGTACGTAAGCTGGCTACTAAACAGCTTGTCCATGGTGATGTTTTGGAAGTTCACTATCAAGATTCCGATATCGTCGCATTTACTATGGAATTTCTGTACGATTTTGATTGTGGTAAGCTTAAGTATGAGCGTATTATAGATGTAACTGAATGCTCTACATTCTCAATGGGTACAAGTGCAAATTGCAATTTGGTTCTGAATAGCGACTACCTTAAAAGTGATTACATCGAATTTACCAAGCAAGAGGGATGCCTTGTTGCACGAATTCAAAATACAACTTACGGACTGTATCACAATGGACAAAAAGCAGGAGCATCTGTAAAAATTGCAAATAGTGATTTCTTCTCATTGTCTGACTTCTTCTTTTATTATAAGAATGGTCATATTTGGACAGAAATCAGACAGGGCTTGACCCTAAAGGGTTTAAATTATTTGGACAGACCATTGATAAGCCGTTATCCTAAGTTCAATAGAAATACGAGAATCCGAACGATTGTTGATGATGAGAGAATTGAAATCCTAGATCCTCCTGCCATACCTCAAAAACCAAAGAGTAATATTATTTCTCGTTTGCTTCCTTCGGTAGTTATGGTTGTAGCGGGTATTGCAATGTCCTTTGTTTCTCCTTTTATGCTTATTTCAAGCGGTATCGGTATTGTTACTGCGATAATGGGCATTATCCAGGGAAAGAAGGATTTTGCTGCCGACTCTGCAGAGAGAATCCAGAAGTATAATGCATATATTGCAAACAAACGAAAAGAAATCGAAGACGCAAGAAAAGCTGAGTGCAATACATTGGAAGAAATCTATATTTCTCCTGCTATAGAGCAGCAACGGCTTACATCTTTTTCGTCTGATTTGTTTGATAGAGATAGGGAAGACGTTGATTTCTTGTGTGTCCGATTTGGAACAGGTAATGTTGAAGCCAAGCGAAAAATCAATTTTAAAAAACAAGAGCGTTTGGAAGTTGAAGACGACCTTCAGCAAATTCCAGAAAACATTTACAATCAGTACAAGTATGTTCTTAATGCACCTATAACCTGTGACTTTAAGAAAGTTGATGCAGTAGGAATCGTTGGTGAGCCCGCGCATCGTTTTGAGATTCTCAAGAACCTTGTTATTGATCTTGCTGCAAGGCATTATTACACGGATGTAAAAATGGTATTTGTTGCGGAACAGCATAACAAAGAGAGTATCTATTGGATTCGGCTCTTGCCCCATGTTTATAATGATGCTCTTGGTATAAGAAATATTGTTTGTAATACTGATAGCAAAAATATTATTTTTGAATATCTGTACAAAGAGCTTACATTCAGAGAGCAAAATAAGAGTTATGATTTTCATATTGTGGCGGTCTTCTTTGATGATTACGGATTTAACTCTCATCCCATTTCTAAATTTATCGACCATGCAAAAGATTTAGGTGTTACGTTTGTGTTCTTCGGTAACGCTAGAGCAGATGTTCCACTTGGTTGTGATGTAATTATTGATATCAAAGATGCACAGAATGCTACCTTGATTAACACTCACGATAAGAGCGACTCTTTCGATTTTGCATATCCTTCCATTCGGACTACACAGGCAGAAGATATTGTAAATCTGCTTGCGCCGGTTTATACAGAGGAGATTTCATTGGAAGGCACATTGACTAAGAACATTTCTATGTTCGAGTTGTTGAATATCATTGCAGTTGATGATATTGACCTTGCCTCTAGATGGAAAGAGTCTCAGGTTTTCAAATCTATGTCGGCTCCGCTTGGTGTTTCAAAGTCTGGAGTTGTTTCTTTAGATTTGCATGATAAAGCGCATGGACCTCATGGACTTGTTGCCGGTACGACCGGTTCTGGTAAATCTGAGATCTTGCAGACCTATATATTAGCAATGGCAACACTGTATCATCCCTACGAAGTTGGTTTTGTTATTATTGACTTCAAGGGCGGTGGCATGGTTAACCAGTTTAAAGAATTGCCTCATCTGCTTGGCGCAATAACTAATATTGACGGAAAAGAAATTAACCGTTCTCTTAAATCTATAAAAGCAGAACTCCAGAAGCGTCAGCGTTTGTTTGCAGATGCAGATGTAAACCACATTGACAAGTATATTCGGAAAATTAAGGCTGGTGAAGCGTCTGTACCGCTGCCTCACTTGATTATTATTGTCGATGAGTTTGCAGAATTGAAGGCTGAACAGCCTGAGTTTATGAAGGAATTGATTTCTGCTGCTCGTATTGGTCGTAGCCTTGGGGTACACCTCATTTTGGCAACCCAAAAGCCTTCCGGCCAGGTTAATGAGCAGATTTGGAGTAATTCTCGTTTTAAACTTTGCCTCAAAGTACAGAGCCAAGAGGACAGTAGCGAGGTTATTAAGTCTCCTTTAGCAGCGGAGATTAAAGAACCTGGTCGCGCATATCTTCAGGTTGGTAATAATGAGATTTTCGAATTGTTCCAGTCTGCATACAGCGGTGCACCCGAAAAAACCGATGATTCTAATGTGAAGGAATTTACTATTTATGGGCTTAACGAGTCCGGACGGAGAGTTCCTGTCTACATTCAGAAGAAGCAGAAAGCTGGAGAAGGTAATGTTACACAACTTGATGCTATTGTTAAGTATGTTCATGACTATTGTGATGGCATCAATTTAGAAAAACTTCCTGACATTTGCTTACCCTCTTTGAAAACCATGCTTCCGTACTGTAACGATAACGTTGGAGAACTGTCTGTTCCTGTGGGTGTATACGACGATCCTGACAACCAACTTCAGGACACCTTTGGTATTAATATTTTCTCTGAAAATACGATGATTGTAGGATCTTCAATGACCGGAAAGACTAATTTGCTTCAGCTTGTTATCAAGGGAATTGCCAATAGTTTTTCCCCGAATGAAGTCACAATGTACATCATTGACTTCGCCTCAATGGTACTTAAGAACTTTGAAAAGCTCAGCCATGTGGGTGGCGTTGTTGTTTCCAACGAAGATGAAAAGTTGAAGAATCTCTTCAAATTGCTCAATGAAGAAATTTCTACAAGAAAAGAGAAACTCCTTGCCGCAGGTGTTAGTAACTTCATTGCTTATAAAGAAGCGGGAAACACTGATCTGGCACAGATTGTGCTTCTTATTGACAACCTGACAGCTTTGAAGGAACTGTATTTCTTAGAGGATGACTTCCTTCTGCCTATTTGCAGAGATGGCCTGTCAGTTGGCATTTCCGTGGTCATTGCCAACTCTCAAACTTCCGGTATTGGATTTAAGTACTTCTCGAATATCAACCAACGTATTGGATTGACCTGTAATGATCCGTCAGAATATCATTCCATTTTTGATCATTGTAAAATGTTGCCCGAGAATACCCCTGGTCGTTGCTTGATTCAGAGAGATAAGGAAATCTACGAGGCACAAACATATCTTGCCTTTGAGGGAGAAAAAGAGTATGAGCGTGTCCAGGAAATTGCAAAGTTTATTGTTGATGTTAACAACAAGCATACACACAAAGCAAAGAGAATTCCTGTTGTTCCCGAGATTCTTTTGAGCAATATGTTGTCTGATGAGTATGGTGTAACCTCTGACGCAAACAAGCTCTTCATTGGCCTGAATTTTGCCAATGTTATGCCTGTTGCCTTGGATTATACTCGACAGGATGTTCTTGCGCTTTCCGGCAGCTATGTTGATGCGAAGTTTGCATTTATCAACTACTTAAAGAACTCTTTCTTGTCTCTTGGCGCAGAAATGTTTGTTCTGGACGATTACTCCGGAACATTTAGCGATTTAGCAGACGATGATCGTGTTGAGCTTTATTCCAAGAATGTAGATGATCTCCCTGAAATGCTCTCTTCCATTAAGAACACTCTTGTTGAGCGGCATGCGGCTAGAGAGATGCACGGCAATGCTGCAGTAAAGCAGATGAAGCCTATTATTCTCATTATCAATACAGTTGATGCTGCCAGCTATATCAGCGAAAACAGAGGTGTTTTGGACAGCTATAAGGAAATTGTCAAGAAGTACAAGAATCTAAAATCTCTGATCCTGTTTACGAACATCGAGAACGAAGCAATTGCTTATGGTTCTCCCGAAGTCATGAAGATGATGAAGGACAACTACCAGTTCATTATGTTCGAGGATCTGAGTGCAGTAAAACTGTTTGACTGTCCGATGTCCTTGACAAAGAAGTATAAGACCCCGCTTAAGGATAATGAGGCATATTTCCTTTCTGGCAACGAGCTTAAGAAAATTAAGACTGTTCTGCGCTGATAATTTTTTGCTTGGATTAATCGAGCAATTAATTATAAAAAACCCAGAAAAAGGAGGTGTAACACATGGCCGTCAATTTTGTTGATTATGACGTATTGAACGAGGGTAAGACTCTCTACGCAAACCAGGCTGGTGCTATTGATGACGTCATTAATGCTATTATTCGCATGAATGGTCAGCTTCAGGAAGGCTGGAGTAACGAAACAGCTAGAGCATTCGTTCAGAGAATTGATAGCGACCACATTCCCAAGCTGCGCAATGCTGCTGCAGCCATTCAGGAAGTCTCTGACTACATCAATACTTATCTTGCCAACAAGCAGAGCGAAGACTCTCAGGGCGCTAGCGCGATCTCCGGCTAAGAAAAGTTCGATGCGTTATCCTGCGTAACAGGGGGCTCATATATTTGCGTATGTGAGTTCCCTGTTATAGAGAATTAAATCCGGATGCCGGATTTTACATATATTATCCTTTATACAGGAGGTAGATTATGGGCTACTACGATAGCACGGTGGGCTGGTACGATAACCAAATTAGCAATAATAGACAGACCATCACTAATTGCAATAATCGGATAAGAGCATGTGATGATGATATCGAAGAACTGCGGAGATTAAAAATTCGGGTAGCGGATGTTGATAGTGCAGTTGTAACTGCAGCAAACAATTCTACTACTAAGGTTAATAACCTTCCTGCTCTCATTTTAAACCCATTCTCTTTGCTGAAGATGAATTTCTTTTCCAATTTCCTTGATGTAATTAAGGGACCGGAACATACCCGCGCTAGAAAAGGGGTTGAAAGTGCTGTAGCAAAAATTGATGCAAAGATTCGTGAGTTGCAAAGGGAAATTGAAACCCTTCAAGGCCAAATCCAGCAATGTAATGGCAAAATTAATTCTCTCTCATCACAAAGGAGCAATTACATTGCTCAAGTAACTGCGCCAAAGCCGGAACCCGCACCTCAGCCGGCACCGAAACAAGAAGAGACAAAAGCGGCTTCTAAATCCACTTCTAAGTCTTCCAGTTCAAGCAAATCGAGCTCTAGTAAGAGCAAGAAAAAGTAAGGAGGTTTTGCAATGAGTTTGGTAATTGATGATGCCCACATCGGCGCAGTTAAGACTTATTTTATGGAACAATGCGAAACCATCAATGATATAAAGAACAAGTATGTGACGGCAATGGAAAACCTCATAGAAACCGGCATAATGGAAGGCGATACTTCAGAAGCGTTAAAGGTCTTTCTTGAAAAAATCAAGTGTGATCTTGGTGATAATACTGCCACGCCTTGGCTTATGAGTGCTCAGGTTGAGCGTCTTTGTGATAACTTTATTACAAAGGTTGATAAAGCGGACAAGCAGATTTACTAAGGGGGCGTGCATGATATGAGCAAGTTTAAAGTAGATAATGAGCAAATAGATGCCACAGTTGAAACCTTAAAAGCTCTTCTGAAGAATTGCGAAGAACTTTATGAAAAGGAAGTCCCCGTGTCGGATGTTGACAAGGGTCAGACACATGAAGAGTTGATTACCGTTTGCGAAAACATCCGAACCACTTGTTTTTATTTTGGGCAACTCATCCATAACACTATAGAGTTTCTCGGTAAATCAAGCGAAATGTTTACACAGTCGGAAATGAATTCCGCAAACGCTATTAAAGAGGGCGGTGCGGGTGCCAACGGCGGCGGAACCATTGGTTCTCGTTGACCTCAAACCGAACCAATAAAAATAACAATTAGTTTTTCTCCGCTAGCTATGCACCCATCTTGGGTGTACATACAGAATATAAACCTTACTTCGGCAATCCCCGTTGTTTAAAGCACTATTGGGGAACGATTTCTTCGTTCCCCAATCTTTGAAATGATTTTAGAAAATATCTCGTTTTGAGTTGTGAATAAATACTCCCAAATTTCAAGAAGGGCGGATGCCTTATGAAGCGTATAAAACTTGCATTTTGCGTTGTATTAACTGTTTTAACTGTGATAGGAGTGTGTGGATGTATGGATACTGGTAAAGAAAAAAATGGTTATAGTAATGCCGATTATTCTGCTGCAATTGAAGGCTATCTTTCTGATAAGTATTCCTTATCATTCAAAGTAGACAGTTTAGGCGGAGTATATGGTACATCAGACAATTCAACCGTTAAAGCATGGTGCCATAGTGTAGACGGAAGCTACGCAAACATTAGGTTTATGGCAGAGGTTAACAAAGAGAATCTTCGGATAGTGAAAGACAACTACTTACACATTGTCTCCGCAGGTATGATATCTGATAAGTTATGCAATAACCACGATGGGGTTGCCGCATATTCTATTGTAGAAAGTAGCACCTATTCTACTGCTGATAGCATTCTAGAGTTAAATGAATATCTTGCAGGACTCGACACATATTTTGTGACAACACATTTCTTCGTCAAAGATTCCGAAAGTATGTCAGTAAATGATTATGTGAATATGGTCTATTCAATAGGTGAATCGGCTAAAGGCTTGAATTTGCAAGATCTTTGTATTGTTGTATGGTTCGTTGATGAAGTATCTTCAGATTTTGCTAAAATCTTCTCAGAAACCTCTGTTGATAAGCTTTACGATGCTTTTTTAAGCAGTGATTTAGTTAACTGCCACGCTACAATTCAATTAACCGAAGATGAAATTACAACAAAGCACGAAACAATCCAATCTTCAATTGAAAAAGGTGTGAGATAATGGCCATTCAATTTTCAGAGGCGGAAATGTTGATCCTTTCATCATTGGCTTATACCAATGACATTCCGAAAGGTAGATATGATTCTAACGGATATCCAATTGGAACCCCTGTAAAGGTAGATTCAATCCTTAAGGGTTTGGACAACCTCGCGATGGGCAATGATTACAAAAATAGTGGCATGAGCGAGGCTGATCGAAAAAGTTATGAGGATGCCGTTGCAAGCTTAAAAACAAAGCTTAAGGAAAATAATTTTGTTATATCAAAGAGCATTAATCATAATACATCAGATGCAAGCGGATTCGCTGCTTTTGCTATTGAGCCAGAACCTAATCCCGGTGGAGAGGTTACGATTTGCTGTCGCGGCAGTGATGGTATCAATCTGAATCCTTTGGACAATGATAATACCCTTAACGATTGGGTCGGTGCGGATCTCGCTTTAGCATGGGAAGATCAAACTAAACAACAAGAAGAAATGAAGCGTTTTATGGACGGAATGGAAACCTACCAAAACGTTACATTGACAGGGCATTCTCTTGGTGGAAATCTAGCGATGTATGCTGCTGTTACGTTCCCGTATCCCAATAAGGTTTCGAATGTTTCAGCTTTCGATGGCCCTGGGTTTAACCGTGACTTCATAAATCAGCATCAAGATGAGATTTCTGAGATTAAACACAAAATCAACAATTATCAACAAGAGCATGATTTCGTTTCTTCCTCTTTAATTAGTATTGGCAATGTGGTAATTCTTGATTCTACAATTGATTATGGTGGAGGGGTAGATTTCGACCATCATAATCGTTGGGCAATTGGTGTGAATTCCGATGGTGAATTAAGAAGAGAGGAAACCGGAAGAAAAGACGATGTATGCAATGCATGGACGATATTTTCTACAGATGCGTCAAATACAATAACAGATATATCAGAGTTTTTTGGAACTTCAAAAGGAGGGACACGTGGCGTGGTAAGAGATTTCACTGAGGCAACAAAGCAGCGGCTGTCTGGAGAAATTGATGATATTAATAAGAGCACATGGAGTCCGGTAACGGATGCCATCGGTGATGTGATTTCCTATGCTGGTAAATGGCTGGGCATCATTTCACTGAAAGATGATATGTCCAATGTTGAGTCATATCAAAGAACAGTTTTGGATATGACCAACACTACCAAGAAGGAATTGGAGCAGATCTTTGAGGATGTCTATGCAATTGACAAGGAGTTTAAAGGAAAGTTTGCAGAAATTGTTGAGAACGAAACTGCATATAATGACCGCCTAAAGTTCCTTTTCGACTTGATTAAACCTAATTTTTCCATTTGTAGTGCAGCTACCATTCGCAAGGATATCGGTGCTTATGACGACAAGTTAAGAGCTACCAGCAATAAGACAAATGCCACTTTTGAAAAAGAAGTTGATTGGGCGGCAAAGCAGGCTGCATTGGAGGCCACAAAGGGTACTATCAGCAGCATCTTCAAGGCCGCTGTGGATCTTGTATGTTTGCCTGCCAGTATGATAAAAAACATTGCGACAGGTAATCCCATTGGTATATTAACCGACACTTGGAATATAATTGATGATGTTTTTGCTGTGGGTGGTAACCTGGCGGGCCTCACTGTTGTTGGTATTGGCTACGGTATAGGAGCTTTAACCGGCAGCTCAAAGGTGAAACACGAAGCGGTAAAATACAGCGAAGCCTATGGCGGAGTTTCTGGTTTGACAGACGTTTTAGAAGCAGAAGAAAAAGTTAACGGCGAAGGCGGCTTCATTACAGGCATGAAGAAGGTCAGCCAGACTATTGACGCCGCAAGCGCTGCTTATGGTTTGTTCTCGGATGCTAAGGACTTCCTGGAAAATCCCAAGAAGATGATGGACTTCGACTTTGGTTTCAAGGAATATGAGCCTATTAAGAAAGCAGACATGGTTAAGGAGTATCAGGACGATTATCGAAAATGGCAATCCCTCTATAGGAATTACGTGAAGGACAATCATGTGATAGAACTGAAGAATATCTCCAATGCAAAGGATTTCCTGGATCCCATTACTGGTTTCTTTACAGGTGATGACAAGGGAGAATGGGAAAGTGTTGTTGGTGGAGAAATCGCTGAAGCATTTAAGAAGAGCAATAAATGGTTTGGTGCTTTGGAAGATGCCTATGATTTAGGTGAAGATATCTGCGAATTGTTTGGCATCGCAAGTTAAGGTGGAGGTTTTATCACTATGGATAATGTTCTTACAACAAAGCTCAGCAATGTTGATAAGCTGATTGAAAATGGCAGTTTGGATAAGGCGATCTCCATCTTGAAGGAATTGGCCCATGATTACCCGGAGCACGGCATTATTGCATACTATCTAGGGCGTATTTGCTTAATTGGAAAAGACGGAGTATTAGCATTAAAGTACTTCATGACTGCGATTGACCGCGGTTATGCTACATCAGATGTCTACTTATCTACCGCAATTTTGCAAAAGAATCTTGGTGAAACCAACGATGCTGAAAAGAATCTCCTGAAAGCAATAGATGTTGCTGATACAGTAGATCTTAATTGGGCAAGCCTCTCCTGCCTATCAGTTTTCTATATTGAAAACGAAATGTATTTGAAAGCAGATAAGATCGCTAAAAAGATTATCAAAGAATTCCCGGATAATTACCAAGGTTATCATCTGCACATCCTGCTTGAAGCAATGCGGGAACATTACGAGGAAGCGTTTGCATACATGGACATGCTTCCTGATAAATTCAAGAATCACCCTCAATACTTAATTGATGTGATTGAGATCTACAAAAAAGCCGGTAAGGAAGCTGAATTGTCAGATCTGTTTGAGAGGGATCTTCGCTTCTCTACTATCATTCCCCAGGTTGTTCTGCGGGAGAAGATCTCCGTCATGCCTAATGATGAATTTGACGATGCTAAGGAAAAACTGATCCGGAAGCTTGCTAAAGACTACCAAGACAAGGATGCTGTTGTGTCTGTGATGATTTTGGAGTTCAGCCGAAAGAATTTCAAAAAATCTTCTCAAATTGCAAATGCTATACTGGACAATGAAAAGGAAAATCAAAGTTTCAGATATTACCTCGCGCTATACTTCCAAATATACAATCTTTATTACTTGGCGGAGAAAAAACCTTCTGCTGAGTTGCGGAAGTGGATTGAGAAAGCTGGCAACTGGTGTATGAATTTTGTAGATGAAATGGGTGTTCCTGCGGCAAGTGATGTTGTTACGTCTTCCATCCAAGAACTATTTGATGAGATTAATAGTAGTATAGCTTCCTGAAAATTAACCCGGATTTAAAAAGCTGAGGAACTCATTCGTGAAATCGCTACGGCTACTGCTCTTGCAAGGGATGTTCCTGAATCGGTATTATGCAACAGACATTCTTGAACAACATGATGGAAGGCGACGAAAGCGGCGCTTCCGGCCTTAGATAATTACCAAAGGGGCTCAGGCTAAAATGTGCCTGAGCCCCTTTTTTGAGGAAACGATATGCCAATAAAAATTGTTAGAAATGACGTAAGCGTCAAAGCTAGCGGCGTATAAAAATCTCCACCTCGGCGCGAAAGCGCTGAGGTGGAGATCATTCATTTATGAGGAACTCTGCATTCTTGCGGGACCAGGGAGGGTACAAGTTTCTCTGCCCAAGTCTCATCTGTCCGGCTCAGGGCCGGCGCATTCCGTAAAACCCAAAGTAAATAGCGGTACGGATCTAATCTGGTTTCCTTGGCGGTCTCAATCAAACTGTAGGCCACAGCGCTGGATTGTGCGCCGGCAGGTGTATTGGCAAAGCGCCAGTTCTTTCGGCCCATAACAAAAGGCTTGATGCTGCGTTCAGCGCGGTTGTTGCTCAGTTCCAATCTGCCGTCTTCCAAGTAGCGCACCAGATACGGCCACTGTTCCAGCAGGTAGTGCAGTGCCTTGCCCAATGCGGATTTCGGTGCTGTTTTGCCAATAACCGCATTAGCTCATGCCAACAGAGCGTCTAGAACCGGTTTTGCCAGCTCCACACGCTTGGTATATCGTTCTTCCGATGTTAAACCCGCAAAAGACTCTTCCAGTTGGAACAATCTGGTGCAGTAACATTCACCTGTGGCTTCCAGAGAATCTTTTCGGTCTTCCTTCGGCAATGTCTGCAAGGCTTCATCAAATTTTCGCCGGGCATGTGCTCAGCAGCCAACCACCCGGATATTTCCAGGCAGCTTGTGGTAGCCCTGGTATCCGTCTGCGTGAAGCCACCCGGAGAATCCATTCAGGAACTCCTCCGCATGTGCAGCCCTTCGGCTTGGCTGGTATTCATACAGAACGATGGGGCTTTCTGCGTAGCCGCTGTTCCGGTACAGCCACATATAAGACTTGCTTGTTGCGGCCTTCCCGGACTCCTTCAGCACCTGCAGAGTTGTTTCGTCTCCATGCAGAACGGGTTCCAAGCAAAGGCTCCTGTGCAGTACGTCATAGACCGGGCGAAGCCAGGTGTCCGAAGCATTCAGGATCCAGTTTGCCATTGTTTGTCGGGACAGCTTTAACCCTTCCCGGTTAAACTCCTGTTCTAGGCGGTACAAAGGAGAGTACATCACGAATTTCTGTGTCATGATGTGAGCCACCGCTTTTGCAGATGCAAAGCTGCCGGGACAGAGCACAGGCTCCTTCGGTGTCTTTAAGATATTTGCTTCATCTGTTTCCTGCTCACATTTTCTGCAGGCATAGGTATAGTAAACGTCTTCCTGGATCCAGATCCGGGCAGGCTCCATCTTCAAGCTCCGATGGAACTCCTTTCCGATCTCCTCCATTATAGTGCCGCAGGAGGTGCAGATCAGCTCTTCCTCGGACAAACGGTGTTCAACCACTTCTGTGGGGGTTCCCTCAGGAACAATGTCTGTCACGCTGCCAGACTGCCGTTTGCGTTCATAAGCCTTCACGGCAACCTGCTCTGCTGTGGCAGCCTTGGTACCATACGCCTCTGCTTCGTTGAAAGAAAACGAAAGCTGATCCACAAGCTCTTCCTGGATTCGCTCAGAAGAAGAACCAAACTGCCGCTTCTTGGCAAGGCCCAACTGCTCCAGAAGCCATTGATTCTGGAGCTTTAATTCATCGTATTCCGCGCGTGAAATGGTCACCATTTCAGCGTTGCTTGTGGCGATTTCCTTCTCGTTTTCCATGAGAAAATTATACCACAAAATACGCGAAAACCCAGTATTATCAATGCTTTCAGCGAATCATATTGCGCTTAATCCAGTCACTGTTTTGTTGTCTTTTGGCTGTTCTGTTTTCAGGCCTTCCATAAGCCAACGGTACTGTTGAGGCGTCAATGTTCGAATCTCATCTTTTGTGCGTGGCAACTGGAAACTGCCATTTTCCAGACGTTTGTATAGCAGAAGAAATCCGTCTCCCTCCCAGTACAGTGCTTTGATCCGATCTCGCCTTCTCCCACAAAACAGGAACAGGGCTGTCTAAAACGGATCCATTTGGAACTGCGTTTGGACCAGGCCGGCCAGACCATCAATCCCGTGCCGCAGATCTGTGTATCCGCAAGCTATGTAGACCGGGCAGCTGCAATTAAAATCGTTTAGCATAGTTTTAGGATTCGGAGCACACTTTCCACGGTTGCAGGATTTGCTCCGTTATGGATATCTGCCGCAATTCCGGCAACACGCACAGTTACAGCAATCTGGCTATTGGTCTGCATTGCCGAAACAGGAGTTACTTCCGCAAACTGAGTTTCCTGCTGAGCCTCTGACATGGCAAACAATCGTTTTTGCCACTTGTAATAGGTTTGGCTGCAAACCCCATTTTCTTTGCACCATGCCAATACACTTAGCCCACTGTTTCTGCACGCCGCTACTCTACGGAGGTATTCTTTCATACTGTTCTGTTTTCAGCAAGTCGCTGCTTGCTTTGACGCTTACGAAATGACATTACAAAAATGGAATGCGATGCTATTGTCAATGCTGCAAACTCTTCCCTTTTAGGAGGAGGTGGCGTTGATGGTGCTATACATAGAGCCGCTGGAAGGGGGCTCCTTTTGGAGTGCATGAAACTTGGTGGGTGTAAAGTTGGTCAGGCAAAGCTTACAAGGGGCCTACAAGCTTCCTTCTAAGTTTATCATACATACAGTAGGTCCCAAGTGGAAAGGCGGTCAAAACAGCGAAAGAGAACTCTTAGAAAGCTGTTATAGAGAGTCTTTAAGACTTGCTTTGGATAATAAATGCGAATCGGTTGCTTTTCCTCTAATTTCAAGTGGTGTCTATGGATACCCAAAAGATCAAGCATTGAAGGTGGCAGTAGATACTATTACAGAATTCTTAATCGACCACGATATGCTGATTTATATCGTGGTGTTTGATAAATCGGCATTCCAAATCAGTGAAAAACTATTTACTGATATTGCCACCTACATAGATGATAAATACGTCGATACACATTTTATCTTCAATAGAACTCGTCCGGATGCGCTTGGCGAGAGCACAGTCTTAGCTGAAACACAAATACTATCGGATGAGTTTGAAACCAGCGAATTGCAGGCACCAAGTTGCCCGTCTATGGCAATGCCTAAAGCTATGTCTTTAGAAGACATAGTAAATCATATCGATGAGAGCTTTTCACAGATGCTCTTACGTAAGATTGATGAAAAAGGAATGACGGATGCATAATGCTATAATAAGGCAAATGTAGACTGGAAGTCGTTCTCCAAGATCTGTAGTGTCTTAACTACAGACCGAGAAAAACCACCCTACTTGCATTTCAATTGCCCTGGAACTCGGTTCGGAGGACACAAGGGGCATGCTTGTGAAGGCAAGTTTTGCGCTTTCGCATTGCAAATTGAATGCTTTACTACTCATGAGAATTATATTGTTTTGAGATTAACGAGGGTTTTCATTTTATATATTCCTCTGTCATATTGGAATTAACGCAGTTCGCTGCCGTGACAGCTGTTTTGGCGTCTTCTTCTGCGGTATCAATTTTTCTTTGCAGTTCTGGGCATTGAGACCAGCTCCTAAACACAAACCTATGATTAAACCAGGACACATCCCAATAGGAATATTGTTGGATGCTACACTGATATCAGTATACCATATCATTCCATAAGAAA
Source organism: Oscillospiraceae bacterium (assembly GCA_017522015.1). Classification (GTDB taxonomy): domain Bacteria; phylum Bacillota; class Clostridia; order Oscillospirales; family Oscillospiraceae; genus SIG483. The sequence goes on along the minus strand of JAFXAW010000022.1, from coordinate 114,451 downwards.
AATGAAATGAAAGGGAAGGAGCGGATTGCAGAAAGATAGACAAGCTGCAAATGGCTGTGCCCCACTACCAATGGAATTGGCGGTGGGGCACAGATGCGATGGAAATTCAATTTGTGAGCCCTAAGGATTTGCTGGTATCGGGGCTGGCAGGCCACGTGCTATACCGGCGGTGACTTAACGCATGAAACCAATATCAAAAGGATATTGGCGTCAGGCAATATCAGAAGCGGCCAACGAGGTTCGCCATGGTCCAGCCTTCTCCGGTGGCAGCCATGATGTTGCGAGGCGCGCGGCAGTCGCCGGCCTGATAGAACTCGCCGGCAAAGGAGGAGAGTGCGTCCACCTCGTCCCAAAGCGGCTCCACGCCGAGCGCGAGCACAACCGTGTCTGCGGGGAAGAACTTTTCGCCGTCGGGCGTGTCGCAGAGAACGCCGTCCGCCTTGATCTCCTTTGCTTTGGTGTTCACAACGATCTCAAGGCCGACCTTGGTGACCTTAGAAGCGGCGTTGCCGGCGCTTCCGCTCTCTTTTGCTTCGATCAGGCTGATGTCAACGCCCTTTTCCTTCAGCCAGATGCCCAGCTCGATGCCGGAACGGCCCGCGCCGATCACGAGCGCCTTGCCCTTGACCAGATCGGGGTTGGCGAAAGCATCCTCAACACCCACAACGTTTGCCCCGTCGATGCCGGGGATGTTGGGGCGGATGGGCTTGCCGCCGATGCACATGATGATAGCATCGGGGTTGATCTCGCTGACGACGTCGGCGTTAACGGCAGTGTTGAGCTTAACTTCGATGCCGAGCTTCTCGATCATGTATTTCTGACGCTCAATATACTCGCCAACGCGGGTCTTGAAGGGAACATTGACCTCGCAGCGAAGAACGCCGCCGAGTTCATTGGCCTTTTCGCACAGCGTGACCTTGTGTCCGTTCTGCGCTGCGGTGATGGCAGCCTCCATGCCGGCCATACCGCCGCCTGCCACCAGGACATGCTTGCTGGGAACGCTGTGCAGGCTCATAACCTCGCGCTCCTTGCTGGATTCGGGGCTGATGGCGCAGTACAAACGGCCTCTGGAGTACATGGAGGTGATGCAGTTGAAGCAGCGCAGGCACTTTCTGACTTCTTTTTCACGGCCGGTTCTGAGCTTGACGGGCAGGTCAGGATCGCAAATGAGGCCGCGGGCCATCTCCACGACGTCGGCCTTGCCGGAGGCAATGATCTCTTCCAGCTGATCGGGGTCAGACAGACCGCCGACGGTGGCAACGGGGGTTTTGACGTGCTTCTTGATCTCAGCCGCCAGCCAAACGTTGCAGCCGCCATCCTTGAAGATGCCGGGATGCGTCCACTCGCTGCTGTAGTTGGTGCCGTAGGGGTTGCCGGCGGAGACGTGGATCAGGTCGGCGTGGCCGTCGAGCTGCTTTGCAAACTCAATGCCGCCTTCGATGCCGTAGCCGCCGTCGAAGAGCTCGGCGCCGGAGATGCGGACCTCAACGGGGAAGCCCTTGCCGCAGCGCTCGTGGATCTTATCAATGATGGTAACAGTCAGCCGGGCGCGGTTCTCGGCGCTGCCGCCCCACTTGTCGGTGCGCTGGTTGAAGAAGGGGGAGAAGAACTGGTTGAGCAGCCAGCCGTGGCCAGCGTGCAGCATAACCATGCCGAAGCCGCGGTCCTTTGCGTATACAGCGGCCTCAACAAACTCGTCAATGACCTGCTGGATCTGCTCCTCGGTCATGGCGCGGCGCATGATTTCGGGGTTGAGGGGTGCGCGGCCGTCACTGGGGCCAAGCTGGAACAGCCCCTGCTTAAGGCTGGCAGCGCCGAAGTGCTGCAGCTCGGCAGTGGCGATGGCACCGTTGCGGGTGATGGCGTCGGTCAGCTTTGAAAGGCCATTGTAGTTATGTACGCGGTCCTTCATGCGGATGAGCTCGTATCTGCTTTCACCTGCGTCATAGTCCATAACAGCGCACTCGCCCACATTGATGGAGGCGGCGCCGCCCTTGGCCTTGCGCTCCCAGTAAGAAATGTAGTCAAAACCGGGGGCTTTGGTGACAGAGTCAAGGTCGAGCAGTCCGGCAGGGGCAGAGAAAATGCGGTTGCGGAAATAGGTGTTGCCCAGCCTGATGGGCTTGAAAAGATTGGGATAACGTTCGATTGCGTTCATACGGTTCACCTTTCTTGGCCGGCAGTTTGTGCGCACCGGCATTTATTTATCAGTAATGGTAACTTGCCGTCAAATTAACGGCGTAAGGCAATTTTGTATTATATCAATCCTTTTGGAATATGTAAATGCTTTTTGTGTTTTGATAAGTTAAATCGTGGATAATTGGTATTTTGCGGGCGAATGAATCCATATCTGCGGAAGGACACAACACACATAAAAGGTGTGCACAAGTTCCTCTATTGTGTATTTTGTTATCTTGCTGTATAATTATATGCGAACTATTCCAATGTTTCCGAAGCTACGCAAGCATTGTGATCAGAGCGGGAATGCCGGATACAAGATGGTGCTTCTGTTCGCCGTTTTCGGAAGACATAAAGAGATGAGGTGGTTCTGCCATGGGCAGAACAAAACAAACGAATAACAAAAAATCGATGAATGTACTGCTGACGGTTCTGCTGATTGTTTTTCTTGCGTTAGGCATCTTCAGCGCAATTAAAATCTGGAAGATTGTTGCAGAATACAAACAAGGCAACAGTGCCTATAAGGATCTCGGCGATTATATTCAGTTGTCTGATCCGGCGGAGAAGCCGAAACCGACAAGCGATCCGGGCAACGAAACGGAAGGCGCCGGGGATGCGGAGACGCCGCCGGAACCGACGCCGCCGCCCATAGATTGGCCTGTGGTCGATTTTGAGGGGCTTTTGGAAATCAACGAGGATTGTGTCGGCTGGATCTTAATTGAGGATACAGCGGTCAACTATCCCATTGTACAGAGCGAGGATAACAGCTATTACCTCAATCGTTTGTTTGATGGTACATGGAACATTGTCGGCAGCATTTTCCTTGATTACAGAGTGGCGGATGATTTTTCTTATCGTAACAGCCCAATCTATGGGCATAGAATGAACGATGGCTCGATGTTTGCGGACCTTCTCCATTACAAGGAGCAGGAGTTTTACGACCTTCATCCAATCGGCTATTTGCTGACGCCGGAGCAGAATTATCAGATTGAGTTTTTTGCCGGGGTTCTTGAACCTACGGATGGCAGCGCATGGGACTACGAGTTTGATTCGGATGAGGAATTTGAGGACTGGATTCAAGCTGCAAAGGAAAAATCCTGCTTTGAAAGCGATGTAAACCCAGAAGTGACGGACAAGATTGTCACGCTTTCTACCTGTACGAGAGAGTCCGGCTATGTGAGACTTGTCTTGTATGGAAGGCTGAAGTAATATGGAGTCGTGAAATTGAAACAGGGAAGGCGTTTGGTTAAAGCTTAAAGCATGAATAAACCCCCTATGACTTGTAATGGCCATAGGGGGTTTTTATATATCGAGATTTGTCAGATTTTATATGCCTTATCCACGGGAAGCGCGGTGATCATGCCGCAGGCTTCCGTATGGAAACCGTGTTCCTTGTTGACATCCTCCATAATCTTTGCGGCGGCGCCTTCGGGTGCGAGAATTGCAATGACTTCTTTCTCCTGCTGGACAGCGATATCACCGAATTGCTCCAGCTTATCCGCACTTGCCAGACGCGCACGCAGGATCGTACCGCCCATTGCGCCGGCTTTCTTCGCTGTCTGCATGACCTGTCCGGTGAAACCCTGATTTACAGTGACCAGGATCAACTGCTGCTTATGCGTGTTTGCCATTCTCTTTGTCACTCCTTTTTCCTCGCTGTCCGGCGTGCTTCTGTTAATGATTTCCGCAGTCAGGCGATTGATTGCAGATAATCTAAAGCACATCATAAGGCCGCCGTATCCGGAGCTTGCGCCAACATTTTTGGTAAGATCTTCTACGTAGGAACTGCACAGCTGCTCTGTGGCATAGCTGATTACAACATCCTTGTCCGTGTTGCCAAGCCCGAAAATGTCCATCATTTCGGAAGGCGCCGTTCCGCGGGCAGTCATTTGCATATGGAAGGAGATGCCCTTGCCGGTGAGCATATCCATATACTTTTTGCCTTTGCCTCTTCCCACGATGGAGAAGAGCATCACGATCCGATCAGAAGCAGGCATGCTCACACCTCCTCGTAGAAAATTATGTCGTCGTCAACCTGCAGCAACTCGCTGTGAATCTTTTTGCGCAGCTGTTTCTGCCGGATTTTGCTATGTAGGCCCAAAACCTGAATTGCAATCAGGGGCGTCATTGCGACCATGGCAACAATGCCGAAAGCATCGGTCATGATGTTGCCGCCGAGGGCATCGCAGGCGCCGATCGCAAACGGCAGCATAAAGGTTGTTGTCATCGGTCCGCTGGCAACGCCGCCGGAGTCAAACGCGATGCCGGTGTAAATGGGCGGAACGAAAAACGTGATCGTAAGAGCCACTATGTACCCGACGAGCAGGAACAGATAAATGGGTATGCCGGTCAGAACGCGGAGCATGGCAAGCCCGACAGAGACGGCAACGCCGAGCGACAGAGCAAGCCCAATCGCTTTCTGGGAGATGGCGCCGTTGGTAACCTCCTCAACCTGCTTTTTGAGAGAGTGGACAGCAGGCTCCGCCGAAACAACAAAGTAGCCCATGACCATACCGATGGGGATCAGCACATACCGCATATCGCCTGCGGCAATCTCTGCGCCGATCAAACGGCCCGCGGGCATGAAGCCCACATTCGCGCCGGTCAGAAACAGAACCAAGCCTGCAAAAGTGTAAAGCAGACCGATGCAGATTTTTAGCATTTGCTGCTTGCGGAAACGACGGAAAATGAGCTGGAAGATAATCAGCATAGCAATGATGGGCAAAAAAGCAATCAGAACTTCCTCAAAATACTTGGGGAAAGCGCCCAGAAACGCCCGGAATGCATCGCCGGTCGTCTCCACCAGAGGAATGACCGTTTCGGAAGTTTCCGGTTTCGGCTGGAAACAGATACTCAGCACAAGAACCGAGAGAATCGGCCCGATGCTGCACAGGGACACCAGACCAAAGCTGTTTTCCTGAGAGCCTTTTTTCGAATTCAAGGATGCCATACCAACGCCCAGGGCCATAATGAATGGCACTGTGATCGGGCCGGTGGTCACGCCGCCGGAGTCAAACGCCGTGGGAATGAAGTTTTCCGAAACAAAGACGGACAGCACAGCGACGACGCCGTAAAAGATCAGCAAAGCTTGTTGAGCGCGATGTTCTTTTTGGAGCGAATCATGGCCAGCGAAAGAAACACACCCACACCAAGCGCAACGCACAGAATCAGCACAATGTTGGGGATGGAGGGAACCTGCTCTGCCAGAACCTGCAAATCCGGCTCTGCAATGGTGATGATAATGCCCAACGCAAAACAAATCAGAACCGGGAAGACGGTCTTTTTTGATTTGCTGAGCTGGGAGCCAATACCTTCGCCAATCGGCTGCATAGAGATTTCAGAGCCGATGGTAAACAGACTCATTCCGACGATCAGCATAATCGTTCCGAACAGGAACATCACAAGAATGCCCGGATTCATCGGCACAAGAGAAATGCTGAGCACCAAAACGATCGCAAAAATGGGAAGCACGGATTTCAGGGATTCTCCCAGTGCGCCGCCCAATTCGTTTTGTAAAAGACTTTTCTTGAACATAATTCTCAATCCATATCTGTAAGCGTCCGGAGAATGCAGAGTGCAGCCTCACAAATGCAAAAATTCTGTATAGTATTATACCGAAAAATGATGTCCCTTTCAACCGATGCATGGAAAAATCATGACCAAAATTAACAAGACGCAATTGCCCATGTTATCTTATTTACTAAACGGAGAAAGCCTTTTCAATGGAGAGACTGCCGCCATAAGCGGTGCTGCTGGATTTCCGAAACCTGCAAAACCGCTCGGCAGGAAGATGCAATACACATCATGAATATGCCTGTCTATTGAACATTTGCCTTTATTATGTTATATTGTTTGCAAATATAACGAGCAACAGATGTTGGCAGAACACCCGTAAAAAATGTTAAGAGAGAGGGTCACACGATGCTGAAAACAGCCATGCCGATTGGAGACCATATGGTATTGCAGCGGGAGCAGGAAATCCTGCTCTGGGGAAGCTATGACGGCTCGGAGGATGTCATTCTTCGTTTTCACGGAGCGGAAGTAAAGGCTAAGCGGGACGGAGAGAAGTGGCAGGCGGTTTTTCCGCCGATGCCCGCTTCCGGAGGAGAGACGCTTTCGATCACCGCGGGCGAGGAAACGCTGACGTTTGCTGATGTGGCGGTCGGCGAGGTTTGGGTAGCCGGCGGACAGTCCAACATGGAGTTTCCCATGTTTTACGATGCGGATTATTCTGCAGAGCTGGAGATCTGCGAAAATCCGGACATCCGCTTTTTTGATATGCCGGAGTTCGTGCTCAAAGAGCAGCTTTCCGAGCGGGATTACAGCCGGTTTGGCTTCTGGCGTCCCTGTACGCCGGAGAATCTGGGGCCGTATTCGGCGGTCGGGTACTATTTTGCGAAGGAAATCTATGCTTCTTTGCACGTTCCCATCGGCATCCTCGGCTGCAACTGGGGCGGAACGCCCGCGTGTTCCTGGATTCGTGAGGACTATCTGGAGCGCGAGCACGTGCGGGTCTGGCTGGATGAATACATAGAGCAGACAAAGGATCTTGATCTGGAAGCCTATGAAAAGCTGGTGAAGTCGAGTCCAAGCTATTACAGGGATAACCATCTTGAAGATCCGGTGACTGCAAGGATGCTCGCGTATAAGACGGAGGAACAGCAGCGCGAATATGAGGACAAACTGGCAGATATGATGGCGGCAAGCGGCGCGGAGCTTATGCCTCCCGTGGGGCCGCTTTCCGACCATGCGCCGGGCAGGCTGTATCACAGCATGCTGTCCGAGATCATCGGCTTTGGTATGCGCGGAGCCATCTGGTATCAGGGCGAATCGGATGAATTTCATCCGTTCATCTATGCACAGACAATGGGCGCGCTGGTCGATTGCTGGCGTGACGCCTGGGGAAAGAAGTTCCCGTTCCTCTATGTGCAGCTTGCGCCGTTTGATCACTGGCTGCACTGCACGGGCGAGCAATATCCGATTCTGCGGCAGCAGCAGGAATTGTTCTCGCAAACGGGTGAGGACGTCTATATGGCGAGCATTATGGACAGCGGACTTGCCTGGGATATCCATCCGAAGAACAAGCGGCCGGTCGGAACGCGGCTTGGTCTGCTTGCAAGAAACAAAGTGTATGCAGAGGATGTACCGGCAGATGCACCGATCGGAACGGACGCCGCATGGGAAAACGAGAAATTGCGGGTTGCGATGGCACATGTCGGAGAGGGCTTGACCGTCAAGGGCGAGCACATCCACGATCTTCAGGTTTTCGTAGACGGCAAGGAGATTGAAAGTTTCGAAGCGGTTGTGGAAGGAGATTGCATACTGCTTGGCGGGTCTTCTCTGACGGGGGCAAGGGGCAGCGTAGTGGAGATCCGTTTGGCGTGGAAGCCCTATGCGGAAGTCAATCTCTATAACAGCGCGGGACTGCCGGCAAAGCCGTTCCGTTTGACAACAGTGTAATCGAAAATTATATATTGGCTCAGAGGAAAGGGGAATGGATTATGATTGACGCATTCAAGGAATTTCCGCATCTTCTCGCCCCCATAAAAATCGGGGATGTGATTTACCGAAACCGCATGTTCTGCGCGCCTACCGGGCACACGGATGATATTGCGCCCGGACAGCCCAGCGTGGACGGACTTATGTCCTTTGAGCGGATCGCCATCGGCGGCGCGGCCACCGTGGCGGAGGGTGAGGTGATCATTGACCACACGGAGTTCACCAAAACATCCTGGCCGCGGGACATCGTGAATCGGCAGAACTTCAACTATGCCCGCATGGCGGATATCGTCAAGCGTCACGGCGCGGTGCCCACTATGGAGCTCTGCTTCAGCGGCTCCGGCCCCAGCAAGCCCTCCCTGGGCATGTTCAAGGCCGAAGGACGGACGCTGGAAGGACCCTGTGATATGGAAAAGAATCAGGACGGCTTTCCGGTGAAGGCCATGACGGAGGAGCGAATTCTGGAGGTTATCCGGGACTTCGGCCTCGGCGCGCTGGCCGCAAAGCGGGCAGGATTTCCCATGGTTTCCATCCATGCCGCACACTCCCGCGCGTTCCAGCACTGGTTCAGCCCGCAGGAGAACCGGCGCACAGACAAATGGGGTGGTGACAGCGCGGAAAACCGCTGCCGCTTCGCTGTGATGGCCATTGACGAGATCCATCGCGTCTGCGGTCGGGGATTTCCCGTGGAGATCCGCATCAGCGGCACGGAGATCGTGCCGGACGGTTACGGCATTGATGAGGGCTGCCGCATCGCCGAGCAGCTGGACGGCCATGCGGACATCATCAGCGTTTCCGTCAGCGCGATGGATACGCTGCATCCGGAGTCCTTCTCCCGTACGCATCTGAGCATGTTCTATGAAGAGGGCCATCATGCGGATATCGCGGCCGAAATTAAAAAACACGTCAAGCATTCCCTCGTCGGCATCGCAGGCGGCTTCAGCAATCCCTGGGTTATGGAAGAAGTGCTTGCCTCCGGAAAGGCGGACATCATCTATATGGCGCGGCAGCTCAACTGCGACCCGGATCTTCCCAACAAGGTGAGAACGGGCAGGGTGGAGGAGATTCGCCGCTGCATGCGCTGCCTGAGCTGCTTTAGCACAACGGTTGGCAAGGGAGATATGCTCTGCTCCCTCAATCCGGAGGCGCAGCGGAATCGCGAGAATTACTATGCTTTACCCGCAGCGCGCAAAATGCGCGTGCTTGTCGTTGGCGGCGGTGTGGCGGGCATGCAGGCGGCCGTCACGGCTGCCGAACAGGGGCACGAGGTCATCCTGTGCGAAAAGAGCGGAGAACTGGGCGGAGCGATCCTTTGCGAAAAGAATGTTCCGTTCAAGGAAAATCTGCACCTCTATATCGAGCAGCAAAAAGCAAAGCTTCATAAACTCGGCGTCGATGTGCGTCTGAACACAGAGCTGACGCGCGATGATGCGCTTGCCCTGAAGCCGGAAGCGATCATTTGCGCCATCGGCGCACAGACTGCCAAGCCGCCCATCCCGGGGCTGGATGCAGAACATGTGCATTCCGCCGTGGAGGTGTTCCGCAATCCGGAGCTTGCCGTAGGCAAGACCTTGATCCTGGGCGCGGGACTGGCGGGCTCGGAGCTGGCGATCTATCTGAGCATTCTCGGCAAGGAGGCAGAGCTCATCGAGATGGGGCCTGCCATTAACGACGGCGGCAACAACTGCCACGGCCGCGCGGTTCTGGATATGATCCTGCAGCATGAGATTCCCATGCATCTGAAGACGCGCGCGCTGGAGATCACAGCGGATGGCGTCCGCTGCGAAGGGCCGGAGGGCGAAGTCTTCTACAGCGCTGACACCGTGGTGTATGCGGCGGGCTTAAAAGCGAAATCAGAGGAAGCCATGGCTTTCTACGACGCTGCACCGACCTTCTGCATGGTTGGTGACTGCAAGGAGAGTTCGACAATCCTTAACGCCACCGGAACGGCCTATACGGCGGCGCGTTACCTGGGGCGATATGACCACTGAAACAGAAAAAAGCCGGACAGTCAAAATGACTGTCCGGCTTATGCACATTATGAATGGGATTCTTATTCCGGGATGATTGCGGCAAAATTGTCGCATGTGATTGCAATTTCACCCTTGAGCCGACACCGCCGACTACGATTCACAGATCGCAGAATAACTCCCAATCATCCGTTTGCCTGCTGCGAAATTGGCTGCACACTTTGTATTCCGTCCGGAACCAGCCGGTACGCGTGCAGTCCTGCCAACCGGGCGCCTTACTTGCGAAATCCGTCCGGATTTTTCTGCAGCCACGTCCATGTGTCCCGGCACATGTCTGCAAGGCTTCTTTCCGCTTTCCAGCCAAGAACCTCGTTGGCTCTGGATGGATCTGCGTAATACTCATCAATATCGCCCGCGCGGCGGCCGTCGATGACATAGGGGATCTTGACGCCGTTGGTGTTTTCAAAAGCGTCCACAATCTCCAGCACACTATAACCGCAGCCGGTGCCGAGATTGAAAACCTCCGTGCCCGTGTGCTTCAATGCAAATTCCAGCGCCTTGATGTGACCGATGGCAAGATCGACCACGTGCAGATAGTCCCGAACACCGGTGCCGTCGCGCGTGTCATAGTCATTGCCGAAAACATGCAGCTTTTCCAGCTTGCCGATGGCCACCTGGGAGATGTAGGGCATCAGATTGTTTGGGATTCCAGCCGGATCCTCACCGATGCAGCCGCTCTCATGCGCCCCGATTGGGTTGAAATAGCGCAGCAATACTGCGGACATCTCCGGGTTGGCGGTAACAAAATCCTGAATGATGCGCTCGCCCATAAACTTTGTCCAGCCATAAGGGTTGGTGCAGCCGAGGGACATGTCCTCCAAACGGGGGCTAACGTTTGCTGCGTCGTAAACGGTGGCGGAGGAGGAATAAACAATGTATCGAACGCCGTTTGCATACATTCGGTCAAGCAGCGTGATGGTCGTGGAAAGATTGTTCCGATAGTATTCCAGCGGCTTCTGGACGGACTCGCCAACTGCTTTGAGTCCCGCAAAGTGGAACACCGCGTCAATAGGCTCCGCCTTGAAAAGCGCATCCATCGCCTCGCCGTCAGCGACATCAATTTCGTAAAAAGCGATCGGTTTGCCGGTGTGCTCCTGCACACGACGGATGCTCTCGTAAGAGCTGTTGCAAAGATTGTCCGCTACGACGACTTCGTAGCCGCATTCCAACAGTTGCAGCGCCGTGTGGGAGCCGATATATCCCGCACCGCCGGTTAAAAGGATCTTCATGCGCGAATCCCTCCCGGTTCCAATCATACTGAATTTTACGCATTGGTTATACCGTCAAAATAGCAGATACATAGCAAAATGTCAACAATCCGGCAGGCAGACAGACCCATGAAGAGATTGTGGTGTGAACTGCGGAGAATGTGTATGCAGATGAGGGCAATATCTCAATTTCAGCTTTGTATTCTATTGCCCGACCGATGTTTCCATGCTATAATAATTCAATTAGAGTGCAAGAAACAGAAAAGGAAGTTTCATTATGGAATTACGGGACTGCGCCGCGAACAGTACGGCATTCAGACGGCTGCTTGCGGCCTATGAAAACCGGGAGATGTATCTGCGCGAGTGGAAGGAAAAGGGCGAAAAGGTGATCGGCGTTCTGGGCGCGGATGTGCCGGAGGAGCTGCTTGCCGCGGCGGGACTGCACGCTGTGTGGATCTATGCCCTGCCGGGCGGGAATCTGCCGCTTGCGGATCAGTATCTGGAATATGCCTTTGATCCGATGGTGCGCGCAGAGTTTGAAAAGCTCGTGGACGGAACGTACGGCGCGCTGCTTGACGGCATCGTCATTTCCAACAGCACGGATGTGCTGATCCGCCTTTATCTGTATCTGCGAGAGCTGAAACGAACGGAGCCGGAGCGCGCTCTTCCGGATGTCGCCTATATCGACTGGCTTTTCAGCCGGAATCTTCTCTATCAGCAGTATAATGAAAAGACGCTCGCGCGATTCCGTGAGCAGGTCGAGATTTGGGCAGGACGCAGTGTCAGCGATGAAGAGATTGTAGAAGCGTCTTCTCTGTGTAACCGCCGTCGTCAGGCGCTGCGCACATTGAATGCGCTGCGCACCGCGGTGCCGCCGCGTGTGAGCGGCAGCGAGATGCTTGTTGCGATCGGCAGCGGCCTGTTCATGGATGTGTGCGAACATGCGCAGCTCATTGAACAGCTTGCGCAGGAGGCGGCCTCCTGGCCCGAATTAGAGGGAGTGCGCCTGTATTACACCGGCAGCGCACAGGTGACGACGGAGCTGTATCAGATGATCGAGCGCAGCGGCTATGTGATCGTCGGGGAGGATCACGATTGGGGCGACCGCTTTTATGAGCGGGATACAAACACGGATTTACCTGTGCTGCGTGCCCTCGTTGACCGCTATATGCTGCGGGAATTCAGCAGCAAGAAGTCGCTGGTTGCACAGCGTGTGAAAGCGCTTGACGGCCTTGTTAAAACAGCAGGGGCGGAAGCGGTTTTGTTCTTCACCCATGTTTATGAGGAGCCGGCAAGCTGGGATTATCCGTCTCAGAGAGAGAGTCTGCACTCGAGTGGAATCGGCACGATTCACGCAGCGAAGATGCATTGGCCGCTGACGGCGCAGGAATGTGCGGAGCTGAAAGATAAGCTGCTCGCCCATTTGCAAGCGCGGCAGGAGGGGAAGTAAGATGCCTGAGAAATCCAAATCGTCTGTTGTCAAGAAGCTGCGCGCGACCGCGCAGGCGAGCGCATATCAGAAGCAGTGGTTTTTCGACCTGAAGCAGCAGGTGGAGCTCGGTGCGGAATTTGCCTACCTGAACGCAGATGTCCCGATGGAGATCTTTCGGGCGATGGACATTCCTTTTGTTGTGAATCAGTGGTGGGCGGCGATCTGCGGTGCCAAGCAGATGTCCTCAAAATACTATGAGCTGCTGCGGCGGGCGGGATACCGGGATGACCTGTGCTCTTATTGCGCCACCGCTTTTGCGGAGAGCCTGGACCCGGACGATCGCAAGACAGACGCGCAGGGCAAGCCGCTCGGCCCATGGGGCGGGCTTCCGCAGCCGACGCTGGCGGTGACACGCCTGACCTGCGACTGTCAGGCGAAGATCTTTGAACTGTTCGCCAGACAACACGGCGCAACTTTCTATGCGATGGAGAACACGGTGGCGAGAAAGGTGCCGCTGGACTGGTTTGACGAGATTGAGGACGACTGGGAGAGTTTCTACGATACTGACCGGCTTGACCTCGCCGTAGAAGAGCTCAAGCAGATGATTCGCTTCCTTGAAACGAAGACAGGGAAGATGTTTGACATAAACCGTCTGGCCGAAGTGATGGAACTGGTCAACGAGCAGGAGCTTTGGTATAAGAAAACCCGGGACCTGATCGCGCAGTGTGCGCCTGTTCCCGTCACGGTGGTGGACACAATCAATGCGGTCATGCAGGCGCAGTGGCAACGCGGAACACGCTGGGCTGCGGACCACGCCAGGGGCCTGTATGAGGAGATCAAAGCCCTTGCAGACAGCGGCGAGGCCGCGGTTCCCAACGAAAAATACCGCCTGATGTGGCTTGGCCGCGGGATCTGGCATGATTTTGCGTTCTATCAGCGTTTTGAACAGAAATACGGCGCGGTGTTCATGTGGAGCATGTACCTGGCCATGGGCGCGGACGCCTATATCCGCCACAATGTGCAGGAAGACCCGCTGCGGGCGCTCGCAGCGCGCTATATCGGTCTTGAGGATTTCCTCCACATGCCGCCCTGGAACAGCCGGTGGTATTTGCAGCAGGCAAAACAGAACCGGATTGACGGCGTGGTATATATGGTGCCGGAAAACTGCATGCAGGCGGTCGAGGGCAGCTATTTCATCAAGAAAACGCTGGAAGATGCGGGAATCCCGGTGCTGATTTTCAAGGCAGATCCGGTGGATGCGCGGAAATGGAACGCGCAGTCCATGACGGAGCTGGTGGAAGACTTTATCGAAAACAGAATTATAAATAAGGCAGGAGAACAGAAATGACTAAAGGACCTTTGAGCGGATATCGGGTTTTGGACCTGACACAATTTGAGGCGGGCACCGCCTGCACAGAGACGCTGGCATGGATGGGCGCGGAGGTAATCAAGGTTGAGCGTCCGGGAAGAGGAGAGCTTGGCAGATATTCCGAGCAGGAGCCCGGCGTGGATACCTATGGATTCCTCGTTCTGAACATGAATAAGAAATCCGTCACCTGTAATGCAAAAACCCCGGAGGGACTGGAGCTTCTGAAAGGCATCCTGAAAGAGTCGGACGTGATCGTGGAGAATATGGGACCGGGCAGTATGGAGCGGCTGGGACTGTCTTACGAGGAATGCAAAAAGGTCAATCCCATGGTCATCTATGCCAGCCTGAAGGGCTTTGCGCCGGACAGCCCCTATGCAAACTATCCTGCCTTTGATCCGGTTGCAACGCATATGGGTGGCATGGTCGCGGTTACCGGTCTGCCGGAGCAGCCGATCAAGGCCGGTGTTTCTGTTGCGGATTCCGGAACCGGTATGATGCTTGCCATGTGCATCATCGCAGCGCTTTTGCAAAGAGAGCGCGAGGGCTTCGGCCAGCGTATCGACGTGGCGATGCAGGATTTCATTACCGGCCTTGCCCGTGCGTGCTGGGAGCCCTATTATAAATCCGGTAAAGCGCCGCGCCGCGTGGGCAACGGCATGCCGCTGGAGGACGTTGCGCCCTCCAACACCTATCCCTGCAAGCCCTTCGGCGTCAACGACTATGTACATATCTATTGCAGCCGCGCGCCGGGAAGCAGCCATTGGGCGAATCTCTGCAAGGCGATCGGCAGGGAGGACCTGCTGGAAGATCCGGATATGGCAACGCCGCACAGCCGGTTCTTACACATGGAGAAGTGTGACGGCGCTATCCGCGAGTTCTGCGCGCAGCACACGAAGTTTGAAGCCATGGAGATCATTGCGGGGGCGGATGTGCCTGCCGGCGCGATTCTGGATATGGATGATATTACCAATGATCCCATCAATCTCAAGCGCGGCATGATCGTTGAGGTCGAACATCCGCAGCGCGGAAAGGTCAAACTGCCTGGATTCGCGCCGAAGATGAGCGGTGTTCATATTGAGTATGAGAGTTCACCGGCTTTGGGCGAGCACAATCAGGAGGTTTACGGCGAACTTTTGGGACTCAGCGCAGAGCGCATGGAAGAGCTCAAGGCCAAGCGCGTCATCTGAGAAATTATAAAATTTAATCATATTTCATGGAGGAAAGGATATGCTGGAGAAAAATATCAGCATCACAGAGCCGGCAAAGGAGCTGCCGGTTGCGGGAGAAGCGGACGTCGTTGTGGTCGGCGGCGGCCTTGCGGGCGTTGCGGCGGCGGTCGCAGCGGCACGAAACGGCGCGAAAGTCATCCTGATTGAAAAGAGCATTGTTCTCGGCGGCCTTGCCACGCTGGGGCATGTTTGCATCTATCTGCCCATTGATGACGGCCTTGGCCACAAGGTGTACGGAGGACTTGCAGAGGAACTGCTGCACGTCTGCATCAAGTATGGCTATGATAATTTGCCCGACTGCTGGCGCAGCTGCCCGGATACGGTGGAGGAGCCTGCGGGTCGTTACCGCACGAATTTCAACATTCCTGCCGCCGTTTGCGCGCTGGATGAGCTGGTGCAGAATGAGGGAATTGAAGTCGTGTTTGACACGAACTTCTGCGCCCCGATCATGGAAGGCAAAACCTGTAAGGGCGTAATCGTCGAGAATAAGTCCGGCCGCAGTGCATATCTTGCCAAAACCTTTGTTGACGCAAGCGGTGATCTGGATTTGCTTGCCCGCGCGGGCGCACCGAATGAGGTGCAAAAGAGCATCGTCTCCCACTGGGCGCATGAGATTGACCTGCAGTCCATGGCGCAGGGGCTTGAGAAGCGCAGCGCGCTGCAGGCGGCGCCGCTGCGCTGGCTGGGTCTTCGCCCGGATTTTGACAACAGCGGTTCGGAGATCCCGACGTATGACGGCGTCACCAGCGAGGGCGTCAACGGTTACATCCGCACGAGCCGCCGCTTGGTGCTGGATTATCTGAAAACCCATAATTCTCCTGAGTATGCCCAGCTCACGCTTCCGCTGATGGCGCAGTTTCGTATGACGCGCCGCCTTATCGGCATGGAGGAGCTTGCGCTCAATCCCGGTGCGCATGTGGAAAGCTCGGTCGGCTGCATGATCAACAGCCTTGCAAATCCGGCAGAAGTGTATGAGTTCCCGTATGGCGGCCTCATCGACCGCGAGATCACCAACATCGCTGCTGCGGGCCGTATCGTATCGGCAACCGGCGCCGGATGGGAGGTCGCGCGCTTTATTCCTGCCTGCGTGCTCTCCGGCGAGGCTGCCGGCACTGCAGCGGCCATGGCAGCGCAGCAGAATGTTAGCTTCCAGGCGCTGGATGTGCCCGCTCTGCAGGAGAAGCTTACCGCTGCGGGCGTGAAGGTGCACATGGCCGAAGAGCTGCGGAAGAACCGCACCGGCGTGGGAGTGAAGAAATCCCCGAAGCAGACAGATCACAGCCTTGGCGTGCGCGCAGATGCACTTGCATACCCGCATGAATAAAGCAGAAAAGGGGAGAACGGCATGAACGGAAAGCTTATCATGGAATTTCTGATCACCTTTGAACCCAGCACAATTTCCAGCCTGAAGAGCAGCAACGGCAGCGTTGTGTTCATTCCCTTTGGCGGCTCGGTGGAGTCGGAACTCTTTACCGGCACGATCCGCCCCGGCGCTGCGGATGTGCAGGTCTGCAACCCGGCGGGTGTCCGGCATATGCACGCCCGCTATATCTTTGAGGGCGTGGACAGCAAGGGCGAAAAGTGCCATCTGTTTGTGGACAACAACGGTTGGTTTGAGCGGGATCACATGCCCGCGCCCTTTGAGGCAACACCGACCTTTATGACGGACAGTCCCACCCTGGCGCCCTATCTGCACGGTGCGCATTTTCGCGCAGAGGGGCATGGCCGGGAAGGCGGCATTACCATCAAGATTTTCGACATTGACCAGTAAGTAGCGCAATACGCAAATGAAAAGGCGGCGACCCGAAACCGGGTCGCCGCCTTTTGTTGTTAATTTGTATGCGTCAGTTTTCTGCAATCGTTTCCGCCGCAATGTAGCCCCAGGTCAGCGCTCTGCCGTGGCTGTTGCCAAGAATCGTGGTGACGTACTCATGACCGTACATGCCGCCGGTCGTGTCGCCCACCGCGTAGAGACCGTCGATGGGCTTGCGCTCGGTGTCGAGCACCTCCATGCGGGTGTTGATTGCCAGACCACCCACAACCTGCAGCAGAACCGTGCCCATCTTCAGCGCGATGAAGGGACCCTTCTCGATGGGGAAGAGCAGCTCCTTGCGCTTGCCGAAATCGCGATCCTCGCCAAGTGCGCAGCTCTCGTTATAGCGCGCAACCGTCTCCGCGAGCTTCTCCGCCGGGATGCCGATCTTCTCGGCCAGCTCCTCAAGCGTATCGGCCTGTACGCCGGTACCGTTTTCAAGCGCGCTGTTGAGATATCTGGTCGGGCCTTCCGGCGTCCACACGTTGCCGTGCTTCAGGGCAGGATCGCCCCAGAAGAGGCCGCCGCCGTAAGCAAGGCTCTTTTCAAGATTCTCAATCCAGTTGGCGTCCAGAATGCTGTACGCAATGCCCTCCGGCTGGCGCATGAAGGCCGTGGCACGTCCCTGCACATAGGTGTCCTCGTTCATGAAGCGCTCGCCTTCCGTATTGACGAAGAGGAAGAAGAAGCTCAGCCACGCAAAGTGCTGCGGATGCATCATCAGCGGGAAGACTTCCTCGCCCATGGCAGCGCCTGCCCAAAGGCCCATCTTGTGTCCGTCGCCGGTGTTCTGCCCCACGGGGACATACTGGGAAGCGTGCGTGCGCAGCGCATCCGGTGCATAAGCGCGGCACATCTCCTCGTCACCGCCGATGTCGCCGGTGGCGAGCACAACGCCCTTGTCGGCAAGAATCTTCAAAACGCCCTTTTCATCCTTGGCGTAAACACCGCAGACGCGGCCATTTTCGTCCCGGATGAGCTGAGTCGCGGGGGTCTTGAAGCGAATGTCCACATTCTGCTTGACCGCATCCTCGTACAGCGCCTTGGAGACGTAGTTGCCGCGGATGTTGCCCTCGGGCGGGAAGCAGTGCGCACCCCAATACTCCTTGTAGGGCGCGCTGGGATAGCGGCAGTCAACAAGACGCGGTACCAGACCCGAAGCGCGGGCCTTGTCCAGCAGCCAGTCCATAGCCTCGCCGCCGCGACGAAGGAAAAGCCAAAGGAGCTTTTCGTCGATGTTGTTGCCGCTCATGGTGATCCACTGACGCGCGAGTTCGTTCAGGTCGTTTTTCAAACCGGCTTCCCGCATCAGGGAGGAGTCAGCCACGCCGAAATGGCCGCCGCGGCCGGAATACGTGACGCCCTTTTCAATGAGCAGGACGTTCTGACCCAGCTCCTTGAGATGTACAGCGGCGCTCAGACCGCCAAGACCAGCGCCAACGACAACCACGTCATAGTGCAGCGTTTCGTAGATCTCATCCTCGGACGGGATGGGAGGAGGCGTCATAAAGCTCCATTTTGGATTCATCATTTGTCTTCTTCCTTCTTATCGATGATGTAGGAGCTGGACGGACCGGCGGTGAAGTGAACCATGCGGTTGTCAATCTTCTTCATGTAGAGCGGGCAGTGCGGCACATCGGAGGGGATGCAGGCAACAAAGCTCTTGGTGATGTCGAAGGGCTGATCCTCCAGCGTCAGATATACATGGGTTCCCAGATCATAGGGATTCTCCGGATCGGCGCCGAAGAAGTTGATCAGCTCGGGGAAGGGATGCCAGTGGGTTCCGGGGCCGGCGTGCTCCTTGCCTTCGGGCAGCGGAGGCTGCGGCGCGGTGCCCAGCCAGGAGGCCTCAATATAGAACTGCGCATCGGGAACCATGTCCTCATCCATGCGGGTGATGTGGTCGTGGCGGCCGAACTGATCTCTCGGGCCGGTGCCCTTGGTGACATCTTCCGGAAGCGGGCCTACGCCGTAACGATAGGCAAAGAGCTTTTCCAGATCGCGGCCGGAGCCTTCTGCCGGAATCTCGCAGGGGGTGCTGTCATAGCGGTTGGCGTTACCGAGAACATACTGCCACATGGGGCGGTCAACGCGCTTGACCGTGACGGCGTGGCACATGCCGGCCGGGATGTAAACGGCGAAGTGACGCGTGAGGGTGAAGCGGCGGTTCTCCAGAAGAATCTCAACCTCGCCGCAGATATCATACAGATCCTCCTCGTTCGTGCCGATGAAGGAGATGACCTTGTCATAGCTGCTCACATGGGGCGCGGCGGCCTTGAGCTCCACCTCTGTCTGCTCCACGGGAGTGCCGGGAATATGCCACATGTACTCATTCAGGAAAAAGTTCGGGACGACCTGCTCGTCCAGATACATAATGTCCTTGCGGATGCCGTCAAGCTGCAGGGGCGTGTCGTGCTGAAAAGCCGGGTCGTCCAGACGAGGATCTTTCTCCGTGACGACAGTGCAGTGCTTCAATACGCTGAAATCCATGCTCATGCTGTGTTCCTCCTGTTTGTTAGAATGTTCTTTGATATATACCTTACACATATCCTAAGCGCGTAGCATATCTGATAAAAGATTACCATGCAGGATGCGGAATGTCAACAAATCCGCCATCTTCGATGTAAAACAAGCCATGCGTTCTGAAGGCATCTCCTCCGGATGCACTTGACAAAACCGCGTGTGCGTGAAAAAATGTGGATGCTTCAAACAAGGAGCAGAAAGTTTGATTTTGACGGTATTGCGGGTGTGGCGGAGTTTGTCATCCGGAATGCCGACATTTAATAGACAGAAAGCTGGAAAGAACACCATGAACCGGAGACTTGCAGGGGAAAGCTTTTTTACACGAGATAAGGAATTCTACCGGGTGATGTTTCCTATGCTGCTGACGGTCGCGCTGCAGAATGTCGTGACCTACAGCGTGAACATGGCGGATAACATCATGCTTGGCAGCTACAGTCAGGCGACGCTTTCGGGCGCGGCAACGGTGAATCAGATTTTTTTCCTGATGCAGCAGTTTGCAATCTCGGTCGGGAATACGCTGGCCGCGCTCTCTGCACAGTATTGGGCAAAGGAAAATGTTGCGCCCATCCGCACGCTCACCGGCATTGCGCTGAGGCTTGGCGCCATCGTCAGCGTGATTGTGATTGCGCTGTGCTGCGCGTTTCCGACAGCCATTTTGAGCTTGTTTACCAATGATGCGCAGATCATTGCGGAGGGGAAGCGCTATCTGCTGCTGGTCGTGTGGTCCTTTTTGCCCTTTGTGCTGACGCAGACTTTGATGGCGATGCTTCGCGCCGTCAAGACAGTGAACATCTCTTTTTATGTCTCGGCGATCTCGCTGGTCATCAACGTAGGCGTGAACTACGTTCTGATCTTCGGAAAGCTCGGTTTTCCGGAGATGGGTGTGCGCGGCGCGGCTGTCGGAACGCTGATCGCCCGCGTGGTCGAGCTGGTGATTGTGCTTGTTTTCCTCCTGAAGAAAGACAAAAAGGTGCGTTTGCTTCAGCCGGGGCTGTTCCGGCGGGATGCGACGCTTCGCAAGGACTACATCAAGGTTTATATTCCGATTATGTGTTCAACGGTGCTGTGGGGCGTTTCTGTGCCCATGCAGACGGCGATCCTCGGCAAACTCTCGGCCGATGCGATCGCAGCCAACTCGGTTGCAACCACCTTTTATCAGTATCTGAAAGTCGTCGTCGTGGCGATGTCCTCCATCTCCGGCGTGATGATCGGAAACGCGATCGGCAAGGGAGACACGGCGCGGATTCGGTCCGATGCGCGCACGCTCGCCTGCATTGATGTCTTGATCGGCCTTGTGCTCGGTGCTGCGCTTGTATTGCTTCGACGTCCGCTTCTGAGTTTCTATGAGCTCAATGACGCTGCGCTGCGCATGTCCGACAATCTGATCGTCATCATGGGCTTCGTTATGGTCGGCATGAGCTATCAGATGCCGGTGAGTTTTGGCATCTTTTCCGGTGGCGGAGACGGAAGCTTCACAATGAAAATGAACCTCATCAGCACCTGGCTGATCGTGATGCCGCTGTCCTTCATGGCGGCGTTCTGGTGGAAGCTGCCTGTAGAGTGGGTTGTTGTGATCGTGCAGTCCGATCAGATCTTCAAATGTCTGCCGACCTATCTGCATTTCCGGAAATATAAGTGGATGAAGACGCTGACGCGGTGAAACGCTGCGGGAAAACAGCGCCATCGGGTGTGCGTACAGGTATATGAAAATTTGGCCGCGCGTTTCGACGCGCGGCCTGCTTTTTGTCTATAACCCCGCCTAATTGGGCGAAAATTACGGTCAAAACGGGTTATACGGATTTCCGAATGCGTGTTGACATTCCAAAAACGACTGTGCTATATATAAATAAGTATCGGGATAAAGAGCGGCTGAAAGTTGGTAATTCCGGCTTTTTCCGGACAGGTTGAGGGATATGGAGCAAATTTCTTCCAGAAAAAACAAGGTCATTATGCACCTGCGCAAACTGGGCGCGGAACGGGCTTACCGTGATGCGTGCGGGGAATACCTGTGCGACGGGGAAAAGCTTCTGCGCGAGGCGCTTGCCTTTGGTGCGAAACTCGGCACCGTTCTGTGGACAGGTGCGCCGACGATGGAGCTGAAGGATGCGTCTGCGCAGTATTGCGTACCGGCGGAGCTGCTGGAATATGTCTCGCCCCTCAAAAACAGCAAAGGCCCGCTTTTTTCTGTCCGCAAGCCGGAGCGCAGACAGACTGCGATCCGCAGCGCGATCCTGCTGGAAAATGTGCAGGATCCGGGCAATGTCGGAACGGTGATCCGCACGGCAAACGCTTTCGGGATCGAAGCGGTGCTGCTTGTCGGGGACTGCGCGGATGCCTATAACTTCAAAACCGTGCGTGCCGCGATGGGTGCCTTGTTCCGGCAGGAGCTGCAGGTTCTGACGCGGGAAACGCTTCCTGCCTATCTGAAAGAAAACGGCCTGCGGCTTTATGGCGCGGCGCTCACCGCGCAGGCGCAGGATATCCGGAAAACGAATCTCGAGGGTGCTGCGGTGGCCATCGGCAGTGAGGGCAGGGGCTTGAGCAAAGAGCTGCTTGAAATCTGTGACGGACAGGTGATTATCCCCATGCTCCCGCACAGCGAGTCCCTCAATGCTGCGGTTGCGGCTGCGATCGCAATGTGGGAAATGAACGGAGGAATGCTTCCGTGTCCGCGCTGAGCTATTGGATTTGGCTGAGCGAGCGAAAGGGATTGCGACCGGAGACGCGCGAGAAGCTGCTCGACTCATTTCACGATCCGCAGGAAATTTACTTTGCATCGGAGCAGGAGCTGAAAGCTCTGCCGCTGAGCGGAGCAGAGCTTGCGACGCTTTTGGATAAATCTCTGAAAGCGGCGCAGCATATTTTAGATTCCTGCGTGCGGCTGGGTGTGCACATCCACACAATCCGGGATGCTGCGTATCCGAACCGTCTCCGGAATATTTACGACCCGCCTCTGCTTTTGTATGTTCTGGGCAGACTGCCCGCAATCGACGACATGGCGGCGATTGCCGTTGTCGGCACACGCAGTGCGACACCTTATGGAATC
The DNA here is from genome assembly GCA_017522015.1 of Oscillospiraceae bacterium. Lineage (GTDB taxonomy): Bacteria > Bacillota > Clostridia > Oscillospirales > Oscillospiraceae > SIG483. Next base: position 92,124 of record JAFXAW010000022.1, on the reverse strand, counting down.
AAGATGGGGCGAAGAATGGGCTATGAGCTCACCAAGGGCGGAGCGATCGTGGTCAGCGGCCTTGCCGAGGGCGTGGACAGCGCAGCGGCGCAGGGCGCGCTTCGTGCCGGAGGCAGCTGCATCGGCGTGCTCGGAACAGGCATTGACCAGGTGTATCCGCGCTTTAATCAGCCTCTCTTTGAGGATGTACAAACTGTTGGCGCGCTTGTGAGCGAATATCCGCCCGGCGCACCGATTACCAAAGGAACATTCCCTCGGCGAAACCGCATCCTGAGCGGTCTGAGCTGCGGGGTTGTTGTGATCGAAGCGCCGGAGAAGAGCGGCGCACTCATCACGGCTGCGCGAGCGCTTGAGCAGGGAAGAGACCTCTTTGCCGTGCCCGGGAATGCGGATTCCCCGAATTGTGAGGGATCCAATGCGCTGATTAAAGACTGCGCAAAGGCGGTAACCGGCGGCGCGGATGTGCTGTGTGAATATGTGCATCTCTATGAAGGCGTGCGTCTGCTCAGCGGTGTGGAAGCAAGGATTCCGCAGGAAGAGGAGCCGGTGGCGGATCGGAAAGCAGAAGCACCGGTGAAGGAAGAAAAGACGTTCTTCCGTTTCCGCAGCAAAAGAGAAACAAAGCCGCTTCCGCAGCCGAAGGCTGTGCCGGTCAGAGCGGTTCTGGAGGGGCTCAGCGAGCAGCAGCTGAAGATTGTTGCCGCGATGACGAAACCCTCCATGCATATTGATGAAATTATCGAAAACAGCGGACTTTCCGCCGCGGAAGCGCTCTCAGAAATGACCATGCTGGAAATTGAGGGTGTTGTCCGGCAGGAGAGCGGAAAGTATTTTTCGCTGAATGTCAGCGAATCATAATGCCCGTCCTCACGGGAAAATTCTTGCATTAGGAGCGAATTCAATGGCAAATACAAAGCTTGTGATCGTGGAGTCCCCCGCAAAGGCGAGAACAATTGAGAAATACCTTGGCTCTGACTACCGTGTTCTGGCGTCTATGGGACATCTGCGTGACCTGCCGAAGAGTACGATGGGTGTGGATCCGGCAAATGACTTTGCCGTGCAATATATCCCTGTCAAGGGCAGGGAGGATATTATCGACCTGCTGAAAAAGGCCGCAAAGAGCGCCAAGGTCGTCTATCTCGCAACCGACCCTGACCGCGAGGGTGAGGCGATCTCCTGGCATCTGAAAGAACTGCTTGATCTGCCGGACGAGAAGGCGCGGCGCGTGACTTTCAATGAGATCACAAAGCGTGTTGTGACAGAGAGCATTGAGCAGCCGCGTGACATTGATCAGAATCTTGTCGACGCGCAGCAGGCGCGCAGAGTGCTTGACCGTATTGTGGGCTATGAGCTTTCGCCGTTTCTCTGGAAAAAGGTGAAAAAGGGACTGTCTGCCGGACGTGTGCAGTCCGTTGCCACACGTATGGTTCTGGATCGGGAGCGGGATATTCGCGCCTTTGTGCCGGAGGAATACTGGCTGCTCGACGCGGATCTTGCGCGTACGGAGAAAAGCGGCAGTTTTACGGCGCGTTTCTACGGCACGGAAAAGCGTAAGGCAGAGCTGCATTCGGAAGAAGCGACGATGGAGGTATGGAATGCGGTTGAAAAGTCGCCTTTTGTAATTTCAAATGTCGTCAAGGGCGAGAAGCGGCGCTCTCCCGCGCCGCCGTTTATCACCTCCACGCTGCAGCAGGAGGCATCGCGGAGACTGGGAATGACGCCGAGACGCACCATGTCCATTGCGCAGCAGCTCTATGAGGGCGTGGATATAAGCGGCGAGGGCACGGTCGGTTTGATCACCTATATGCGTACCGACTCTCTGCGCCTGTCGGAGGATGCTTTGGCCTCGGCCGGAAAATATATCAAAGAACGCTATGGCGACAGCTATTATCCCGGAAAGCCGCGCCGTTTCAAGACCGGAAAGAGTGCGCAGGATGCGCACGAGGCCATCCGGCCGAGCGTGGTTACGCTTGATCCCGAGCGTGTCCGCAAGGATCTGACAATTGAGCAGTATCGCCTTTATCGGCTCATCTGGGGGCGTTTTCTGACCAGCCAGATGGCAAACGCTGTTTACGACAGCCTGACCATCAACGCCGAGAGTGCGGGCTATGTCTTCCGCGCCAACCATTCCGAGCTGCGCTTTGCCGGCTACACCGCCGTGTATGAAGAGGGACGGGATGAGGACGGCGAGGACAAGCAGAGCCCGCTGCCCGACCTGCGTGAGGGCGAGGTCGTGCAGCTCGTCAAGCTGAAGAAAGAGCAGAAATTCACCCAGCCGCCCACCCGCTACACGGAGGCGACTTTGATCCGGGCGATGGAGGAAAAGGGGATTGGCAGACCGTCTACCTATGCGCCCACCATCAGCACGATTCTCAGCCGTCAGTATGTCCGCAAGGAGGGCAAGTATCTTTGCCCGACGAACCTTGGAGAGACCGTCACAGAGCTGATGGAGGACTGTTTCTCCGATATAGTCGATCTCAAGTTTACCGCCGGAATGGAAGATAAACTTGACCACGTCGAAGAGGGTAAGGTCCGCTGGAAGAGCATCCTCAGTGACTTCTACGGCGGATTTTCCGAGGAGATGCGTGAGGCAGAGCGCAAGCTGGAGGGTAAGCGGATTCGGGTTCCGGACGAGGTGTCCGAGGAGATCTGCCCGGTTTGCGGGAAAAATCTGGTTGTCAAAAACGGCCGTTTCGGCCCGTTCCTTGCCTGCCCGGGCTTCCCGGAGTGCACTTTCTCCATGCCGCTTGTTGTGGAGATGCCCGGCGCCTGCCCGGCCTGCGGCGGCCGCATTTTGAAGCGGACGTCCAAAAAGGGCAACACCTATTATGCCTGTGAGAAGGGACGCGACTGCACCTATCGGGGCGTCGGCGCGGACGGACAGGAGATTGTGGGTTTCATGACATGGGATGTGCCGGTCAAGGACAATTGCCCGAGCTGCGGAAAGACCATGTTCAAAAAGTCCGGACGCGGTGCGAAAAAGCCTTTCTGCATCAATGAAGAATGTCCGGATTTCGTGCCCGTGGAAAAGCGCGGCGGGTATACAAAGAAGACGGCTTCCTCTTCGAAAAAGGCGGGAGCAACAGAAAAAGCGCCGGCAAAGAAGCAGGCGACGAAAAAGACAGCAGCCGGCAAGGCGGATGCGGAGAAGAAATAAATGAACAACAATCCTGTTACAGTAGTCGGCGCGGGGCTTGCCGGCAGTGAGGCTGCGTGGCAGCTTGCAAAACGCGGCATTCCTGTGCGACTGATCGAGATGCGGCCGCAAAAGATGTCGCCGGCCCACCATACGGCTGAGTTTGCCGAGCTCGTGTGCTCCAATTCGCTGCGCAGCGACGAACTGACCAACGCCGTTGGGCTTTTGAAGGAAGAACTGCGGCAGCTCGACAGTCTGATTATGCAATGCGCGGATGCAACAAAGGTTGCAGCCGGCGGTGCGCTGGCTGTTGACCGCGAGGGCTTTGCCCGCATGGTCACGGAAAAGATCAGAGCCTGCGAGAATATCGAGATTGTTTCCGAAGAGGTTACGGAGATTCCGGAGGGTGACGTGATCTTTGCAACCGGACCGCTCACGAGCGATGCTTTGTGCGAAGCGTATGCGCGCATGATGCCGGAGGGGAAGTTTCTCAACTTCTTTGATGCGGCAGCGCCCATCGTCACGATGGAGAGCATTGACATGGAAAGCGCCTTTTTCGGCTCACGTTACGGAAAGGGAACGCCGGATTATATCAACTGCCCGATGACCCGGGAGGAATACCTTGCATTTTACAAGGAACTGATTGCGGCGCGTCAGGCGCATGTGCATGGCTTTGACGATGAAAGCGTCTTCGAGGGATGCATGCCCATTGAGGTTATGGCACGGCGCGGGGAGGACACCATGCGTTACGGACCGCTCAAGCCGGTCGGTCTGGTGGACCCGAGAAACGAGCGCGAGAACTATGCGGTCGTGCAGCTTCGCCGGGACAATGCGCAGGGTACGCTCTATAACATCGTGGGATTCCAGACCCATTTGGCATTCCCGGAGCAGAAGCGCGTCTTTTCCATGATTCCTGCGCTGAAAGATGCGGAGTTTGTCCGCTACGGCGTGATGCACAGAAATACCTATATCGACTCCCCGCGGCTTTTGGACCGATACTATCGTCTGCGCAGCGATAAGCGCATCCGCTTTGCCGGACAGGTGACCGGTGTGGAGGGTTATGTGGAGTCCTGCGCCTCGGGAATGCTCGCCGCGCTGGAGACGGCGGCGGAGCGAATGGGCGAAGAGCCCTGGGACTTCCCGCGCGCAACAGCCATCGGCGCACTGGCGGCCTATGTTTCGGACGAAACAGTCGTGAATTTCCAGCCGATGAACATCAACTTCGGGATCGTGGAATCCCTGTCCTATAAGGTCAGAGGCAAGCGCAACAAGAACATGGAGATTTCCAAGCGCGCGCTTGCAAACATTAACGAGATAAAGGAAAGAAGACCATGAAGATCATCCTGGATGCAATGGGCGGCGACAATGCGCCTGCGGCGGTTGTAGAGGGCGCTGTTCAGGCTGTTTCCGCCTATGATGTGGACGTTGTGCTCGTCGGGCGTGAGGACGAGGTGCGCGCTTGCTTGCGCGAATGCGGCGCTGCGGAGAACGAGAGAGTCTCTGTGGTGCATGCGCCGGACGTAATTGATATGCACGACGACCCGGCAACGGCCATTCGTGAGAAGAAAGAGGCTTCCATGACGATCGCGCTGCGTATGCTCGCTGCGGGCGAGGGCGACGCGGTTGTGTCTGCGGGCAGTACGGGCGCGCTTTTGTCGGGCGCAACGCTGATCGGCAAGCGCATCCGCGGCATTCGCCGTGCGGCGATGGCGCCGGTGCTGCCAAACAAGAGTTTTGGCGTTGTGCTGATTGACTGCGGCGCGAATGTGGAGTGCACGCCCGAATATCTGCTGCAATTTGCCTTTATGGGCTCTTTCTATTCCAAACAGATCCTCGGCTGCCCGGAACCGAAAGTCGGGCTTCTCAACATCGGCACGGAGGACACCAAGGGCGGCGAGCTGCAAAAGACGGCCTTCGCACTCTTGCAGAAAGCCTCGGAGGACGGACGCATCCGCTTCGTAGGAAACGTGGAGGCAAGGGAAGTCTTTTCCGGGGATGTGGATGTTCTGGTTACGGATGGCTTTTCCGGCAATGTCCTGCTCAAGGGCATTGAGGGAACTGCGCTGTTTCTGATGAAGCTGATCAAGCAGTCCCTGATGAGCACAATCATCTCCAAGCTTGGCGCGCTGCTTGTCGGCAAGGAATTGCGTAAGCTGAAGAAACTTTTTGACGCGGGAGAGACCGGCGGAACGCCGATGCTTGGCATATCCAAAGCGGTCATCAAGGCGCACGGCTCATCAGACGCGCGCGCGATCTCCAGTGCTGTGCGGCAGGCCAAACAGTTTGTGGAGTCCGGTGTGATCCGCGAGATCGAAAACCATATTGACGACATGAAGACGGCGTGAACGTTCATATAAGGGGACGATTGCTATGACAAAGCTGGAAGAGAAAATCGGCTATCAGTTCCGCAATAAGACGCTGCTGGAAACCGCGCTGACGCACAGCTCCTTTGCCAATGAAAATCGCAATAAGGGCGCTGTAAGCAATGAACGGCTCGAGTTTCTGGGCGACAGTGTGCTTGGCGTACTTGTCGCGCAGCATCTCTACACACATTGTACGGAGATGCCGGAGGGCGAGATGACCAGACTGCGTGCAGAGCTGGTTTGCGAGTACGCATTGGCCTCGGTTGCGCAGGAGCTCAGTCTTGGTGAATGCCTGCGTCTCGGCCGCGGCGAAGAACATACGGGCGGGCGCACGCGGCGCAGCATACAGGCGGATGCAGTGGAGGCGTTGCTCGCGGCCATGTATCTGGATGGCGGCGCGGAGGCGGCGCGGGAGTTCGTGCGCAAATATATCCTGGTCAAAATGAACTCCGGCCGTGAAATGCGCGTCGGTGATTATAAAACGCAGCTGCAGGAGCTTGTGCAGCAGCATAGCGGGCAGACGCTGGGATATGAGCTGCTTTCGGAGAGCGGACCTGATCACAATAAGGTGTTCACCTCGCAGGTGCTGCTCAACGGCGAGGCGATCGGAAAGGGCAGCGGACACACAAAGAAAGAAGCGGAACAGGCTGCCGCCCGGGAGGCGCTCACCGCGCTTCGGAAGTGATATAGGCGAGGCGATGCAATATACGGCAAAACCGGATGTGCGCGAAATGATGCGCTGCCGGCGGTGCCGTATTTTGCTGTTAATACCGGCTGTTCATTTTGCTGTTTTTTGGCATGACAGGATAGTTTTCGTTGCAAAATGGCAGGAAATAGGATATACTGAAATTTAATGATTTTCCATCGCACTATGAGGTGACACGATGTATCTGAAAGCGCTTGAGATCCAGGGATTCAAATCTTTCCCGGACAAGACCCGGCTGACCTTTGAGAAGGACATCACGGCGATTGTCGGCCCGAACGGAAGCGGAAAATCGAATATTTCGGACGCAATTTTGTGGGTCATGGGCGAACAGCGCAGCCGTGCGCTTCGCGGCTCGAGGATGGAGGATGTGATCTTCGGCGGCACGGAAAAGCGCGGCAAGCTCGGCTTTGCGCAGGTCACGCTGGTTGTGGACAACACGGAACACATCTTCAGTATGGAAGCAAGCGAGGTTATGATTACGCGCCGCTATTACCGCAGCGGCGAGAGTGAGTACTTCATCAACCGCGAGGCAGTCCGTCTTCGGGATGTGCATGCCCTTCTCATGGACACCGGACTTGGGCGTGACGGGTATTCGATCATCGGGCAGGGAAGAATTGACGAGATTATCTCCACCAAGAGCACGGATCGGCGCGAAATTTTTGAGGAAGCGGCGGGCATCTCCCGCTATCGCTACAGCAAAGAGGAATCCGAGCGCAAGCTGGAAAAAACGGACGAGAACCTCCTTCGCATCAAGGATAAGATCGATGAGGTGGAACTTCAGGTCGAGCCGCTGCGGAAGCAGTCTGAAACGGCAAAGAAGTATCTGCTGCTGCGTGACGAGCTGCGCGTTGTTGAGGTTTCGGTATGGCTGGAGAACCTGGACCGGCTCAGGGAGCAGTCCGGCGCGGCGGAGAACGACTATAACGCCGCAAAGCAGAATCTGGATGCAGCCCATGCGGAGCTGGATGCCATATATAAGGCGACTGAGAATTACAGCGAGAAGATGAGCGAGTGCGACGTGGAGGCCGAGCGTGTCCGCGCACTGCTCAGTGAGACGGAAACGACGCTTGCGGAGTGTGACAGCGCGGCCAAGGTGCTGCGTGTTACCCAGAGCAACAATGCCGAGAGTATTGAACGTCTGCGGCGTGAGATAGACGAGCGCGCAGACAGGGCGGACGGCATTCGTGCGCAGATCGCAGGCCATCAGGCGAGAATTGAGGAGATTGCGCTGCGCTGCGCAGAATTGACCGATGAGCAGGCGGCGTTGTTAGAGAGTGAGCGGGAGAACAACGAAACGGGCAGCAACCTGCGCGCAGAGCTTGCCGCGCTTGTCTCCAAAGAGTCTGAGCTGACCAGCGAGATCAGCCGGCATGTAACTGCGCTGTCCATGCTCTCGGATTCCACGGACGAGCTTAAAGCGCGTGAGACATCCATTGCGGATGAGACAGAGCAGGCCGAGGAAAAGCTCTCACAGATCGAAGCGCGTATTCGTGACGACCGCATAAAGGCTCGTCAGGCGCAGGAGCTTGTTAAGGAACAGGAAAACCGCATTTCCGGCTACAGGCTTCGTCTCACAAGCCGGGAAGATAACCTGAAAAAGTGCACGGAGCTCTGCACAAAGCTTACCATCGACGCAAGGAGTATGGACGGAAGAATCCGTATGCTCACGGAGATGGAAAAGGAGATGGAGGGCTACTCCAAGGCGGTGCGTACGATCGTCAATGCAGCCAATAACGGTGTGCTGCACGGCATTCACGGTCCGATAGCAAAGCTGATTGAAACGGATGACCGCTATACGCTGGCGATCGAAACGGCGCTTGGCGCCGCGATGCAGAACATCGTGGTGGACGATCAGGAACGGGGCAGAGACGCCATTGCGTTTTTGAAACAGCGCGACAGCGGCCGTGCAACCTTCCTGCCGGTTTCTGTTATTCGCGGTCAGAAGCTCAGCCGTGTGCCGAACAATGAGGACGGCTGCTACGGACTTGCGCTTTCGCTGGTTCGTTTTGACGCACAATATACGGAGATTATGACAAATCTGCTCGGCAGAACGGTCGTGGCAGAGAATATGGGCGCTGCGCTGCGCATCGCCAGGAAGAACAATAACAGCTTCCGCATCGTTACGCTGGACGGTCAGATCATCAATGCCGGCGGTTCGATGACCGGCGGCTCAAGCGCAAAGGGCACCGGTGTGCTTTCCAGAGCGAATGAGCGCAGCCGGCTTCTTGTGCAGCGGGAGACGCTGGAAAAGCGGATTAAGGAAGAAAACGCCAAGCTCGTCGAGGCGCAGCGTGAGGTTGACGGACTGCGCTATTCGCTGGAGGTTGCGCAGGAGGAGCTTCGCGCCGTGCAGGAGACCGCGGTCAAGGCCGAGGCGCTTGTCAGGCAGGATGAGATTGTCTTCGCCGCTGCGGAGGAAGCGCTGGATAACCTGGAAAAGGAAGCGCAGTCGCTTCGCCGCCATCTGAAGGAAAACGGCGAGCGCATGGAGCTTTTGCGCAAAGAACAGGCTGCCGCGGAGACGCTGCGGGAGGAGACCCACGTTGCGTGGGTGGAGCGCAGCGCCGGCAGCGCGTATTACGAGCAGCGCCGCGAGGAGCTGACAGAGAAGCTCTCCGGACTGCGCAGCGAGCTGTCCTCGCTCTATACCGAGCGGGAAGCGGCGCTTGCCGCAGCGGCGCAGCTGCAGGAACTTTGCGAGAGCCTGTCCGGCGACAGCACGCAGCGTGAAGAAATGATTCGCGAGCTGGAAGCCACGGGGGAGAGCCTGGCGGAATCCATCGCGCTTAAAGAGCAGCAGCTGGCTGAATATTCCGCACGCATTGCGGAATTGAAAGCACGCATCAGCGAAACCGTCACACTGCGTATGGAGCTTGAGGGTAAGCGCACCAGAAACGAGCGCGCGGGGCAGGAGAAGAACCGCGAACTGCTGGATATGGAGCGTCTCTGTGCCCGACTTGAACAGAAAAAGATGGCCTTCGAGATGGAAGAGCGGCAGATCGTTGATAAGCTTTGGGATAACTATGAGCTTAGTTTCAGCGCCGCGCAGGCCCTTCGGCAGAACATAGAAAACCTGCAAAAGAGCCAGCGTCAGGTGTCGGATCTCAAACGGCAGATCACAGCGCTCGGCAATCCGAACATCGGCGCCATTGAGGAATACGAGCGCGTGAATGAGCGCTATCAGTTCCTGAAAGAGCAGTATACGGATGTGGAACAGGCCAAAAATGAGCTGCTTGGCATTATTACCGGCCTGACGAAAGAAATGAAGGAGATTTTTCTGACACAGTTCCGCGCGATTGAGGAGAATTTCCGACAGACCTTTACGGAGCTGTTCGGTGGCGGACGCGCAGCGCTGGTGCTGGAGGATGAGAATGATGTGCTCAATTGCGGCATTGACATCCGGATCCAGCCGCCCGGCAAGGCGCTGAGCACGATCAGCCTGCTCTCCGGCGGAGAAAAGGCCTTTGTTGCCATCGCGCTGTATTTTGCAATTATGAAGGTGCGTCCGACGCCGTTTTGCGTCATGGATGAGATTGAGGCTGCGCTGGACGAAGCAAACGTGGCACGCTTTGCCGGTTATTTGCGGAATATGTCCGGAAAGACGCAGTTCATTGTCATCACGCATCGCCGCGGCACGATGGAGGAAGCGGACGTGCTCTATGGCGTCACGATGCAGGAAAAGGGCGTCAGCACCGTTTTGAACGTGGACCTTGAAGAAGCGGAGAGAGCCATCGAGGCATAGGGAGTTTAGGATTCGGAAAGCAAGCGCTTTGCGCAGGAGAGGATACAAAACGTATGGGATTCTTTGATAAGATCAAGCAAGGACTCAGCCGTACACGGCAGAATATGGCGATCTCACTCAACAGCATGTTTGCTGCATTCACGGGTGAGAATGAGGAGTTTTTTGATGAGCTGGAGGAGACGCTGATCCTCGCGGATGCGGGTGTGGAATGCGCGACCGAGGCGGTTGATGAGCTGCGGAAAGTCGTCAAGGAGCGCGGCATTCGCGGCGGGGCTGAGGTCAAAAATGCGCTCGCGGAAATTCTGCGGGATAAGCTCGACATCGGCGAGCGCGGACTGCGTCTCGGGACAAAGCCTTCCGTTATTCTGGTTGTTGGCGTCAACGGCGTCGGCAAGACGACCACGATTGGCAAGCTTTCCGCACTTCTTGCGGCGGAAGGCAAAAAGGTCCTGCTTTGCGCTGGAGATACCTTCCGCGCTGCGGCCGCCGAGCAGCTCGGCATCTGGGCGGAGCGCTCGAAGTCGGATTTCGTGCGTCACGAGGAGGGCAGCGATCCGGCCGCCGTTGTGTTTGACTCCATTTCCGCTGCCAAGGCGCGCGGGAGCGACGTTGTGATCTGTGATACGGCGGGACGTCTGCACAACAAGCAAAATCTGATGAACGAGCTGAACAAAATCCGCCGCGTCATTTCCAGAGAACTGCCGGATGCCGACGTGGAGACGCTGCTTGTGCTCGACGCCACGACGGGACAGAACGGTCTTATACAGGCCAGACAGTTCCAGGAGACCGCAGGCCTCACCGGCATCGTCCTGACAAAGCTGGACGGCACGGCGAAGGGCGGAATCGTTTTTGCGATCGCAAACGAGATGAAGCTGCCGGTGAAATATATCGGCGTTGGAGAACAGATTGACGACCTGATGCCCTTTGAGGTCGCGGGATTTGTGGAGGCGCTGCTGCAATGAAACGTTTGATTTTAGCATCCAATAACCGAAAAAAGTTGTTGGAATTGCAGTCAATCCTGGCTGACACCGGCATTGAGGTTCTCTCGCAGAGAGAGGCCGGCTGCGATTTTGAGGTTGACGAGAACGGCGAAACCTTTGAGGAGAATGCTTACCTGAAAGCGATTGCCGTCACGCAGGCGACGGGGGAGGCCGCCATCGCGGACGATTCCGGCCTGTGCGTCGATGCACTGGACGGAGAGCCGGGCGTCTACAGCGCCCGCTATACCGGAAACCATGAGGATACGGACGAAATGCGCAACGACTATCTGCTCTCCAAGCTGGAGAACGTAGAGAATCGCAGCGCGAGATTCGTCTCCTGCATCTGCTGCACGCTGCCGAACGGTGACGTGCTGCGGGCAAGAGGGGAATGCGAGGGCGAGATTCTGCGCGAGTCGCGGGGCAGTCTCGGCTTCGGTTATGATCCTGTTTTTTTGCCGGAAGGTTTTTCCCTGTCCATGGGAGAGATCGCGCCGGAGGTTAAGAATGCAATTTCACATCGCGCGAAAGCGCTTGACGAGTTTAAGAAAGAATTGAGGGAATACAATGCCGCTCACAAGTAAACAGCGTGCCCAGCTTCGCTCGCTCGCAGCTGCGGAGGACACGATTATCCACATCGGAAAAGGAGACATCTCGGAGAATATTATCAAACAGACGGCCGACGCGCTCAAAGCGCGCGAGCTCATCAAGGGTAAGGTTCTGGAGAACTCCATGCTCAGCCCCCGCGGCGCGGCGGAGGAGCTTGCCGATGCGACGAAAAGCGAGGTCGTGCAGGTCATCGGCAGCAAATTTGTGCTTTACAAGCGCAATGAAAGAGAGCCCAAAATCGAGTTGGTCAAAGCAAAGAAATGAGAATCGGAATTTACGGCGGCAGTTTCAACCCGCCGCATGCGGGACATGTTCATGCAGCGGAAAACGCGGTGAAGTGCCTTTCGCTTGATGAGCTCATCATCATGCCGGCAAGAGAACCGCCGCACAAAACCCTCTCGGCGAACAGTCCGACTCCGGCAGAGCGGGCGGTGCTGTGTGAGCTGGCGTTCTCTCCTGTTGCGCATGCACGCGTTTCCACGCTGGAGCTGGAAAGGGAAGAGGTCAGCTATACGGCGGATACGGTTTCCCAGCTTCGGGCTCAATTTCCGGATGCAGAGTTCTTTCTGCTTCTGGGCACGGATATGCTCGCCTCTTTTACATCGTGGTATGCCTTTGAGACGATTCTGCAAAATTGCGCGCTTGCGGTGTTTTGCCGTGCCGAAGGCGATGAGAAGGTCATTGCGCCGGCTGTGGACGAGCTGCGCGAAAAATTCGGAGCAAGGATCACATTTGTGCCGTTTCCGCCGATTGACGCATCCTCGACCGATCTGCGTGCGGCTTTGGCCGAGGCGAAGAAGCCGGCGGATTTGCCGGAAGCGGTGTATGCGGAGATTATTCGCCTGCGTTGCTACGGCGCAAAGCCTGAGCCGGAATGGCTGCGTGCGCAAAGCTATGCCTGCCTGAAACCGAACCGCATTCCCCACGTTCGGGGTACGGAGCTTACGGCGGTGCACCTTGCCGAGCGCTGGGGTGCGAATGTTGAGGATGCCGCGGAAGCTGCAATCCTGCATGACATCACAAAGAAACTTGATCTGAATGAACAGTTGCTATTGTGTGAAAGATATGGTATTATAAACGATACGTCTGAAGCAGAGAATGCCAAATTGCTCCATGCAAAAACAGGCGCTGCGTTTGCCCGCGAACGCTTCGGCGTTTCGGATGCGGTATATGATGCGATCCGCTGGCATACGACCGGACGCGCCGGGATGACACTGCTTGAAAAAGTGATTTATATGGCGGATTATATTGAGCCGAACCGGGATTTTCCCGGAGTTGAGAAGCTGCGTGCCCTCGCGGAAAGCGATCTGGATGCAGCGATGATCCTTGGTCTGGAAATGAGTCTGGAGGATCTGCGCAGCTATGGCATCAGCCCGCATGTAAATTCGTTGGAAGCGTTGGATGCCATGAGAGAGATATGCCGCACGGAATAAACCAAATGATGCGGGACATGTTCTTTGTGAAAGACAGGTTAGGGTCTTATGAAGTTTTATGATGACAATCATGAACGTGATATAAACGAAGAGCCGGAACTTGGCGCGCACGCGCAGAAGCTCGAAGCGGTATATGCTGCCGCTGAGGAGCGAGTACAAAGTCAGCCGCAAGAAGAGAAGCGCCCGAAGCGCCGCAGAGGCCGTGGTTTGCTGGTCGTGCTGATTGTGATTCTTGCGCTGCTGGCCGGCCTGTTCGTTGCATATAAGCTCTGGCGTGAGCCGCCGGAGGTTCAGGCGGGCTCAATTCATACGCCGCACAGCGGTTCAACGGAGGGTGGAGACTCCGGTCTTTATGAATCCGACCCGAATCAACCGCAGGGCGCGGGCTCACAAAACCCGGACGGCCCGAAGTATAATGATAACGGACGTAAAAACGGCACCTACACCTTCCTGATTGTCGGCTCGGACAACGGCTTTGGCAATACGGATACCATCATTTACGGCGTTTTGGACACAGTGGATCACACACTGAATGTTGTCAACATTCCGCGTGATACGCAGGTCAATGTTCCGTGGAAGATCAAGCGCATCAACTCCGTTTATGCCAGCTCTGGCAATGACATTGCAAGTCTTCGACGTGAGGTTGGTCATCTTGTCGGCTACAACATCGATGAGAACTATGCAATCGTGGACATGGAGGCCTTTGTCAAGATTGTGGACTGCATCGGCGGTGTGGACTATGATGTGCCGATCGATATGCATGAGTATATCCCCGACCAAGACTTTCTGATTGATTTGAATCAGGGATACCAGCATCTGGACGGGGAAAAGGCGCTTCAGCTTGTGCGGTTTCGCTCCGGATATCTGAATGCAGACCTTGGCAGAATCAATACGCAGCAGGATTTCCTTTTGTCGGTTGCAAAGCAAATGCTCCGGCTGAAGAACATCCCGAATTTGCCGCAGCTTCTGAATATTGTGGAGGAATATGTCGAAACGAATCTGTCGGCGGCAAATATCGCGTTTCTGATCGAAGAGTTTTTGAAGATCGATTCAGAGGATATCCATTTCTACACGCTCCCGGGCGAGGGGCAGATGGTTAAGGGCGGCGCGTATTACTTTATCCTGAGCGAACAATGGGTTCCGATTGTCAATCAGGGCTTCAATCCGTTCAATGTGGAACTGAGCGCTGCCAATATGAACTATCTGGTCTATCAAAATGGTGACGTATATACCAGCGCCGGGGCATACTACGGTACGGATTCATTCCTTGATTACAATGCGTATATCTCGCAATTGAATTCAAGTTCTTAGGAATGATAAATATAGTTGACGGGATTGCGGAGCTTCCGATGATCCCGAGAGATTGAAATGCAAAATAGGGGGATACCAATGATGATGACACCGACCCAGGTTGCCGAAAAAGTGGTACAGGCCCTGGATAGCAAAAAGGCTGTGGACATTCAGGTGCTGTATACCGGGAAGATCACATCAATCGCGGACTATTTCGTGATTTGCACGGCGAATTCCATGACGCAGCTCAAAGCGCTCTCTGAAGAGGTTGACAGGGTGCTTTCCGAAGCGGATGAGCCGCCGCTGAGCCGCGAGGGCTATCGAACGAGCGGGTGGACGCTGCTGGATTTCGGCTGCGTTGTCGTGCACCTGTTCCTGGACGAAATGCGCAAATTCTATAATTTGGAACATCTGTGGGGAGATGCGGAGAAGATCGACATCTCGTCCCTTTTGGGCCCCCAATAAGGGCTTATACAATTTGCCGACGGACCCGCTTGAGATTGGATTCGATTGGCCATCAATAATCGGGGAGAGAGAAAAGTGAAATACGATTTTTCAGCAATTGAAAAGAAATGGCAGGAGTATTGGCTGGAACACAAAACCTATGCCTGCGAAAACGGCAGTGAGAAGCCGAAGTTCTTTGCTTTGGTGGAGTTTCCCTATCCCTCCGGACAGGGCCTCCATGTCGGACATGCAAGACCGTATACGGCCATGGACGTGGTCGCCCGCAAGAGACGTATGGACGGCTACAATGTTCTTTTCCCTATCGGTTTTGACGCCTTTGGCCTGCCGACCGAGAACTATGCGATTAAAAACCATATCCATCCCGCAAAGGTGACGGAGGAGAACATCGCAAACTTCACCAAGCAGCTGCGCATGCTCGGCTATTCCTTCGACTGGGACCGCGTTGTGGACACCACCGATCCGAGTTATTATAAGTGGACGCAGTGGATTTTCCTGCAGCTTTTCAAAAAGGGGCTGGCCTATAAGGCCTCCATGCCCGTGAACTGGTGCACCTCCTGCAAGTGCGTGCTGGCAAACGAGGAAGTCGTGGACGGCGGCTGTGAGCGCTGCGGCAGCCCGGTCATCCGCAAGGAGAAGAGCCAGTGGATGCTGGCGATCACCAAGTATGCGGACAGACTGATCGACGATCTGGACGATGTGGATTTCATCGAGCGCGTCAAGATTCAGCAGAGAAACTGGATCGGACGCAGCGAGGGTACGGAAGTGCGCTTCGCCGCCACGACCGGTGACGATATGACGGTGTTCACCACCCGTTGCGACACGCTCTTCGGCGTGACCTATATGGTCCTCTCTCCCGAGCATCCGTACCTGAAAAAGTGGCTGGATCAGCTTGAGAATCGCGAAGAGGTCAGCGCTTACATCGAGCAGGCGGCGCGCAAGTCTGATTTCGAGCGCAGCGAGCTCAACAAAGAAAAGACCGGCGTTCGCCTGATGGGCATTGACGCTGTGCATCCCGTGACAGGGAAGAACATCCCGATCTATGTTTCCGATTACGTCCTGATGGGCTACGGCACCGGCATCGTCATGGGCGTGCCCGGCCACGATCAGCGTGACTGGGATTTTGCAACGAAGTTCAATCTGCCGATCGTGGAAGTCGTGAGCGGCGGCGATATTACAAAGGAAGCCTTTGCGATCAAGGACGATACCGGCATCATGGTCAATTCCGACTTCCTCAATGGCCTGACGGTCAAAGAAGCGATCCCGGCCATGAAGCAGTGGGTAACGGAAAAGGGTATCGGCGTTCCGAAGGTCAACTTCAAGCTGCGTGACTGGGTCTTCTCCCGCCAGCGATACTGGGGCGAGCCGATTCCGCTTGTTTACTGCGAGAAGTGCGGCTGGGTCCCGATCGACGAGCAGGAGCTGCCGCTGCTTCTGCCTGAAGTGGAGAGCTATGAGGTTACGGACAATGGCGAGAGCCCGCTTGCCAAGATGACCGATTGGGTGAACACGACCTGCCCGCACTGCGGCGGCCCCGCCAAGCGCGAGACGGACACCATGCCGCAGTGGGCCGGCAGCTGCTGGTACTTCCTGCGTTACATGGATCCGCACAATAATGAGGCGCTTGCCTCCAAGGAAGCGCTTGATTACTGGAGTCCTGTGGACTGGTACAACGGCGGCATGGAGCACACAACGCTGCACCTGCTTTACAGCCGTTTCTGGCATAAGTTCCTTTATGACATCGGCGTCGTGCCCACCAAGGAGCCCTATCAGAAGCGCACCAGCCATGGCATGATCCTTGGCGAGGGCGGCGAAAAGATGAGCAAGAGCCGCGGCAATGTCGTCAACCCGAACGACATTGTGGCGCTCTACGGCGCGGACACCATGCGCACCTACATCATGTTCGTCGGTGACTTTGAGAAGGCTGCTGCCTGGTCCTCCAATGCGGTTAAGGGCTGCAAGCGTTTCCTCGACAGAATCTGGAATCTTGCGGATGGCCGACTGGAAGGTGATGCACATACGCCCGAGAATGAGGCTGAGCTGCACAGAACAATCAAAAAAGTTGGCGACGACATTGAGAACATGAAGTTCAACACCGCCATCGCGCAGCTCATGACGCTTGTCAATCAGTTCTATGACGTGAAGCCGAGCCGTGCGGATATGCGTGAGCTGCTCGTGATGCTCTCTCCCTTCGCGCCGCACATTGCGGAGGAGCTTTGGGAGATTCAGGGCTTTGAAGGTCTTGCCTGCGAACAGAGCTGGCCGGTTTATGACGAGAGCAAGACGGTCGCTTCGACGAAAGAGGTCGCCGTGCAGGTGGGCGGTAAGCTCAAAGCCACCGTCACGGTCGCGGCGGACGCCTCTGATGAGGACATCGTGAAGGCTGCCTGCGCGGACGCGAAGATTCAGCGTCTCATGGAGGGCATGGAGCTGGTCAAGACGATCGTTGCCAAGGGCAAGCTGGTCAATCTGGTTCTTAAGCCGCAGAGCAAGTAATAATTGCGCATTTTGCCGCAGAATTCGGGCAAAATGAATGCAAAAATGTAAGATTTTATCTTGACAGCAGAATGCAGATTTTGCTATAATACCAAGGCATTACGCACGGATGGGGGACATGTGCGCCCAATGTGGCGAAAGCTGGGCAGCATGTGGCAGATCCCGCCGGAGGTAATAACAAATTAAGGAGGAAAACAAACAATGGCAGTCGTATCTATGAAGCAGCTTCTGGAGGCCGGTGTTCATTTCGGACATCAGACCCGCCGCTGGAACCCCAAGATGGCAGAGTACATCTATATGGAGCGCAACGGCATCTATATCATCGACCTGCAGAAGACCGTCAAGAAGCTCGAGGATGCTTATTCCTTCGTTCGCTCTCTGGCGGAAAACGGACAGAGTGTTCTGTTCGTCGGAACCAAGAAGCAGGCGCAGGACGCCGTCCGTGAAGAGGCGGAGCGCGTGGGCATGTTCTATGTCAACGCTCGCTGGCTCGGCGGCATGCTGACCAACTTCAAGACCATGCGTACCCGCGTGGACCGTCTGGCTCAGCTCAAGAAGATGCAGGAGGACGGCACCTTTGACATGCTTCCCAAGAAGGAAGTCATGAAGCACATGGGCGAGATGGCCAAGCTTGAGAAGTATCTTGGCGGCGTGAAAGAGATGAAGCGTCTGCCCGGCGCGCTGTTCGTTGTCGACCCGCGCAAGGAGCACAACGCCATCGCGGAAGCGCGCAAGCTGCACATCCCGATCGTTGCGATCGTGGACACCAACTGCGACCCGGACGAGGTCGACTATGTCATCCCCGGCAACGACGATGCGATCCGTGCGATCCGCCTGATCTCTGCGACCATGGCCAACGCCGTGCAGGAAGGCCGTCAGGGCCAGGATGCGGCGGAAGCTGCTGCAGAGCCGGAAGTCAAGGCTGAAGCGGAGAGCGCCGAGTAAGCGTATACAATTAAGTGCCGGGGGCATGAGCCCCCGGCCTTATGTGCGTTTTTGATTACAGACTACAAATGGGAGGAAATTGAAAAATGGCATTTACTGCTGCTGATGTAAAGAACCTGCGCGAAATGACCGGCGTCGGTATGATGGATTGCAAGAAGGCTTTGTCTGAGACCAACGGCGATATGGACAAGGCTGTTGAGTATCTGCGTGAAAAGGGCCTGGCCAAGGCTGCCAAGAAGGCCAGCCGTATTGCTGCTGAGGGCATGGCGTACGCCGATGTCTGCGCTTGCTGCGGTGCCGGTGCTGTTGTGGAAGTCAACTGCGAGACCGACTTCTGCGCGAAGAGCGAGCCCTTCGTCAACTTTGTTAAGGATGTCTGCACGGTTGTTCTGAAGGACAATCCGGCGGATGTGGATGCGCTGCTGCAGTGCAAGTATCCGAACTCCGAGCTGACCGTTGCTGAGATCATCCCCGAGAAGGTCATGTCCATCGGTGAGAACCTGCAGATCCGTCGCTTCGTGCGTTACGGCGAGAACACCAGCGTTGCTTACGTGCACGCCGGCGGCAAGATCGGCGTTCTGGTCAACCTCGCTGTCGAGGGCGACATTGATGCCACTGAGATCGGCAAGAACGTTGCCATGCAGATCGCTGCTCTGAATCCCCGCTTCTGGGACAAGAGCCTCGTGACCGAGGAGATCCTCGAGCAGGAGAAGAAGATCGCGCTCGCGCTGATGGATCAGGATCCGAAGATGGCTGACAAGCCGCAGCAGGTCAAGGAGAAGATTGTCATCGGCAAGATGAACAAGTTCTACGAGGAGAACTGCCTGCTCCAGCAGGAGTACGTCAAGGACAGCTCCATGACCGTGGAGAAGTATATTGCCGCAGCTGCCAAGGAGCTTGGCGGCAGCGTCAAGTTTGTTGATGCCGTGCGCTTCCTGAAGGGCGAAGGCATTGAGAAGAAGGAAGAGGATTTCGCGGCTGAGGTCGCTGCGCAGATGAACATGAGCAAGTAAGCTCTGTGCTGCATATAAGGACCGGGGTTTTGTTGCCCCGGTCCTTTTTGTTGACTAAGGGGAAATAATATAGTAAAATATTAAGATAGACCATTATAGGATTTTGTCAGGCGCTTGCAGTCGTCTGACGTCCGGATTACCGGTATTGTATGTTTCGGAGGCATAGCATGGACGAAATGAAACTTCCCGATAATGTACCTGAAAGTGAGGCCGCGACGAAGAAAACGCGATCTGAGATCTATGACTGGCTGCGCTGCATTGTCACGGCGATTCTTGTGTGCGTGCTGATTTTCATCTTTGCCGCGCGCATCGTGGGCGTGGTCGGGTCTTCCATGCTGCCGACGCTGCATGAGGGGGACCGTATCATCACCTCCAATTTGTTTTATAAGCCGAAGCAGGGGGACATCGTTGTGTTCCGCAAGGAAAGCTTTGACGAGCGCTCCCTTGTCAAGCGCGTCATTGCCACGGAATTTCAGACTGTGCGCATTGACTTTGAGCAGGGAATCGTCTATGTGGACGGAGAGGCGCTGGAGGAGGATTACGTGAACGCCCCAACGCTGCGGCCGCTGGATTTCAAGGGTGAGATTACAGTGCCGGAAGGCTGCGTATTTGTCATGGGAGACAATCGGAATGAATCGACGGACAGCCGAAGCGAATTCCTCGGCTGTGTCGACACACGTTATATCATCGGAAGGGGCTATATTGTCTTTCTTCCGCTGCGGGATTTTAAGTTCCTTGGGAGGCCGGATTATGAATGAAAACACAGGATATGAGATAGAGCTGCACTGGTTTCCCGGCCACATGGCCAAGGCCCAGCGCATGATTGAGAGCAATCTAAAGCTTGTGGACGCGGTGTGCGAGATTCTGGATGCCCGCATCCCATATTCCAGCCGCAATCCGGATGTGGATAAGCTGTGCGGCAACAAGCCGCGGCTGCTTGTGCTGAACCGTACAGACCTCGCCGACCCCGCTGTCACAGCGGCATGGCGGAAGTATTGGAAAAATGCAGGTCTGAGTGTGATGGAGACAGACGCGAAGAGCGGAAAGGGCATCAATGCATTTTCGAACGCAGTACGGGCACTGCTCAAAGATAAAATCGCGGCATATGCTGCAAAAGGGCAGGAGAACCGTCCGCTGCGGCTTATGGTTCTTGGCATTCCGAACGTCGGAAAATCTACATTTATCAACAAGGTTGCGCGCAGAAAGGCAGCCGTTGCTTCGGATAGGCCAGGCGTGACGCGTGGGAAGCAGTGGATTACCGTAGACGCCGGGCTGGAGCTTCTGGACACCCCCGGCATCCTTTGGCCGCGCTTTGACAGCCAGACCGTCGGGGAGAATCTCGCCTTCACCGGCGCGATTCGAGATGAAATTATGGACAGAGAAACGCTTGCGGCGAATCTTTTCCTCCGTTTGCGGGAACATTATTCTGACAGTATCGAGCGGCGCTACAAGTTTGCGCCGACGCCGGAGATGAGCGGGATGGAGATTTTGGAGATGGCGGCGAAAAAGCGCGGATTCCTGCTTCCCGGCGGCGTGTACGATACGGAACGCATGGCCTGTGTGCTGCTTGACGAATTCCGCGGCGGTGTGCTTGGGCGCATCTCGCTGGAGCGTCCGGAGGCGGAGGCATGAGCCTTTACGAGATGGAAAACTCGCTGCGTGCGGAGGGGCTTCGGCTCATCTGCGGTGTGGATGAAGCAGGACGGGGACCTCTGGCGGGCCCGGTTTATGCTGCAGCTGTGATTTTGCCGGAGTCTTGCGTGATTGATGGACTCAATGATTCCAAAAAGCTCACGGAGAAGAGGCGCGAAGCGCTGTTTTCCGTCATCGAACGCGAAGCGGTGGCTTTTGGCATCGGTGTTGCGAGTGAAGCGGAGATTGATGAAATGAATATACTCCGCGCGACCTATCTTGCCATGAACCGCGCGATTGAAAAGCTGCCGCTTCAGCCGGATCTCTGCCTGATTGACGGCAACCGGAACGAGGGGATTGCATTTCCGTCGAGAACCGTCATCGGTGGGGATGCCAAATGCGCCTGCATTGCCGCGGCCTCTGTTTTGGCAAAGGTTTCCCGTGACAGGGTGATGCTGGAGATGGACAAAAAATACCCCGAATACGGCTTCGCCCAGCATAAGGGATACGGTACGAAGGCGCACTATGCTGCGCTGCGGGAGTATGGCCCGTCGCCGATTCATCGCCTGACGTTTCTAAAGAAGATGCACTGAGGTGTCGATTGTGACAATGGACAAGAGGCTGCTTGGAAGCTGGGGCGAGGAGCGTGCGGCGGAATATCTCCGCAAAAGACACTGGAAGATCGTGGGCATGAACTACACCACGCGCTTTGGGGAAATAGATCTGATTGCCGAAAACCGGAATTATATTGCGTTCGTGGAGGTCAAAATGCGCCGGAACGCGGATTTTGCACAAGCGCGTGAATTTGTGACGCCGCATAAGCAAAGACGGATCCGTCTGGCGGCGGAGAGCTGGCTGAGCGCCAATCCGACAAAGAAGCAGCCGCGCTTTGATGTGATGGAGGTCTATGCGCCGGAGGGACTTCTGACGAAAGAGCCGGTGTTTCAACACTTTGAGAACGCGTTTTAGAAAGAGGAAACCATAATGCTGTATTATTCAACACGAGACAAAAACCGCCGCGTTACAGCGTCGAGAGCCATTTCGGACGGGCTCGCGCCGGACGGGGGCTTGTATATTCCGGAGTGCATCCCGCAGGTTTCTGCGGAAAAGCTGGAAGCGCTTTGTGAGGTAAATTATCGGGAGCGGGCAACCTATATCATGGGCCTTTATCTCGATGAATTCAGCGAAGAAGAGCTGCGCGAGATGACGGAGCAGGCCTACGGCGATAACTTTGAGACGGAAAGCCCGGCACCGCTGCGTTTTCTGGACGAGAAGACGGCCTTTTTGGAGCTTTGGCACGGGCCGAGCTGTGCATTCAAGGACATGGCGCTGCAAATGCTGCCTCATCTGCTGACGGCTTCGCTGAAAAAGTGCGGCGAACAGCGCAGCGTCTGCATCCTCACGGCGACCTCCGGTGACACCGGCAAGGCTGCGCTGGAAGGCTTTTGTGAAGTGCCCGGCACGCGCGTTGTGGTCTTCTATCCGCAGGACGGCGTATCCGAAATGCAGAAACTGCAGATGGTCACGCAGAAGGGAAATAACGTGCTGGTTTCCGCTGTTGAAGGAAACTTTGACGATGCACAGACCGGTGTGAAGAAGATCTTCGGGGATAAGGCACTTGCGGAACGGCTGGATGGAAATCATGTTTTTCTCTCGTCTGCCAACTCCATGAACTGGGGTCGGCTCCTTCCGCAGATCGTATATTATTTCTCCGCATACTGCGACTATGTCAGCGCCGGCAAGCTTCGCTGCGGAGAAAAGCTGGACTTTTGCGTGCCGACGGGCAATTTCGGCAACATCCTCGCCGGATACTATGCCAAGCGGATGGGGCTGCCGGTCGGGCGGCTTTTGTGCGCGTCCAATGCCAACGATGTGCTTACGGAGTTTATCGACACGGGCGTATATAACCGCAACCGCAGTTTCCTTACGACGATCTCCCCGTCGATGGATATTCTCGTTTCCAGCAATCTCGAGCGCTTGCTGATGCTGCTCTCTGACAGCGACAGCGAGGTGCGCGCCTATATGGAAGCTTTGTCGGAGGACGGCTGCTATACCGTTTCCGATGCAGTCCGTCAGGGCGTGCAGGAAACGCTCAGCGCCGGCTGCTGTGACGATACGCGCACAAAAGAAACAATCGCTACGGTGTTCCGCGCGCATGACTACCTCATTGACCCGCACACGGCTGTTGCCGCGCGTGTTTTGGAGGATTATCGGGAGAAGACAGGGGAGAAGCGCCCCTGCGTGGTGGTGTCCACGGCAAATCCCTATAAGTTTGCCTCCGACGTGCTGGATGCACTCGGCGGGAGTGCGCCGGAAGGCCGGCTGTTGGAGACACTTGCCGAGCTGAGCGGAACAAGCATCCCGGTGCCGCTTCGCGGGCTGAATGAATTGCCGGTCCGTTTTGGCGGCTGTGTTTCCAAAGCGGACATGTCCGCGCTCGTGGAAAACTATCTGTCCTGAAATTATGTATGGCGGAACCGAAGTTCCGCCATGATTTCCCGGGAAATGCCTCAGATGCCGGCCTTCGGCTCAAAGGTGGCGCAGAAGGTCTCGCCCTTGCGCATGGCGCTTTCATTGCGCACGTCGATATGCTCGGCATGGCAGGTGCAGCCCGCGCCCATGTGACAGCCGTTGTAGCGGCAGTTGGTGACGTCGCAGCCGACGCCGTGAAGCCATTCGCTGTATCGCTTCGAATCGCTCATTCTTCTTCTCCTTCACATTTGACTTCGGGAATAGTATGCCGCGCCGGAACGCGGCTATGCGGAGGGAATATGTCTTTATATGCCATTGGAGATCTGCACTTGTCATTTTCCGCCGAGAAACCCATGGATGTTTTCGGCGGCGCATGGGAGAACTATGTGGAAAAACTGCGTGAAGGCTTTTCCAGCCTGCGCAGTGACGATGTTTGCGTGATCTGCGGAGATATAAGCTGGGCAATGAGTCTTGCGGATGCAGCAGAGGATTTTCGCTTTATCTCCGGGCTTCCGGGGCGGAAGATCATTCTCAAAGGCAACCATGACTATTGGTGGTCTACGGCGAGCAAAGCAAGTGCGCGAATGCAGGAGCTTGGAATCGAAAATATTTCATTTTTGCACAATAATTGCTATTTTTACGGAGAGAGCGCCGCAATCTGCGGAACCCGCGGATGGTTTTTTGAGGAAGAGCGGGGAAACGAGCATGATCGCAAGATGCTCTCACGCGAGCTCATGCGGCTGGAGACCAGTCTGAAAGCGGCCGGAGAACGCGAAAAGTATGTCTTTTTGCACTATCCGCCGAAATACGGCCGCTACGTTTGCCCGGAAATGATGGCTCTGCTGCAGCGCTACGATGTGCGTATCTGCGCCTCCGGTCACCTGCACGGCGCGGCGCGAAAATTCGCGTTTGAAGGCGAATATCAGGGCACGCGGCACATGCTGGTCTCTGCAGACCATGTGAATTTCACCCCTGTGAAGATTCTGGATTGAAAAATCCGGCAATTTCTGCAGAAAAATTTGATCCCGGCGCCAAGTTCAGTCAGATTTCATTTGCATTTTGTGTCGGGCTCTGTTATACTATATGCTGTGTTTTTATGGTCAGCCGACAAAAATATAGAAAAAATCGGTCTGCCGATTAAAATAGGAGGAAGCAGTCCCATGATTGTCAAGAACGTTGAAAAGAAAGAAAACAACACCGCAACTTTCCAGGTCGAGATCGACAAGGATGAGTTCGAAAAAGCCGTTAACGCTGCGTATCTGAAGGCCAAGAAGCAGATCGTTGTGCCCGGCTTCCGCAAGGGCAAGGCGCCCCGCATGGTCGTCGAGGGAATGTACGGTGCGGACGTGTTCTATAATGACGCGGCCGAGGATATCGCCCCCACCGCGCTCGCTTTTGCCGTTGAGCAGGAGAGCTTCGAGATGGTCGGCATGCCCTCCATCACGGACATGGATGTCTCTGATGAGAAGGTTCTCACCCTTGGTTTTGAGATCGCGCTGTATCCCGCCGTTACGCTCGGCGAGTACAAGGGCCTTGAAGTTGAAAAAGAGAAGATCGAGATCGCGGACGAGGCCGTTGATGCCGAGATCGAACGCGTGCGCAACCGCAATTCCCGCATTCAGACCGTCGAGCGCGCTGCTGCGATGGGCGACACCGCGGTTATCGATTTTGTCGGCACGATTGACGGCGTGGCCTTTGACGGCGGCACGGGCTCTGATTTCAGCCTGAAGCTTGGCACCGGCACCTTCATCCCCGGCTTTGAGGAGCAGGTTGTTGGTCTGAGCGCCGGCGAGGAAAAGGACGTTTGCGTCACCTTCCCCGAGGAGTATCATGCTGATCTCGCCGGTAAGGATGCCGTGTTCCACGTGACGTGCAAAGAGGTTAAGGAGACCCTGCTGCCCGAGCTGGATGATGAGTTTGCCAAGGACGTCAGCGAGTTTGATACGCTTGACGAGTATAAGGCGAGCGTGCGCACCTCTATGGAGGAGACGCGCAAGACCGCCGTTGAGCGCGATTTCCGTGATGCTGTTCTGAGCAAGGCTGCGGAGAACGCCGAGATGATCCTGCCCGATGCTATGATCGATGAGAAGCACGAGCGTATGATCGAGGAGTACGGCCAGAATCTCGCCGCGCAGGGCATTCCGCTTGAGCAGTACATCGGCATGATGGGCATGAGCATGGATGACTTCCGCCGCACCACCAGACCCTCCGCCGAGCGTCAGCTCCGCATCAGCCTGATGATCGATGAGGTTGCCAAGGCTGAGGAAGTGGCTGTCACGGACGAGGAAGTGGAGGCCGAGTACGCCAAGGTCGCCGAGTCCTACGGCATGCCTGTGGACGACGTCAAGAGCTCCATCCCCGCCGATGCGCTGCGCAAGGACATGATCGAGCGCAAGACTGCTGACCTCATCTGCGAGAGCGCTGTTGCGGTCGAGCCCAAGCCGGTTGAAGAGACTGAGGAAAAGGAAGAGAACACCGAGGAATAAAACGAGCATTTCGTGGTTATGCTCTCTTGGATGTATAAATGGGCGGCCTGCTGTGCAGACCGCCCGACACAAATGGATATGTAAAGGAGAGTAGATTCAATGAGCCTGGTACCTTATGTTGTGGAGCAGACCTCCCGCGGAGAGCGCTCCTACGATATTTTTTCCCGCCTTCTCAATGATCGCATCATCATGCTTTCGGAGGAGGTCAACGACTCGACCGCCAGCCTGATCGTGGCGCAGCTGCTTTATCTGGAGTCGCAGGATCCGGATAAGGACATCCAGTTTTACATCAACAGCCCCGGCGGCAGTGTCACGGCCGGTATGGCGATCTATGACACGATGCAGTATGTCAAGTGCGATGTGAGCACGATCTGCATCGGCATGGCCGCAAGCATGGGCGCGTTCCTGCTGTCTGCCGGAACGAAGGGTAAGCGCCTCGCGCTGCCCAATGCCGAGATTATGATCCATCAGCCCTCTGCCGGAACGCAGGGACAGATCACGGACATGGCGATCCATCTCAAGCGCCTGGAGATCATCAAAAAGCGCATGAATCAGATCCTGGCAGAGAACACGGGTCACAGCATCGAGGAAATCACTGCGGCTACCGAGCGTGACAATTTCATGTCCGCTGAAGAGGCGCAGGCCTACGGCCTGATCGACAAGGTCATCTATAAGCGCTGAGCGCCGAAACGGATCCCGTCACAGGCGGGGGAAGTGAAAGAGGATTGATTTATGGCAAAAGTTGAAGCCAAAAACACAAGATGCAGCTTCTGCGGAAAGCCGCAGTCGATGGTGGAACGCATGGTCGCGGGCAACGGCGCCTATATTTGCGATGAATGCATCCGGCTGTGCATGAGCATCATTGACGAAGATTACGTCCCGGGCTACAGAGCGCAGTCGTCACATGGCAAACATGCCATGCAGGAAGAGAAGCTTCCGAAGCCGAAGGAGATCAGGGCTGTGCTGGATGAGTATATCATCGGCCAGGACCGCGCCAAGGTTTCGCTTGCTGTTGCGGTATATAACCACTATAAGCGCATTTTCCACGGCGGAATTGAGGACGTGGAGCTGCAAAAGAGCAACATTCTGCTGATCGGTCCGACCGGCAGCGGAAAGACGCTTTTTGCGCAGACAATGGCGAAGATGTTGCGTGTTCCCTTTGCCATTGCGGATGCCACAACGCTGACAGAGGCCGGCTACGTGGGTGAGGACGTGGAGAACATCCTCCTGCGTTTGCTGCAGGCTGCTGATTTTGATGTCGAAGCCGCAGAGCATGGCATCATCTATATTGACGAGATCGACAAAATCTCCCGTAAGAGCGAGAACACATCCATCACGCGTGACGTTTCCGGTGAGGGTGTGCAGCAGGCGCTGCTGAAAATCATCGAGGGTACGGTTGCAAACGTGCCGCCGCAGGGCGGGCGTAAGCATCCGCAGCAGGAGTTTATTCAGATTGACACTTCCAACATCCTGTTCATCTGCGGTGGCGCATTTGACGGGCTGGAGAAGATCATCGAAAATCGCATGGATCGCCGCAGCATCGGTTTCGGCGGTGAGGTCAAGAGCAAAAAGGATGCCGACGTCGGCGAGCTGCTGCAGCAGGTGCAGGCGCAGGATATTCTGAAATTCGGCATCATTCCCGAGCTTGTGGGCAGAATGCCGGTGATTACACCGCTCAATTCGCTGAAGAGGGAGGATCTTGTCCGCATCCTGACCGAGCCGAAGAACGCCATGACGAAGCAGTACAGCGCACTGCTTGGCTATGACAATGTTGTGCTTGAATATGAGCCGGAAGCGCTTGGCGCGATTGCAGACAAGGCCATCGACATGAAGCTTGGTGCACGTGGTCTGCGCAGCGTGATGGAGAGCTTGATGACGGATATCATGTACGAGGTTCCCTCGGATAAAAGCATCGAAAAGGTCGTCATCACGGCAGAGAGTGTGCGCGGTGAAGGCGCGATGAAGGTACAGCGCAAGAATGTAAGTATACAGTCTGCCTGAGAAGAGGGCAACTATGCTCTCTCCTCGGGCATACGGGATGAATTCTTCGATTTTTCCCGGACCTTGAGCCGCATGTACGCCGTGCGGCTCCTGTTTTCATAAAGCAATCTAAGTGCATGCGGAGATTTGGTCTCCGCGCGGGAGTTAAACAATGGACGAGAATGAATTTGTAATTGATATGACGCAGAAATGCGATATGCCTCTGCTGCCGCTGCGCGGGCTGACGGCATTTCCCGGCATGCTGCTGAGCTTCGATGTGGAGCGGGACATTTCCGTTGCTGCATTGAATTTGGCAATGCAGAGCGATCGCATCATCTTTCTGACCGCACAGCGGGACATCACCATGGAGATGCCGGGCTCGGACGATCTCTATGAAATCGGCGTTATCTGCCGTTTGCGGCAAATGCTGCGTGTGCCCGGTGTCAAAACCGCGCGCGCCATGGTACAGGGCGTTGCGAGAGGGCGCTTTTCCAAGCTTCGCAAAGAGGATAATTGCTTCCGCGCGGAGATTGAGCCGCTGTCCGATCAGGAGTGCACATCAAGTGAGAAAATGATAGAGGCGCTGCTTCGTCAGAGCTGCGACCTCTTTGATCAATATGCGCAGTTTTCCGACTCCGTAACACCGGAGACGCTTGTACAGGTGATCGCTTCAACAGAGCCGGGATATCTTGCCGACTTCATCGCGCAGAACATCTTCCTGCGCTATCAGAACAAGCAGCTTGTTCTGGAGGAACTGCGCCCGGTGCAGCGTCTGAAGCTGGTTAACCGCCTTATGAACAAAGAGCTTGAAATTCTGCGGATTGAGCACGATCTGCGGGAGACGACGCGCGAGCAGATGGGGCGCAGTCAAAGAGAATACTATCTGCGCGAGCAGCTCAAGGTTATCCAGGCAGAGCTTGGCGAGGACGAGGACAGCGCAGATGAATTGGGCAATTATCGCACAAAGATCCGTGCGCTCGGATTTGATGAGGAAACGGAGAAGAAGCTTCTCAAAGAAGTTACGCGCCTGAGCAAGCAGCCCTTTGGCTCTGCGGAGGCTGCGGTGATTCGCGGCTATCTGGACACGGTGCTGGAACTGCCGTGGCATACGCAGACCAAGGAGACTGTGGACATAGCGAAGGCGGCGAAGATTCTGGATGCAGACCATTTTGGCCTGGAAAAGGTCAAGGAACGCATCCTGGAGTTCCTTTCTGTCCGGCAGCTTGCGCCGGATATGCGCGGCGGTGTGATCTGCCTGATCGGTCCTCCGGGTGTCGGCAAAACCAGCATTGCCATGAGTCTGGCGAAGGCTATGAATCGCAAACTCGCGCGCATTTCTCTCGGCGGCGTACATGATGAGGCAGAGATTCGCGGCCACAGAAAGACCTATGTCGGCGCGATGCCGGGCCGTATCATCGCAGGACTTCAGCAGGCCGGCAGCAAAAACGCCCTGATTGTGCTTGACGAGATTGATAAGCTCGGCAGCGACTATCGCGGCGATCCGTCCTCCGCGCTGCTGGAGGCGCTGGACAGTGAGCAGAACGGCAGCTTCCGTGATCACTATCTCGAGATCCCCTTCGATCTGTCCGACGTGCTGTTTGTTACGACCGGCAACTCCACGGACACGATTCCGCGCCCCCTGCTTGATCGCATGGAGGTAATTGAGCTTGGCAGCTACACGGACGAGGAGAAGCTTCAGATTGTGAAGCGGCATCTTCTGCCGAAACAGAGGAAAAAGCACGGACTTGACGGGAATCAGCTTCGTCTTTCCGATGACTGCATCCGGGAGATCATCACCCTGTATACAAGAGAGAGCGGCGTGCGCATTTTGGAGCGCGAGATCGCGCGTCTGTGCCGCAAGGCTGCCAGACAGATCGCGCTGGGCGAAACGACGTCTATTCGCCTTCGCGCAGGAATGCTCGAGCCCTTCCTTGGCGTACCGAAGTACAAATCTGCACCCGGCGGCGATATTGCCGAGGTCGGACTCGTGCGCGGACTTGCGTGGACGAGCGTTGGCGGCGAGATTCTGGAGCTTGAAGTCGGCGTGATGGAGGGCAACGGCAAGATTGAGCTGACCGGAAATCTCGGCGATGTGATGAAGGAGTCCGCAAAGGCTGCAATCAGCTTCATCCGCAGCCGGGCAAAGCAGTTTGGCATTGATGCCGATTTCTATAAGAATAAAGACATACACATTCATTTCCCGGAGGGGGCAATCCCGAAGGATGGCCCCTCGGCAGGCATTACAATGTGCGTCGGACTGATTTCTGCGCTCACAGGCATTCCCGTTCGCCGCGACGTGGCCATGACCGGTGAGGTAACACTGCGCGGCAGGATCCTCCCGATCGGTGGACTGAAAGAGAAAACGATGGCCGCGCTTCGCGCAGGTGTGCACACGGTGATTATCCCGGCGGAGAATGAAAAGGATCTGCAGGAGATTGATCAGACCGTGCGCCGTGCGCTGAATTTTGTGACGACCGAGCGCGTGGAGAACATACTTTCTGTTGCACTAGTGCGCGATCCTTCGCAGCACGATGTGCAGAAGCAGCCGGAGGCGGAGACTCTTTTGCCCATCCCGGCGCAGCGCGGTGAGCTCGGCAATTCGCTCAGACAGTGATGTGTGTGCTATGAACATCCATAATGTAGAATTTATCAAGTCCGCTGCAACAAAAAGCGGATTTATCGAGGACGCGCTTCCCTCAATCGTGTTTGCCGGGAAGTCCAACGTCGGCAAATCCTCGGTTATCAATCGCTTGCTCAACCGCAAAAACTTTGCTCGTGTCGGCGCCTCGCCCGGAAAAACGATCCACGTCAACTATTTTCTGATTGACAAACAGGCGTATTTCGTGGATTTGCCCGGTTACGGCTATGCGAAGGTGTCTATGGCGGAGCGGGAGCGCTGGGGTGCGCTGATGGAGGCTTTCTTCGCAAGGAAAGCGGGCTACACCCTTGGCGTGATGATTGTGGACGCGCGGCACAAGCCGACGGCGAACGACATCACAATGGCGCAGTTTTTCCTGCAGACGGAAAGACCGTTTGTCGTTGTCGCCAATAAGTGTGACAAACTGAAAAAGAGCGAGATTGAAGCAAATCTTGCTTTGATTCGCGAGACACTTGCGCTGCCTGAAGCCGTGCAGCTCATTGCCTTTTCAGCCGAGAAGGGGACAGGGCGTGAGGTGCTTTTGGGCCGCATTCAAAGCGCTGTCGATGCAGCGAATACAGAGAAAGAATAGGATTTGGGGGAATTTGAATGACCACGGCGGAGAGAAGCCTCGCCATGCACTATGACCTGAAGGGCAAAATCGAGGTTGTTTCGCGTGTAGAAGTTAAAAACAACGAGGATTTGTCCCTTGCCTATACGCCCGGCGTGGCGCAGCCCTGTCTGGAGATTCAAAAGGACATTTCAAAGAGCTATGATCTGACGCGGAGATGGAACCTCTGCGCAGTAATCACGGATGGCAGCGCGGTGCTCGGACTTGGCGATATCGGCCCGGAGGCCGGAATGCCGGTTATGGAGGGCAAGTGCGTGCTGTTCAAGACCTTTGGCAACGTGGACGCGTTCCCTCTTTGCGTCGGCACGCAGGATGTGGACACCTTTGTGCAGACGGTGAAGCTCATCTCCGGCAGCTTTGGCGGCATAAATCTCGAGGACATCTCCGCGCCCCGCTGCTTTGAGATTGAGGACAAGCTCAAAGCCTGCTGCGACATCCCGGTTTTCCATGATGACCAGCACGGCACGGCCATCATCACACTTGCCGGCATGAAAAACGCCCTCAAGGTCGTGGGCAAAAAGCTCGAGGATGCAAAGATTGTTATCAGCGGAGCGGGCGCTGCGGCCATATCCATTTGCCGCCTGTTGCTGCGCGCCGGTGCAAGTAAAGTCATTCTCTGTGACCGGCATGGCGCAATCTATCGCGGCAGAGAAGCCGGCATGAATCCGATTAAAGAACAGATGGCGCTCATCACTAATCCCGATTCCGTTCAGGGAACGCTCGCTCGCGCGGTTTGCGGCGCGGATGCGTTCATCGGTGTGTCGGCGCCCGGTCTGCTGACAACGGATATGGTGCGCACGATGGCGAAGGACGCGATTGTTTTTGCCTGCGCAAATCCCACGCCGGAGATCTTCCCGGACGAGGCGAAAGCGGGCGGCGCGGCCGTCGTTGCCACCGGACGCAGCGATTATCCGAATCAAATCAACAATGTGCTTGCCTTCCCTGGCGTTTTCCGTGGGGCGTTTGACGTGCGCGCGAGAGAGATCAACGAAGAGATGAAGCTCGCCGCGGCGCAGGCGATTTCCGATCTTGTCGGGGATGCGCTGAGCGCAGAATACATCATCCCGTCGCCGCTCGACGAGCGTGTGGTGGCCGCGGTTTCTGCCGCGGTTGCGCAGGCTGCGAGGGACACGGGTGTTGCACGGATCTGAATAGGGGACAAGAGGATTCTCTTCTCTACATAAGCTTCATGCGACCCTGCATTTTGGTGAAAGCGTTGGGCGAATGAAGCTTTCGTGCATCAAGTTCGATTGTGCCTTCGGTGCGCGAACTTAACACCTAATATTGGTTTTTGCTTAGCAAGAACAACGGAGTTTGAGAGCATGGTAAGCTTTGCAGAGATTTGGAGAGGGCTGGATTGGTCAATTCTGACAGACGCGCTGCTGCGCGCCGTGCCGGCGCTGCTCTGCATCACGCTGCACGAACTCTGCCACGGGCTTGTGGCCTATAAGCTTGGTGATGACACGGCAAAGCGCGCGGGCAGGCTGACGCTCAATCCGCTCAAGCACATTGACCTGATCGGCCTTGTGATGATGCTGGTATTCCGCTTTGGCTGGGCGAAGCCGGTGCCGGTTGATATGCGGAGGTTACGTCATCCAAAACGCGATATGGCGCTTGTGGCGCTGGCGGGACCTGTGTCCAATCTTCTGCTGTCGATCGTGCTGCTGTTTCTGTACGGCGTGCTGTATATCCCGCTTATGAGCGGGAAGGTCGGGGAAGTGGTTTTGGAGCTACTGATGACCGGCGGATATTTAAGCTGCGCGCTGGCTGTTTTCAACATGATTCCGATACCGCCGCTGGATGGCAGCAAGGTGTTGTTTTCATTTTTCCGCGATGAGACCTATCGAAAGATTCTGCGATACGAACGGTATTTTATGATTCTGCTTCTGGTTCTTGTGGCGACACGTGTGCTCACCGGTGTGCTGAGCACCGCGACAGGCTGGTTGGTGGATCGGCTGTGGGTATTTGCTGAATGGGGCTTTGCCCTTGCTTTGAAGTTTGTGGGATAGACGAAGATGGAAAAGATCACGTATCATTTGCAGGGCGTCATCAAATCCGAAGAGGATTATAAGGACTTTGAAGGTCCGCTGAATCTGATTTTGATGCTGCTCTCCAAAAACAAAATTGAAATCAAAGACATTAAGATCTCGCTGATCCTTGACCAATACATGGAGCAGATTGACATTATGCAGTCGATGGATTTGGAGATTGCGAGCGAATTTATCCAGATGGCTTCGCATCTTCTGTATCTGAAGACGAGAACGCTGCTCGCCGGGGAGGAGAGCGAGGTTACAGAGCTGCAGGCGCTGATTTCCTCGCTGGAACAGCTCAAATGCCGGGATGCCTATGCCGGCATTCAGAAGATTACGCCGGCATTTGACAGCGCCACGCAGCGCGGGCTGCTTTATCAGTCACGTCAGCCGGAACCGCTTCCGAAGCAGATGTACGGCTATCGCCATGCGCCGGTCGAGCTGCTTTCGGCGATTGCGAATATGCTTGCCAGAGGCGCACATCCGGAAGAGAATGACGAAAAGATGCGGGGTGTGCCGCAGCGAATTGTCTACGGCGTGCGCGTTAAGAGCCGCGAGATCCTTGACCGGCTCAGAGCGTGCGATAAGCAGTCCCTGCGCACTCTGTTTGCGGAATGCAGGAGCAAAAGCGAGATGGTGGCTACATTCATCTCTGTGCTGGAAATGTGTTCGGCAGGCGGGCTGCTGATTGAGCAGGAGGGGGAGGATTATCTGATCTCGCTCTCCGAAACGGCGGACGAGGAACAATTTTTGGAACGCCTGGAACTGCAGGATGAGGGGGCGTAACACTGTGGAATACAATGAGACACTTTCCGCCATTGAGGCGATCCTGTTTGCATCGGGCGAGCCGGTGCCGGCGGAGCGTATCGCGCGGGTGCTTGGCCTGGACAAGGAAACGGTTATAAACGGCTGCATGCAGTTGTCTGACGCATACAGTTTTGAACAGCGCGGCATACGAATCGTGCGTATGGAAGAGAATTTTCAAATGTGTTCTTCTCCGGATTATGCACAGGAGATCGGCCGTGTTCTGGAGCAGCGCAAGCCTCCCCGCCTGACGCAGCCCTCTTTGGAGGTGCTTGCGATTGTGGCATATTTTCAGCCTGTTACGCGCGCGTATATTGACCAGGTCCGCGGTGTGGATAGTTCGTATACCGTCAATCTGTTGACAGAACGCGGGCTGATCGAGCCATGCGGCAGGCTGGAAGTTCCGGGCAGACCGACGATCTATCAGACGGGTGATTTGTTTTTGCGCACGATGGGTATAACTACCCTTGAAGAGCTGCCGCCGCTCCCGAACCTTGGCGAAGATGAGGGCTTGGTGCAGCTGCAAAGCGCCATTGATCGGCTTCAGGCCGGTGAGGGCGAACAGCTCGAGATCGGGCAGTTCTCCTGAGTAGAGAGGACAATTCAACATAAACGGGGGGATGGCCATTGATTGCGGCAGCGATCATTCTTGCACTCCTGATTTTGCTGATGCTGACGAAGGTCGGCGGTGAGTTTGTTTATGAAGACGGCAAGCTCTCCATCGTGCTCAGCCTCGGACTAATCCGGTATCGGTTCAAGCCGAAGGGAAATTTTGATTACTCAATCCTGCTGAAGTTTGCAAAAATGCTTTGGCATGCGCTCACGCGCGTACTCAAGGGTGTCGTCATCGAGGATTTTCAGCTTCGGTTTATCGCCGGGTCTGACGACCCTTACAAAACAGCGATGCTCTGCGGCTACGCCTATTCGGCGGCCGGACTGCTGGCACCGCAGCTGCGGCGCTTTCTGAAGGTTAAAAAGAGCAGCGTTCAGATCAATGCAGATTATATGGCAGAGAAATCGGTGATCAGCGCAAGTCTGCGCGCGTCCATTCTTTTCTGGAAACTGCTGATCATTGCCGGCGCTTTCGCGCGGGAGCTTCTGCATTATAAACATACGCTCAAAGAAGTTGCGAAGAGCACCGAGAGCGTGGCTGAAAAGAAAGAAGAGGAAAGCTCCGACAATGCGGTTGCAGCGGGAGCATAAATCACGGACGAGTACGGACAAATACTACGGCGAGGCAGCGATTACCCTGCCGTAAAGAAAGGAACGGAATTATGGAAAAGAATGCGATCAGCGATCTTATGGGCACCAGCATGGCTCAAATCCGGGAAATGGTGGATGTTAACACCGTCGTCGGAGACCCGATTCAGACTCCGGACGGGATTACGATCATTCCGATCTCCAAGGTGACCTTTGGCTTTGGCAGCGGCGGCAGCGAGTATCCGATTAAGGAAAAGAGCGGCATCGGTGGCGGCGGCGCAGCAGCTGTGAAGATCGAGCCGATCGGATTTCTGACGGTGAAGGACGGCAACGTGCGCATGCTCAACATTGGCCAGCCTGCGGGGACAACGGTTGACCGTCTTGTGGAGATGATTCCTGACGTTATCGACCGCGTGCAGGACTTCATTGAAAAGAACAAAGAAAAGAAAGCGGAAAAGAACTGAGGAAAATCTTCGCTTTCCGCTTGCGGACAACGGATTCAAGCGGAATAATGCGCGCTGAGCGGTTCATACTAAGCACTGCCTGAAATGGGCAATACGTTTTAAGGCGGTGCAGTATTGAAGCAATTTCTTTGCAGTTTGATCGCCGCGACAGCGCTGATCTCGTTTTCCTGCGCATTAAATGACGCGCCGGAGAATGCTGCGCGCGCGTCGATCCTGATCCATATGGACAGCGGCGACGTACTCTATGAGAAGAACGCGGACGAGCCGCTGCTCATTGCGAGCACGACGAAGCTGATGACGGCGCTTGTGACGGTGCGGCATTGCGATATGACCGAGCTCGTCAAAGTGACAAGTGCACACTGTGCGGTGGAAGGATCCTCTGTCTATCTGAAGCCCGGGGAAACGTATTCGGTCGAGTCGCTGCTTTATGGGCTGCTGCTCTCCTCCGGGAACGACGCGGCGGCCGCGCTCGCCGATCATGTTGGCGGTTCAACTGCGGGTTTTGCGAATCTGATGAACCAGGAGGCGGCGGCGCTCGGCCTGCGCAATACGCATTTTTCCAATCCGCACGGTCTGGATGCGAAGGATCACTATTCTTCGGCGGCAGACCTTGCTGCATTGATGCGCGAGGTGATGCGCGACGATCGTCTGCCGACGATTCTGGCGTCAAAAACGTATACCGTCGGGGAGACGACTTGTGTCAATCACAACAAGCTCCTGTGGAACTATCCGGATTGCATCGGCGGCAAGACAGGCTATACCTCTGCGGCCGGACGCACACTGGTGTCCTGTGCGGAGCGGGACGGTCTGCGTCTTATCTGCGTAACGCTTTCCGATCCGGATGACTGGGTTGATCACGCCGCGCTGTATGACTGGGGCTTTGCAAACTGGGAATACCGTAATGTTGTGTCGCAGGATGTCCTTGCGCAGATCCCGGTCATCGCGGGTGAGGCGGAGCACGTGGGCATCATCGCATCCGAAACAACAAACATCCTGACGGCAAGGGATGGCGCGACAAGCGCGGTTTTGGAGCTTCCGAGCTTTGTGTATGCACCCGTGCAGGCGGGGCAGAGCGCCGGCGCGCTCGTCATCACAACGGACAATGAATTCACGCTTCGCGTTGAACTCTCTTTTGCAGAAAATGTGCCCCTTGATGAGCAGGAGCGCCTGACGACCTGGGAGAAGATCAAACGGGCCTGGTATCTGGCAAATCGCTATGGCGGTATGGGATACTATGGCTTGGTCTATTCCGATTTCACGACCGGAGGAACGCCGTATGGCGGAGAGGCTGCAGAAATATATAGCGAGAATGGGCGTCTGCTCCCGCCGTAAGGCAGAGGAGCTGATCGCTGATGGTCGTGTGACGGTCGACGGAGTACCGGCCACACTCGGCATCTCGGTCGAGCCGGGATGCAATGAGATCAAAATCGACGGCAAACGCATTGCCGTCGAGGAAGAACTGGTTTACATAATGCTAAACAAGCCGCGCGGCTATGTGACAACCACGCAGGACGAGCGGGGGAGAAAGACCGTCATGGAGCTTGTGCGCGATGTGGGCACGCGCGTTTATCCGGTTGGTCGGCTGGATATGTTTTCGGAAGGGCTGCTCCTTCTGACCAATGACGGAAAGCTGACCAAATATCTGACGCATCCCTCACACGATGTGGAAAAGCAATATTTAACGCGTGTTGTAGGGGATATGCAGCGCGCGAAAGAGATTCTGAAAGCGCCGATGTCGCTTGACGGCAGAGCGCTGAAGCCGTTTCAGTTCCGTGTGTTGAACGAGAATGAGAACGGCACACTGCTGCTCTTTACGATCTCTGAGGGCAGAAACCGACAGATTCGCCGTATGTGCGAAGCAGCGGGACTGCGTGTGGTCAGACTCCGTCGTATTGCTGAGGGTGATTTGCTTTTGGGAGATCTGCCGGTTGGAAAATGGAGATTTCTCACAGATGCGGAAATAACAGGGCTGAAGCAAATGCTGCAATGAAATTGTAAACTTTTGCACAGCGCTTGCAAAATAAATAAGATTGGACTAATATGATGCTGAATATGCAGCCAGTTTGCTATGTTCTTGAAGAATGTCGGCTGCATGGGGGAGCCAAACATGGATAAGGATATTTTGGCCTTGATTGCCAAAGGAAATGTAAAGTTCTCAAAAGGGCAGAAACAGATCGCAAAATATATTGCAGAAAACTATGACAAGGCCGCGTTTATGACGGCGAAAAAGCTTGGCAAGACGGTCGGCGTTTCGGAGTCTACAGTCGTACGCTTCGCGGCGGAACTCGGCTATGACGGCTATCCCGGCATGCGAAAGGCGCTGCAGGAGATGATCCGCAACCGCCTGAC
This sequence comes from Oscillospiraceae bacterium, assembly GCA_017522015.1. Taxonomy (GTDB): domain Bacteria; phylum Bacillota; class Clostridia; order Oscillospirales; family Oscillospiraceae; genus SIG483. The sequence goes on along the minus strand of JAFXAW010000022.1, from coordinate 54,266 downwards.
CTCGCTGCAGCGCATTGAGGTTGCCAAGGATCTGTTCGATCAAAAGGACGTTCTGCATGCTGTGCTGACAACGGACATGGAAAAGCTTGAAATGACCCGCGGCGAGATGGATCAGAAGAGTTTTGATCAGGCGGTGGAGCAGATTCTCTCTGCAGAGCATGTCTACATTCTTGGGATGCGCTCCTCTGCCTCGCTGGCAAGCTTTATGGGCTACTATCTCAATCTGATCCGTGAGAATGTGCATGTCATACAGGATATGTCCAACAGCGAGTGCTATGAGCAGATTGTACATATCAAGGAAGGCGACGTGTTCATTGGCATCAGCTATCCACGCTATTCGAGCCGGACGGTGAAAGCCATGCGGTTTGCTCGCTCGATGGGAAGCCATGTGATTGGCATCACGGACGGAAACAATTCGCCGTTTATCGGTATTGCAGATACAAATCTGTTTGCGCACAGCGAGATGGTATCCTTCCTGGATTCTCTTGTTGCACCGCTGAGTCTGATTAATGCGCTGATCGTTGCCATCGGACTCAGGACGAATGATGCGCTCTCCACCGCATTCAAGCGGCTTGAAAGCATCTGGAGTGAATTTGAAGTCTATGAAACACAGGACGACTGATGTTGTTGTGATTGGCGGCGGCGCAGCCGGTGCCTTTTGCGCGGCACTGCTTGGCGATAAGGGTGCGCAGGTTATATTGCTTGAGCCGAACCGAGAGATCGGGCGCAAGCTCCGCATCACCGGTAAAGGTCGCTGCAATCTGACGAACAATTGCGATAAGAAAACATTTCTGGAAAATGTTCCGGTCAACGCAAAGTTTCTGCACTCTGCGCTACAGGCTTTCAGCCCGGCTGATGCGATGAGCTGGTTTGAAAACCACGGCGTACCGCTTAAAACGGAACGCGGCAAGCGCGTGTTCCCCGTTTCGGACAACGCAAACGATGTGGCAGATGCGCTGGACAAGGAGCTCAGGCGCTGCGGAATCGAAGTGCTTCACTGCCGCGCGAAGCGGATTTTAACGGACGATGACGGCATTTGCGGTGTGGATACGCAGGAAGGCAGCATAAGCTGCCGCGCCGTCGTGCTTGCCACGGGCGGAAAAAGCTATCCCGCAACCGGCTCGACCGGTGACGGACTGCATTTTGCGCGGGAGCTTGGACATGCTGTCACCAAAATACAGCCGTCGCTCGTGCCGCTGACTGTGTCGGGTGATGTGTGTTCCGAGCTGATGGGGCTGTCCCTTCGCAACGTTGAGCTGACGGTGCGTGAGAGTGGGAAGAAAGTCTTCTCCGAACTGGGAGAGCTTTTGTTTACGCATTTTGGCGTATCCGGCCCGCTGGTGCTCTCCGCGTCCTCCCATATGCGGGATGTTGCGCAGCGGGATTATACGCTGCATATTGATCTTAAGCCCGCGCTGGACGAAGCTGCGCTTGACAAGCGAGTACAGGCTGATTTCGCCAAGTACCGCAACAGCGATTTTATCAACGCTTTGGGCGATTTGCTGCCCAGAAAGCTGATCCCGGTGATCGTACGCCTGAGCGGCATTGATCCGAGAACAAAGGTCCACTCCGTTTCCAAACAGCAGCGCAATGCGCTTGTGCGTCTGCTCAAGGACTTTGCGCTTTCCGTTGACGGCACAAGGCCGATTGCAGAGGCAATTGTTACCTCCGGCGGCGTGGACGTGCGGGAGATTTCCCCGAAAACGATGGAATCCAAGAAGGTTAAGAGGCTATATTTTGCCGGCGAAATTATGGATGTGGATGGCTATACGGGAGGATTTAACCTCCAGATTGCGTGGTCAACTGCATACTGTGCCGCGAAGGCAATTCTTGAAATGAACGAATAACGGCTTCACAAGGCTGTAATTCACAAAGGAGAAGAAAGCATGGTCAATCGACACGTATCCATTGCAATTGACGGTCCCTCCGGAGCGGGGAAAAGCACGCTTTCCCGTGCCGTTGCGGAGAAACTTGGAATTCTCTATGTAGATACCGGCGCGATTTACCGTACCGTCGGACTCGCTGCGCTGCGCGCGGGTGTCGGCTCCAAGGACGCAGAAGCGGTGATTGCGTTGCTGCCGGGCCTGGATATCCAGTTTCGCCATGACGAGACCGGAAAGCAGTGCATGTATTTGCAGGATGAGAACGTCTCCGAGGAGATTCGCTTGCCGGAGGTATCAATTTACGCGTCGGACGTTTCGGCAATCCCTGCCGTGCGCAGTTTTTTGATGGAGATGCAGCGCAAAGCTGCGCGCGAGAACAGCGTCATTATGGATGGCAGAGACATCGGAACGGTCGTGCTGCCGGACGCCGGACTGAAGATTTTTCTGACGGCGCAGCCGGAGGCGCGTGCGCAGCGCAGACTTCTTGAGCTGCAGGAAAAGGGCGTCGAGACAAGCTTTGAGGACGTGCTGCGCGATATACAGTATCGTGACAAAAATGATTCCAGCCGCGCTGCTGCGCCGCTGCGTCCGGCTGAAGACGCGGTGTATTTGGACACGACCGAAATTAACTTTGCGGAAAGTCTCCAATGCATTCTGGATTTAATCAAGGAGCGGTTCGGTCTGTGAACAGATACTATCTTTTCATTTACGGTCTGTTGCTTCCGTTCTTGAAGCTCTTTTATCCGCGTCGCCAGAAGGCTTGTCCGGCATTGCCTGAGGGAGCGGCGATCATCTGCGCCAACCACTCCAACCTGGCCGATCCTTTGCTGATGGCCATCACATTTGGCAAGAAGCATCATCTGCGGTTTATGGCGAAGATCGAATTGTCCCGCATTCCGCTGATCGGCTGGCTTTTGCGGAAAGCCGGCGTTTACTTTGTGGATCGCGGAACGAATGATATCAATGCGGTCAAGACTTCGCTGTCTTTACTGAAAAAAGGGGAGAAGATCTGCATTTTCCCCGAAGGCACGCGTGTACATGCTGATGAGAGTGTGGATGCTAAGAACGGCGCGGTGCGCTTTGCAATGCGAACCGGCGTTCCTATTGTTCCGGTGTTCATCACAAGAGACAAAAAGCTTTTCAAAAAAATCGATCTTGTGGTAGGCGCGCCCTATACTGTGCCCAAAGACGGGGATATGCAGGAACTGACTGAGGATTTGATGCACAAAATCCAGGCGCTTGACCCTGCGGGTGATGATGCATGAAAACGCTGAAAGTTGCGCAAAGCGCCGGCTTTTGCGGCGGCGTTGCCCGTGCATTGAAGCTTGCTGAGGAAGCGCTGGTGCAACATGGGACATGCTGGTCGCTTGGCCAGATTATCCACAATGACGATGCTGTGCAGCGGCTGGAGGCCACAGGGCTGCACACGGCAAAGCACCCGGAGGAGATTCCGGACGGGGCAACTGCCATTATCCGCTCCCACGGTGCGTCGCGCGCTGTGATTGAGGGCTTGCGCTCACGCGGTGTGACGGTGCTGGATGCAACCTGTCCGAATGTCCGCCATATCCAGGATCTCGCCTCCGATGCCGAACGGAGAGGGCGAAAAGTGCTCGTGATCGGGGATGCCAAACACCCGGAGGTCATTGGTATCTGCGGCTGGTGTGAGGACGCAGCCGTAGTTGAGAACGAGTCGGAGCTCATGAAATGGCTGGAAGAAGAGCCTGCGCGCAAGGATTTTCCGCTCACTTTGGTGTTTCAGACGACGTTACAGCGGAAAATTCAAAGAAATTGCGAGTTTTTTTCAAAAAAACTGTGTACAAATGCTGAGGTATTTGATACAATATGCTGCACGACGTCGATCAGGCAAGAGGAGGCGGCCACATTGGCATCTTCCTGTGACGCAATGGTCGTGATCGGCTCCCCGCAAAGCGCGAACAGCAGACATTTGGCTGAGATCTGCCGCGCGCATTGCAACAACGTACAGTTTGTCGCAAACGCATCGGAACTGGACGTTCATGCCCTGAAAGGGGCGGATACCGTTGGTATCACCGCGGGCGCTTCTGCGCCGGCGTGGATAATAAAGGAGGTTAAACAAAAAATGTGCGACGAGATCAGAACTGAAACGATCGAACAGCCGGAGACTGTCACCGAGCTGGAAGAAAAAATCGAGGCCGAAAAGAGCTTTGACGAACTGCTTGAAGAATCGATCAAGACGATATATAACGGACAGACGGTCAGCGGCTTCGTGGCAGGCATCACTGCAACTGAGGTTACGATTGACCTTGGAACCAAGCATTCCGGTTACATTCCCGTGAGCGAGTTCACGGAGAACACGAATTCGAAGATCGAGGACATCATTCACGTCGGTGATCCCATTGAGGCCGTCGTGGTTCGTGTCAACGATGTGGAAGGCACTGCTATGCTCTCCAAGAAGCGTCTTGACGCGGTTCGCTACTGGGCGGACATCGAGGCTGCTTATGAGAACGGCACTGTCATTGAAGGCACTGTCACCGAAGAGAACAAGGGCGGCGTTGTTGTTTCTGTCAACGGCGTGCGTGTGTTTGTTCCCGCTTCTCAGAGCGGCGTTGCAAGGGACATGCCCCTGACCGATCTGGTTGGCCAGACGGTTCGCCTTAAGATCACCGAGGTGTCCGGACGCCGCCGCATCGTCGGCTCCATCCGCGCCGCTTCCCGCGAGGAGCGTCATGCGAAGAGCGAGAAGATCTGGGCCGAGATCGAGATTGGCAAGCACTACAGCGGCGTGGTCAAGTCCATGACCAGCTATGGCGCTTTTGTGGACATCGGTGGTGTGGACGGCATGGTTCACGTCTCCGAGCTGAGCTGGAGCAAGATCAACAAGCCCGCGGATGTCGTCTCTGTCGGCGATGAGCTGGATGTCTATGTCATTGGCTTCGACAAGGAGAAGCACAAGATCTCCCTTGGCTACAAGGATCCCAATGCGAATCCCTGGGTCATGTTCACGGAGAAGTGCGAGGTCGGCAGCGTTGTGAACGTCCGGATCGTCAAGCTGATGCCCTTTGGTGCGTTTGCTGAGATTATGCCCGGCGTGGACGGCCTGATCCACATCTCCCAGATCGCGAACCGTCGTATCGGCAAGCCGGAGGACGAGCTTTCTGTCGGCCAGAATGTTGATGTCAAGATCACCAACATCGACAACGAGAAGCAGAAGGTCAGCCTGTCCATCCGTGCGCTCGGCGAAGCTGAGTCCAGCGTGAAGTATGACGAGGAGTCCGCTGCGGATGAGCCTGTTGGTCCTGAAGAGGATGCGCTCGTTTACGAGGTGTCTGCAAGCGGCGAGGCCACCGGCATCGCGCCTGAGGATACTGCGGAATAAGTTCCAAACTTGATACTTGCAAAACAGCATTTTTGCCAGCAAAATGGCGAAAATGCTGTTTTCTTTTTCTCTTTTGCTTGCAAAAAAATGAATAAATGTGTATAATATCAATATGAAATAAGCTTGTCAATGCTTTCAGTATCATTTTGCATTTTTTGTTCGGAGGCGGGAGAGTTGTTCCAAATTGGGGATCGGATTGCGCATCCTATGCATGGGGCCGGCGTGATCTCGGGCATCGAAAGTCGAAAGATCAACGGAGTGGAGCGAGATTATTATTTGCTGAATCTTCCTGTTGGCGGGATGCAGGTTATGATTCCGGTCGATTCCTGTGAAGCGATCGGCGTTCGGGATATTGTGAGAGAAGCGGAGGCGGATAGAATCATTGGTTCTATCTCCGGCATTGAGATCGTCGAGACGCAAAACTGGAATAAACGCTATCGCGAGAACATGCTCAAAATCAAAAGCGGGGATCTTCTGGATGTCTGCGGCGTGATCAAAAGCCTGATGCTGCGGGACAGGGAACGCGGACTGTCCACCGGCGAGAGAAAGATGCTCAACGTTGCAAAGCAAATCCTGATCTCGGAGCTTGCGTTGAGCAAGAATATGGAGTGGGACGCAGTCAATGTCATCATTGAGGCGGCTGTGTTTGCATCCACCCCTGAAGACTGCGTGGTTGAATAATTATAATTTGATCGAAGGAGCGCCATGTCAAAACTGTCGGATTTCTTCAAACAGTTCAGAAAGCGTCATTTCTGTTCCGTTGTGGTAGTTGCCGCGGGCTCGTCAAGACGAGCGGGAAAGGATAAGCTCTTTGTGCCGCTGGGCGGAGTTCCGGTGATTGCGCACACACTCAAGGCTTTGGAAGATTGCGATTGCGTAAACGAGATCATTCTGGTTACGCGGGAGGACAAGCTCACAGAGCTTGCCGAGCTGTGTGATCAACATGCTTTTCACAAGGTCACAAAGGTGCTCTGCGGTGGCGAAACACGGACGGACTCCGCGCTCATCGGAGTGCTGGAGGCCAACCGCAAGGCTGATGTGATTGCAATTCACGACGGTGCGAGGCCGTTCATCACGCGGGAGCTTATGGAGCAGGCGGTACACAATGCCGTGTTATATAAGGCAGCGGCGCCTGCAATTCCGGTTAAGGACACAATTCGCCGCGTAGAGCGTGATGGGAAAGTGACCATGCCGCCAAGGGAGGAGCTGCATCTCGTGCAGACACCGCAGGCCTTTCAGGCGGAGCTTATCAAAGCGGCACTGGCGATGGCGATCCGGAGTAATGCACAGTATACGGACGATTGCGCCGCAGTAGAAGCCGTTGGCGGGAGTGTTCACCTGTTTCCCGGCAATGAGGAGAATATAAAAATCACGACGCCGGTCGATTTTGCGCTGGCGGAGGCAATTCTGAAATTGAGGCAGACGGAATGAGAATTGGACACGGCTATGACGTGCATCGTCTTGTTGAAGGCAGGGCGCTTATATTGGGTGGCGTGTGCCTGCCCTATGATCGGGGCTTGGATGGACACTCGGATGCGGACGTGTTGCTGCACGCTGTAATGGATGCCATGCTTGGCGCAGCGGCACTTGGCGATATCGGCAAACAGTTTCCCGACAATGATCCGGAGACGCTCGGGATCAGCAGCCTTGTCCTGCTCGACGAGACTGCGCAGATGATCGCAGAGGCCGGCTTTCGCGTTCAGAATCTGGACTGCACGGTTATTGCACAAAAACCGAAGCTTGCGCCCTATGTACCCAGGATGCGAAAGCAGATTGCATCTGCGCTGGGGATTGACATTTCGCGCGTGAACGTAAAGGCGACAACTGAAGAACATCTCGGCTTCACCGGAAGAGAGGAGGGCATCTCTGCGCATGCGGTTGTGCTGCTTGCCGAACCGGGTGACAGGTAAAGAGATAGACGTAAGATGGGAAAGGGACTCTGTCAAAGAGCCCCTTTCCCTTTGTCAAGTCAGGCAGACGAGACATAGAATGGAGCAAAGAAAGAATTGGAGGGATTGCTTCCATGCTTCATTATCTGATCATGTGCCGCAGCCTGACTTATGCGCAGCGCGCTGTTCGCGCCCTGGCACATGTTGGCATATCTGCATTTGTGATGAAAGCGCCGGCCGGCGCGTCTTCCGGCGGCTGCGCTTATTGCGTAAGAATTTCGGAAAACCATCTGACAGACGCGCTGCGCTCGTTAAAGAACGCCGGGCTGCAGCCCGGGCGTATTTTTATTCAGTCGGATGACGGCTTGTACCGTGAGGTGTCATCCGTTGAATAGAAACAGCAGCGGGGGTATGATTTATCTGGACTGCGCGGCCACCAGCCTGCAGAAACCTGCGCAGGTCAGCAGAGCAATGCTTCGCGCGATTCACACGATGGCAAGCCCCGGACGCGGTGGCCATCCGGCTTCTATGCGCGCTGCCGAAACGGCGTTTCAATGCCGCAGTGAGATTGCCGACCTGTTTCATGTCGGCGAGCCGGAGCGGGTTATCTTTACAATAAATGCGACCCACGGCTTGAACATTGCAATCTGTAATATGGTCTCACCTGGAGATCGTGTGGTGGTTTCCGGATACGAACACAATTCCGTAATGCGCGCGCTTCATCTGCGCGGAGCAAACATAGATGTGGCCGCGTCTCCGCTCTTTGACAAGGAAGCAGCAATACACATTTTCCGCAGGAAACTGCCGGGCGCGAAGGCAGCGGTCGTCTGTCATGTATCCAATGTCTTCGGCTACATTTTGCCTGTCGATGAGATTGCAAAGCTTTGCGAAGCGGAAGGAGTTCCGCTTCTGATCGATGCGTCACAGTCCGCGGGATGCCTTCCGATTGACTTTGCGGCATTGCGTGCGGATTTTGTTGCAATGCCCGGCCACACAGGACTGCTTGGCCCGCAGGGGACGGGGGTGCTGCTTTGCCGGAATGTGCCGAGGCCTGTCTTTGCCGGCGGAACGGGCAGCGAGAGCATGGATATAGAGATGCCACAGTATCTCCCGGACCGACTGGAGGCAGGAACGCACAACATCCCCGGCATCGCAGGACTTTTGGAAGGCGTCCGCTGGGTGAAGAAGAAAACAGAGCCCAGCATTCTTGCGCACGAGCGTACGCTGCTTTACGATTTGGCCGACCGTCTGCGGGGCGTAGACGGGGTTGAGATGTTTCTGTCGCCGGACAAAGAGGTGCAAACCGGTGTGCTGTCTTTCCGCGTGCGCGGAATGGATTGCGAAACGCTCGCTTCGCGCCTTGCAGAGAAACAGGTGGCTGTGCGCGCCGGGTACCATTGTGCACCGATTGCACACCGTACGGCAGGCACGATAGAGGGCGGAACGGTGCGCGTGAGCATCTCGCCGTTCAATACGCAGGCAGATATAGCGTCTGCTGCGGAGCGGATTAAAATTTCTATGAAAAAAGCTTAAAAAATGACAATCTTTGTTTGCCATTTCGCTGCAAATCTTGTATAATATCTTGAATAAGATAGAACGGCGGTATTTTCCTGTAAAGGTGATACCAATTTGCGGCATTTGTCGCGTATACTGCAATCCCGGGCGAGTCCCGCCCGGGAAAACATACAGCGGAGAAAAGTCTATGGAAACTTTGAGAACGGTATTTAGTAACGCTTTCAGTTATGTTATGACGATGGGCATAGCCGATGTTATTGACATTCTGATTGTCGCTTTTCTGATCTACAAACTATTATCGATCGTGCGCAGGTCGAACATGGTGAGACTTACAAGAGGCATCGTTATTATCCTGCTCCTGCTCTGGGTCTCTGGCCTGGCGCATCTTACGGTGCTCAATTTCCTGCTGCGCCGTGCTGTTGAGCTGGGACTTCTTGCACTGGTCATTCTGTTTCAGCCTGAATTGCGGCGTGTGCTGGAGCGTGTCGGCAGCAGAAAGCTGACAAGCCTGTTCGGCCGCGAGCCGCAGATCCTGAACGTGGAGACCGCGATCACGCAGACTGTGCTCGCCTGCGCGCAGATGGGCCGGGATAAGATCGGTGCGCTTATCGTCTTTGAGCGGGACAATCAGTTGAGCGATCAAATGAACACGGGAACGATCATGAACGCAGAGACGACAAGTGAGCTGCTGCGCAACATTTTTTATCCGAAAGCGCCGCTGCATGACGGAGCTGTGATTATCCGGGACGGACATGTCGCTGCGGGTGGCTGCATGTTGCCGCTGAGCAGCAACTCCAACCTTTCCCGCGAACTCGGAATGCGCCACAGGGCCGGCATCGGCATGAGCGAGCATTCGGATGCGGTCGTTGTGATTGTATCGGAGGAGACGGGCTCTATCTCCGTTGCGGTTGACGGGATGCTCAAACGCCATCTCTCGGCCGACACATGCGAGAAGCTTCTCAGGAATGAGTTGCTTACAGATGAAACGTCCAAGCGTGGGAACTGGCTGACGAATTTGCTTAAGGTGAAAAAAGATGAAAAGAAAAACGATCTTCACTAAGCTCGGTGAGAGCCAGATCCTGTGGATCATTGTTTCCGTGGTCCTGTCCTTTATGATCTGGGTTCTTGTGAGCGTCAATGAGACGGAAGACTATCAGCAGACCTTTGACAATGTTCCGGTTGTCTTCAGCGGGGAAGATGCATTGCGCGAGGCGCAGGGCCTGGTTGTAACCGAACAGACGCGTTCCACCGTGTCTGTGACAGTTATGGGACCCCGCCGCGAAGTGGCAAAGATTAAGAAAACCGATATTCAGGCTGTGATCGACCTGAGCACGATCACCCGCCCGGGCACAAACACCAATTATTACTACTCCGTTGAGTTCAATCCCGATGTGGATAAAAGCAACATAACGGTTGCCAGCCGGACACCCCGTACGCTCTCCTTTACCGTTGACCGCTACAGCTTCAAATACGTCGAAGTGGTAGGCATGTTTAACGGCAGCGTTGCAGAGGGATTCAAAGCGGATGTCTCCGATATGCGCTTTGAACCGTCAACAATTCGTGTGAGCGGTCCGGAAGCGGAGATTGCCAAAGTGGACAAGGCGCTTGTCGTTATTGAGCGAAATGCGATCGACAGCACAATTAATGTGGACATGGGCTATTCGCTTGTTGACAGCGGTGGAGACCAGCTCCAGCTCAATTCCGTTACAACGGATGTCGATGCCGTGAATGTTACGCTTCCGGTGACTGTGGTAAAAACCGTTCCTTTGTCTCTTGATGTTCTGCACGGAGCGGGCACGACGGACGGGAATGTCCGCATGGAGTTTGAGCCCAAAGAGATTCAGATTTCCGGCGATGCGGATGTGGTCAAGCTCATCAACAAGATTTCGCTTGGCAGTCTGGACCTGACCGAGTTCAATCAGCTCCATGAGAACACATATCCGATTGTTCTGCCGAATGATATTGTCAATGAATCCGGTATCAGTGAGGCAAAAGTAAGCGTACGGCTGGTTGGCCTTGCTGTGAACCGCTTGAGCGTTACGGATATTCAGCCGATCAATGTGCCGGAGGGTTTTGTGGCGGAGGTTTCGACGCAGAGCATTGATGTTACAATCCGCGCGCCCGAAGGGCAAATCGATGAAATCAAGGCCAAAGATTTATATGCCGTGCTTGATTTGCGTGACTACACAAACAATGAGGGCATGTTTACGGCGCAGGCAAGCATCCGTATTGACGGATATCCGGATGCCGGGGTGATCAATCCGCTGGGCTACAGTGCTCTTGTGGTGATCAAGCCGGATCCGAACGCAAAGACATGACGCAGACAGGAGTAGTGTCCGCGCTTCTGCCGGACGGACGTGTCCAGGTGTGCGTGCAACGTGAGTCGGCCTGTGGCGGAAATTGCGCTTCCTGCAATGCCTGTATCGGCAGAAATGACCTGTCAGCGACGGCAGAAAACCATTGTGGCGCAAAGGTCGGTGACCGCGTCACATTATCCAGCCGGACAAGCACGCTGATTGGAGCGGCTGCGCTTGTGTATCTGGTTCCTTTGCTGACTCTTTTGGGCGGCTATGCCCTGAGCTCTGCGTTCGGCGCGGCGGAAGGACTTTCGATCGCGGTGAGCATAGCCTGTCTGCTGCTCGGCTGCGGAGCTGTGGTATGGCTGAGCAAAAGAAGAAAAAGAAACATCGTTTTTGAGATTATCTCGATTGAGCATTAAGGTCTATGTATGGATATGTTCGTCCCCTGAAAGGGGAAATGAAAGTCAGGGAGTATCAGCAGTTTCGCGCTGCTTACTGCGGCCTGTGCCACTGCCTGAAGGATCGCTGCGGATTGGCCGCGCGCTTTGTCGTTAATTTTGACAGCACCTGCATGGCGATGCTCCTTTCCACGTCGGAATGCTTTGAAACGAGCTGCCGTGGGTGCGTGGCAAGGCCTTTGTGCAAAAAGGATGCTTATCGCGGAGATGCGGCCTTTGATGCAGCGGCAGACTACAGCGTCATTCTGGCGTATTTCAAGCTGAAAGATTCTCTGCAGGACGATCACTTTTTTGCGAGAATGCGCAGCCGGATTCTGATGCTTCTGCTGCACGGAGCATATAAAAAGGCAAAGCAGAACGCCGCGGCCTTTCATGCTGCGGCAGATGAGAATCTGCGCGCTTTGGCCGAATTGGAAAAGAATCATTGCGCGAGCATGGATGCAGCGGCGGACTGTTTTGCGCGGATTCTTGCTGCTGCGTCTGCGGTGGAAAACAATCCGCAGCGCAGACGCATTTTAGAGCAGATTCTCTACCATATCGGGCGCATCGTCTATATTCTGGATGCGGTGGACGATTTTGAATCTGATCAAAAGAACCAAAACTACAATGTGCTGTGCTACCGCTTTGACTGTGCAGACGGGAAGCTTTCGGAAGCACATAAAAAGGAGATTGCCCTGACGCTGGAGCTGTCTGAAAGCAGACTGTATACGGCGTTTGAACTGTTGGATACAGGAATATGGACAAGCATATTGCGCAATATTCTGTTCGAAGGCTTGCCCGCAGTTTCCGCTTTGGTTATGTGCGGACAGTGGCGCAATTTGCGAAAGAAACAAAGAGAAAGAATGAACGGAGCAGATATATGACCGATCCCTACCGGATACTTGGAGTTTCCCCTTCGGCAAGTGACGAAGAAGTGAAGAGAGCTTATCGCGACTTGGCGAGAAAATATCATCCCGACAATTATCACGACAATCCGCTGGCAGATCTCGCGCAGGAGAAGATGAAGGAGATCAACGAAGCCTACGACATAATTACAAAGCAGCGCGCCGGCGGCAGCAATCACGGCGGTGGATACACCGGCGGCTGGAATCCCGGTGCGTCAAACGGTGCGTCAAGCGGCGTTTATGCGCAGATTCGTATGGCAATCAATTCCGGAAATCTGGATTATGCCGAGCAGCTGCTCGACGGTGTGGATGTCTCAGACCGTGGTGCGGAGTGGAATTTCCTGATGGGCAGTTTGTATTACAAGCGCGGCTGGATGGATGAAGCTGTGCATTTCTTTGAGGATGCCGTGCGCATGGATCCGGGCAATGCGGAATACCGACAGGCCTACAATTTCATGCAAAGCGGCGGCGCGCAGTACCGCACAAACGGCGGCTATTCGGGCGGTATGAACGGCTGCGATATATGCTCCTCGCTTCTTATTGCGGACTGCTGCTGTGAATGCCTTGGCTGCGATCTGATCCGTTGTTGCTGAGATGAAAAACAACACGAGAACGAAACGGCTTGCGCTCAGCGCGATGCTTGCGGCCGTATCAACGGCGCTGCTTTACTTTGCCGCGGTTCTGCCTTCGGGAAGAGTTGCGATGGCAGCGATTGCGGGTTTGGTCGGCGTATTGGCCGTTATCCATTGTGGCGGAAAGTGGGCTGCGGGTGTATACGCTGTATCTGCTGCGCTCGCGCTGCTGATTTCGCCGGTTAAGATTGTGGCGCTGATGTATGCAGCATTTTTTGGTTATTATCCCGCGCTTAAAAGTCCGATTGAGCGTATTAGGAACAGAACGGTCGGCTGGCTGCTGAAATTTGCCGTGCTGAACGTGGCAGTAGCCGTGACATGGTTTGTTGCCAAACAGTTCTTCCCTGAAGCGCTGGAGCAAGAAATTGCGCTTTGGCTGTTGTGGATCGGCGTGAACGCCGTGTTTGTCATTTATGACATATGCCTGACGCAGCTTATTCAGATGTATATAAAGAAATTCGCGTCAAGAAAATTATAAATAGGTTGTGATATTATGATCATCAGCATGACCGGATATGGAGCCGCTTCCGGTAGTTTCCGGGGCATGGAGCTGACGGTTGAGCTCAAGAGCGTCAATAATCGCTATTTGGATACAAATATTCGTTTGCCCCGCAGCTTCCTGTTTGCAGAGGAGTCTTTGAAAAGAAAGGTGTCGGAGAAAATCTCCCGCGGAAAGGTAGACGTTTTTGTAACGATCAATTCTTCCGGTGGCGAGAATCTTCGGATTGCGGTCAATGAGGCGCTGCTTGACGGCTATGTGGAAGCGCTGAGGTCTATTGCAGAGAAGTATGACCTGCCTTTTGATCTGAGCGCGGTAAGTGCAGCGCGGCTTCCGGATGTGCTGAGCGTGGAAAAGCAGGAAACCGATCAGGAAGCGCTTGCAGCGGAGCTCGATAAGCTGCTTGAGACGGCGATTGATTCCTTCAATGAGATGCGTGCCCGTGAGGGTGCGAAGTTAGAGGCAGACGTGCGGGAGAGACTTGTTTCCATCGAGAAGCTTGTGTCATCCGTTGAAGAAGCCTCTCCGCGCACCGTCGCAGAGTACAGATCTCGCCTCTATGCGAAACTGCAGGAGGTTCTCGGGCAGAGCAGCATTGATGAAAGCCGCATTCTGACGGAGGCAGCCATCTTTGCGGATAAGGTTGCCGTGGATGAAGAGACGGTGCGCCTGCGCAGCCATATCGCGCAGATGCGTGAGATGCTCACAGGCGGTTCTCCTGTTGGCCGCAAGCTGGACTTCCTGATTCAGGAGTTCAACCGTGAGGCAAATACCATTGGCTCCAAGTGCAGCGACAAGACAATTGCCGCCACTGTGATTGAGCTGAAATCCGAGATTGAGAAGATCCGGGAACAGATTCAGAACATTGAGTGAGGGGATGAAACCGTGAAACTTATCAACATCGGATTTGGAAACATGGTTTCGGCATCCAGACTTCTGGCCGTCGTCGGGCCGGAGTCAGCGCCGATCAAGCGCATCATTCAGGATGTACGAGAGCGCGGTGAGCTGATCGACGCAACTTACGGACGGCGCACCCGTGCGGTGCTGATTATGGACAGTGGCCATGTAATTTTGTCGGCGATCCAGCCTGAGACCATTGCAAGCCGCATTTCCGGAAAAGCGGAGAGCGTGGAGGTGCCGGACAATGCGGATTGACAAGGGCAGACTTTTTGTGATCTCCGGACCTTCCGGCGCGGGCAAGAGCACGGTTATCAGTCGCGTCATTGCCGACAGGGAAGACCTGCAGTTTTCTGTTTCCGCGACGACGAGAGCGCCCCGAAAAGGGGAGGTTGACGGAGAGAACTATCATTTCGTTGACAGGGCACGTTTTGAGCAGATGATTAAGGACGGCGAGCTTTTGGAATACGTTGAGTATGTCGACAGCTACTACGGAACACCGATCAAGCCCATCCTTCAGAGCCTGGAGAAAGGCGTGAACATACTGCTGGACATTGAGGTGGTTGGCGCCGGCAACGTCCGCAAGGTCATGCCCGATGCGGTTATGATCTTCCTTGCGCCGCCGAGCATGGAGGAGCTGGAGAGACGGCTTCGCGGCAGAGGCGATGTGCCGGAGGAGAAAATCATTTCCCGCCTTGAGCGCGCAAAGATGGAATATCGGGAAATCCCGAAATATGACTATATTGTGATCAATGACAACGCAGACGATGCTGCAACAGAGCTTCGTTCCATCATTTTGGCAGAGCAATGCCGCACATCGAATCGTTTGCAATATTTGAGTGAATAATACCGAACAAACGCTTGTGATCAGAAAGGAAAGATTTTTATGATGCTTTATCCGCCTATGGCTGACCTGGTTGAGAAGGTTGGCAGCCGCTATCTCCTCGTCAATCTTGTTGCACGCCGTGCGCGCAAAATTTCGCTCAATGCAGAGGAAAACCGCGAGATTTTGGACAAAAAACCGGTCTCCACGGCCATTGATGAGGTGTATTCCGGGAAGCTGACCCTTATGAAGGAAACCGCTCCCGACACACTCAACTGAGTCGCCGTCACGAGCTGCAATGCCGGAGCGGAAAATCGCCAGAGTTGCTGTCTCGGGCGTGACCTACTGGGTAGACAGACCCTTTGATTATCTTGTGCCGCCAGAGCTCGTGGATCGGGCCGCGCCGGGGGTACGTGTTTTCGTGCCGTTTGGCAGAGGAAACCGCAGAACGGAGGGTCTGATCCTTGCTGTGCAGGCGGAGAGCAGCCGAACGGAGCTGAAGGCCGTTCTTGACGTGCTGGATGAGGAACCGATCGTCTCCGAGGCGCAGATCAGGCTGCTGATCTGGCTGCGGGAGAGATGCTTCTGCACAATCTACGACGGGCTCAAGGCCATGCTGCCCACCGGCTTATGGTTTGATTCCAAAGGTGCGTGCCGCGTCGGAGATAAGACTGTGCGTCTGGTTTCGCTGGCGATCCCGGCCGAGGAAGCAATCTTAATCTCTGCGCAGAAACGGCGCAGCGCGCCGGTGCAGTCCAATCTGCTGCGCATCCTTTGTGAGACAGGACGGGTTTCAGTTCCGGAGCTGTGCGCGTTCAGCGGCGCAAAGACACAGAGCGTGAATGCGCTGGAAAAAGCCGGGCTGGTTAAAACAGAGGAGATCACGGTGTTTCGCCGCCCGAGCTATCGTGAGCGCGAGGCGACACCGTTGCCGGAACTGAATGCCGAGCAGCAAAATGCCTATGACGGCCTGCGTGAAAAGCTCGAATCCGGCAAGCCGGAGGCAGCGCTGCTTTTTGGTGTGACGGGAAGCGGAAAGACCGCGGTTTATGTTCATTTGATTTCGCACGCGCTTTCCATGGGCAAGACTGCGATCATGCTTGTTCCGGAGATCGCGCTGACGCCGCAGATGCTGGAAACATTCTCGGGCTATTTTGGAGACAAAACCGCTGTGCTGCACAGCTCACTGTCTGTCGGAGAGCGCCGGGACGAATGGATGCGCATCAAATGCGGGGAAGCTCGCGTCGTGATCGGAACACGTTCGGCCGTGTTTGCTCCTGTGGAAAACCTCGGCATTCTGATTATGGACGAGGAGCAGGAGGACAGTTATCGCTCGGAAAACAATCCCCGTTTTCACACGCGAAATGTGGCGAAATACCTGTGCGCGCACAACAACGCGCTGATGTTGCTTGGAAGCGCAACGCCGGATATATCCAGCATGTATGCAGCGCAGGAGGGAAGATACAGCTTCTATCGCCTGGACAAGCGCTACAATCAGATGCAGCTGCCAAGCGTGAAATTCGTGGACATGAAGCGGGAGCTTCGCGCAGGAAACGGAACTTCGCTGAGCGGAGAATTGCTTGACGCACTTCGGCAACGCATCGAAAGCGGAGAGCAGAGCATTCTGTTTCTGAACAGGCGCGGCACGAATAAACTTATCAACTGCGGTGAGTGCGGCTATGTATATGAATGCCCTCGCTGCAGCGTCAGTCTGACCTGGCACAGCGCCAATCGGCGCCTGATCTGTCACTACTGCGGCTATTCCCAAAAGATCAGTGAGGACATCTGCCCGGACTGTGGCGGTAAGCTCAACTATATCGGCACGGGCACGCAGAAGGTGGAGGAAGAGCTGCGTGAACTCCTCCCCGGTGTGGAGATTCTGCGCATGGATGCGGACAGCGTCGGTGCAGCCGGGAGTCATGAAGCGATTTTGAGCCGATTCCGGGAGGAAAAGATTCCAATCCTTCTCGGAACGCAGATGGTTGCGAAAGGGCTTGATTTTGAAAACGTCACGCTGGTCGGTGTGATTTCTGCAGATCAGTCCCTGTATTCGGGCGACTTTCGTGCAGCAGAGCGAACTTTTTCGCTCTTGACGCAGGTCATTGGTCGTTCCGGACGCGGCGAAAAACCCGGAGAGGCGATCATCCAGACGTATACGCCGGAAAATCGTGTGATCCGTCTTGCTGCCGAGCAGGATTATGAGGGTTTTTATTCGGCAGAGCTGGAAGTTCGGCGCATGCAGAGCGCCCCGCCTTTTTGCAGTCTTTACAGATTTACGGCATCCGGCATGGATGAAGCGCAGGTGCTCAGATGCTGTACAGAAATTCGTCAACAACTGCGCGAAGTGCTGCGCGACAGGGAGGATGTGCAGATTCTCGGTCCTGCACCGCTGCCGGTGCTGCGCGTGAACAATCGGTACCGTTACAGCGTAACCCTTGCCTGCAAGGACGACCGCTACATCCGTGGCTGGGTTGCGCAGACAGTAATTCAAAGCAACACAAATCGCGCTTTCCGCGGCGTTTCGGTATACGCGGACTGTGAGATTTGAAATATAAACAGAGAAATAGGAATTGAGGTGTGCTTATGGCACTGAGAAATATTCTGGAAAAAGGGGACACCACGCTCGAAAAGCGCTGCCGTCCGATCAAGGATTTTGATAAGCGTCTGCATATGCTCCTGGACGATATGCACGAGACGCTCATGGACGTAAACGGCGTTGGCCTTGCTGCTCCGCAGGTTGGCGTGCTCCGCCGTGCCGTTCTGGTGCTGGAGACCAATGTTGAGGAGGGCGAGGAGCCCTATATCATTGAGCTGCTCAACCCGGAGATCGAAAGCGTTTCAGGCGAGCAGACCGGTGCGGAAGGCTGCCTGAGTGTTCCCGGCGTGTTCGGGATTGTGACACGGCCGGATACTGTGACGGTTCGTGCACAGGATCGTTACGGAAATCCGTTTACCGTCACAGGCTATAATCTTACAGCGCGCGCCTTCTGCCATGAGATTGACCATCTGGACGGTTATCTTTTCCTCAGCAAGGCGGAGCGCATTTTGAGCCAGGAGGAGCTGGATAACGGCTACGATGGGGAGGACGAATGAGAATCGTTTTCATGGGCACGCCTGATTTTGCGGCGACACATCTGCAGGCGCTGCTGGACGGCGGATTTGAGGTCTGCGGCGTCTTTACGCAGCCGGACAAGCCGAGCAAGCGCGGCATGCAGATGCGTTACAGCCCTGTGAAGGAGATCGCGCTGCAATACGGACTGCCGGTTTATCAGCCGGAGACACTTCGGGACGGTGCGTCCTGCGAGATTTTACGTTCGCTGAAGCCCGATCTCGGCGTTGTTGTTGCATACGGAAAGAAGCTGCCGGAAGAGATGCTTTCTATCCCGCGCCTCGGCTGCATCAATGTGCACGCCTCACTGCTGCCGAAGCTGCGCGGCAGCGCACCGATCCAATGGGCGGTGCTGAGCGGCGATGAGGAAACCGGCGTAACAACCATGCACATGGGTCCGGACGTTGACACCGGTGACATCATTTATCAGGAGACTACGAAGATCGGGGAACATGAGACCTCCGGAGAGCTGTTTGACCGGCTTCAGGAGCTCGGGAAAGACCTGCTCTGCAAAACCGTTACGGCTTTGGACGAGGGGACAGCACCCCGCTGCGCGCAGGAACATCGTGACGCAACCTTTACAACTATGCTTTGCAAGGAAATGAGTCCTCTTGATTTTTCCAAATCCCCACGTGAAGTGCTCAAGTGGATTTACGGTCTTGAGCCTTGGCCCTGTGCGACCATGATGCTTGATGGCGTAACCCTTCGTGTGCACAGCGCCGACTATACGGAAAATACGTCCGATTGCGCACCCGGTACGGTTTTGTCCGCGGACAAGAATGGGTTTGAGGTTGCGTGTGGCGGTGGCGGAACGATTCTGTTAACGGAAGTGCAGGCTCCGGGCGGTAAACGTATGAAGACACGGGATTTCCTGCTTGGACATCCCTTTGACGTGGAGACGCAGAAATGGAAATGAGTGCGCGTGAAGCAGCGCTCAGCGCGCTTATGCGCTTGCGCAGGGACGGCGCCTGGTCAGATGCTGTGCTCGACAGCATCATTCGCCGTGCCGGTCTGGACAAAAGGGACGCGGCCCTGACCTCGCGACTCTGCTATGGAGTGCAGCAAAATCAAAGTCTGTGCGATTTCTATATCAATGCGTATTCCTCCGTCCGCACGGCGCGTTTGGAGCCCAAGGTTTTGGACATCCTGCGCCTGTCCGTGTATGCGATTTTGTTTATGGATCGGATACCGAATCACGCGACGATATTTGAGGCGGTGGAGCTCTGCAAAAAGAGCGGCGTCTCCCGCGCCTCCGGTCTTGTCAATGCCGTACTGCGCCGCATTGCGGAGAATCGAAGCGCGCTGCCGGAGATTCCCGGCAAGGGAACTGCCGGATATCTGTCCACGCTCTACAGCCATCCGCTGTGGCTTGTTGAATCCTTTATGGATCGTCTCGGTTATGAACAGTGTGAAGCGCTGCTGAAAGCCAACAATGCTTCCCCGGGAATCTGGGCACAGGTCAACACAATGAAGACCGATGCAGACACACTCGTGCAGGATGGTGCCGAAAAACACCCTTGGCTTCCGGACTGTGTTTTGCTGCCGGATGGCGCGGATGGGCTGAATGCCGTATATGAGGGCCTTGCCTATGTGCAGGACCCCGCAGCTAAGCTCGCCGTGCTGGCTGCTGCGCCAAAGCCCGGTATGTCTGTACTGGATGCCTGCGCCGCGCCCGGCGGCAAGAGCTTTGCCTGCGCGGTAATGATGCAGAACAAGGGGAGCATTCTCTCCTGCGATCTGCATGAAAAGAAGCTCGGCAGACTCCGCACGCAGGCACAGCGGCTCGGCGTCAGCTGCATAGAGACCCGCCCTATGGACGCGCGGAAGGCCGCGTCTCTCGGGATGCAGTTCGATCTTGTTTTGGCAGACGTACCCTGTTCCGGCCTTGGCGTAATCCGCAAAAAGCCGGACATCCGTTATAAGGACGAGAAAGAGCTCGCCGGTTTGCCGGATATCCAGCTTGACATTCTGCGCGGTGTCAGCGAATGCGTAAAACCCGGCGGTGTGCTGCTGTATTCTACGTGTACACTGCTGAAGGCGGAAAATGAAGAGATATGTATGCGTTTTCTGCACGAGAATAAAGAGTTTTCGGCCGAGAGTTTTGATTTGCCCGAACCGATCGGGCATGTTGAGAGCGGCATGCTCACGCTCTGGCCGCACATCCATGATACGGACGGATTTTTTGTATGCAAGATGCGAAGATCGATATAAGATCCATGCTGCCTGAGGAGCTGGAAGTGTTGATGTCGGAGCTTGGTGAACCTGGCTACCGCGCAAAGCAGCTTTTTTCCTGGCTCAGCAGCGGGGGAGACAGCTTTGAGGAGATGACAAACCTCCCCAAAGGCCTGCGAGAAAAACTTTCGACGCGCTGCACGCTGCGCCCCTTAAACATGCTGCGAAAGCAGGTGTCTGCGCTGGACGGCACGATCAAGTATCTGTGGCAGCTGGAGGACGGCAACGCAGTGGAGACCGTCGTCATGCGCTATCACCACGGAAACACGGTCTGTATTTCTACGCAGGTCGGATGCCGTATGGGCTGTGCATTCTGTGCCTCGACGCTTGGTGGACTTGTCCGCAATCTGACGCCGTCGGAAATGCTTGGCGAAGTGCTCGCGTCGGAACGCGAGTCCGGCCTCACCATTTCCAACATAGTCCTCATGGGAATCGGTGAACCGCTGGATAACTACAGCAATGTGCTGCGGTTTCTCACGCTGATCAATCATCCGAAAGGCAGAAACATCGGTATGCGGCACATTTCGCTGTCGACCTGCGGCCTTGTTCAGGGTATTGACGCGCTTGCAGAGGAGGACCTCCAGCTAACGTTATCCCTTTCGCTGCACGCACCGGACGACGAGACAAGATCCCGTATCATGCCGGTCAACCGCAGCGTCGGCGTGAAACGCCTTATGGACGCCTGTGTGCGATATTATGAAAAGACAAAACGTCGCATTTCTTTTGAGTACATCATGGTTGACCGGGTCAATGACACGATGGAACACGCCAGACGTCTGGCTTCTCTTGTCAAGCCGATCGGTGGGCACATCAATCTGATCCCGCTCAACCGTGTGGAGGAGAGAAGTTTGCCGCCATCTCCGCCGGAACGGATTGCTGCTTTTTCAAAGGAACTGGAAAGGCTTGGCGTCAATGTAACCGTGCGGCGAAGCCTTGGCGGCGATGTGGATGCCTCCTGCGGGCAACTGCGCAGGAAGGCCGGAAACGGCTGACATGACGGAGAGATACATGATCGAGTTATTTGCAAAAACAGACGTCGGTAAGGTCCGCAAGGAAAACCAGGATGCATGGCGGGCTTATTCCGATCCGGAGCTGGGGGAATTCGCGCTCGTTGTTTGCGACGGAATGGGCGGCGCCAACGCGGGCAGCACGGCAAGTACGCTTGCGGCAGAGAGTTTCCTTGCGCACATCCGCTCTTGTCTTGACGCGCCTGAACGAGCGGCGCCGGATAAGATCTTGCGTGACGCTGTGGCCTATGCGAATGCCTGCGTCTATGACCGTGCGTTTCAGGATGCAGAATGTCACGGCATGGGAACAACGCTTGTTGCTGCGTTGATCATGGGCACGACGGCTGCCGTTGTAAATGTCGGCGACAGCCGGGCGTATCTGCTCAAAGGCGGAGGAGAGCTTGCATGCATCACGAACGACCACTCCTATGTTGCAGAGATGGTGCGGAGGGGATTGCTCACCAGGGAAGAGGCCAGGACACATCCGAAGCGCAATATCATCACGCGGGCGCTTGGGGCGGAGCTTTATGTGGAATGCGACGTGTTCCCCATCACTCCCGAGCAAGGCGATGCACTTATGCTTTGCTCCGATGGGCTGACCAACGAGGTTCGTGAAGCGGAGCTTGCGCAGCTTATGGCGCAGGCACCGGATGCGGAAAACTGCTGCACATCTTTGATTGAGCTTGCTCTCGATCGCGGCGCGCCGGACAACGTAACGGCTGCCGTTATTCGCGTTGTTTGATTCTGCGAGGCTGTACGATCAGCGGGACAGGAGGAAAAATATGGACAGTCATATTGATAGTTCTATGGAAAAGTATATCGGAAAACTGCTGGATGAGCGTTACGAGCTGCTGGAGGTTATTGGCGCCGGCGGTATGTCTATTGTCTATAAAGCGCTTTGCCATCGTCTGAACCGTTATGTGGCGGTTAAACTCATCCGGGATGAGGTGCCTGAAGATTCTGAGGAGCGCAAACGCTTTCAAGCGGAATCACAGGCGGTTGCCATGCTCAGCCATCCAAACATCGTTGCCGTCTATGACGTTGGCCGCTCCGAGGGAAATGAATATATCGTCATGGAGCTGATCGAAGGGGTCACGCTCAAGGACTATATGAAGATGCGCGGCGCGCTGTCCGACAAGGAGGTTCTGCATTTTTCCACGCAGATTCTCAAAGCACTCAGCCATGCGCACGGCAAAGGGATTGTACATCGGGATATAAAGCCGCATAATATTATGCTGCTGGAGGACGGGACGATTAAGGTTGCCGATTTCGGCATTGCCTGTTTGCTCTCTGACGACGGAGATAACAGCGGAGAGACCATCGGTTCCGTTCACTATGCCTCGCCGGAACAGGCGAGAGGTGGCGCTGCGGATTCGAGAAGTGACATCTATTCCGCGGGTGTCGTCCTGTATGAGATGCTCACCGGCGAGCTTCCTTATGAGGGGGACAGCCCGGAGGAGATCGCCCTGCAGCATTTGAGCGCAATGCCGAAAAAGCTCACAGATCACAACCCCGACATCCCGGAACAGCTGGAAGTGATCACACTCAAGGCGATGAACGCCAACATCGACATGCGTTATCAGTCCGCAGATGAGATGCTTGCGGATTTGGAGGAATACAGAAAGCAGCGCAGCCAAATCGCCGCTGCGCCTGAAGCCGAGAGTGGGGCAGATCACGCGGAAGAGTTGGAAGAGACCCAAAAAGAAGATTATTACGTCGTCAAGTGGGATGTCGCGCCCATTGCGAGATCCGGTGAGATGACGGAGGAAAACTACAGACGCCGTGTTTCTCGCAGCCGTAAGGTGAGCATGCTCTCCGGCTTTTTTGGCGTGCTGGTCTTTCTGGTGGTAATGTTCATCGTCCTGTGGCAGTACTGGCTTCGCGGCTTGTTTGAGGATCCGGTGCGTGTTGAGATGCCGAACTTTGTTGGCGAGGATATCGAACGGATCGAGGACGACCCCGCCTACGAAGACTTTAAGTTTGTTGTGGAGACGGTTATTGACCCGAATAATGAGACCGGTACAATTCTCAAGCAGAATCCGGAGGCCGGACGCCATGTGACAAAGAGTCCGGATAAGATTCGCGTTGACCTGACTGTCAGCTCCGGACTTGTGATGGTGGAGATGCCTGATGTCGTAAACAAGGATTATCGCCAGGCGATCATTGAATTGGAAAAACTCGGGTTTAAGGTCGAGTATGAAATCGTTGCAGACCCCTCAATCACAAAAGACTATGTTGTCAGCACATTCCCCGAGGCGCAGGAGGAACTGATGGTCGGTTCAACTGTGTATTTGAAGGTGAGCGGCGGACCGGAGATTAAGACGGTCACCGTGCCTGTTTTGGTTGGTTATTATGAAGCAACGGCGCTCAATCGGATCGAAAGCGCAAACCTTACCGTCGGTGGTATAAACTATGTCTACAATGACGATTACAATGCGGGAGTCGTGTGCTGGCAAAACATAAATGCCAATATGCAGGTAGAGGAACGCTACAAGATTTATATCAATGTCTCCAAAGGACCGAAGGAGACACCTAAGCCGACGCCGGAGGCCACGGAGCCGGATACCCCGCCGGAAGCTACAAATGAAGAATAATCGTAGTGTTTCTCGGATAAAGGAGTGTTCATGGCAGAAGGAGTCATAATAAGGTCGCTCAGCGGCTTTTATACCGTGATGTGCGATGGCGTGCGTTATGAATGCCGGGCGCGTGGCGTGTTCCGCAAGGACGGCCTCGTGCCGCTGGTCGGTGACCGCGTACGCTTTGAAAAGCTGGATGAGGGAAAAGGCGTTGTGAGCGAGATCAAAACACGAAGCCATGCTTTTGTGCGGCCGGCCGTGGCAAATGTGGAAATTCTGATTCTTGTTGCCTCAGCCGTGATTCCGGTGACAGATCCTTTCCTGCTTGATCGTATGACGGCGATTGCGGAGAATGCAAACTGCGGCGTGATCCTGTGCATCAATAAGGCCGACCTCGATCCCGGAGATGAGCTTGCGGAGATCTATGCACGCAGCGGCTATCCGATCATCCGCACAAGCGCTGTGACCGGGGAAGGAGTTGAGGCGCTTCGTGAGGCGGTGCGCGGGAAAATCTGCGCAATCTCCGGCAACACAGGTGTGGGGAAATCCAGCCTGTTGAACGCACTGCTTCCGGATCTTGCCCTGCAGGTTGGTGAGGTCAGCAAAAAGCTTGGTCGCGGACGGCACACAACGCGGCATGTGGAGCTGTATACGCTTGGACAGGACACGTATATAGCAGACACACCGGGATTTGCTTCTTTTGACACAGAGCTGATGGATCCAATCCCGAAGGAAAAATTGCAGACCCTTTTCCCGGAGTTTCAGCCGTATCTCGGACAGTGTCGGTTTCAGGATTGCGCGCATTTGAAAGAACCGGGCTGCGCGGTGCTGGAAGCTGTGGAATCGGGCGAAATTCATCCCAGCCGGCATGAGGGCTATGCAAGATTGTACAGCCTTTCCGCCAAGCTCAATGCATGGGAGCTGAAATCCACATAAAATTAATTGCAAATATTGTAACAGGTCAGGCCTCCGATACATAGGATGTATTGGAGGCCTGGCTTTTTTGTGAGGTCAGCTGTTGCGTATTGCAGGGGGAATGTAAGAATGAGAAGATGGGGAAAGGGCGGCTGTACGCTTGGTTTGATTCTGATAGCGGTCGGAATCTTGATTATCTTAGGGATGCTTCTCCCGTCCGGCTTTTGGTGGTTTGTGCTTGCCGGCATTTTGATTGCGATCGGCGTATGCTTGCTGCGGGCTTTTTGAAAGGTGAGCAGCGCTGTTCGGAAATGTGCTTGATTAACGCAAAAAACTGGCAAAACATTATTAGCCAAACAGGATATAGATGTATATCGGCATACGCAGAGGCTTGCCCTCATAGTCTGTAGCAAGGAATGTCCCGCTGGAGATCGCTTCGCGGGAAGATCAAACAACAGGAGGGGAAGCGTAGAAATGGAAGTTGAGCTGCGCAAAACCGGTTTGCGCTTTTATGAGAGAATATTTGCTAACGAGCTGACAGAGGAAGTTAGCGCAGAAACCGTTGTGCCGGACATCCTGCCGGATATTCAGGAAATCCTCTGTGCTGACGGAATGGTTTTCCTGCGCGGCAAGGAATGCGCAAAGGGTGTGTTGACCGTTGACGGCACAATTAAGGCCTATGTATTGTACCGTCCGGAGGACGGAGAATTACAAAATCTGGAACTCGAAGTTCCGTTTCAGATCAAGGCTGAGCGCGATTGCATACCGGCGCAATGTACATCTTCTGTTGTGCTCCGGCTGCAGAGTATGGAGGCAAGCGTTGCCAACTCGCGAAAGGCCGCGCTTCGCGCGCGGGTGTGTGCGGACATTGAGTGTTTTCTTTTGAAAGAATGTGCGCTAACATCACAGCCTGAAGCAAGCGATGAGCCAACGCTGCACGTGCGAAATGAAACAGCGCAGATTCAGGTGGTTGGCAATGTTCTGGAAAAGAGCTTTGTTCTGACAGATGAGTTCCAGCTGGCCTCCGGAAAGGCGGTCGCAGGTGAGCTGATCGGGCAGAATGTCGAGCTGCTCACGGAGGACGTGAAAAAGGTTGGCACCAAGCTGGTCTTTAAGGGGCTTGTGCGTGTATCCCTGCTTTGGAGAAGCGAAAGCGGAAGCGTGGAGGAAACAAGCTGGTCTTCCGTTTTTTCGCAAATACTGGAGACAGACTCGGCGGAGGAGAGCGATGACACACAGATCAAACTGATCTTGAATGGAGCCCTTTTCAATCTGTACGAGACCTCGGTAGAGGGACGAAATGTATCTGCGCAGCTTAATATTCTTGCGCAGGCGGTTAGTACATATCGTCAGCAGATCGAATATGTGTCCGATGCATACAGCAATTCCTATCCGCTTGTGCTGCACTACGAAGAGGAGCAGCACTTTCAAACGCAGGAAGTTGTGGAGCTGCGAGACAATATGCGTGGTACTGTGGAGCTGCAGGAGCCTATTGTCGATGTTGTGCAGACACGCGCAAAAATCGGGTACGCAACGGAGACGGAAACTGGATTTGCCTGTCCAATTCAGATTTGTCTGCTGATGCGCCTCGAGGATGGGACGCTGCAATATGCCGAGCGCAACTTCAAGGCAGAATGGGAGCTTCCGGAAAAGAGCAACTGCAGCCTACAGAATATCACTTGCAGGGAACTGTGCGCTGCCCCGGTTACCGGGGGTGTCGAGGTGCGCATGCTTGTTCTTGCGCAAGGTGTTTCCCGTCAAAGCGTTCCGGTGAAGATGGTTTCGGGCATCGAGGCAGACACGGAAAATCCGATCAATTTCGCAGAACTGCCGTCTGTCACTGTGCTGCCGTATCGCTCGGATGATCTTTGGGAGCTGGCAAAGAGGTATCATTCTACTGTGGAGCTCATACAAGATTCCAATGCGGAGATCGAAAGCAGCGTTCTGCTGATTCCAAAGGGGAGATAAGGCGAGCAGCGCAGAATCCATGCCTGCAGCTTAAAGAAAACTTGCACATGGTTGGAAGCTGTGATAAAATCGGGCTGAAAGTTTTGCTTTCTTCACCCTAAGGAGGATACCTATGAGAGGCAAGAAACAAGCCGCAATTATTGTGCTGATCCTGCTGCTTGCAGCACTGTTGTTTATCGTCATAACGCGCAGCGACATTCTGAAGAATTGGATCCCGGTTCCAACGCCGGATGCCTCGCCGACCACGCAGCCGGATTCCGAAGCCGTGGAGTCAACTCCAACCCCGGAGCCAACACCGACGCCTACACCGGAACCGACTCCCACGCCAACACCGGAGCCGACACCGACACCGGGACCCTATGCAGATAAGCCGGACATTGACATTTCGGACTGGAAATATGTCATGGCGAACAAGGATCGACTGTTGTCGGCGGATTACATACCCGAGCTGCGTGACGTTGGAAACGGCCATATGTTCGACGAGCGCGCGGCAGACGCCCTCAACGCATTTCTCGACGGCGCAAGGGATGCCGGACTGAGTGTATATCTGACCTCGTCCTACCGCAGCTACGCAACGCAGGAGATGCTGTTTAACAACAAGCTCGCGCAGTACGGCGGCGACTATGCGGTCGCCTCCCGCATCGTGGCGGTGCCCGGCTCCAGTGAGCATCAGACCGGACTCTCCGCAGACATCGTGGATAAGTACTATCAGTTCATGGATGAGTCTTTGGCGAATACGGAGCTGAGCAAGTGGATGAAAGCCCACTGTGCGGAATACGGTTTCATCCTCCGCTATCCGCAGGATAAGCAGGAGATCACCGGCATCATGTTTGAGCCTTGGCATTTCCGCTATGTCGGAGAGGAAGCCGCGGCCTACATCATGGAGCACGGACTGTGCTTAGAGGAATTTGTTGCTCTGTATGAACAGGAGTGAACGAGAAATCCTCCGTGAATACACACTAAGTTAAAAAAAGAACAGACCTGTGAGAAAATCACAGGTCTGTTTTCGTATTTAGAATAGGAAAGTCTTTAATAATTCACTTCTTGTCAATATTCACACCGCAGTATGGACAATACTGCCCTGTGCTCCTGTCGAGATATCTTCCGCAGCTGGGACACCTATAGAAAATATAATAGAATATTATAGAGGCAATCATAATCAATGCGCCGATGATGAGCAGCGCTTTGTTCTCATTTGGAAGACCAAAGAGGGCAACAATGACGCCAACGATCATGATAACCCAATATATTCGGCGCACATCTCTTGGCATGAGTTTTTTCATTGTATTACTCCTCGTCAAATTCATTTCATCGTACAGTTGGCTGTAAACCGATTCTATCATATCGCAGCAATAGCCGCAAGAAAAGTCCAGGCAGAAAATTCTGCCTGGACGAATAAGATGTTTGGTCGATTGGAGGCAGATTTTACTGGCCGTAGCTCTGCGTTGCGACAAAGGCCGCATGGTCATTGTAGTTTGTGAAGAAGCGGTGCTCTCCGGTTTCCTCATCGAGGGCATAATAGAGATAGTTTTTATCCGCAGGTTTGAGAGCAGCCTGAATGGAAGCAAGGCCGGGGTTGGCAATGGCGGTCTGCGGGAGCCCAACGCGTGTGTGCGTATTGTGCGGGCTGTCCTGCTCAAGAATCGCGGCAGTGGGCGCACCCTCGTGCTCCGGATGATCGTAGAGAACGGCGGCGTCAATCTGCAGTGGCATGCCTGCCTTCAGGCGGTTGTAGATGACGCAGGCGATGTTCGCACGATCCTCAGCGCTGCCGGAGGTTTCTCTCTCGATCAGTGAGGCGATTACGATCACTTCGTTCCATGTGAGGCCGCGCTGCTCTGTTGCGGCGAGCATGTCTGCCGTAATCAAATAGTGCATATTGTTCAGGAATTTGTTGATCGCACTCTTTGCAGACATACCTTCATAGAAATAATAGCTGTCCGGGAAGAGATATCCCTCCAACCGCTCCGAGCCGGTTGCTGTGACGCTGTCCAGAAAACTGAAACTGAAATTGACGTTTTCCGCTGCATCATAGAGGCTCTCCTGCGTACAGATCCCCTCGTCCTCTAATTTCTGGAAGATCTGACGCATTGTGTAGCCCTCGGGGAAAGTGATGAACGTCTGCAGCTGTGATTCCGAACCGGCCTGCATCTTTTTGACAAGTGCGCGGTAGTCAAAGCTTGTACTCAGCTCATATGTGCCGGGATCTATTTTAATATCGGCATTGGCGAAATTCGCATAAAGGCGGAACAGGAAAGGATATTCGATGATGCCGCCGTCTTTAAGCGCGTTGGCAACATAGTCAATGTCCGCAGCCTGATGAATCTCAACAGTCTCAACGCCGTCCGTTTCCACGATTACTTCTTTCTCGGTGAAAATGCTTCTCGGCAACTCAATGGTTGCGACGAGCGGCTCCTTGTTCAGCGCGAGCAGGTCGCTGGCGGCCATCCAGCCAAGGCAGGCCAGTATGATGCTGATGCTGATGATGAAAACGGCGTACATCAGTCCACCGAGACAACCAAGCTTTCCGTCACGTCTGAAGCGGATCGGACGGTAATCCCGTGATTTAAGCGTTTGCTCATCGTCCTCATCCGGCTCATCCAGTGCGCTTGCAGGAACAGCAATCTCTCGCTTTCCGGGGCGTCTTTGGCCGGACAGCAGGTAAGAGGGCAGACCGTCTGCGTCCTTCGCATCCGCTCCGTCGGGGAGGTCTTCGGGATCTTCCTGAACCTGTGCATTTTCTGCAGGAAAGATATCAGCTGTGTCCTCAGAGTTTGTCAGAGCAGAATCCTCTTCGCTCGTTTCAGACAGATCAAACTCAACCCAGCGATCGTCCGCGGGCAGACTGTCTTCATGGTGGAAGTTGTTTTTATCAGACATTTGCATAGCTCCTTTGGTGTGGCGTTTGAGTCGAAATTGATCGGAACCCGAGCTTCGGTTCCGGCATAAGATGGTTCAGACGGCCGGAGGAAAGACGCAGCGAAAGCTTAAGTCCATTCAGCCAGCCGCGCATGGACCGACCGTCAGTAATTTTTCAGAGCGCGGGGAAAGGATCATCTATGTTCTATGGTAACAACTATGGCAGTCTGTGGATCATCATCATTCTGATTCTCCTGTTCGGTTGCGGCGGCTTTGGCGGCGGCACCTGCGGCTGCGGCAACAATAACTGCGGCTGCAACAACGATTGCGGCTGCGGCTGCTAAACGCGGCAAAGCAAAATAGACAGAGTTAAGTGATGCTTATCTGCGGGGGACAAAATCCCCCGCTTTCTTATTAGCGAAGCGTCCTCGATTCCGTCAGAAGAATGTCAACCGCCATGTCGTGCGTCTCTCTGGGAACGGCTACCGGCATCAGACGCTCGCGGGCAAGGCCAACAGTGGGGCAGGGAAGTCCAGGCAGATAACGGTCATAGTATCCGCCGCCCTGTCCCTGACGAAACCGGTTCGCATCAAAGCAAAGCCCCGGAACGAGAAACAGATCCTCTGCATTCGGTGTGTCGCGTTCAGCATCCCGGCCAGGCTCCGGAATTCGCAGTGAGCCCATGCTGAGCAGACTCTCGCTTTCAAAGCGGGCATATTCCATAATACCGTTTCCGAGCACAACGGGCAGAAAAATTTCCTTACCCAGCTCCGCGGCGGCTTTGATGATGGCCTGGGTGTCTACCTCTCGGTCGACGCTGCAATAGGCAAACAGGCGCTTTGCCTGCTGAAACTCCGGCAAAGCGAGCAGTCTTTCAGTAATCGCTTCATTCGAGCGTTCAATATAGTCCTGCGGCAGAACAGAAATTTCCGCTCTCTTTTTCTTTCTGAAGGCTTTTTTGTTAATCATCATAATGTACTCCTAACCAGAGAATAGATCTCTTCGTGAATGTCCTCCATCCCTCGCATGGTACCGTTGGACACACAGTCGATCACATGCCAGCCATAATGGTTTGCGGCATTTTGTCCGGCCTGAATGCAGCGGCGCAGATAGTCGGAATCCGTTTCATGGATGTCGCCTTCGGTGTGCGTTGCTCTCTGGCGTTCCTGCATCAGCCGGAGGCTTGTGTCAATGTCCACATTCAGATAGATCACAAGATCGGGGCGGGGAAGCTCCAAAATCCGATATTCAAAATCATAGAGCCAGTCGTAATAGGCGGCTTGCTCAGCTTCGGGCAGCTTTGCACCCTGATGCGCAGCGTTGGAGGTTGTGTAACGGTCAGAGAGGATCAAAGCGCCGTTTTGGTACAGCTTGCCCCAGTCAAGCCGATAGGAAGCAAAACGATCGATTGCGTAAAAGGTTGATGCGGCAAATGCGCTCACATCTGTCGGTTTCGTTCCGAATTCCCCGGCCAGATATGCACGCACCATGGCGGAGGAATCCTCGCTGTAGCGCGGAAAGACAATGTTGTGAAAATCGATCTGTTCCTTTTTCAGACGATCACAAAGCAGCCGAAACTGCGTGGATTTTCCGCTTCCATCCGTTCCTTCAAATACAATAAGCTTACCTTGCATCAGAATTCCCTCTTAATCTTCTTCTTTCAAGTAATCTGCACCGGATAACTGCAATCAGAAAGACAGGCAGCTTGCGCATCCTGCCGATACGCCGCGGCTCTTTAATCAGACGATAGAGCCATTCAAGACCGAGCTTGCACCAGCTCTCCGGCGCGCGCCGTACGGTGCCGGCAAACACGTCAAGACTGCCGCCAAGCCCGATCATAAGGCCGGCATTCAGCTTGCCAGCATTGGCTTGCATCCATAGCTCCTGCTTTGGCGCGCCGAGACAGACAAGCAGCAGATCCGGTTTTGCAGCATTGATCTCTGCAATAATTTCTGCGTCATCCGAAAAGTAACCGTTATGTGTGCCGCAGACCGAAAGGCCGGGGTGCGTCGCAGTCAGGGTCTGCGCTGCCAACTCTGCAATCCCGGGTTTTGCGCCAAACAGAAAGACGCGTCCGTTTGTTTTGGCCAGTTCCTGCATTAGACAGCCTGCAAAATCAATGCCCGGGAGTCTCGCTTTGAGCGGCGTGCCCAAAATTTTTGCGCCGTATACGATGCCAACCCCGTCCGCGATGACAAGGGAAGCTTCCTTGAGCGCTGACGAGAGAGACGCATCCTTGCGGGAAAGCATGACAATCTCGGGATTTGGCGTTGCAGCGTAGGTGCAGCGATGTTCGGCAATCAGCGCGAGCGCCGCGTCAACCGCCTCGCGCATAGTAAGGTTGTCAAAGCGAACGCCCAGAACCTCGACTTGGCTCTCTTTACTCATACTCTGCTAAACACCTCGCCGATCTTTTCCCGGATGACAAGCGACGCGGAACTGTCCTGAGAGGTCGTACTGCGGTTAATCAGAACAAGCTTATTTCCCCGGTAGTAATTGACAAGTCCGGCGGCAGGATACACGACAAGAGATGTGCCGCCTATAATCAGCACGTCAGCATGGCGAATATAGTGTATGGCTGAGGAGATCGCCTCGCTGTCAAGCTGATCTTCGTAGAGGACGACGTCCGGCTGCAGCACGCCGCCGCAATAGCCGCAGACGGGCACGGCTGCGCCTGCCTCAAGCAGGGCGGGGTCATGTTGTCTGCCACATTTGGAGCAGCTGCAGCGCTGCGTTGTGCCGTGCAGCTCGATCACATTGCGGCTGCCTGCGGCCTGGTGCAGTCCGTCAATATTTTGCGTGATGACCGCCTTAAGCTTTCCCTGCGCCTCCAGCTCGGCAAGGCGAATATGGGCAGGATTGGGTGCTGCGTTTTTGACAACAAGCTTGTCCCTATAAAAGCGATAAAACGCTTCCGGATTTTTCTTGAAAAAACTGCGGCTGAGAATTGTCTCAGGCGGATAGTCATACTTCTCGTGATATAGTCCGTCAACGCTGCGGAAGTCGGGGATGCCGGATTCCGTGCTCACGCCGGCGCCGCCAAAGAACACGATGTTGTCACTGTCTTCAATATACCGTCTGAGCATATCAACAGAATCCATTGTTATCCTCCCCGATGACAAAATTTACATACCATTTCAATTTATTATACGCGCAATTTTCCTCGGATGCAAGCAAAACAGCGCGGTATAGAGGCAGAATCGCAGCAGAACAGAGAAAGAATACGAAACCGCACCCATAAGAGTGCGGCTTCGTATTCTTTCATATGCTATAGGTCAGGTTTTATTTGTGTTGAAGCTATGGATCTCTTTGAGCAGGGCCTTTGCTTCCTTGGCTTCATCCGGGGTGATCTCTTCAAAGGAATAGCGTGCGCGAATCCAGATCAACCGCAGCTTTACAGGGGATTCCCGGCCGGAGAAGGCAATCGACTCCCGACATATCTTGTCGCTTGCGATGCGTCCATCCACGGCAATCTTGTGCTTGGCGCAATGATCCAGATAGCGACGATAGACGCTCCGGACTGTATCCTCCGGTGAGTCGCTGAAAAGGAAGCGGCGCTTGGTGCGTGCGGGCCTTTTTTCCGTTGCGATAGAGGCGCGGATAAACGTTCCGGGCGCAGCAACGTAACTGCGGCGATGAGAAATAACGCGGCGAAAAATCAAAAAACAGATCAGGACCAGAAGGAAAATTCCCAAAGCGGCTGCAGCCTTTCCGAGCCAGGGGCCAACCTCAATCGGATTGTCAATGTTATCATAGATGTTCTCTTCGACCATACCCTGTCCGAGCTCTGGCGGCTTGGGAAGTTCTCTGCCGGTGAACAGAGA
Organism: Oscillospiraceae bacterium; assembly: GCA_017522015.1. Lineage (GTDB taxonomy): Bacteria > Bacillota > Clostridia > Oscillospirales > Oscillospiraceae > SIG483. The sequence continues at coordinate 20,641 of JAFXAW010000022.1, read as the reverse complement.
AGCGATCAGCTCAATCACATAAGCGATCAGGGCAGGGAAGGAGACAACAATGTAGATCACCACCATAAAAATTGGCGTGAGAACATAGTGGTAGATGAAGAGAAAAGCGGATTTGATCGCATTGATGCATACATCGCTGCTGAGAACAAAAACAATTGCGGCGATGACTAACACAAGAAGCGTGTTCAAAACGAGGTATTTCACATCCGCTTTCCCTGTTGCAAAAGTACGCAGAAGGCGAAGTGTAACAATTGCGATCAGCAGCCAGGCAAAGAAGAAGGGAACGGAAGAGCGCGTGAACGCGGCGCCGTTTTTAGACAGAAACACAAACCCGCTCATGGCGCCATAGAACAAAACGGAGATAAGCAGCATTGTTCGCGTACGGCTGCGCTCCGCTTCCCAGCTATGGGAAAAAGCGCGAATCTCCAACAAAATGAACAGCGGAATCAGCCAGATGATGTTGGCAGCCGAGCGTTCAAACAGGAGCGGCAGCGCGAGCAGAAGCGGCGGAAGCAGACGCAGAATGTTTTTCACATTCCGCATCAGCAGGGAAGCAAGGATCGAGAGGATGTATGCGCCAATGAGGATCAGCGGTGACGCAGTCGGTCCGCAAAGCCTGATGATAAAGCCGACGGTTGCACTGTAAAGGCAGAAGTCACCGATCAGCGAGATGAAGTCGCAATATATCATCCGGCATGCTCCTTTCCGCACTCCGACTCTGTCTGCAAAACCATCACTTTGCGCGCGTTTCGCGATTCAAAACTGCGAACGGCGGCAAGGCCTTCTGCATCAAGCTTCGGCGTGATGAGAATGAAGCCGGTTGACGTCTCACATTCCCGCTCCGTATGGAGCAGCGTAGATTCCAGACTGCGTGTCGGTTCGTATGTTGCGCGGCCAAGACCCTCTAAAATCCGGAAAAGATGCCGATGCCCGAGGCCAAAGCCAATGTGGTTCCATAGGCCGAGCGCGTCCGCGCAGCGTGCGTCGGTGAAGAAACCGTAACTCACGCGTTTGCTTTCCAGCAGTTCGCAGATCGTGCGCGCATAGCTATAGCACCGCTCAATTTCCACCTCTGTCCCGTTATGAATATCCAAAATGACAGTGGCTGTGATTTCCGCGGTGTAATCATACTGCTTTACCATCAGATGATTGCCGCCGCGCCGCAGCGTCGCAGGCCAGGAAATGTCCCGCTGCGGCTCACGACCGGTATAATCCCGGAATCCAACAGTCAAGATCGGGTCGCTGAGAATGAAGCGCTGCACAGAAATGTCGCCCATATAATTTCCGAAGGCATTGTTCAGTGATGCAGAATCCACGCGCTTCGGCATGACGACAATCTCTTTATTCAAGTCAATTCTCTGCGTGATCTCCTGAAAACCAAGCAGATCACCACCGGTCATTGTGGCAGTGCGAAACAAATAACGTCCACGCTCCGGAAACGAGACGTGCAGCTCACGCGAAAGCATCTGCTTCGGCATGAGATACATAGTCTGCCAGATCTCATCATTGTCTCCGATGATGGCGTTTCTCACGCTCTTGCGGGCAACGTCAGATGAGCTCTGCTCTATCTTCATGCTGATCGGAACCGTCTCGCTTAGTTTGAGAAAGAGAACCGGAAGCAACTTTTTGTTCCGCAGAACGGTACGTACGGAAAAGACCTCATCGCACTCCACAAGCTGTTTTTCCGGCAGAATTTCATAGCTCATACCGTCCAGACAGTGAGAAGTGCTGTAACGCTGCAGCAGTATGGCAATGATTACCAGAAGCAGCAAGTACAGAATTTTCATAAGACCTCCAGCGGGACCTTTACCTTTTCAAGCAGCTGCTGAATATGCTTCTCGCCGTCCTTCCAGGACATGTTGCCGGACACAACGCGGTGGCCCAGCACGCTCGGCGCGAGATCCCGCACGTCCTCGGGGATCACATAGGCTCTGCCTGAGAGCGCGGCGAGCGCCTGCGCAGCGTGATAGAGCGCGATGCCGCCTCTGGTCGAGACACCGGAAGAGAAACTGCTGTCATTTCGTGTCTCGGTGATGATGTCCATGATGTAATCCTCCACATCAGCACTCACGACAACCTCTTCGCGCATCTTCTTGAGCTGCGCGGTCTCCTCAGGCGTGACAACGCACTCCAGCTCCCGAATGATATCTGTACTCGGACGGCGGGAAAGAACGCTCTTTTCCTGCTCACGAGTCATATAGCCAAGGCGCAGACGCATGAAGAACCGGTCAACCTGTGCATCGGGCAGGGGGAAGGTGCCGTAGCTCTCCAGCGGGTTCTGCGTAGCCATAACCATGAACGGCTCATCCATTGCATAGGTCGTGCCGTCTACAGTGACCTGACGTTCTTCCATCGCTTCGAGAAGGCTCGACTGCGTTCTCGGCGTAGCGCGGTTGATCTCATCCGCAAGGATGATCTGCGCAAAAATCGGACCTGCGCGAAATTCAAAATCGCCAGTCTTCATATTATAGAAGTTAATACCTGTCAGGTCGCTCGGCAGAAGATCCGGCGTGAACTGTACACGGCGGAAGGATCCGCCGACGGACTTGGAAAAGGCACGCAGAAGCATGGTCTTGCCCGTTCCGGGTACATCCTCCAACAGAATATGTCCGGAGCAGAGGAAGCAGATCAGCACGCGCTCAATGACCTCATCTTTGCCAAGAATGACCTTGCGGCAGTTATCCAATACACGGTTGCGATAAGATTCAAACAGGGAAATGTCCATCTTGAGAATATCTCCATTCTTTATAAACTACACGGATGATTATAGCGCAAACGGAAAACCATTTCAATGCTAAACAATATAAAAAAGTTATAATTCATTTACTTTTGGTAAAGTGATACGCACTGAATTTCTCAGTTCCAAATCCAACGAAACGCAAAACACCGGATAAATGGATAAAAAAATATCCGTTCTTTCGAACGGATATTTTGGAGCTGGATGTCGGACTTGAACCGACGACCTCATGATTACGAATCAAGTGCTCTACCGGCTGAGCTAATCCAGCAGATCTTTGCCGCGACGATTATTATAACAAACCTGTTTCTAAAAATCAAGAACAAAATTACATTCATTGAAAAAAGTTGCTTTCAGGGACAATATCCTGAAATTTATCTGCACTTGACGGACAAAAGCTCGCAAAACACACAATATGGCAAATTTCACTTGACTTTACATAACCTATGCATTACTATATCTATGCTGCAATAATTGCGCTGGCAACAATATCTTGTGCCGCGTTCTACAATAAGAGGGAGGATATTTCCATGGCAATAGAGAGTATCAGAAAGCGGGACGGCCGCATTGCACCTTTTGATGCAGACAAAATCTCCGGCGCTATTGAAAAAGCTTTTGCCGCCACCTATAAACCCGGCCAGAAAGACGCTGCGGACAAGCTCGCCGCCGAAGTCTGCTCGATTCTGGAGATTGAGGGAACGAAAGAGCCGGATGTTGAGCATGTGCAGGACATTGTTGAGCGCGTGCTGATGGAAAACGGCTATATTGCAACAGCAAAGGCATACATACTGTACCGCTCCGAGCGCAGCCGTGTTCGTGAGATGAGCACGCGTCTGATGAAGACCTATGAGGAGATCACTTTTGCCGACGCGAAGGATAGCGACGTCAAGCGTGAGAACGCAAACATTGACGGCAACACTGCGATGGGCTCCATGCTCAAGTACGGAAGCGAGGGTTCCAAGCAGTTCTACCATATGTTCGTGCTCAAACCCGAGCATTCCAAGGCGCATCTGGATGGTGACATCCACATTCACGACCTTGATTTTTATACGCTGACGACGACCTGTACGCAGATTGACATTCAAAAGCTCTTTGCCGGCGGTTTCTCGACGGGACATGGCTATCTTAGAGAGCCGAACGACATCTCCAGCTACAGTGCGCTTTGCTGCATCGCCATTCAGGCCAACCAGAATGACCAGCACGGCGGCCAGTCCATTGTCAACTTTGACTACGGCATGGCGGACGGTGTGCGCAAGAGCTTTGCGCGGCTCTACCGTCAGAACGTGGCCAAGCTGCTCTATTTCACACTCAATCAGCCGGTGGATGAAGAGGAAATCAAAGCGCTGCAGGCGGAGATCACGGAGAGAACCGGATTGCGCGAGTGCCTTGAGGGCTGCGATGCGTATCGCGCGGAGGAGAAGCTTTGCCTCGTGGCGAAGTACGGCGCGGACATTGATTATGATAAAATTCAGAAATCTGCCTACGAGAATGCATGCAGAGAAGTGGATCGCGCGACCTATCAGGCCATGGAGGCATTCATTCACAACCTCAACACCATGCACAGCCGCGCCGGCGCACAGACGCCGTTTTCCAGCATCAACTACGGCATGGACACGTCTGCAGAGGGGCGCTTGGTTCTGCGTAACCTCCTGCTGGCCACCGAACAGGGGCTCGGCAACGGCGAAACGCCCATTTTCCCGATTCAGATCTTCCGCGTCAAAAAAGGCGTGAGCGCAGATCCCGGTGATCCGAACTACGACCTGTTCAAGCTTGCTTGCCGTGTCAGCGCAAAGCGCCTGTTCCCGAACTTCTCTTTCCTTGATGCGCCCTTCAACGCGCAGTATTACAAGGAGGGGCACCCGGAAACGGAGATTGCCTATATGGGCTGCCGTACCCGCGTCATTGGCAACACTTATGATCCTGAGCGTGAGATTACCAACAGCCGCGGCAACCTGAGCTTTACCTCCATCAACCTGCCCCGCATCGCTATCAAAGCCAAGGGCGACATTGATATGTTCTTCGAAGAACTCGACAAGAAGCTTGACCTTGTTGTCGATCAGCTTTTAGAGCGCTTTGAGATCCAGTGCCACAAAAAGGTGAAGAACTATCCCTTCCTGATGGGACAGGGTGTGTGGCTGGATTCCGAAAAGCTCGGTTGGGAAGATGAGGTTGGTGAGGTGCTTCGTCACGGCACGCTCAGCTGCGGCTTCATCGGTTTGGCGGAAACTCTCAAATGCCTGATCGGTGTCCATCATGGTGAGAACGAGAAAGCGCAGCGCCTTGGCCTTGAGATCATTGGGCATATGCGCAAGCGCATGGACGACGAGAGCGCAAAGCGCAAGCTGAACTTCTCTCTGCTCGCAACGCCGGCAGAGGGACTCTCCGGACGCTTTGTGCGTCTTGACCGCAAACGCTTTGGTGAAATCGAGGGCGTGACGGACCGCGAGTATTACACCAACAGCTTCCACGTCCCCGTGTACTACCAGACGACTGCCTTTGAGAAAATCCGTCTGGAGGCACCCTATCATGCGCTGACAAACGCCGGACATATCAGCTATATTGAAATGGACGGCGATCCGACAGACAATCTGGAGGCCTTTGAGAAGATCGTTCGCTATATGGCGGACTGCGGCATTGGATATGGATCCGTCAACCATCCGGTTGACCGCGATCCGATCTGCGGCTACAGCGGTATCATTAAGGATACCTGCCCGCAGTGCGGCAGAGCAGAGGATGAAGGCGACATCGGCTTTGAGCGTATCCGCCGTATCACGGGCTATCTGGTCGGCACCTTGGATCGCTTCAACAATGCAAAGCGCGCCGAAGTACAGGATCGGGTTAAGCACAATATCTAAACGTAAAAACAGCCTGAGGAAAGCTATTTCATGGCCTTCCTCAGGCTAAAAAAGGTAAAGGAATATGCGAATTGCAAACTATGTACAGGACAGCATTGTAGACGGACCCGGTTTTCGTTTTACGCTGTTTGTTCAGGGCTGCCCGCATCATTGCGCCGGCTGCCATAATCCGCAGACACATGATTTTGACGGCGGCCGCGAAGAGACGGTGGACAGCATTCTCCATGCGTTGCTCTCCAATCCTTTGACGGACGGCCTTACTTTGTCCGGAGGCGAGCCCTTTGCACAGGCGGATGACTGCGCAAAACTGGCCGAGGAGGCCAGAAAACACGGCCTGAATGTGTGGGCATATTCCGGCTGGACTTTTGAAGAACTTATGCAGGATGTGCGCCCCGGCGTACGGAAATTGCTGGAGCAATGTGACGTGCTGGTAGACGGGCGTTTTATTCAGGAAGAAAAGAGTCTTGGAATCAAGTGGCGCGGCAGCCGGAATCAGCGGTTGATTGATGTGCCGAAGAGCTTGAAAAGTGGAATAGCAGAGGAGATCGAAGCATGCTGAAGATTATACAGAACGGAAAAATCCAGGAGATTGCTGCACTTGGCGATAAGAGCATTCTTGCTGCGCTGCAAGCTGCCGGACTCACCGGCGTTCATGCCCCCTGCGGTGGAAACGGCACATGTAAGCAGTGCACTGCGCACATCACGGGGCGTCTGCTGCCGGTTGGCGGCGGCGATGCCATAGTGGCAGAGAATGAGCCCCTGCTCTGCTGCCGCTGGATACCGGATGGAGATGCGCAGGTGATCCTGCCCGACACGGAAAAACTTGATGTACTTACAACAGGCGCAGGCAATATCCGTCCTTGCGGAGAAAAGCTTGGCGTTTCTGTTGATATTGGAACGACAACGGTTGCAAGCTTCCTTTATGATCTCTCGACCGGAGAGCAGCTGGCTGTGGACAGCGGCCGGAATGTGCAGCGCGCTTATGGCGCAGACGTAATTTCCCGCATCCAGTATTCTGCGGGTGAGGGAGGTCTGGAACGCCTGCAGACCGCAATCAGAGATCAGCTTTCTGTGTCCATTGACCGCCTCTGCAAGGCAGCCAAGAGAAACAGAAATGAAATTGAGCTGGTATCCATTGCGGGCAATACGGTTATGGCGCACCTGTTTGACGGTCTGTCTCCGGTTGGTATCGGCGTTGCACCGTTCACGCCTGAAAGTCTGTTCGGCGATCACAGACCTGCTGCAGGTCTGCTTGACGGTTTGGCACCCGACGCACAGATCTATATGTGCCCGGCTTTGGCCGGATATGTTGGCGGCGACATCACGGCCGGTCTGCTCAGCTCTGACGCTTGGCAGGAGGAAGCTGCCTGCCTGTTCATTGATATCGGAACGAACGGCGAGATGGGCCTTGGTGATAAGAACGGTTTTCTTTGCTGCGCGACCGCCGCTGGCCCTGCCTTTGAAGGCGCCGAGATCGAGTGCGGCATGGGCGGCGCGCCCGGCGCAATCAACACCGTATCGCTTGAGGACGGCGAGATCCGGTATACCGTACTTGGCGATGAAGAGGCCGTAGGCATCTGTGGCTCCGGCCTGATTGATGCGCTTGCTGTGATGCTGCGCTGCGGCGTAGTCGAGGGCAACGGCAGAATGATCCGTCCCGAGGAAGCGGATGAGTGTTACCGTGCGCGACTGCAGCGCGGGGAAGACGGCGGCATGCGTTTTTATCTGACAGACAAGGTCTATGTGTCCGCGGCAGATGTGCGGCAGCTCCAGCTTGCAAAAGCTGCGATCCGCGCAGGAATTGAGACGCTGCTTGCGCAGCGCGGGGAGAAATACGCCGATATTTGCCATGTGCTGATTGCGGGTGGTTTCGGCGCATATATGGATGTGAAGAGTGCCTGCGGCATCGGTTTGCTTCCGCCTGCGCTGCTGAGACAGACGCGGCACGTTGGCAACTCGGCCGGCGCAGGTGCAACGCTTGCACTCGACGCAGAGCAGCAGATGCTCCTGCAGGAGATCACAGACAAATGCGATTATCTGGAGCTGTCTTCTTCTGCTATGTTCATGGAAAAATACATTGAGTGTATGGTATTTGACGAAATAGAGGAGGTCTTTTGATGAATTATGATTTTGATGCGCTGTTCGCACTGGCAAAAGATTGCGGATTCGACGAGATCGGCATGCTTGACCCCGAAACACTTGAGTTCATGCCCGAAGTGCGCGATATGTGCAGATCGGACAAGTGCAACAACTATAACCGCAGCTGGTCCTGCCCGCCTGCCTGCGGCTCACTTGAGGACAACGCAAAGCGCTGCAAAGAATACTCCACCGGCTTCATCGTACAGGTCGTTGCGCGCATGGAGGATGAGTTCGACATCGAGACAATGATGGACGCGCCCAAGCGCTTTGGCGCCTGCTTCCTCGAGCTGAGCGACAAGCTGAAAGAGATGGGGCTTGACATTCTGCCGATGGGCGCCGGCGGCTGCACACGCTGCAAAAAGTGCACGTATCCGGACGAGCCCTGCCGTTTCCCGGATAAGCTCTATTCCTCGATGGAGGCGAGCGGCCTGCTGGTCAGCAAGGTATGTACGGACAATAATATGCCGTATTATTATGGGCCGAACACAATTGCCTATACCGGCTGCATTCTGCTGAAATAAGTTGCCTGTCGTTTGCAATAAAGAGAACGCCGATGCGCTTCGGGCGCATCGGCGTTCTCTTTTATGTATGTTTTACAGATTAGCTTTCACCATTCGCGATTGTATCTGCGACCTGACGTCCCCAGGTCAGGCAGCGGCCGTGGCTGTTGCCATTGAAGAGCAGGGGATAGTCAACACCGTAGAGACCGCCGGCGATGATACCGGTTGCCATCAGGCCAGGAATCGGCTTATTCTCCGCGTCCAAAACGCGAAGCTTGACGTCGGTCTTAACGCCGCCATAAACATTCAGCAGGCTGGGGCCAAACTTCAACGCATAATAGGGCGCCTTGTTGATCGGCGTGAGCAGAGCACTGCGCTTGCCGTAATCCTCGTCATTCTGCTTGCGGTAGAGCTCGTTATAACGTTCCACTGTGGCAATGAGATTCTCAGCCGGGACGCCCATCTGTTCTGCGAGTTCCTCAAGCGTATCGGCTTTGCAGCAGAGGCCGTTTTGCACATAAGTGTCAATTGCCCGCTCAATCTCACTGGGTTCTTCGGCCCAGCATTCCTGCCCGTAGACAGCGCCCAGACCCTCACAGAACTGACCGCCATTGATCGCAGTGAGGCAACGAACCTGCTCTGCCCAGCGCGCGTCGAAGATGCTGAACGCATATTTTCCGCCGGGCTGCATGAGCGTACGGATCGCCTTGGCCTGCACCCAGGTGTCCTCATTCATGTAACGGCGCCCCTCCTGGTTGACGTGGAGGAAGAAAAATGCATACATGGAATAGGCGATCAGGTGGATGCACAATGCCCAGTCATGCGCCTCGTACTCAGCGCCGGCCCAGTAAGCCATCTGATGTCCGTCGCCGGTGTTGATGCCGGGAGGGAAGTAGCCGATGTGCTGCGGCACAAGGCCGAGCGGGCTGAAATACTTCATCATTTCGCGGTTGCCGCCAATGTCACCGGTGGCCAGCACAACGGCCTTACGGCCGATATAGCGGCGGTATACGCCGTCATCACCCTGCGCGACAAAGGACACAACTCGGCCGGCCTCATCCTTTTCCAGATAGAGCGCGCGTGTGTTGCGGTGGATCAGCTGTCCTCCATCCAGGATGACCTTTTCCATGATTTCGCACATGAGCATTGCGCCCTTGTGCTTATAGACGTCATAGCCCGGCTTCTGGTAGATGAAATGCGTGCCGGGATACTCGGTAAAGTCCGGCCCCTTGTAGTAGCCGCCGAAAAGCTTTGCGCCGATCGCCTCGCCGCCGGTTTCCAGCAGCCACTCAAAAGCCGCCTCGCTGTTGTTGACATAGAGCCAAAGCAAATCCTCGTTGACGCGGCTGCCGCAGATACGCATCCAGTCCCGCGCAAACTGTTTCTTGTCAATAAACACGCCGTGTTCGCGCTGGATGTGACTGCCGACAGATGCAACATGCGCACCGTGCGCGACAAGTCCCTTATATTTCTCCACGACGATAACGGTTTGGCCAAGCTGGACGCAACGCGCACCGGCAGCAAGACCGGAAATGCCGCCGCCGATGATTGCAACATCCGCTTCATAAGTCTCTGCGATAAGGGTTTCGTCAATTTTATCTGGGGGAGTGCCCCAAGGATAGCGCGCAGCACGCGCTTCAGGCGTGCTATAGTCTTCCTTCTCGATAAAATGCATTTACATCTTCCTTACTTCAATATATATTTTTAAGTTACGCGCACGGTTGCCTCGCGTCAGATCTGATACTTGCGGATCCCTTCGCTGACGGATTCCGGATCAGCAGTTGCGCTGATCGTGAACTTAATGCTGCTGCGCTCGCTGAAAGCATCCAGCCACTGCAGCATTTCCTCAGCCTGATTCATGTCAGAGGCATCTATGATCTTGAAAAAGTTATCAATAAAAATGTGGGTAATATCGTAATTGCCGGCGTGGAGGCCACTAATAAACCCTTTGAAAAACTCGTTGGTCGTAAACGCATAATCGCTTGCATGGATCAGTCTGGCCTGATAAGGAATGTCGTACGTGAGGTCCTTTTTCTGCTCCAAGCAGACAACGTCTCCGTTTTCTTCGTCAAGTGCCTTCTTAACCAGGTCAACCAGCAGCTTTGTCTTTCCGGAACCTTTGAGCCCCAGGATCAACTTAACCATTGTAATCACGTCCTTTGCATAGAATTCAAGAGCAGCATAGACTTATCCACAATGCTCGTATACTCATAATACCATTACTTTTCCAATACTGCAACTTGTTATTTGAAAAAACAAATGAAAAATTCCGCAATACATTTCTGTACTGCGGAACTTTTCATTTATACAGCACAACGCAATCAGTCCAAATTGCGAAGCAGCTGCTTCATGTTCGTTTTATAGGTCTCAACACCGGGCTGATTGAAGGGGTTGATACCAAGAATATAGCCGGAAATCGCACAGGAGACCTCAAAGAAGCACACGAGTTCAGCATAACTTGCCTCATCCATCGTGTCGCATACAACGCTGATAACCGGAACACCGCCGGAGATGTGCGCCGTCTTCACGGCCTTTTCCACCGTTTTGTTTACAGCGGCAAGTGATTTTCCTGCCAGATAATTGAGCGAATCACGATCTCCGATTTCAAAGGGGATGCGCAGGTCGTTCCGCGATTCCCGGAACTCCACAAAAGTCTCAATCATGCTGCGCGGTCCGTCCTGCAAATACTGACCAAGAGAGTGGAGGTCCGTACTGTAGAGCAGGGAAGCGGGGAAGATACCAACGCCGTTTTTGCCCTCGCTCTCCCCAAACAGCTGCTTCCACCATTCGCCCATGTAGTGAAAGGAGGGTTCAAAGCAGGAGAGAATTTCCAGCGTGCGGCCCTGACGATAGAGCTGCTGCCGTGCGGTTGCGTACTGCCAGGCCGGGTTGAGCGGGGACTGACGGGAGAACTGCTGCATCGCACTCGAAGCGGCATTGAGCAAATTCTCAATATCAATCCCGGCGCATGCCTGCGGCAGGAGCCCGGGCGCCGAAAGTGCGCTGTATCGGCCGCCGACATCATCCGGCAGATCAAAGATATCATAACCGTCCGACTCTGCAATTTTGCGGAGCGCACCGCCGCTGCCCGTCGTGACAAAGATACGCTTTTTTGCGCCGACTGCGCCATACTTCTTTTCCAGCATGGACTTGAAAACGCGAAAGGCCAGCGAGGGCTCCAGTGTGCCGCCGGATTTAGAGACAACATTCACCGAGAAATCCCGCTCACCGATAAGCTCAATGATCTCAGCAAGCTCGGTTGGGGACATGGACTTTCCGGCAAAATAGATATCCGGTGTGTCCTTTTTAATCTGATTGTAATTGGCAGAGCGTATCATCTCAATGCCGGCTCTTGCGCCGAGATAGGAGCCGCCAATTCCGATGACAACCAGCACCTCCGATTGGCTGCGGATCTTCTCTGCGCCCGCAAGGAGCTGCTTGAGCTGTGTGCGCAAAATATGCTCGGGAAGGTTCAGCCAGCCGGTAAATTCCTTTCCTTCACCGGTGCCTTCCAATAACGCACGGTGTGCCATCGATGTGACATAGTAATCCAGCGTCTCTTCGGGGGCGAAGTCCTGTATTCCCGAAAGATTCACCTGTAACATACGTTCCACCTCACCTGGAATCTGATACTTTTTCGCCTGTTTAATATGGGTTCTGTTCTGTGCGTCTATTCTATATCAGCTCTCCCTGTATTGCAACCGATTTTCCCACGATTCCTGTAAAAATGGGGATAATTAAAGCATTCCGGGCTATTTCTTTCCCACCAGCAGGGAAAGAAGCTCAGAAAATATCTGAAATGCACCCATTCTGTCCACATCATGCGCAGCGGCAATATCCAGCTCTGCAAGCGTTTCTCCATTTGCACGCACGAGCAGCCTGCCCAGAATGTCTCCGCTTTGGATTGGAGCCTCCAGATACTCCGGCAGCTCTGTGATATACTCGATTTCAGACGCACGCGCTTTCTCCAGGAGTAATGCTTCACTACCCAGACAGACCGGCTGCACAAAGTCTGACTTGCCAAGCTTCACCGGGATGGAGGCCAGGCCATCAGCGGGGCGAATGGGAACGGACGTGTAGTTTGCAAAAGCGTAATTGAGGAGTGTTTTGGCAGCCTCAAAGCGCGCGTCGCTGTTCTCCCCCTTTAATACGACAGCGATATATTCAACGCCATCCTTCTCCGCGGTTGCTGACAGGCAGTGACCGGCAAGGGAGGTATAACCCGTTTTGAGGCCGGTTGCACCCGAGTAAAACCGGATAAGCTTATTTGTGTTGGACAGGCCAAAGGCGCCACCCCGAACCGTATCCATCCAAATGGTCGTGTATTGCTTGATCCAATCATGCCGGATCAGCTCACGTGACATAAGCGCCAGATCGTAGGCGCTCGTGTAATGCTCAGGGTCATCGAATAGTCCCGTGCAGTTTGTAAAATGCGTATTCTTGCAACCGAGCTCCTCCGCGCGCGCATTCATTTTGTCGGCAAAGGCCTCCTCACTGCCGGAGATGTATTCAGCAAGCGCAACTGCACAGTCGTTTGCGCTCACAACCGCCACACATTTAAGCATCTCCGACACGCTCAGCTGCTCGCCGTCCTCCAACCAAATTTGGCTTCCGCCCATACTTCTTGCGTGTGCACTGCAGCTGACCATGTCCTCAAGATGAATGCGGCCGCCGTCGACCGCTTCCACAACAAGCAGCATGGTCATCACCTTTGTGACGCTCGCGGGCGGAAGTCTCTCGTGTTCATTTTTCTGATAGATAATCTCTCCCGATGCCTTTTCCATCAGAATGGCGGACTCAACAGGGAGAGAGAAGGTCTCCTCTGGCAGTGGAGAGATGGCAAAAGCGCTGCCGGCCAGCAAGGACAGTGTTAAAAATAAAATTATAGCCTGTTTCATGGAAAACCTCCGGTTTTGTTGATTCTTCATATATTGTGAGTATACGAAATTTTGTGGACAAATATTCTAAATCAGCAAAACAGACACAAGTTATCGTGTTTAGGCATGAAGTTCCATAATTCGCAAGTGATTATGAATTATTCATATTCACATAACAGGGTCACCGTCATAAAACCCTTGATTTATCAAGGTTTTGAACATTTCCAACAGATTTCTTAACATATAAATCAAGTCGAAATATTCAATTTCATTTGACATAATGTCGAAATATAGCAGACTTTCAAAGACAAAAAAACTGCGGCAGGGGCTTGTCCCAACCGCAGTTTTCGATATAATAGAAACGATCTTTATCTTTCAGCGCAGAGCGGGAAGCAGCTCATTTGCTGCCTGCGAAAGAGCCTGCACAAGGGCCGTGATATCCTCTGCGGTCGTGCAGCGAGAGAGCCCGATTCGAAGAGTACCGTCGATCTGCCGCTCCGGCAATCCCATAGCTTCCAGTACATGGCTGCGTTTGCCTTTCTTGCAGGCCGAACTTTTGGATACATAGATTTCTTTGGCTTCCAGGTAGTTCATCATCACTTCGCTTTTGTAGCCGGGGAGAGACAGGCTGACGATGTGCGGCGCGCCGCTGTCAATTACAAGTATCTGCGGCAGGGCTGCGCAAAGCTTTTCAATCAACAATACTTTCAGATCGGCCATGTGCCGGATGGATTTTTCCATTTCTGCTTTTCCAATGGCTGCAGCCGCGCCGAAGGCCGCGATCAGCGGGAGGGACTCGGTGCCTGCGCGACGTGCGTTTTCCTGTTCTCCGCCGTAAAGGAGGGAGGGGAGATGCAGCCCACTTCGAATATAAAGCGCGCCTATGCCTTTTGGCGCATGGATCTTATGTCCGGAAATGCTGATGAGATCTGCGCCGAGCGATTTAGCAGAGAAGGGGAGCTTCAAAAAGGCCTGTACCGCGTCGGTATGCAGCAGCGCACGGCTTTTTGTCGCTTTGATTATCTTGGAAATCGCGGCAATGTCCGTTACGCCGCCGGTCTCATTGTTGACCATCATCAAAGTGACCAGAGCAGTGTCTGCGCGAAGCGCATCTGCAACAGAGTCCACAGGAATTGCGCCGGATTTGTCCGGTTTGAGCCGTGTCACTTCCCAGCCGTCCTTTTCCAGCTGATCGAGCGTTTTGCGCACTGCGTCATGTTCCGCCATGGAGCTGATGATATGCTTTCCCACATGACGGTTTGCATGGGCAGCGCCGCGAATTGCCCAGTTATCGCTCTCCGTTCCACAGGAAGTGAACACGAGTTCTTCGCTGCGACAGCCCAGCGCAGATGCAACGGATTCGCGTGAAGTATCCAGCAGCGCTTTTGCCTCGCGCCCGAATCTATGGGTCGAGCTTGGGTTTCCGTATACAGATGTCATGGCATGCAGCGCGGCATCTGATGCTTCTGCGCACACGGCGGTCGTGGCTGCATTATCCAAATAAATACTTTTCATATTGATTCCCTCTTTTCCTTGGACTATAGTAAAGGATAAGACGGGATAAGTCAATTCATTGAGGTAGAGAGTATGAAATATTCCATTTATACGCTTGGCTGCAAAGTGAACCAATATGAGACGCAGGCGATGGAAACGATTCTGAAAAGTCGGGGTCATATTCCTGCGGTCGAAGGCGTGGATGCCGTTATCGTGAACACCTGCGCTGTCACGGCGGAGAGTGGACGAAAATCCAGACAGGTGATCCGCAGGCTGAAGGCAGAGAATCCCGGTGCGGTCCTTGCTGTTTGTGGCTGTTACACGCAGATCAGCCCTGAGGACAGCCAAAACCTTGGCGCGGACATTGTGTTCGGAAGCGGGAGCCGCCTGGAGTTTCTGGATGTCCTGGAAAAGCGTGTGCTTGAAGCAGCAGGGCAGGGGGTATGCGTGAATGTCGACGACCCCTTTCAGCGCCGGGAATTTGAAGTTCTCCCTGCCGGTTCTCTTTCCGGTAGGACAAGAGCCATGCTGAAAATTGAAGACGGCTGCGATAACTTCTGTACCTATTGCGTAATCCCATATGCAAGAGGTCGTGTGCGCAGTCTTCATCCGGACACAGCGGCGCGCATGGCAGCGGAGCTTGAAAGGGAAGGGTATAACGAGATCATCATCACCGGAATTGAAATCTCTTCCTATGGTAAGGATTTGCGCCCAGACGGCAAAAGGTTGTATCTTGCGGATGCAATTGAGGCCATTTCCAAGGCAGCGCCGAAAACAAGACTTCGTCTCGGCTCTTTGGAGCCGACAATCGTAACGGAAGAATTCTGCCAACGGCTTGCTCAACTTGGCAATATCTGCGATCATTTTCATCTTTCGCTGCAAAGTGGCTGTGACAAAACGCTTCACAATATGCGTCGGAAATATGACACCGCTGCATTCTACGACGCAACGCAGCGACTGCGTTGCGCATTCCCGGGCTGCGCGCTTACGGCGGATTTGATTACCGGTTTTCCGGGTGAGACCGAAGAGGACCACTGTGCAACAAAGGCATTTGTTGAAAAATGCGGCTTTGCAGATATGCACGTCTTCCCGTATTCTGAGCGTCCGGGTACACCGGCAGCAGAAATGCCCGGCAGGGTGAACAAATCCCTGCGCGAGAGCCGTGCACGTGAAATTCAGCACATTGCAAACACAATGAAAAAGGCATATCTGGAACAATGCGTAGGAAACACGCTCTCTGTTCTGTTTGAAACGGAGACAGACGGAACGTCTTACGGTCATGCGGAGAACTATTGTCTTGTACAAACAGAGGCTGTCGGGCTGCGAGGTCTTGTGAAGAATGTAAAAATCACCGGTGTTTCAAGCGGAAATCTTGTCGGCTTTATTGTTTGAAAAGAATTTTGATGGATGCTATAATATTTTTCGATATTAAATTAACTGAGGAGGGTTCATAGAATGACTCGAGAACAGGTTTTTAATTTTTCTGCAGGTCCGTCTGTACTTCCGGAGAGTGCGCTGAAGTCTGCGCAGGAGAGTATGCTCAATTATGGCGGTTCTGGCATGTCTGTCATGGAGATGAGCCACCGAAGTAGTATCTATCAGGATATTTTTGACAGCACCAAGGCTAAGCTTCGCGCCGCGCTGAACATTCCCGATACACATGAAATCCTGTTTCTGCAGGGTGGAGCAAGCACGCAGTTTTCCATGATTCCGCTGAATCTGATGGGGGAGAACGGCTGCGCTGACTATGCAGTGACCGGCAATTTCGCATCAATCGCCACGAAGGAAGCAAAGAAATACGGCAAAGTCAACATTGCCGCCAGCACGGAAGACTGCAATCACACGCGCATTCCCAAGCAATCTGAACTTGTGCTGGATCCGAATGCATCTTATTTCTATTACTGTGCGAACAACACGATTTTCGGCACGGAATGGAAGTATACACCCGAGACAGGAAATGTTCCGCTTGTGTGTGATATGTCCTCCAACATCCTCACCAAGCCCATTGATGTTTCCAAATACGGCATTCTCTATGCAGGCGCCCAGAAGAACATGGCTCCCGCCGGTCTGACTGTTGTGGTGATCGATAAGAAACTCGCCGGACATGAACTGCCGATTACGCCGTTGATGCTCAGCTACAAACTCATGATCGACAAGGACTCCATGTACAACACACCTCCGTGCTGGTGCATTTATATGCTCGGTTTGACGCTGGATTGGCTGGAAAGCTGCGGCGGCGTGCTTGGTATGGAGCAGATGAAAAAAGAGCGCGCGGCAATGCTCTATGATTATCTTGACAACAGCAAGCTGTTTAAGGGCTGTGCGGTTGCAGAAGACAGAAGTGACATGAACGTAACATTCCGCACAAGCAGCGACGCACTGGATGCTGAATTTATCAAGGATGCAACCGCAAACGGGCTGCTCAATCTGAAGGGACACCGTCTTGTTGGCGGACTGCGCGCTTCGATTTACAACGCCATGCCGCTTGATGGCGTGCGGAAACTTGTGGACTTTATGAAAGCCTTTGAGGTGGCACATGTATAAAATCAAAACACTCAATAAAATTTCTACTCCCGGTCTTGATCTGCTTGAAAGCTTTGGCTGCACGACCGGCGATGATATTGAAAAACCGGATGCACTGCTTGTGCGCAGCGCTAAGCTGCATGACATGCAGTTTGATCCGGAGACTGTCTGCATTTCGCGCGCCGGCGCAGGCGTGAACAACATTCCCATCGAGCGCTGCACAGAAGAGGGCATTGTGGTTTTCAACACGCCCGGTGCAAACGCCGAAGCCGTCAAGGAGCTGGCAATCTGTGCGCTTCTGCTGGCCTCGCGTGATGTGATCGGCGGCGTCGAATGGGTACGCGGTCTTAATGAGGACGGCGTTGCAGCCAAGGTTGAAAAAGGAAAGAGTGCCTTTGTCGGTCCCGAGCTGATGGGGAAGACGCTGGGCGTTATTGGTCTTGGCGCTGTTGGCGCGAAGATTGCCAATGTCGCGCTTTCGTTGGGAATGACTGTTTACGGCTATGATCCGTATCTGTCCGTTGACGCGGCTTGGATGCTCTCCAGCAACGTAATTCCGGCGCAGGATTTGGACACAATCTATAGATCTTGTGATTATCTGACACTGCATGTACCATATCTTGATAGCACGCACCATATGCTCAATGCAGACGCATTTGCCAAGATGAAGCAAGGCGTGCGGATTATCAATCTTGCACGCGCGGAGCTCGTGAATGACAATGCCATGCTTGAAGCGCTGGAAAACGGTTCGGTATCGCGCTATGTCACAGATTTTCCGAATGATATGACCGCACATGCGCCAGGCGTTGTTCCGTTGCCGCATCTTGGTGCATCTACGCCTGAGAGCGAAGAAAAATGCGCACTTATGGCAGCACGCGATCTGAACGATTATCTTAAGAACGGCAACATCAATCATTCTGTAAATCTGCCGAATGTCAGCCTTGAGCGCATGGGTGTTGCAAGACTGTGTGTCATCCACAGAAACGTCCCAAGAATGATTAATGGTTTTCTGGATCTGATCGGTGAACAGAACATCAACGTTGAACACATGATCAACAAGCCGCGCGGTGAATACGCATACACCATCATTGACACCGGCACAAAGTTAGATCGGGAAATTATTGACAAGATCAGCCAGATGAAGGAAGTTCTCCGTGTTCGCGTGATCTGATCCAAGCAAATACAATATAAAATAATATAGTAATATAGCAAATGACGCCGCAGACTCGATCTGACGGCGTTTTTGCTATATTAAGCGATTTTCGAATCCCCTACTTGATACAAAATTTTTATTTTGTTCAATTCGATGTATCGAATTACACGACACGCTGTCCGCGTGCCGCTGAACAAAACACCCGTTATTGTTCAATCTCCTTGATATAGTCGCACTTCCTCCCCCTTTCTCTCAGTCTCTGCGTCGCTCCCGACAAAGTCAAAAGAGCTGACCCATCCAAGCATACCAAAGCGCCACGGATGCGTCAACCCTTTTTTTGCGTGACGAGACGATCAGCGAGCGCATAAATGATCGTCGTCGCCACCTCGTCGTGATTTAACACGCGCCGGACGCGCTCAATGTCTCCGTACTTCTTGTAGAGCTCCACGGCGTACAGCTTGCGGAAGCTGTGCGGCGCGACGTTCTGCGGCAGCCGAAACGCCTTGGCCGCGCGCTTCACGTCTTTCCAAACAGCCGAACGCGAGCGGTGCTTGCTCTCGTCTGTTCGGTGCGGAAAGACGTACACGCTCCCAGCCTGTGCGCGTAGCTCGTCCAGCAGCGCCGCCGGCAAGCCAATGCGCCGCCGCTTCCCTGTCTTTGCCTCTGTGATCGTCATACGCGGCGCGAGCTGTGCCGTCTTGAGCGCCAGCACATCCCCGATGCGCAGCCCGGTGTGCAAGCTCACCTTAACCGCCAAGCGGTTCGCTGGCATCAGCGCCGCCATAACGATCTCAGCCTCCCGCCGGAGTAAGTAATCAGTACGTGCCACTTTCCAAAATCTCCAAGAAGTCAACAAGATCGTCGAGCTTGTCCAGAATGCGCGAAATGCGTTTAGCGTTTTCGCGATTGTCCGCGTCAATGCGCTGCATGAGCTCAAGCAGCGCGAGCCAAAAATCCTCTTGACTGCGGAGCTGCCTCCGCGTCGCGTCGGTTCTTTCGTCCATAACTCTCTCCTTTCGGTCTACACTCTGAAAATTGTCGCCTCATCCTCTCCGGCTCTCTCGCCCTCGACGTGGAGCTGCACAAAGGGAATGCGCAGCTCCCCTCCCTCAAAGATGACAGCGCCGGGCAGCGCCGCCAGCGCGTCAAAGTCGAGGTCGAGCGCTTCAACGCTCGGGCGCTGAAGCTTGCCGCCGGAATAGTACCAACGCCCGCCGACCTTGTCGGCGCTTTTGGCGATGTACTTCAAAACGTAATTGATGGCCTGCCGACGATCTCCGTATAACTCAATCGCCGTCGAGAAGCCCAGCCCCCACGCGGGCAGATTGTAAACGACGTGCGCGCCTGCGTCCAGCCATTCCGCGCGCTGGCGCTTGCTCCTTGGCCTCCTCGGCTTGCCGCTGCCCGTGTCCAGCGTTCCGCTGTCCACGACAGGCAGCGCGTCGTTAATCAGCCCGTGGAAGTGAACTGCCCCGTCCTTGTGCAGCTCCGGCACAAGGACGTATAGCAGCCCATTCCGCCGGACGCGATTGTCAAGCCACACGTTCAGCTTCCGCAGGATTGCGGCGCCGTCGTAGCGATCTACTCGCGCCGCATCCAGCGTGAACGTGACGAAGTAGCGGAACGGATTGGAAAGCGCAAGATCGCGCACCGCAGAGCGCGCGCGACGCTTTGCTCTTTCCGTGTCGTTCTCGCCCTCGCCGCCCTCTATGGCGGCGACACGGGGCTCGACCTCCCATTTATCGCTTCGCTCCCATCCCCTCTCCCTAAAAACGGGAGAGGTAGTCGCGAGGATGTCTGCAGAACCATCCGGATAGCGTTTTATATAGCCATTATGGGTGATCTCACCCAAGATCTTTTCCATCTTATGACGGAATAATGTCCCTATATCAAGTAAGAGTTGCACACCGTCCGGCGGCGCGCCTCCGCCCTGCCCCCAAAGGGGGCGCGCTTCGGCGTTGCCGCCTGCTGCCTCCGTTCTTTTGGCGGCGCGGCGCGCGTGGCTCGACAAAGCGGCCACGCCCTGCCCCAGCCGCCTGTGCGGTGCATCGTCCGGCGCTGTTGTCTGGTGCGCGGCGGCGGGGCTCGGCTACGCTCGCCCAGCGGGCGCGCCCCAGTTGCTTGGCGGCGGCAGGTCTGCCGCTCGCCAAGCTTTCAAAAGGAAGCCGCCCCAATTGGGGGCGGCCACCCCCCCACAAATGCGGCGCGTCGGGGGCGCGGGGATTGATGACGCGCGGGGGTAAACCTGCCCCGCGCAGCCATTAACCCGCGCCCCCTGTGCGCCGCCCCCCCGCCACAGTACCGGGCGCGTCTGCGGGGCGGCCGAAGCGGTCTCGTCAAAGCCGAGCCGCTTCAATGCCCCT
>JAFXAW010000021.1 GCA_017522015.1 Oscillospiraceae bacterium | reverse complement strand
GTTCGGTCTGGTGAAGAATGTGGGCACCGTTGCCACCCGGGAGTATATGGAGTATGTGGCCAGCGACGAAAATGCCCAGCGCAGCTTTGCCGCTGCCCTGGCGCTGGAGAAGTTCTACTCCCTGTGCAATGCCCGGATCAAGGCAAAAGAGCGGGAGCTGGGGCAGGCCCAGTGGCGCTTGACCTGCAACGAAACGGTCATCACCACCAAGACCCTGTTCGGTTCCATCAACGTGCCCCAGATCTGGAAGCTGGCGGTGGATCTGACCCAGACCACCCCAGACCCCATCGATCCCAACGGCTGGGGCGGCATCTACACCGGTGTGGTGCAGATCAATGTGAACCACGATATGAAGCCCTTCGACCAGCAGTTTATGAACAGCGTTGCCCTGAAGTCCAGCCCTGTGTTCGGCCAAATATCCGGCTACTATAGTTTTTCCGACCAGTATACAACGGGCAGCACCATGAAGCGGCAGCTGCGAAACGCTGATTTCTCCATCCAGCTGGGCTTTGCGGATATCAAAAACGGCCAGGTGCAGAAGGATTTCAGCCTTGCGGGCTTTGAGGACTTGTCCTACATCTGGATCAGCCATCCCATTCGCGGCGGTCTGAATGCCGGACTCTGGGTCAACGGCCATGCCCGTGTCAGTGAGGGCGGTGTGACGGTCAGCGGTGACTGTGAGATCAAATACTGGTTCCACGGCGAGCCCACCGCAGGCAACGAGGGATTGATGATCGATATGTACAGCTATTACAACACTGTGATCGTCAGTGTAACCACTCCGTTCTGGAGCAATACCATTGACAATAGCGACGGCGGTATGGTCAGCGCCACTGTGGCAGTGGATAATACGGTTTACGAGGAACTTAAGAACGGCTGCTCCATCACCATCACCGGTGTGGATTAAGGAGGACGGATCATGAAAACGTATATCGCGCTGCTTCTGACCCTTGGGCTGCTTCTGTCCCTTGCCGCCTGCGGCGGCGGTGAGACTCCCGCCGGAACCACCGCACCCGGTCAGTCCGCCGCCGACCCCGGCAAGCAGACCACCGAAAGCACAGAAAGCACCGAGACCCAGCCCCAGGAGCTTCAGGACACCCCCTTCGGCGATTACCACTCTGAGGAAGAGCTGCTGGCCATGCTGGAAAGCGGCGACTTCTCCGAATATCTCTCCGTTGACCCCGAAGCTCCGGCAGACCCGGTGGACACCGGCGGCGACGAGCCCTACTCCGGCTTCTCCAATTCCATTATCTTCACCGACGGCGGCAGCGCCGAGGGTGTGGAGTTCACAGACTTCCTGGATGAGCTCCCCCCGGATGTCCAGGCAGAATTTGAGGAAATGCAGGAAGCTATGACCGACCCGGAAATGATGGAAATGTTTGAGGGTATGGAAGACATGGAGTAAGGCAGTGGTTGTTCCGCAGCAAACAGGAGGAAATGATATGAAAACGAACCCTTCCTGTCCTTCTTCTGCTCTTATTGCTGTTATCCCTTTTCCCGGCAACCGCATTTGCAGCAGAGGAAAACGACATTTCGCAATTTGAATTCCCCACACCGAAAGCACCCAATTATTTTATTTACACAGACGGCGATGCAAGTGAAGGACATCACGACAACCTGCGTATGATTATGGTCACCGACCCCGAGGTGGCGCTGCTGGCGGCAGAGTACCCCTTTGTCAGTTCTTGGTACATCTTCATGAGCTCGGCAACACATTCTGTTTCTGTGTTAAGTTTACCCCAGAAACCATAGGCTTGCATAACTGCCTTGTCATTTTGCTGATGAGCAGTCAACAAGTCCGAAATAATCCCGAGTTTCGGATTATACATTTCCGCTATAGTTAAATCAGGATGTTTAGCCCGAATATCATAAAGGTGATTTTAAGTATGAGGTCGATGGTCGCGATTTGTGTTATGCGATAGCGAGGGGTTATACAGAGGCAATCAAAAAGTATGGCTTTCAGGGATATCTGAGATCAACCGGTATGCAATATATCGGAGATAGCTTTGAAATGGAAGAACTCCTTTTTGTGAAAGCATACGCATTGGATGCGATGGAAGCACGAGAACTGAAAGAGGAATGGCGGCAGCCAAAAAGTTGGAAGAGTGCTGATTCATCATCGTTTGAAAAAGAGATGGAATTGTTGCTCTTTGATATGTAATTTCCTTGTTTTAAGAACTTTTGATTGGTGCAGTTTGTGAATGGCCCAGCAGGCTGCCATCAAGGGCTAAGATTTAACCCAATAACGAATCCCCTCGGAGCAATCCGAGGGGATTTCCCTTTGCAAAGTCCTTTTTATCGGACACGAGGTGTGATATAATGCACTCAAGAGGTGAGAAATATGCTGAACAAGTTACTTGTAATGGAAAGCGGTCTTGTTTTTTTATCTGCACCGACTAACGGTGGAAAAACAACTGTTGTCAAAGAGATTACAAAGAGGAAAGAAAAGGCCATTGCTATTTCCAGTGAACAGTTAACTGATGCAATTCTTCAAAAACTGAAAGAGGATAAAACAGACCTGCTTATAGCCTACGCACAACATCAGTGTATTTGTGTTGAGGATTTGGATTGGTATAAGGGGCGTGAATCCACGCAATACGAATTTGCGGCTGTGTTATCTCAATTTGCCGAAAGCGCACTTGTAATCGTTACTGGTGTAGATTTGAAGGAGCGCCTTGCAAAGATGTTTTCCAGGCTAAACCAATATACATATTTTGAAAAGAAAGATGCGAACGGCGATTGGCTATAATTCCCTCTTTTGCTGATGGCAGCACAGGCCGCGATTAAAGAACCCAAGCGATCGGATTTATAAGCAACTTTATCCGCCCGAGGAAACCCGGGCGGATTTTCCTTTTTGTTTGTTGCGCCTTGCAAATCGCCCCGCAGTCTGCAAAAGAATCCGGCAGTTCGTGATAAAGCAAAACTTATCGCCCCACCACCTGTTTTCTTTATGTTGAAGGATTGAATTGTCCACAAATACGATATATTATAATATGATGAAATGCCTGTTTTGCGAAAGGGTTTTGACTGTGAATCACAAGAAACGCGAGGTTAAACTTTATAATGTGCTGTTCCCGTTTTGGATGCTTTTGCTGTTTCCGCAGCTATGGCTGATTGTGCTTCCCGGCAATTTTATTATTGACAGCATCGTTTTGATCCTCAGCATGATCGTGCTGAAAATTGCGGACAAAAAGCAGTGGTACAAACGGCATATCCTAAAAATCTATCTGTTCGGCATGATTTCCGATCTTATCGGCGCAGGATATATGCTACTGCTCATGACGGTTTTTGAAGTCGGGCAAATGGGCGACGAGCTATATTTAACGCTGCCCGCGCTGGTTATCTCCTCTGCTCTGATTTTTATTCTGAATTACCTGATCACCTTCAAAAAAGCGGACAAATTATTGCGGCTCAAGTTTTCACTCACATTTGCAATCGTTACGGCGCCATACACGTTTTTGGTTCCGTCAAGTTGGTTATACGGATAAAGCGAAAATCCGTCATTTCCCTTCACGCACAACGTGTTACAACAATCCGGAGGCAAGGCCCCATGTATAAGTATGAAACACATTTACACACGTTTCCTGTGAGCCGCTGCGCACGGGCAGGGATTCAGGAAACCTTGGAATTCTATAAGAAGCTTGGATATGACGGCGTTTTTATCACAAACCACTTTCTTGACGGCAACATCAACGTCGAAAAAGAAAAATCCTATGAAGAAAAGCTTCAATTCTATTTTTCAGACTATGAAAAAGGCCTGGAAATCGGCAAAACACTTGGCATAAAGGTCTTTTGCGGCGTCGAGCTTTCCTACGGCGGCACGGATTTTCTGATTTATGGCCTTGACAAGGCGTGGTTTCTTGCTCATCCGGAAATTATGGATATGAAAAAGAGCGCCGAGCTTTCCTTCATGATGGAGCAGGGCGCGCTTGTGATTCAGGCGCATCCGTACCGGGAAGCGCCGTACATTGACCATATTCGTCTTTTCCCCAGAAACGTCCACGGGGTCGAGGTGGTGAACGCCTGCCGCACAGATCACGAGAACCATTTGGCGGGTCTGTACGCCAAAGGCTATGACCTGATCGAGTTTGCGGGTTCGGATAATCACAGCGCCGCAAAACAGAAAAAGCTCGCAGGCCTTTGCTGCGAAACTCCAATCAGCAGCCTTGAAGATTTCATCCGCCGCGTAAAAAACGGGGAAATGGAAATCTTTACTTTGGAGAATGAATGGCGCCTCTGCACAAGCAAAGAATGATAAATACAACAAAAACGCCACCTCGGTTTATCGGGTTTCAATTACAAAGGAGAAAATTATGAATTATACCGAAATTGCAGAAAACAGACAGTCCTGCCGCTCTTACGATTCGTCCAGACCGGTAGAAAACGAAAAATTAGACTGCATTTTAGCGGCCGCAAGGCTTTCCCCGTCTGCATGCAACGGTCAACCGTATCAAATAACCGTTTGCAAGGGTGAGACGGCGAAAAAAGTGGCGAAAGCAACCCAAGGAATGGGCATGAACAAATTCGCAACGGACGCTCCCGTTATGATTGTGTTGTCGGAAAAGCCTTACGTTAAAACTGCGGCATTCGGCGCCAAGGTTAAACACAACGATTACCGCTCGATCGACATCGGCATCGTGTCGGCGTATATTACCGCCGAAGCAACCGCGCAGGGGCTTGGCACTTGTATCCTTGGTTGGTTCGAGGATGCAAAAATCCGCGAAATTTGCGGTTTAGACAGTGCAGTGCGGCTTGTTATCACTTTGGGATATGCTTCGGCAGACGATAAACTCCGCACAAAACAGCGCAAGGACTTCGTTGAGCTTGTGAAAATCATCGAAGAATAGGGACAGGCAATATCAAAAAGCCTCCCGAAACGGTAATCCAGATCATCATAATTTCCCTCTTTTTCGTACCGCTATGCTATCATTATAAAAAGGAGGTGCAGTATGGAAAGATTGATATGCAAATCGTTACTATGGAAAACAGGGCTAACCACAGGTAAAGATTATAATAAAAAACTTGATGAAATGTTCCTTGCAAATTCTGACAATGATATGCTTTTGGAATTAGAAAGTTGCTCTTCCGACTGCGATGCCACCTTTGATGTTTTGCAAAGATTTTGGAAATACGAATATAACGATTTTTCTGTCGATACCTTTGGTAAGTGCTTACTTGAAGATTTGAAAGCAATTTATTTTTCAAATATCTTTTCAATCCAAGACTACGCAAAAATGTGTTACTCTATATGGCAACAATTACCCAGCGAACTTAACACAGTAGATCCTTTTCATACTTTAAGTTATGCCGATGAGCCTTTGTCTTGGGGCGATAAAGCGCAAACAGGAAAACTCTACGAAGAACTATTTGATTTCTATAAATAATCCCCCCTTTGCGCACCGCACCACAGGCAGCCATCAAAGAATCCGGGTAACTGGATTTTTTCTTGCAAAGGCCTTTTGTTGCACACAAGCTGTGTTATAATGAAATAAAAACTTGAAACCATGCCCTCTTGTGAAATCACAAGACAGGCGTATAATAAATGTATCCTATGATCGGTGAGGAGAAGACTATATGAACAGCGTCATTGAGCAGCTCAAAGAGAGAAAATCCGTGCGCGTTTTTACGGACAGGCCCATCACACCTGAGGAGACGGCCGTTATTCTTGAATCCGCGGTAAATGCCCCCACGGCGGGAAATCAGCAGCTTTACACGATCATTCACGTGACCGATGCGCAGCTCAAAGCGGAGCTTGCGGAAAGCTGCGACCATCAGCCCTTTATCGCAAAGGCGCCGCTGGTGCTTGTGTTTTGCGCGGACTGCCGCAAGTGGTATCAGGCTTTTCTGGAATCCGGCTGTGAGCCGAGACTGCCCGGCGTGGGCGATTTAATGCTCGCCGTCAGCGACACGAACATTGCCGCGCAGAACGCCGTTGTGGCGGCGCAAAGTCTTGGCATCGGCTCCTGCTACATTGGCGACATCATGGAAAACGCAGAAAAGCAGCGGGAACTGCTCAGCCTGCCGCCCTATGTTTTCCCGGCGGCGATGCTCGTTTTCGGCTATCCCACCGAGCAGCAGATCAGCCGCCCGAAGCCGCCCCGCTCAGATATGCGCCACATCGTGCACGAAAACGGCTATCGGGATATGGATGCCGATGAGCTTAAGCAGATGCTTTCCGTAAAAGCGGGCACGCAGGACTATGCCGAATGGATCCGCGCCTTCTGCAACCGGAAATACAATTCCGATTTCTCCCGGGAAATGACCCGCTCCGTCGGGGTCTTTTTAGACGATTTTCAGAAATAATCTCTCTCTTTTCCCTCGCGCCGCCCCAGCCGCGAACTTAAAATCCCCGCGTCCGGATTTCATAAAGCAGACAAAATCCCCACCTGTGCGCAGGTGGGGATTTTTTGCAGACAATTCATGTTTTATTAAACTATTTCAAAGGTTAAGCTTCTTATAATCAAAATCAATTCCAGTTTATAGGGGTGCGAAATGAAAAGACTTCTTATCTGTTTGGCTGTGTTCGTCCTTTTGCTTTCCGGCTGCGGTTACACCGGGCAAAGCGCGGAGGGCACACACATCCGGCTTTCCGACAGCCGCATTACGGTTGACGGCAAAGAAATCACAAATGACAGCACGCAGGCAGTTTACAGCGCCAGAGACATTGTGTTTTATCTCGCGGATCAAGGCTTCACTTACGGCTAGGGCGAAAAGGCCGATGAGCACGCGCAGAGCGAGGCAGACGCGCATACGGTTGTTCACATCACGAAACCGGGCAGATATGTTTTAAGCGGTGAATTGTCACTCGGGCAAATTGCAGTTGACCTCGGCGAGGAAGCTGAAACGGATCCTGAAGCGGTTGTCACGCTGGTTCTCAGCGGCGTGAACATCACCTGCGAAGTTGCGCCCGCCATCATCTTCTATAATGTATATGAATGCTGCAGCAGCGACGCGGAGACCGCCACAAAAGACGTAGACACTTCAAAAGCCGGTGCAAATGTTGTCATCGCGGACGGAACGGAAAACAACATCAGCGGTTCTTATGTCGCGAAGATTTATAAGTCATACGAACTGAGCGAAGACGGCACCGAAATTGCAGACAGCAAAAAGCTTCACAAGTACGACGGCGCTTTCTATTCAAAGAAAACCATGAACATAAACGGTGGAGAGAGCGGAACGGGCATACTGAATATCAAGGCCGAAAACGAAGGCCTTGACTCAGAGCTCCACCTTACAATCAATGGCGGCATCATCAACATCACATCGGGCAACGACGGCATCAACACCAACGAGGACAACGTATCCGTTACCACGGTAAACGGCGGCGAGCTGCATATTCTTTGTGACGGCAGCACCGGCGAAGGGGACGGAATCGACTCAAACGGATGGCTCGTAATCAATGGCGGCACCCTTACGGCGCAGGCGTGTGCCACAAGCGGCGATGCCGGCATCGATTCGGACAAGGGCATTTACATTAACGGCGGCAGCGTGATGGCTTCCGGAAGCATGCTTGACCGCATCGCAGGCGGCGATCAGACCTATGCCGTGTTTGGTTTTGCAAGCCGACAGAACGGCGGCAGCACATACACCCTTAAAAACGCCGCGGGCGAAGCCGTTGCTGCGTATACGCCCACAAATTCGTTCTCATACCTCATTGTTGCCGGTGATGAACTCGCTCCGGGTGATTACACATTCTGGCAGGACGAAACCCAGTTGGCCGGAAGTCAGGCAAACGCCATGCAGGGCGGAATGCCTGCCATGCCAAATGGCGAAATGCCGGAAATCCCGGAAGGCGAACAAAACGGGCAAAATGTCCCGCCCGAAATCCCGGAAGGAATGGAACGGCCCGAGAAGCCAGACGGTGAATTTCCGCAGGGCGAGCTGCCCGTAATGCCGGAAGGTGAGATGCCCGAGCCCCCCGCCGGGGAGATGCCCGTCATGCCCGACGGTGAAATTCCCGAAATGCCCACCGGAGAACCCCCCGTCATGCCCGACGGCATGACGCCTCCCGATCGCGGCGGCGGAATGATGGGCGGAAACAGGATGCCGGGCGGCGAAACCTCCACCACATTCACAATCGTAAAGGGCGGAAACCAGTTTTCCGGCGTCCTCCCCGCGGCTTCGTAAAGCTTTCATCCCTTTATGACGGTGCCCTCTTTTGCAGACACCTCCCGGCCGCATCCAACTTCGCAATTGATTAAATCGGACATTTATGGTAGAGTAAATAAAAGAAAAGCTTGGGAGGAATCATCATGTCAGCAAAAATCAGAATCAAGTGCGCGCATTGTGGCGAAGCGAGCAACGTCCACTCCGTATACGAGCCTTGCCCCAATTGCAAACAGCCGCTGGGCATACAGGAAGAGGGCAGCATTTATATCTACCGTCAGGGCTCTGCCTATGGAATCGCAGGCGGTTTCGGCCTGTACATCAATCAGCAGCCCTACGGCCACATCGGCAACAAGGAGCTGCTCCGCATTCCTGTGAAATACGGCACGTATAACATTCATTCCGCCGTCGGTATGAGCAGAAAATGCCGCGATCTGCAGGTTTCCATCACGCCCGAAAACCCCGTTGCTTACACAAAGGTGTATATCAAGCCCGGATTCTGGACGAATTCCTTTGTCGTGGAATACGTCGACCCCAATTTGCTGGATTTATAAAACACACATCCCCTCGGAGCAATCCGAGGGGAGTTTTCTCGTATACGGAAAACCATCCGGGTGCTGCTCCAAGGCGAACGCCGCCGGAAATCTCCACATTTCGCTTGCAAACAGCGTTATAACGCTGTATAATGCGAATCGGCATAAATTGCGTTATAACGCTGAAAGCGAGGCGTAGATCTGCGTGGTCTATCTGAAAGTATCGGAAGTCGCAGAAAGATGGAATATGTCCAAACGGCGGGTTCAGGACCTGTGCCGACTTAAGCTGATCCCCGGAGCGCAGCGCTGGGGCCGGGATTGGATGATTCCGGAAAATGCAGTCCGACCCCCGGACGGCCGGAGCAAGGCGGGCAAAGCCGCCAAAGAAGCCGCGGCGGCTTATGTTCCGCTGCTGCGCAAAAGCCCCATCCTGTCCATGACGAATCTGTATACAGAGCCCGGCACGGCGGACAAATGCATCGAGGCGCTGTCGGAGCATCCGGAAACCCAGTCGCTTTTCATGGCGGAGATTGCTTACAGCCGGGGACAGATCGACGAGGTCTACCGCCACGCCCGGGAGTTTCTGATGGACCGCAGCGGCTTTTATGCGGTTATGGCGGGCGGCATACTGCTGGGTCTGGTCGCCATGTGGGAGGGCGACATCAAGCTCTGGAACGAAGCCCACAGGCACTTCTTTGACGCGCCCTGCAAAACCGATGTGGACCGGGACATTATTGACTTGGCCATAGCTTCCGCGGACATCGCCATCCGGGACACCAACAAATTCCCCGACTGGTTCGCCCGGGGCTGTTTTGATAATCTTCCTCCGGATTCCCACCCTGCCGCCAGAGTTTACTACATCAAGCACCTGCTGATTCTTGCTCAGGAGTGTGCCTTGGGCAACATAAAAATGAAGGACCTGGGCCGCATGGGGCCCATGAGAGTTCTCCCCTATATTCTGGAACCCATGATTTCCCAGATGGTGGCAGACAAGATCATCATGGCAGAGATTTATCTGCGGCTGATGGCCGCCGTGGCCTACCATCAGATCGGCGATGACACGCTGGGCAGCGCCCATCTGGACAAGGCCATCCGCCTGTGTCTTGCAGATGGCCTGTACGGCCCTTTGGTGGAGCATCGGCGGCAGCTGGGTCTGTTTTTGGACGATCACCTTGCCCAGATTGATCCCCAGGCTCTGAAAAAAGTCAAGACTCTGCACAAACAGCTTCATGCCGGCTGGACAAAGCTGCACAATGCGGTTCTGGACCGCTCGGTGCAGGAATCCCTCACCGTCAGAGAGCTGGAGGTGGCCCGGCTTGCTGCCTTTGGCCTGACGAATCAGGAGATTGCAACGCAGCTTTCTTTGTCCGTCCATACCGTGCGCTCTCTTCTGGACTCCGCCCGGGACAAAATCGGCGTGGACCGCCGCATCGACCTTTCGCTGTATATATAATATCCCCATTTTTTATCCTCAGCACAAGGGATGTTTTCTCAAAAATTATCCTCTATACTATCTTCAGAAGGAACGAGATAGTATAGAGGATTTTTTGTTAAGGGGGCCTGACCATGAAGCGAGATGCCACAGTTCCCAGCGAGGGCGACCTCTACAGGGTTTATACCGTGGATAACCTCTCCTTTGAGATCCGGTATGGATATCACGCGGAAAACGAGCGGGGACGGATAGAGCCCCTGCCCATCTTTCCGGACATGGTTGCCACCCCGGTTTACACCAGCCGCGGAATCCCGGTAACAGCCTATGTCCAGGCGCCCTGCACGCATTATATTCCCCGACAGCACACGCACCCGGAAGAATGGTGCGGCGACTGTCTGCATTACGGCGGATATCGGGAGAAAATGGGACACTGCCTTTGTCCTGAACGAAGAAAGGAATAGAAAAATGCGCAGGATTCCGGGGAACCGGAAAACGAGCAGGACAGGAGGTGTCGGATGAAGCATAAAATACCACTGGTTATCCTGTGTGTTCTCTTTGCCGGCATAGCGGTCTACTTTGGCCTCGGGCTCTGTCGGCAGTGGCGGGAAAACAAAGCCGGGGAAGATGCCTACGAAGTTCTGATGCAGTATGTTGTCCCGCAGACGCCTTCTGCTTCCGCGGAGTCGGAAAAGGCAGAGTCTTCCCCCCTCCGTCCGGAAGCTTCACAGCCCGGGACGGCTGTCTCCGCAGAAGAAGCGGACGGCACAGTCTGGCCCCTTGTGGATTTCGATGCTCTGCAGGAAATCAATCCCGATGTGACCGGCTGGATTTGTATTGAAGGCACGAACATCAACTATCCGGTGGTTCAGGGCCCGGACAACAGCTATTACCTGTACCGTCTCTTTGACGGAAACAGCAACAGCGCAGGCAGCATCTTCATGGATTACCGGAACGAGCGGGATCTGTCCGACCGAAACACCATCCTGTACGGCCACCATATGCAAAACGGCATCATGTTCAACCAGATCACCAAATACAAGGACCAGGCCTTTTACGATCAGCATCCCACCGGCCTGCTTATGACGCCCGACGGAAATTACAAAATAGAATTTGTGGCCGGATATGTGACCGACATGAATGACGACGCCTGGAAAATGGAATTTGCATCCGACGAGGAGTTCTTCCTCTGGCTGCAGGACGCGGTTTCCAAATCCACCTTCACCGGCGCCGCCGAGCCCACCCCGCAGGATCGGGTGGTCACGCTCTCCACCTGCACCTATGAATATAATGATGCCCGGTATGTATTGGTGGGCATCCTGAAATAGAACGCCGCCCCTAAAGGAGGAAACAGATTATGAAGAAAAAACTTTTAAGCATCCTGATTGTGCTTGTCATGGTGCTCTCGACGCTTCCCGCGCAGGTTTTTGCAACGGAAACCGGAAACGAAAATACCGACATCCCGGTTGTAACCGGAGACCCCACTCCCTCGGACGTGCCCGTTCCTGCGGAGCCGGCTCCCGCCGGGGAACCCGACCTCCTGACGGCGGCGCCCCCTGCGGAAAGAGTCTGTGAGGAAGGCTGCATCCTGGAGGGAGAGGAAGAGCATCTGGAAAACGATGGCGAGTGCCTCGTCTGGATCCCCTGCACCGCCACCGAGGGCTGCGAAGGTCCCGACGGCCACGAGGGCGAATGCTATGGCGCCGCCCTGTATGCGGGTGAGCTGCCCATCCACTTCTTCCTGGCATCTCCCGGCAACATCACCAACCCCAACGGATCCTATATCAATTACTACGGTCCCTCCGGCAGTGCAAACAACTGGGACGGCGCCTGGACCATCCCCAACATCAAGCAGAACGCCAGCTGGAGTACCATGTACACCCAGAACGGCATCCGGAACATCTCCGAGGAATCCATCGTAACCCAGTACATCGCGTCCTACCCCAACGGTCACAACGCCGCCTCATTCAAGGATTTCGGCAGCGTGACCATCAACGGCACCACCTACCGGGACACCGAGTATGAGATCAAGTGGGTCTCCATCATGTGCCGCGACAACAAGCTCAACGACCGGGGCATGAACTGCAACCAGTACAACTACAGGGATGAGCACATCCATGTGGACGGCCTGCTGGTCAAGAAGGTTGAGCCCGGCGAAATGGAAGTCTTCAAGACCATCCCCCAAGCCGCCGTGTCCCAGACCGCTGCCACCTCCTTCCATTTCAAGCTGGAGAAGATGCTGCAGGCCAGCCTGACCACGCCCCCCACCTCTGCCACCGCGGTGGATCCCGGCTTCGCGCCCCTGACGCTGACGGCCACCATCCCCGCCGGCAGAACGGAAGCCCAGATCATCGGCGGCTCCGAGATCACCTTTGGCTACTATAAGATGACGGAGATCAGCAACCAGGACTGGCAGATGGCCAGCATCGCGCTGACCGACGAAAGAGGCCGAACCCAAACCAGCGAAGCCGATGCCCTCTATATCTGCATCGCGCCCAACGGTACCGTTCAGTACAGCACCGCGCCCTCCGGACCCTATACCGTTATGCGCCGCGTTGCGATTGAGAACGAGCGCAAGCCCGTCACCGTTACTTACGAATGGAAGGTCTACAACACAAACGGCACTTATACCAACCTGCCGGCCGGCGCGCCGGACGCGCCCGCTCCCGTAACGAATGTAAAGATCGGTTCCCAGTATGTCTATGATACCGAGTATGTGACCGGCACCTCTTTCTACGACTACGATAACGGACTTCTGTACACCTTCCACGGCTGGGACACCTACAGCCACTCCGGCACCTATAACCCCAATCCCGGCGCAGGCTACTACGCGCTGGATGACGGGGACACCAACGCCGCCAACAATCCCACCATCGAAATCACCGCCGGCACCTATATCTACGGCAACTGGACCGTCACCGAGCTGGAGCCCTCCGCCGCTCATATTGCCATTGAAAAGGTCTTCATCGTGGACGGGGTGGAGATGACGCCCGCGGAGGCCGAAGGCCTTTGGTTCCTGGTGGACACCGGCATTGACCGGGATGGCGACGGCGACAGCCTCATTGATGTGACCTATTCCATGCTCCGCGCCACCGGCGAATACAAAATCCCTGTTTACCAGTATGACACGCCCTTTGTGTTCACGGAATACCATGCGGATGTCCCCGGCTACACAAGAACCACCACGATCGCCGTCAATGGGGATCGCATTGAGGACTATGCCATCAACGGCGATTCCGTCACCGTGCGCATGAATCCGGTTTATCAGGGCGAAAACATCCATCTGGGCACCGTCACCTATACCAACAGCTACACGAAGAATGTCGGCACGCCTGTTTCCGAATACCCGGTGCTGACCGTGCTGAAAACCGCCGCGGACACCCAGCTTGCGCAGGACGGCGTTGGCTTCACCCTGTATAGCGACGAAGCCTGCTCCAACGCGGTGGCCGTCATCACCACGGATGACGGCGGCCTGGCCCACCTCAATTTTGCTGACATTGAAAACGCAGCATCCGGCACCTATTATCTGAAAGAAACCGCGCCCTTGGCCGGATACCATGCAGATCCTTATGTGTATGCCATCCGCCTGACTTCCCGGAGCACAGAGGAGCTGAGAAACGATCAGTATGTGCAGATCACCTCTTACACGCTGTCGGTAACGCTGCCTGACGGATCTTCCGCAACCTATACAGAAGGCAGCAACAGCCTGCACATCTACAACGAACCTGTTTTGGGCCGCCTGAATCTGAGCAAGACCATCACCGGCATGGCGGACGCCCACAAGCCCAGCCTGGACGCAGTGGTCATTGTGCACGGCCCCATCACCCGTGACAGCCAGAACAGCATCACCGCCATCGGCTCCACCTGGCATTTGGAGCTCAACAGCGAAAACAGCTGGGCCGCTTCTCTGGAAAACCTGCCCCTTGGCGAGTATCTCATCCACGAGAGCTTCGCCTCTGTCCATGGCTACACCTGGATCGGCGTGACCTACGGCGATCTGGAAACCACCGTATATAACCAAATCACCTCCGGCATCTTCCGGGTTGTGGATGACACCCCCATTGACCTGTCCCTGACCAACACCTATGAGGAATGGACAGCCGCCGACTTCTACATCAAGAAGCTGAGCGAAAACGGCACCGCGCTTGCCGGCGCAGTCTTCACCCTCTCCTCTGACGAAGCAGGCGCAAACGTAGTCACGACCAAGACCACCGGCGCTGACGGTTACGCGCATTTTGATGGCTTCACCGTGCCGGACGGTCAAACCTCTGCGACCTACTACCTCCGGGAAACCAAGGCGCCCGCAGGATACTATTTGAGCAATCAGCTGTACAAGGTCGTAATTGCTGCGGTCACAGCCAACGGCAAAACCACCTATGAGCCGGAAATCACGTTGGTTGCCGGCAGAAGCACCGGCTTCGATATTGCCACCGACTTGCTGACCGTTGTCAACTATCCCGTGCTGGGCGAGCTGACCCTTACCAAGGCATTCACGGACGGCCTTGTTCCCAGCGGTCTGGACTCTGTTTCCGTCGTGATCGGCGGCCCCAACGGATACAGCAAAACAGTGGAGCTGCACAACGCCAACGGCTGGAGCGTGACGCTGGAAAACCTGGCTCTGGGTGAATACACCATTTCCGAGCCGGATGCAAATGTTCCCGGCTACACCTGGGATGTCAGCTACAGCAGCACCACCGTCACCCTGGCGGAAGCCAATCCCGGCATGACAGCCCCCGGCACCGAAATCTCCGGAATCACCACAGTCACCAACCGGTACACCCGCAATGAAGAAATCTTTGAAGTGCCCACCGCCCTGACCGTGAAAAAGGTTGGCGAACAGGGCGAGCCTCTGGCCGGCGCAATCTTCACCCTGGACCGGCTGGCCGCTGACGGCGAAACCGTGGCATCTTCCGTTTCCTTCACCACCGGCGCTGACGGCACCGTACTGTTCGACCTCCTGTACGGCTACGAGCAGAATGACCAGCCCATCGACTGCACCTATATCCTCTCCGAAACCAAGGCGCCGGAAGGCTATGAAGCCACCTCCGCAACCTGGACCGTGACCGTCACAGAAGACGATGGGGAGATCCGCTGGACCCTCAATGAAAACAAAAATATTTTTGAAGGTTTCTGGGATTGGGTTGTCGGCAACGTCAGCGCGGGCAGCTTCGAAAACGGCGTACTCACCGTGGCCAACGTCCGCAGCAGAGGCAGCCTGTATATTGCGAAGGAAGTCACCGATCCCAAGGGCTTGTACGCCGATGCGGAGTATAGCTTCACGCTGGACTGCAGCGATGACGCTTTCGACAAGACCTTCACCCTGAAGGCCGGCGAAAACATCTCCATCGAAAATATCCCCTGGGGCACCACCTACACCCTCACCGAAAACACCGCCGGTGCCGCCTACACCAGTGCCATCACAGATGAAGCAAACGGCTTAATCTGGGAGTATGAGAATCGGATCATCGTCAGAAATACCTACAAATACACCACCCATAACAACGGACTGAATCTTCTGAAAGTCGACGCGGACGACAACACCAAGGTCATCCCCGGCGCGGGCTTCACCCTCTATACAGATGCGGAGCTGACCTCCAAACTTGGCGAGGAAGTGTTCAGCGATGAAAACGGCGCGCTGACGCTGCCCATCGAAAAGGCCGGCATCTACTATCTGGCAGAGACCACCACGCCCGCAGGCTACCACATCAGCCCCCTGGTGCGCATCGTTACCGCAGAGGAGAAGGCCGTGGTCAAGAACGCCGGCACCGCCGATGCCGTCACCGAGCTGCAGATGCACATCCGCGTCGCCGGACTCACCGGCATCACGGAAAATCAGATCGATTACACCTACCGCATCGAAAACACCGCAATCAAAGCTCTGACAGTCAACGTGGAAAAGGTTTGGGATGACGGCGGCTATCACGCAAGACCCGATTCCGTGAAAGTGACCCTGTATCGGGATAACGCAGCCTTTGATACCGTCACCCTCAGCAAAAACAACAACTGGCGTTATTCCTGGACCAACCTCACCGACGAATACAGCTGGAGTGTGGACGAGGCGGAAATCCCCGCCGAATATGTGAAGTCCGTCACCAACGAGGGCAACGACTGGACCGTCACCAACACCCGGACCCCCAACCCCGCGGAGATCACCGTCACCAAGGCATGGCGCCACAACGGCGGCAAGAATCTGCCCGAATCCGTTGCGGTGGTCCTGTACAGGGATGGCGAAGCGCATGACACCGTCATCCTGAGCGGCGACAACAACTGGACCCACACCTGGGCCGAGCTCACGGACGTGTCTGTGTGGAGCGTCAACGAAGTGGATGTTCCCGCCGGCTACACCAAGGAGATCATCACCGAAGACGGCCTGAAGTTTACCATCGTCAACACCCGCACCATCAACCCCGTGGAAGTCAAAGTCACCAAGGTTTGGGTCGCCTCTGAGGGCGTGATCCATCCCGAGGCCGTGGAGGCCGTCCTGTACCGGAACGGCGAAGAATACGACACCGTGGTTCTGAATGCGGAAAACCAGTGGAATCACATCTGGACCAGCCTCACCGACGAATACACCTGGAACGTGGACGAAAAGACCGTTCCGGAGGGCTACACCAAGAATGTGACCGGCGAGGGCTATGACTTCACCATCACCAACACCAAAGAGTTTACCTACATCGACATCGGTGTCAGCAAGGTATGGTATGGTGCGGGCGTATCCCATCCCGATTCTGTAAATGTGACCCTGTATCGGGACGGCGAGGAATTCGACACCGTAACGCTCAGCGCAGCGAACGGCTGGCGCTACACCTGGGAGGATCTCACAGACGAGTTCGAGTGGACGGTGGATGAGCCCTCCGTACCCAGCGGCTATAACAAGACCGTCCGGCAGGACGGCTGGAACTTCACGGTGGTCAACACCCATGAAGACAATCCTAAAACCGGCGATTTCAGCAATCTGTCCGGAATGGGCTTCCTTGCTGCGATCGGTGTTGTTGGCTTCGCCATCACGGCCCTGATGCTCCTTCCCCGCCGCAAGAAAGAAAAAAACTAAGGCTCAGATGTGATCCCCGGATCGCAAACAAAGGCTAAAATTTAACCCAAGAAGAACTCCCCTCGGATTGCGCCGAGGGGAGTTCTTGCATCTGTTGCACATGAAGCTGAAAGATGTTAGAATCCGATAAAGGGGTGAGAAAAATGAAAAGACTGTACTGCAACCATGAATTCAGATATTATACGCAGCTAAAGCAAGTCTTGCTCGACCTGGGCTTGGCCGATCAGGACTATTTGTGGCTGATCAGCGATTTTGAAGCATACCCCATGAAAAAAGAATATCAAGAGCTTCTGAATAACAGCACCTATCTTCTCTTAAGCACAAAAGAATTGATGAACATGCTCGAAGCGGATGACTTCCAGTGGATATGGGCGGTGTTTTCCGCAATCCCTTCTCATCATCAGAAGGACGACATAGTAAAGCAGGGCTTGCCTTACGTTGATCACTTTGAAAAAGGGCAATACAACCCGCATACCGATCCGCCAAAGCTTCAGCATCCGTACGCAGATTTTGAGCTTTATGCTGTAGACAGCACGTGTCTGTTTATGATTACAGAGAATGACAGCCTGATTTCCAGATTCAAAAAGAGTTATCCCAAATATATGGAAGAATAAACTTGCAATTCCCCCTCTGTTGCGCCCGCGGCGCAGCCGGCTGTGAAAGAGTCCAAACCGTTCGGTCTATAGAGAAATCCGCCCGAGGAAACTCGGGCGGATCTTTTTTGTGGATAGATTTTTTATTGGATCAGATGCCGTACAGCAGCCACAGGTAGATATACGCGGGGATAATGGCCGCCATCGTGAACGGAATGCCGATCTTAAAGAAATCGCCGTTTTTCACGGTGTAGCCCTCCCGGCGGAGGATGCCGATACCCGCAATGTTGGCCGACGCGCCAATGGGCGTGCAGTTTCCGCCAAGCGTGGCGCCGGACAGCAATCATCGTTTGAAGCTTTACTCCTCATCCTGCGAACCGACCGGGTTCACAATACTGTAACCTACGTTGACGAGGTGGTCTGCCACACGCTCAAGACCGGCTATAGCAGAAGAATAATAGGGGCTGACCTCAATGCTGCAGTCACCGTCGGCAAGCCGGATAAAATGACTCGCGGTAAGGTCTTTTTTCATCGCATCAACTTCTTCTTCGAGCACAGCCAGTTCCGGCAATTTGTCTCTGTTTGTGTTATCAAAGGCTTCCTTTGAAATATGCAGCATCCGCATCAGTTTGCTGCACATTTTTCTGATGTCCTCCTTCGCTTTCGGGGAAAAGGCAATCTTTTTCTCTGCCATTTCCGCCGCGATCTCATAAAAATTCTCTGCGTGGTCACCCACGCGCTCAAGGTCATTGAGCACATGGAAATACGAGCCGACGATGACTTCATCGCTCTGCTCCACGGTGGGTGAAAGCTTGATGAGGAACTTGGTCAGGGCACTGTTTGTGAAGTCAATGATCGCTTCGTTTTCATAAACGATCTCGCCCTTTTCCACATCGCCGCTTTCCAGCGCAACGAAGGAAAGCATAATGTTTTCTTCAACCAGGCTGAACATGTAGTCCATCTCTTTTTTAGCCTGCATCAGCGCGACCGGCGGAATGGTCAGAAGTCTGTCATCAATATATTTCAGTGTATGCACCGGCTCTTCTTCGGTTTTCTTATCCCGAATTACTTTGCAGGAATATTTCACCAGCTGGGAAACAAACGGAAGGAGGACAACCGTAGTCGTTACATTGAAAATGACATGGAACACCGAAACGCGCATCTGCAGCGACATTTCATCATTTCCGGGGAACAGGGATACGAGAAGATTGATGATCGGCTCCTTGAAAAGCCACACAATCGCCGTGAAAATAACCGTGCCGATGACGTTAAAGGTAAAGTGAATCAGCGCAACACGTTTTGAGTTTGAATTTGCGCCGACCGAGGCGAGAAGCGCTGTAACACAGGTGCCGATGTTCGCGCCGAGCACAATGAACAACGCAAGGTCAAGCGGCAAAACACCGGTTCCAACCATTGTGATCACAACACCGGTTGCCGCGGATGAGCTCTGCATAAGCGCGGTAAAAATTACGCCGACAAGGATAAGAAGCAGCGGAAAATCAATTACGCGGAAAATATCCTGGAACATGGACTCAACCAGGGGGTTTTTGAAGGCCTGCTTGCTGCTCATGACATTCAGGCCCACAAAGATCAGGCCAAGTCCGCTGCACAAAAGGCCCGCGACTTTGATCTTTTCCTTCTTGGAAAAGCCCATCATAATGCCGGCGAAGGCGCAAAGATACATCAGCATATTAAAATAGTCGTTTTTAAGCGCAACCAAAACGCCGGTTATGGTCGTGCCGATGTTCGCGCCCATAATAATGGGTGTGGCTTGCATAAGCGTCATAACGCCCGCGTTCACCAGGCCGATTACCATGACGCTCGTGGCCGAAGAGCTTTGAATAATGGCCGTTACGCCTGCGCCGATGCTGACACCCGAAAACCGGTTGTTGCTGATGCGGCCCAGCATGCGCTCCATTCCTTCGCCTGCACTTTTTTCAAGGGCCTCGCTCATGAAATTCATGCCGACAATAAAAACACCGACACCTGCAAGAAGCCATATAAGGCTTCCTATCAGTTGCATGATCTCTTGTGCGGACAACATAAACTGTCTCCTTTCGGCACTCCGTGCGGCGTGGATTGCAAAACCTTTGCAACCGAAACCGCGCACCTTAATAACCCCATTGATTATAAAGCTGCCTACATGCTCCGCCATCTTTTTTCGAATAACGGCACATGCGTTTGTATTATACCTTAAATCCACCAATTTTTCCAATAAAAATTGCCGAAAAAACCGAGAATTCTTATCCTTGCAAGCAGCGATTTGTGTGCATTTTGTGCAGCACCGCCCCGCTCTGTTTCCATTCTTCCTCCCGCAAAAGCAAAGAGGCATGAACCGAAAAAGTTCATGCCTCTCCATACGATATTTTGATTTCGACTCAGCTCTGCCGGAAGCGGGCGAGAAAGTCCTTGGTTTCCTGCCGTTGCGGGTTGCCGAAGAGCTCCGCCGGCGAGCCCTGCTCGCAGATCACGCCCTCGTTCATATAGACCACCTGAGAGCTGACATCCCGGGCAAAGGCCATCTCATGCGTCACAACGAGCATGGTCATGCCTTCCTCGGCAAGCTGCTGCATAACCGTCAGCACCTCGCCCACCATCTCCGGATCCAGCGCGGAAGTCGGCTCGTCAAAGAGCAGAACCTCCGGATCCATCGCCATCGCGCGGGCGATCGCCACGCGCTGCTTCTGTCCGCCGGAGATCTGCCGGGGCTTTGCGTTGATGTAAGGCAGCATACCCACCTTTTCCAGATAATGCAGCGCGTGCTCGCGCGCCTCTTCCCGGCTGCGTTTGAGCACCTTGATCTGGCCGACCATGCAGTTTTTCAGCACCGTCATGTTGTTGAACAGATTGAAGGACTGGAAAACCATGCCCACATGGCTGCGGTATTCGGCGGCGTTGACGTTCCGCGCGTTGACGTTTTTGTCGTGATACAGAATCTCGCCGGAGGTGGGGGTTTCCAGCAGATTGATGCACCGCAGCAGCGTGGACTTGCCGCTGCCGGATGCGCCGATAATGCTGATCACGTCGCCCTTGTTCACGGTGAAATCAATGTCCTTAAGCACCACGTTGGCGCCGAAAGCCTTGCTCAAATGCTGAATTTTCAGAATTTCCATCTCAGCGGCCTCCTCTCGGACTTCCGTTGCGGTTTTTCAGGCTCTCGCGCAGGCGATGACGCGCCTCGTCCGCCTGGGCGGCCTTGGCCGCATGCTCCAAATGGCTCTTGTATTTTCTGTTCTTCTCGTCAAAGGGGGTTCCCCGGCCGGGATGGTTGTAGGTTCCCGCCGTCATCGTCAGGGAATCCACCTCCACCAGCTCATAGCTGTTGGAACCGTCCATCAGCTTCTCAATGAAGCGCAGGATGACGGAGGCCGTCAGCGTCATGATCAGATAGCCGATCATTTCAATCGTGGCCGAGGGGAAATACATAAGGTTCAGGCCGGTAATATAGCGGTGGAAGGCAAAGAACTCCGTAAAGCTGATGATGAACATGACGGAGGTATCCTTCACGTTGATAATATAGTTGTTGCCGATCTGCGGCATGATGTTGCGCAGCGCCTGCGGCAGAATCACGTTCACCATGGTCTGGAAATGCGTCATGCCGATGGCCTTGGCGCCCTCGGTCTGGCCCGGGTCAATGGAGATGATGCCGCCGCGGACAGACTCCGCCATATACGCGCCGGTGTTGATGGAGACGATCAGAATTGCCGCCGCCCACACGCTGTCAAAGCGCAGGGTGTTGTTGCTGAAATAGGGCAGGCCGTAAAAAATAAACACTGCCTGCAGAACCATGGGCGTGCCGCGGAACACTTCCACATACACCCGCACCACGATCCGGATCAGCTTGAGGATGATCCGCTTCCACAGCGCATCGTTTCTGGAATAGGGGATGGTGTTGAGAATGCCGCAGATCAGGCCGATCAGGCAGCCGATGACGGTTGCCACCAGTGCCAGCACAAGGGTGTTTAACGCACCGTTGAGATAGGCGGGCCAATAGTTTACCCACAGCTTGCCCACGTCTTCAATGAGCTTGATAAATCGTTCCACAGGAGAACTCCTCTCTTAAATATACCCCCAGCCCGGGTGGACTGGGGGATATATGCACTTCAAATCAGGCTGCTCAGACTTCGGGCTGGATGGAGATGGCGTAGTCCATCATGGCGTTGAAGTGGTCAACGGTCAGCGCGGACAGGACCTTGTCCATAGCGTCCTTCAGCTCGGTGTTGCCCTTGAGCACGGAGATGCCGATGTTCACGTTCTCCGCACGCTCGGTTTCGGAAGCGAACTGGAAGTCGCCGTCGGTGCCGGAGAAGTCCAGAATCACAAGGTTGTCGTCCTTGGCAGCGGCGCCCATCGCGGTGGGCATATCGGTGCAGACAAAGTCAACGGTACCGGTCTGCAGCGCCATGAGCATGGCGGGCGCGGTGTCGGCCGGAGCATCCAGCTCGGCATCGGGGATCTGGGGCAGGCAGGAGTCATACCAGATGGTGCCGGACTGGGCCGTGCACTTGCCGCCGGCGAGGTCGGCGATGGACTTGGCGTCAGCGTAATCGCTGTCCTTGGTGGTGACACAGACGATCGTGGCATAGTAGTAGGGGCCCGCCATTTCCACTTCCGCCATGCGGTCAGCGGTCATGGACTGACCGGCGATGTTGGCGTCCATGGTCTTGGACTGGACGGCCGGAGTCAGGGATTCCCACGCGCTGGAAACGATCTCCAGCTCCCAGCCGTAAGCCTCGCAGATGCGCTTGGCGATCATAACGTCGTAGCCGTTGGCGTAAGCGCCGTCCACGTTGGCGATCGGCACAGCGCCGTTGGCGTCGTTCATCTGGGTCCAGTTGTAGGGCGCATAGGCACATTCCATACCGACGGTGAGAACGCCGTCCTCCAGGCCGATGATCTTGCTGGTGTCCACGCCGGTCAGATCTTCCACCGCGGGGATGTCATCCAGGGAAACCTTCTCGTTTTCGGGGGCGTCGGTGCCGCCGCAGGCGGCCAGGGCAAGCAGCATCATGGCTGCCAGCAGGATTGCGATGATTCTTCTCATGGTAGTGTTCCTTTCTTTTCTCCGGCATATCCTTCCCGCCGGCGGGATAATAAAAAACTGGACCGCTTTGTCAAGCGGTCCATGGAAAATACGGAATATTCACGGCCATGCCGGAAAAACCGAATACCACTGATAGCGCTTCACAAAAACTCTGTGACAGTCCGGCAGATATTCTCTGCCGACCCAGCAACGAAAGCCCAGGCCGACTTTCGCACTTCGGCGGTGGCCCCTTTCCCGTTGACAGCTGCCTTGCTTTATCAACCGGTACTGATGGATACCGCGCCTCTATCCAAGCGATTCAATTTTTCCGTATGGTAACACCGGTAAACACATTTGTCAATAGCAAAAACTAATTTTTATGCAAATTCCCATTCCGGACAAGGAGACGGCGGCTGTCCTGTGGTTACATTGCCCCAAAATTCCCCCTGACAGCGCAGGAAAAACATGGCTGCGGCAAAGAAAACCTTTGCGTTTTGTTGTGAATTGCCTTGCAGTATGTTATAATAAAAATACAAAATTATACATAATTTGCATCGCCGCCAAACAGGCGGCCTGAAACCGGCAAAGGGCCGCATCGGAGCAGTATGGAACAAATCAAAGAAAAAACGGATTATAAAATCACAAAATACCCCCTGTTTTTTGTGCACGGCATGGGGCTTCGGGATTACAGGCACATCAATTCCTGGGGCAGAATCCCGAAAACGCTTCGGGAAAAGGGATACAC
Source organism: Oscillospiraceae bacterium (assembly GCA_017522015.1). Lineage (GTDB taxonomy): Bacteria > Bacillota > Clostridia > Oscillospirales > Oscillospiraceae > SIG483. The sequence goes on along the minus strand of JAFXAW010000021.1, from coordinate 12,856 downwards.
TGTGTTTCACGGCATGCAGGACGGCAACGGTTCCATTGAAGACAACGCCGCCGTGCTGAAAGAATCCATTTTGTCCGCCATCGGGGAGACCGGCTGCGAAAAAGTGAACATCATCGCGCACTCAAAGGGCGGACTCGATTCCAGATATATGATTACGCACCTGGACATGGCCGACCGGGTTGCCTCCCTCACCACCGTGGCCACGCCGCACCACGGCTCCCGAACCGTGGACCGGCTTTTGCGCTTTCCGGCGCCGCTTGTGAAATTCGGCTGCGCCGTCACGGACCTGTTTATGCGCCTCCTCGGGGATAAAAAGCCCCGGACGTATACTGTGATCCAGCATTTCAAAACCGATGTGATGAAAGAATTTAACGCGAAAACGCCGGATGCGCCGCAGGTGTATTACCGGAGCTATGCCTTCATCATGAAACGCTGGAGCAGCGATATCCTCCTGTGGCTGCCGCACCTGGTCGTGGGGCGCATCGAGGGCGAGAACGACGGGCTGCTCCCGCCGGATGCGGTGAAATGGGGCGACTATATGGGCAGCTATACCGGCAGCGGCCGCAGAGGCGTTTCGCACTTTGACGAGGTGGATCTGCGCCGGCGGAGACTCAGCTCCAAACCGGGCAGCGGGATTTCGGACATCCCGCAGTTTTACCTCGACCTCGCGGAAAGCCTTGCCGATCAAGGCTTCTGAAAAACAAAGCCGGACACCGCAGGCATACAAACACCCCGGCTGGTCGGATGGTAAGCCGGGGCTTTCCTTGCAAAAAGACAAAAACCCGAACTTCCCTTTTGGGGGAGTTCGGGTTCTCTCTTTTATACCTCCGCCGGGGGAATCTCGCCGCCGCTTTGCGCCTGCATTTCCTCCCACTTTGCCATTCTTGCCGCCATGATGGCCCTGCTCTCTTCGTCGTCCTGCAGGGCGGGCAGCTTCCACGGCATCTCCTTGAGCGCGGTGCACACCTCGTCCAGCTTCTGATAGGGGATGGCGATGATGTGCAGCCCCTTGGGATAGACCTTGCGGCGCGCCATGCCGTGATGCATGCCCGTGACGCAGAAATTCACCTTTCCCGTCATATAGGGGTAAACATAGGTCCATCCGCAGGACATCACGCAGCTGGTCTTGCTCTCCCAGAAGTCTCCCGAAATGTAGCTGGTGGCGCGCATGACGATGTCCGCCTGCTCCACATCCGCCACCACGATCACGAGGTCGGGCTCAAAGTCGCAGTTTTCCACGGTTGAAAAGAGCACATAATTCACGCTGCCCTGCACCATTGTGGGGATCTGACTGTGGATGCGGGCGTTGGGGGCGGGCGTGCGGTACACGCCGAAATCCATGCCGGCCTGTCCGCTGGCGGCAAAGGGCTGCTTGGGGATCATACCCAGCACCATCTTGCCGAAGCAGTTGTCGTTGTCCTTGCCGATGCAGAAGGTTTTGCCCGTATCCTGACAGAGCTTCACGAACTGACAGAAGGACATGACCTCCTCCGCTTTTTCTATGCCCTCGGGCTTTGCATAGCAGAACTTGATGGCCACACTCTGGTATTCGCAGTCCAGGCGGGCAAAGGCGTTTTTGGATTCTCTGTCGAGCATATTCAGGCACCGTCCTTCCTCTTTCGGATAGAGTTTAGCATATATTTTTTCCCGTGTATAGCTTTAGCCCCAAAAATCAACGGGTTTTCATTTCTGTTTTCAATGCTCCGTCGCCATTCGCCTAAAGCGATATAATCCGCCTCCCGCGGGGTGGCCGCCGCACGAAATCCGCCGGAGAGCCCGAAATGGCCGCACGCCGAGCCAAACAAAAGCCCCGGCTTGCCGAATGGCAAGCCGGGGCTTTGCTTTATTTTGTGAACCAGGTGATATCCGCCACCGGCGTGGGGCGCGGCGCGGTGCGGGGCTGCACATTTTCGGCAGGCCAGCCGACCGTGAACGCATCAAACTGCCACTCCGTATCCGGGAGTCCGAGAATCTCACACAGCTCGTCCTTTTTCAGAATGTCAATAACCGTCGAGCGCGGGCAGAAGCCCAGCCCCAGCTCGGTGGCTTTCAGCCACATCTGCGCCATGACATAGCCCAGCACATACTGTTCCCGCTTCGGCATGCCCTTGCGCTCCGCCGCGATCACAAGCCACTGGCAGCCGAAATTCGTCTTCATGCGCGGCGCGCCGTGCGGGCCGGTGAAGATGCTGCAATAGGCGGGATACTTCTCCACCAGCTTCTCCTCCTGCACGCGCTGCGCAAAGCACCGGTTAAAATCGTTGCACAGCTCGGTCACCGCTTCGGCCTGCTCCGTTCCGAGCTCGATGACAAAAAAGCGGCGGAAATCGCTGCGTCCCGCCTGCGCGAGGCCGGCGAAAGGCGCCTGTCTTCCGGCCTCCAGGATCGCTTCAATCAACTCGCGCTCCACGGGGCGGGAAGAAAAGCTGCGGACTACGTGTCTGCTGAGAATTGCCTGATCCAGTTCCATACGCGTCCTCCTTCTGATTTGCTGCGCAAAACACATTTTTATGTTCCGGCTTCTCGCCCTCTGCGGGCCGGACGAACCGGATGCGCAAAAACTTTTTGCGCCCGGTCGTTTTTCCTGTTTTTGCCTCGCGCCGGGGCGCATAATGTTTTCTCTGATTACTCTGAATTATATCACAACGGCCGCGCAGGTGGCAAGTCATGGCAGAAACGCGCTCCCATGCGCCCGGCGCTGCGGCAAATGCCGGCTTTTGCTGCGGCACAAACCCGGGACCCCCGCAAAACAGGCCCGGATTATCGCGCCGAGCCTATTGAAAACCGCACAAAGCGGCGATATACTGTATAGGAAAGGTGTAAACGCCCCAATTTTGCAGTATTGCACGCCGACATGAACCGTAATGACGGCTGCTCTCCGGGAGAATTCTATGAAAATCCGAAACCTGTGGCCTGTGGCGCTTTTGATGGCCCTGACGCTGCTGCTGACGCTTTCGCGCAGCGCGCCGAAAATTCTGGAAAAACGGAATACGGTCACGCTGGGCATCGCCTCCGGCGAGGGGTATACGGTCACCAGCCAAAACCCGGTCACCGTCAAGCGGGGCGAGGACGCAGGTTTTGATATTGCCGTGCAGGACGGCTATGTCTTCCGCGGTGCGGAGTCCGGCAGCTATGAAAACGGCCGGCTGACGATTCATGCGCCGGAGCGCAGCCGCAGCATTTATCCCGATGTGGGCAAAAACTGTACCATCCGCACGGAAGTCTCCGGCAGCGGCACGGCGGAGCTTTTAAGCGCAGCGGTGGTGCAGGACGGCGAGACGGCCTCTTTGAAAATCACACCCGCTGAAAACCACGTTGTGGAGCGCATCACCGTCGGCGGACAGGAATATCCCCTGCCGAAAGACAACATTCTGCGCTTTACCGTTTGGGATGACAGCAGCGTTCTGGTGGAATTTGCGGGAAAGAGTCTGTCCTTTATGGCGATGTCCGGCAAGCTGGGCAGCGTGGAAATTCAAAACGAGACCAGCGATTTCCGCTATGGTGACGTGCTGCAGCTCCGCTGCCGGGCCGCCCGGGACGACGTGGCCTTCAGCGGATGGAGCACCGGCGATTTTCTCCATGCCGGCGGCATCTTCCTGTCTGCTGAACCGGAGCTGGACTACACCCTCACGGCTGACAGCATTCTGTATGCCAATTTCACGGAGCAGTCCGTCTTCCGGCTGCGCTATGACGCCAACGAGGGGCAGATGCGGGAAAAGCCGGAGCAGGAATTCAGTCCCGGAGAATATATCTATGTCGCCTCGGATGACGGCAGCATCACCCGCGAGGGCTACTGTCTGCTGGAGTACAACACGGAAGCCGACGGTTCCGGTGAGCGCTGCGGTCTGGGCGCCATGCTGGAAATTCCCCGGCGGGATGTGACGCTGTATGCCCAATGGGCGAAGGAGACGGATGAATCGCTTTTGACCTATACCGCCGACAACGGCGGCATCACGGTCACCGGTCTGAGCCGGGAGGGCGCGGCTGCGGGCCTGACAAAGCTTGTGATTCCCAAAAGCATTGACGGCCGCCCCGTGGTTTCCGTTGCGCCCGGCGCGTTTTCCGATCTGGACGCTTTGCAGCAGGCGGTGGTGCCGCTGGGCGTCAAATCCATTGGCGACGGCGCGTTTTCCGACTGTCCTGCGTTGCACACGGTGTATTTGCCGGAGAGCCTCACCACTATGGGCAAGGATGTCCTGTCCGGCAGTGACAGCTTCACCACGCTGCGGGTGCTGGCAAACCTGGGCCGGACCTTTGATTATGACTACGACTCCGCCATGGCGGATAAGTATATGCGTCTGAAAAATTCAACGGGCAAGCGGCTGATTCTGGTGGGCGGCTCCAACCTCGCCTTCGGGGTGGACTCCTCTCTGCTGACGCAGAAATATCCGGACTATACGGTTGTGAATTTCAGCGGCTCCATGTTTTACGGTATGCTGCCTTTGTTTGATATGCTTGAGGCGAATGTGCGCGCCGGGGATGTGGTGCTGTTTGTGCCGGAATACGAAGAATCCATGTATGCCAACATCGAGCAGGAGAGCATCTACAACTGGCAGTATCTGGAGAGCAATTACGACATTCTCGATGACATTGACATGCACAACAACCCCGCCATTTTCCGGCATTTTGTGGAATACCTCAACGCAAAGCGCAGCTTCCTGCCGGGGAAGGTCACCAACCCCGACAATGTGTATACCCGCGCGGGCTTCAATGCCGCCGGCGACCTGGTTGTGTTCCGGCCGAACCGTTACCGCATTGACTTCACCGCGCCCGACCCGGCCCTTGTGCAGGAAGTGGGCATCGGGCGTTTCAACGCCGTCTGCGCGCGGCTGCAGGCGCAGGGTGTGAAGTGTCTGTTCAGCTTCTCTCCTCACCCGCGCGGTGACCTCTCCGGGGAGGAGATCGCAGCGGAAACCGCTGCATTCCGTGAAAAACTGGACGGTCTGCTGGACAGCCGGTACTGCACCGTGATTTCCGAGATGGAGGACTGCTTCTTTGCCTCCAATCTGTTCTACGACACCCGGTACCATATGTCCACGGAAGGCGCCCGGGTTCGCACGGAGCAGCTGCTGGAAGATCTGGCGCCCTACATGAACGATTGAGAAAGGCGGGAGCGCGTTTGAATTTTCTTACATACGCCATTTCGGGCATTGACCTGCCCGTATCGGCCCTGCTCTGCTTTGCGCTCGCGCTGCTGCTTTTCGTCATCACCCGGGGAAAGGCTATCGGAACGGCAGCGGGGCTGATCCTCACCGCGCTGGGCACGTTTTTGGCCATCGCGGGGGGCGGAGATCTGCTGCTTTTGGCGGCAGTCGAGCTGATGCTCCTGTGCGCATATCTGTTCTTCTCCCGCCGGGATCTCCAAAATCGCAACCGTAAGGAGGTTCTGTGATGGCGCTGTCCTCCTTTATCTTTCTGGTGTTTCTGGCCGTCTGCACCGCGGCGCACTATCTTCTGCCCTCCCGATTCCGGAATTTCTGGCTGCTGATTTGCTCCGTCGGCTTCTTCGTCTATGCCATGCCCGCCGAGGCCGTCATCATGATGGTCTATGTGCTGGTGCTGTACCTGCTCGGGATGGGGCTTTCGCGGAAAAAGCATGGCCGGGCGCTGTATCTGTTCGGCCTGCTGCTGAGCGTCGGCTTCCTGTTCGTGTATAAATACACCGGCTTTGTCTACGCCCTGTTCGGGGCGCAGCGGCCCTTTTCCCTCATCGTGCCCATCGGCATCTCCTATGTCACCTTTCAGGGCATCGCCTACCTGACGGAAATTCACAAAGGTCGGCTGGATCCGGAGAACAACGCTGTGGACTTCTTCCTCTATGCGCTGTTCTTCCCCAAGCTCACCGCCGGCCCGATTGAGCCGCCAAAGGCGTTTCTGGCGCAATTAAAGGGCGAGCGGCGCTTTTCCCGGCAGGACGCCGTGCAGGCATCGCTGCGCATCGCCATGGGCATGATCAAAAAGCTGGTGCTGGCGGACTATCTGGCCCTGGGTGTCAACGCCGTTTTTGACAGCTCCGGCGCGGCAGGCGGCTGGTCGGTGCTTATTGCCGCTTTCATGTACACCGCGCAGATTTACTTTGATTTTTCCGGCTACACGGATATTGCCCGGGGTGCTGCGCAGCTGCTGGGCATCCGCCTGACGGAAAACTTCCATCAGCCTTACCGCGCCGTCAGCATCCGGGATTTCTGGAGCAGATGGCATATCTCCCTGTCCGCCTGGCTGAAGGATTACATTTACATTCCCCTGGGCGGCAGCCGCGTCGGAACTTTTCGCCGCTATCTGAATCTGCTCATCACCTTTCTGGTCAGCGGCATCTGGCACGGCGCCGACCTGACCTTCGTGGTGTGGGGTCTGCTCCACGGCCTTTTCCAGATTTTCGGAAAACTGACGGAGCCGCTGGGCAGAAAGCTGCGCAAAGCGCTTTCCCTGCGGGAGAACAGCCTGCTGGCTGTGTATTTCTGCCGGGCGCGCACCTTTTTGCTGGTGACGCTGGGCTGGGTATTCTTCCGGGCCGCGTCTCTGGATTCCGCCGTGACCATGCTCTCCCGTCTTTTCACCGGATGGGGCAGTCTTTCCGAGGCGCTGCAGCTTTGCGGCGTCACAGTGCCGGCAGTGCTGCTGCTGGTTTTCGCCTATGCGGCAGTCAAGCTGCTGGGCAGGGAGCTGGCAGCGGTTTCCGGAAGGGATGGCGCTCCCGGACGGACTGGCATTTCCGGCCGGCCGGGTCGGTTGCTCACGGTTCTCGTGCTGGCGGCATGGGCGGTGGTGCTCATGACGCTGGTGATTGCCGCACGCGGCGGCGGCAGCGCCTTCATCTACTTTGATTTTTAAGGGGGAGCGGAAGATGCGACACGCAAAAACGAATCCCGGCTCCGCCCTGCTGCGCTTTGGCGCGCTGCTGCTCGGTGTGCTGCTGCTTGCATCCGCGCCGCTTGCGCTGCTCACCGCCTACGCCGCCGCACAGCCGGAAGCCTACGGCGAAACCTATTACGCCGCGCTGCCGGCAAAATATGACCGCCTGCATGCGGTGCAGGGGGAAAAGCTGGTGGTCATCGGCGGTTCCTCCGTGGCCTTCGGGCTCGACTCCAAGATTGCCGAACAGGAGTTGGGTCTTCCGGTGGTCAATTTCGGGCTCTACGCCGCCTTCGGCCTGAAGTGCATGCTCGATCTTTCCCTGGATGCGCTGCACGAGGGCGACATCGTGGTGCTTGCCCCGGAGCTGAGCAGCCAGATGTTCTCGGATTATGTGGGCAGCGAATATCTGCTGCAGGGCTGCGAGGGCCGCAGCGATATGATCTCGGCGCTGGGCAGCAGCTATTGGAAAGGCCTGCTCGCCAAGCTGCCCGACCATCTGCAAACCAAGCGGGACATGGCCAAAAACGGCAGCCCCACACCCAATGGGGTATACGCCCGTTCGTCCTTTGACGGGTATGGCGACATTGTTTACGACCGGCCGGAGAACATTATGGACGGCATGGTCTCCGAAACCAATCTGCCGGAGATCTCTGCCGGACTGGTCAGCAACAGCTTTGCGGAAATGGTCAACACCTATGTTGCCGGGGCGCGATTGCGGGGCGCAAAAGTGTATTTCAGCTTTTGCCCGGTGAATCAAAAAGCGGTGGACATGGCTCCGGATGTGGACATCCCCGGTTTTGTGGCCGCGCTGGAGCAGAAACTCCACTGTCCGGTGATTGCATCTCTGGAAGACCACATTCTCGATGCGGGATATTTTTACGATTCCAATTTCCACATGAACAACGCCGGCAGCGTCTGCAACACGGTTTTGCTGGTCAACGACATCAAACGTGTCCGTGGTGACATGAGCACCACACAGACCGCCATTCCCAAGCCCCCGGCGGGCGCTGCGGGCGCAGATGTCCTGCGTTCGGGAGAGCTGGACGGCTTCAGCTATGACATCACCGCAAAAGGCGCTGTGATCACGGGCCTCAACGCATCGGGTCTGGCCGCCGGAGAATTGAATGTGCCCGCGGAAATCGAGAATGTGGCAGTGTATAAAATCGCATCCGGCGCCTTCCGGAACAGCGCCGCGGCAAAGATCAGCCTGCCGGATTGCGTCACGGTTCTGGGCGCAGAGCTGTTTGAAAACGCCGCCGTGACCGCCGTCATTCTGAACGCTTCCGTCCTGCCGGAGGTGGGCGACGGCCTGGCAGACGGCGCTGCCGCCGACCTGACTATCTATGTGCCCGCAGAGGCCTACGGTGACTATGTTACGGACTATTTCTGGAGTCGGTACAGCGGCATTCTGGCGCGGCAGTCCTGAGCGCTGCCGCCAAGCCGCAGCGGCGCAGTTCCCGCTCCATGCATCACCATAAAAAGCGCATTTCCGGCGCAAACAGGCTGACGGAGGTTTTTCCCCGCCGCCTGCGGACATATTTCACAGTTTATTCCAAACTTACATATTTTTAAGGAGGATACCTGCATATGGCACTCAGAGACGATTGGAAATCTACCGGCAAGGAGCTGGGCGGCTCTTTTAAGCACCTCGGCAAAAGCCTGATCAAATCGGTCAGGGTCGGCGTTCAGAAGGCGACCGATTGGGCCGATGAAAAGGACGAACAGCAGGCACCCGCAGACGCAGCGGCGGAAAGCCCCGCAGAAGAAACCGCTGACGCGGAATAAGCAAAAAGCCTCCCCGACGGCGTCGGGGAGGCTTTTTTATGGTCGGGTTTTCCGGCTTAGTGGACGTTGCCCGGATCGGCAAGGCTGGTGTAGCCGCCGAAGAGTCCGCGCGGCGCGGCCTGCTCCAGCTCCTCCTGCGTCCAGAGCTCGGAGGAGAATTTTGTGATCTTGGCAATCTCCACCGGCTCGGAGTAGCGGGCGATGCTGTTGCCAACGATGCTGAACACGGAGCCACTCACCTGAGAGGCCTTATCCGTGCACAGATAGGTCAGGAAGGGCGCGATAGTCTCCGGTGCCGGCGTCTGCTCATAGGTGAAGTTCGGCAGACCTGCCATGGCCTTCTTGCGGTCGGACTTCACGAGGTTCGAGGCCTCCAGATCGATGGAAGCGCGCGTCGCCGCGAAGGGGGAGAAGGCGTTGCAGGTGATGTTGTAGGGGAACAGCTCAATCGCCACGGCGCGGGTCAGGCCCACAACGCCGGCGTTGGCGGTGCAGTATTCCGGATGCAGAATCCAGTCGCCCAGCCACGCGCGGGAGGTGCAGTTGATGATGCGGCCCCACTTTTGCTCCATCATATAGGGCGCAGCAAAATGGATGACGTTGTAGTAGCCCTTGGGCTTGACTGTCGTAACGCGATCCCAGGTCTCCTCATCGATGTCGCAGATCGAGCCGAAGCCGAAAGCGCCCGCGACGTTTGCCACGATGTCCACTTTTCCATAGGTCTTCACGGCGAACTCAACAAGCTCTTTTGCCGCCTCATGGTTGCCGATGTCGCAATAAAACGGCGCGGCCTTGCCGCCCTCGGCGATGATCTGATTGGCCGTGGTCTCCGCGTTGCCCGCGAGCATTGCGTATCTGTCTGCAACCTTCTTGCGCTCTTCGGGGCTGAGCGTTGCGATCTCCTCCGGCGTGAGCTGCTTGGTCTCGGTCTGTCCTTTGCCGCGGTTGTTCGTGATGACGCAGGCGCCCTCAGACGCGAATTTCAGCGCCAGCGCGCGGCCGACGCCCTGACCGGAACCGGTCACGATGGCAACTTTGCCCTCCAAAACTTTTCCCATGATGAAACCTCCTTAATAAAAAACCGGATTTTCTGTTCTGTAACCACTGTAGCACAGGACGGATTTGCCGTCAACCAAAAGCGCGGCGCAGAAGGACGCTTTGCTCTTGAAATTTGTCGACGCTTTTGGTACAATGTCTGCGGAAAATACACTTACAGATTGGAGTGCATACATATGTTAAGCGCGAAAGAAAATTTCTTTCAGGCCGCAAAGGGTCTGAATCCCGACCGCTACGTCAACCAGTACGAGGCGCTGCGCCTGACGCTTCACCCCGGAATGTTCCATAACAACTCCCCGAAGCGCGGACAGGAAAACATTGTCAACGCCTGGGGCGTCACCAACAGCTTCCCCGCGGATGCGCCCGGCGCTTTCCCCGTGCATACGCCGGACAAGATCGTCATTAAGGACATTGAGCATTGGCGCGACTATGTCCACGCCCCGTCCCTGGATGTCATCACGGACGAGGAATGGGCCATGATCCGCGGCATTCTGGACAACGTGGACGATGACCTCGCTTACCGCACCAACTTCGTCGCCCCCGGCATCTTTGAGCAGTGCCACCACCTGGGCGAGATTGCCACCACTCTGATGAACCTGACGCTGTATCCGGACGAGATGCATGATCTCATCAAGTACATCACGGATTATGAGCTGCAGCTGGCGGAGCTGATCTGCAAGAACCTCCAGCCCAACGCCATCTTCCATCATGACGACTGGGGCAGCCGCACCAGCACCTTCATGAGCCCCGCCATGTTTGAGGATTTCTTTGTGGACGCCTATAAGGCCGTCTATGGCTATTACAAGTCCCACGGCGTTGAGCTCATCGTCCACCACAGCGACAGCTACGGTGCAACCCTCGTTCCCTCCATGATCGAGATGGGCATTGACGTCTGGCAGGGCTGCATGAGCTCCAATGACCTGCCGGCACTCTCGAAGAAGTATTGCGGCCAGATCGCCTTCATGGGCGGTTTCGACGGCGCGGACTTCGACTTTGACGGCTGGAATCCGGAAGAGACGAAGGCAAAGGTCTTCGCGCTGCTCGACGCCTGCACGCCCAAGGCCTTCATCCCCTGCATCGCGCAGGGTGGCCCCGGCAGCATTTACGACGGTGTGTACGACTGCATCAGCGATGCCATCGACGAATACAACGCCACCCACTTCGGCATCAACCGCGACGAGATCCGCCGCAGCCCGACGCAGTACGAGAAAAACGGCTACATGTAAGCAGCTCCCGCTTCGCGCCGGACTTGTCCGGCAGCGAAGCTGAAATTCCAAACCTGACGAAAACGTGCGTGAGAATACACAAATTCTCACGCACGTTTTTTGCTTGCCAGAACGGGAAAGGTCTGTTACAATATAGAATTGGAATGATTATGTGAATCCAAAAAGAATTTTTTATAGGAAAGGAAGTAACATATGAGCCAGATTTACCTGGAAGAAGCCAACAAGCTGCCCGTATATGACGAGTGCGACATTCTGATCGTCGGCGGCGGCGCGGCGGGTCACAGTGCTGCCGTTGCAGCGTCCCGCGCCAACCCGGATGCCAAGATCATCCTGATGGAGCGTTACGGCTACTTTGGCGGCAACGTCACCGGCGGCCTCGTGCTGATGGTTCCGTCCCTGAGCTGGGGCAAGTTCTCCGTCATCCGCGGCCTGCAGGAGGAGTGGTTCTCCCGTCTCGACGCGAAAGCCCCCGGTTCCTACATGTCCCCCAAGCTTGAGGACATCGGCAAGGACACCCCCGCGCTGGTCGACCGTTGGGGACTGGTGCACGGCTGCACCACCTTCTCCGAGCCCAAGACCCTCGTGCGCGCGCCCTACTATGAGCCCAACCACCTGAAGATCGAGTTCGACCTGATGGTGCAGGAGTGCAAGAACGTCAAGATGCTGCTGCACAGCTGGGGCACCAAGCCCATCATGGACGGCAACGTCATCAAGGGCGTCATCTTTGAGAGCAAAGAGGGCCGCAAGGCCGTCTTCGCCAAGATCGTCATCGACGCCACCGGCGACGGCGACATCTTTGGTCAGACCGACCCGATCTGCCACGGCAAATCCGGCCTCACCGGCGAGGATCAGCGCGACGATCAGACCGCTCTGGTCTGGCGCTGCGGCGGCGTGGACTACGAGGCTTATGCCCGCTGGCTGCGCGCCAACCCCGTCGAGGGCAAGAACTTCATCAACGGCCTGTTTGAAGTTGCGGGCTACAAGACCATGTTCTTCCCCGCCGGCTGCAACGACATCGTCTGGTTCAACAACTGGATCAGCGGCATGAACTGCATCGACCTCGACGACATCCGCGCCACGGAGCTGCTGGTTCGCAACTCCATCCGCCGCATCCTGGATTACTGCAAGGAGACCATCCCCTTCTGCTTCAAGGATGCCTACATCGTCGACATCGCGCCGCAGCTCGGCACCCGCGGCTCCCGCAGACTCGACGGCGAGCTCTACATCACCATGGCGGACATCAACGCCAACCCGGCTTACGACGATGTCATCGCCTGGTCCACCACGCACTCCTGCGGCGGCGCTCCGCTGGAGATCCCCTTCCGCTGCATCGTCTCCAAGGCGACTGAGAACCTGATGGCCCCCGGCCGTCACCTCTCCGCCGACGAGCGCGCCATCGGCCCGCTGCAGCTCATCCCGCAGTGCGTCCAGACCGGTCAGGCCGCCGGCGTCGCCGCCGCTGTCGCCATCAAGGACGGCACCACGGTCAAGACTGTGGACATCAAGAAGGTGCAGTACATCCTGTCCCACGAGCAGGATGTCCCGCTGCCGCGTCAGGACAACACCGATCCCGAGCTGGTCGCCGCGCTTGAGGCCTTTGATTACGGCCGCAACGCCAAGCCCTTCCGCCCGGGCAACTAATCTCAGCAAAAACATAATCCCCGCCGCTTTGCATCATTTGCAAAGGGCATAAATAGCACAAAACAGCCCCGACAGGAAGACTGTCGGGGCTGTTCGTATAACAGCAAATCCGACCTATGCTTACGATCACAGGTCGGATTTTTTAATTTATTCGACAAATTGGAATTTGTCTTATTGTCAAATCAATTTGAATTTAAAGGTCTATGTACATAATTGTTGATGAAGTATGGAAACCCACTCTTTCATACAAAGGAATTGCTTTCATATCTGCGGAATTGAGTATTGTTTTAATT
>JAFXAW010000020.1 GCA_017522015.1 Oscillospiraceae bacterium | reverse complement strand
TTCTTTTTTTATCCAAGCCGCAGGCTTGGCATATCATCAGCCCCAACGGGGCTGTATATCATCCATCGCTTTGCGATGGTATATCATCACGGCATAGCCGTGCATAAACCCTCCTGCGGCTTGATGAGATGCAACACTGCGTGTTGATGATATACAAGGCTTCGCCTTGATTTGATTGCTGAAAAGTAATATTATCAATTCGGTAAATAAGAATTTGTAAGGATAAAAGAATGAAGATATTTTATACAAGTGAACGAGATATATGGCGAAAGTGGCTTGCTAAACACTTTGAAACGGAGAGTGAAATATGGTTTGTATTTCCAATGAAGGAATCAGGTGATAAAGCGCTTTCCTATAATGATGCAGTAGAAGAGGCTCTATGCTTTGGTTGGATTGATAGTACCATAAAACACATTGACCCTACGCATCGTGCACAGCGATTTACACCGAGAAAGAAAGATAGTCCGTATTCACGCCCGAATATAGAAAGACTGATTTGGCTTGAAAGACAGGGGATGCTTCATCCAAGCATAAGAGATAGTGTATTGCCTTTGATTCGTACTCCGTATATTTTTCCTAATGATATCATTGATGCTATAAAAGAAGACATTATTGCGTGGGAAAATTATGAGAAATTATCCGAGCCATACAAACGCATTCGTATTGCTTACATTGATGCGGCGAGAAAACGCCCCGACGAGTTCAAAAAACGCCTTGAAAGTTTTATTAAAAAGACTCGTGATGGAAAGTTGATTGTCGGTTTTGGCGGAATAGACAAGTATTATGGTTAAGATGTCAAAATCCAATTTGTCGAGCAGCGCTGCCACAATACTTTTGGTCGTTTTTACCCCCACTTATACACCGTTTGGTCGCTCTTTCGCATGAAAAAAGTCACCTTTGTCTACTGACAAAGGTGACTTTTTTCAATGATATCCGTTCCTGCCCATTGGGGGTCCCCGAAAACCGAGCTTGCAAGGTTTATGGGGAATGGGCCGCAACGGGTGATATATCTTCGATATGATATCGCACTTTGCGCGATGATATATGCCTACGGCATATGAATGGAACGGATATTATATCATATTTGCCAAGCAAATATATCATACGGCAACGCCGTATATCATATCGCGATAGCGATATATCATTGAAAAGTGCAACAAACGATGATATAATAAGGTAACGGGGTGATGCTGTGATCGAAAAATACACAAAAATATACCTAAAAAGAAATATCATACTTGCTTTAATTTGTGCGACGATTGTTTTTATACCTCTGCTTATCGTTAGTTTAATTTATGACGTGTTATCTTACGATTTAATTGTTGCGTTTACGCCCTTTCCTATTGCGTTTATTTGTGTTTTGATTAGTTTCCTGCCAATTATTCGCTTTCGGAAAATGATCTGGCAACAAGAATTGTTATATGATACGGTATTCTCCGATACCGATGCAGACCACCTCGAAACAACCTTGTATTTGAGCAAGAATTGGTTGATCTGGGCTGGAAGCTGTGCAATATATAAAAATCACATCCAATCTATTCAGCATAAACTTGAAACGGGCAGAGTCGGTTCATCGAACAAGGTAACCATAACGACAGTTGATAACAAACGCTATATTATTTGGTGTTTAAGTACGACAAATATTAAAAAGATTAAGACTTGGCACAAAAGTTAAGGTGTACTTTTGGGCTTTCTTCCCTCAATTCTGCTCCGTTTAGGTAGTCTTTCGCAAAAAAGAAGAGGACACATCGGAAGATGTGTCCTCTTCTTTTTGGTGGCGCGGTGCGTGCCGCGGAAGATTGGATTTGGCGAGAGGGGCATACCCTCCCCTCTCGCGCTCACCCCATGCGAGACGAACAGCCGCAAATTCGGATTTTGTGCCGTCTGCCAAGTTTTTGTCTCCTTGCACAGCTTACGGCTTTGGCGTATACTGGGTTCAACAAACCCGGATTTGACGAAGGTGATGGAAATGCTTGCATTGTATGCGCCCCGTGTTGAGGACTTATGGTTTAAGGAAAAAATGGTGGGCGATGCGCAGACGATGTCCTACAACCACGCCCACGGCGGCAGAATCCCATTCCCCAGAGAACGCTGGGCGGATTGGCATGACAGATGGATCACAAACCACAAGGGCGAGCGCTTTTACAGATACCTCATGGAGGATGACACGTTTGTGGGAGAGGTGGCGTATCGTTTCGACGGAGAAAGGCAGATTCACATTGCGGATGTGATTGTCTATGCTCCGCACCGCGGAAAGGGATACGGCCGCAAGGGGCTAATGCTTTTGTGCGAAAGCGCAAAGGCGAATGGCATAAAGGCGCTCTATGACGACATCGCCATCGACAACCCTTCCGTTGCGTTGTTCCTGAAATGCGGGTTTGCGGAAGTGCTGCGAACCGACGAATATGTTTTGGTAAAAAAGGAGCTGTGAGAGAAATAAATCCCTTGCAGGCGGTCTTCACTTTTCCCTCCATATTCGCTTATTCTCCCCCAAAAGCGCGATTTTCCCCATTGAAAATCCGAAAACTTGCGTTAAACTATAGATGTAGGCTCCGCGCCTAAAGCGTGAAAATTCAGAAAAAGGAGTTTGCCGATGGACACGAACAGCCCGGGCAGAAGCCTGAAAGACAACATCAAAAGCCTTGCCAAAATGGCGCTGACCACGGGCCTGCAGATGGGCACGCTCCTGGGCGCAAAGGCGCTCTACGATTCCCTCTTCCCGCGCTACGAAAAGAAGGACATCGACACGGTCTTCGGCGAGTTTGATTACAGCCGCGTGGCGGCATGGCTGCCGCGCAGCACCTTTTTCTTCCCCAGCGGCCAGTGGAAGCTGCAAGGCTATTTTTACCCCTGCAGCGGCGCGGAGAAAATGGTCGTGGTCTGCCATGGCATGCACGCCGGCTCGGACGATTATATCCCCTTCATCGCCCACTTCGTGCGCAGCGGCTTCGCCGTTTTTTCCTACGACTGCCAGGGCACCTACGCCTCCGAGGGGGATTCCACCGTCGGCATGTGCACGCCGCTGGTGAATCTCGATCACGCGCTGAATTATATCGAAAGCAGCCCCGAGTTTTCGCAGTATAAGCTCTATCTCTTCGGCCATTCCTGGGGCGGCTTCGCGGCGACCTCGGTGCTCTCGCTACACAAAAGCGTCTGCGGCTGCGCGGCGGTCGCGCCCTTCAACAGCGGCTATACGCTCATCGCGGAAAAGGGCGCGCAGTATGCCGGCCCGAGTGCGGACACCCTCGCCGGCGGCTTCCCGAAGCAGTTTCTGGATTCCTATCAGGCCATGCTGTTCAAGGACTACACGAAGCTCGACGCGGTGAAAGGCATCAACAGCACCGACATCCCCGTTTTCATCGCCCACGGCACGCAGGATCTCGTCATCAGCTTCCATCATCAGTCCGTGATCTCGCACCGGTACGAGATCCGGCAAAATAATGTGACCTATTATATCGGCACCGATGCCCACGCGGGACATAACACGATTCTGCACTCGGAGCGGGCGGTCGCCTATCAAAAGCAGGTGGAAAAGGAGCTGAAGCTCTTGAAAAAGGCGCTCGACCGGGAGCTTACGCCGGAGGAAAAGGCGGATTTCTGCCGGCAGGTCAACCACGCTTTGTACAGCGAGGTCAACCCGGAGCTCATGCAGGCCATCGTGGACATGTTCAACCAATAAGCGCAGCGCCGCTCCGCAACATAAGCAAACACGCACCCCCGCACCCTTAACACGCGCAAACACATCCCCTCTACACAAGCTGCGCCAACATCCCGCGCGGCACGAAAAGCATCCCCGATCTCACCCCCAACACACAGCAAGCAGCGATAACAGCTCGTTACCGCTGCTTTTCTTTTGCACCCTCCGCTCCCCACCCGCGCGGGCGCGGCGTTCTCTTGCGCAGCCGCAGAAGCGGGATGCCTGTCCCCTGCGCGGGGCGCAGACCCTTTTCCGCGCGGCATTTTTCGCCTCGGAATGACACGGTTTTCCGCGCCGATTCCAAAAGCAAAGTAGAATTCCACAAAAAGACAATGTAGAATTCTACAAATAAACAGAGTGGAGTTTTCCGTTTGCGAATGTTAAAATGAATTAAACATATTGAAAGGAGACCTCTGCGTATGAAAAAGCGTGCTTTGAAATGGATTATTGCCATCGCGGTCTTCGCACTGATCCTTTCCTGTTTCCTGATCCGTCCGCTTGTTGCGGCCCCGGACAAGTGTAAGATTATTTCCGTGATGTACCGCGCGGACGGGGACACTTTGCGTTACTTCTACCCCCGGCAGGACGGCCCCGCCATCGCGCAGGAAGCGCTTTTGCAAAGCTTGCGCGGCAGCCGGGCAATGCGCTCTTTCGTTTCGCCCACCGCAGTCACCGGAATCCCGATGGATGACGTGACCCTGTGGATCGTCTTGAGCGAAAACGGCAAAGAGAAAATCATCCTGCTGGGCGACTTAAACGAGTTGGTCGTGCAGGAAAAATCCGCGGCGTATCGCATTCTCCGCTCGGATCGCGTTATGGAAGAACTGCTTGCGATTCTGGAAATCGGGAACGATTTTGATCCTTCCGCGCTGCCGCCCGTCGCCTCATCCGGCTGATCGGCGGACTACACCTCCCCGCACCCGTCCGCTTTCCTGCAGCCGTAACAAGAACTATTTGAAGCGCAACCGAAGTAAGGAGGAAATCCCATGAAAAAACTGCTCTGCCTGTGTTTTGCGATCGCCCTGATCTTTGCGCTGGCAATACCGGCCTTTGCGCAGAATTATCTGACGTCCATTCAAATCACCGGACTGCCCACGCCGCAGAACGGCGCCCTCCCCAGCTTCGGTGCAACGCTGGGCCCCGCCGAAACGGCGCAGGCCGCCGTGATCGCCAATCTGACCTGGATGGATCTTTCAACGGACAGCTATATGAACACCGGAACGGAAGTGTTCCGTTACGGTGGCAGCTACCGGCTGGAGATCACGGTTTTGATCACGGACAGCAACGCGATCTGGGCCGACGGCGGCATTCTCGCCTCCATCAACGGCATAAGCGCATCCTGTTATCGCATAGACGATGTGTATGCCGTCATCGAGATGGACTTTGCGCTTGACCCGCCCGCTGCCCACAGTTGCACCGGCGGTTACGCCACCTGCACCGAAGCGGCCATATGCAGCATCTGCGGTGAGCCCTACGGGCAGCCCGACCCCACCCAGCACGAGCCCGGCAACTACCCCAAGGCGGATCGGGACCCCAAAAAGGCAACGCATCACGACGTGAAATGCACTTTGTGCGGCAAACTTCTTGGCGAAGATGCGCATCAGTTCGGCCCTGTGAACGGACAAAATGAGCGCCCCTGCATCTACTGCTGGTATGCAGAGAAGGTCTCCACCGAGCCCAACAATCCCAACAATCCCAACGAGGGCGCTGAGCATACGCACGCGGGCGGCACGGCCACCTGCAGCAAAGGCCCCGTCTGCACCGTCTGCGGCAAGGAATACGGCAAGCCGGATGAGAATCTGCACGAGCTGCTTTCCGTCAAGAAAGCGGAAACCGATCCCAAATACACCACGCATCACGATCTGCAGTGTCAGCAGTGCGGAAAGACCGTCCGGGAAGAGGCACATACCCTCGGCGCAGAAAACCACATGGGCGTAAGACCTTGTGTCAGCTGCTGGTACACGCCGAAGGCAGAGGTTGAAGAACACGATTGCAGCGGCGGCACAGCCACCTGCTGTGAAAAAGCCTGTTGCAGCATCTGTGGCGAGCCTTACGGCGAGCTTGACAAGACTGCCCATACATATTTGGACACCTGGGGCTATTATGACGAGACCGGCCACGCCAAATTCTGCACCGCTTGCGGTGAGCAAAGCCCGATCGAAGCGCATGTGCCCGCTGCCGACAGCCTGGAAAAATGCAGCCTCTGTGATTATCCGCTCCCGGCAACAGAAGCTGCCGACATCACCGATTCCTCCGGCAATTCAGACATCACCGACGGCACCGGCAGCGCCGACGGCGACGGTGCCCCCATCAAAAGGAAAATAAAACCCGGCGCAATCGTTGCCATCTCCGCCGGCGGCGTAGCGGTAGCCGGCGGCGCTTCCGCCGGAACGGCCGTCGTCATCCGCAGACGGCGCATCCGCAAATAATTCCATCAAGCGCCCCACACATCGCGCAGCAGGGCAAAGCCCGCGCGAAGGAAGCTCCAACAAAAAGCCCTGAATACATAAAGAAAGCCCCCGCAACGGGAGGCTCCAATACAACAAAGAAGCCCCAGGCTCTGCAGCCCGGGGCTTCCTCTGTGAAACCGGAAATCTATATTCTGTCACGCTCGCCCTTCAGCGCAGCGCGATGACCTCGATCTCCACGAGCACGTTCTTCGGCAGACGGCCGACCTCCACCGCGGAGCGGGCGGGCGGCTGGGTGGTGAAATACTCGGCGTAGATGCCGTTCATCACGGCGAAATCGTCCATGCTCTGCAGGAACACGGTCGTTTTCATCACCTTGTCCAGACTGCTGCCGCCGGCGGCGAGCACAGCCTTGACGTTCTCCAGCGCCATACGGGTCTGCGCCTCGATGCCCTCCGGAATCTCGCCGTTCGCCGGATTGACCGGAATCTGACCGGAGCAGAACAGCAGCCCCGGCATGCCGATGGCCTGCGAATACGGGCCGATCGGTTCGGGCGCTTCGGGCGTGTAGATAATCTCCTTGTTGACTTCCTGCATAAAAATGTCCTCCTCTTATGTTTTTCGCTGAATTGTCGTTTATGCTTTTCGCGTATATTATATAGTATAGGTCTGCAGCGCGGGCTCACCGTTGCGGCCGCTGATGTAAACGGCGTAGTGATACGTCTCGCCGGCCTCATCCGTGCAGGAGAAGCCGTAGGAGCTGAAATCTCCGGGGAACTCAACCGCGACCACCAGAACCTCCCCGGCGTCCATCTTTTCTTTTTCATAGAGCGTCTCGCCCGGCTCAAACAGCGCCTCGCCGGACGACATGGCGCGAAACACAATCCCGCGCAGATTCACGCCCGCCACGAAAGCCAGCTTCACCGCGAACTCTCCCTCCGAGGCGATGAACTCGTCATACGCGCCGCCAAGCTTGAGATCCTCCGCATAGCACACGCGCAGCGGCACGGCCTGCGTTTTCTCCGTCTGCACCGCCGTCAGATTGATCCAGCCCGCGCCGGATTTCAGCTTGCCCCAGAGATTGCCCTCGCCGTCCCAGCGCTCCTCCACAATGGTGTAGGTGCCGTTTTCGCCCACGACGCCGGCATACGTTTCGTCATAGCTCGGCCCGGAATAGATCGGCGTCACCGCGCCCAGCGCAACGAGATATTCCTTGAAAGCGGGCCTTTCCGCCCGTGCCTCCGTCAGATCAACCCAGCCCGCGCCGGATTTCAGTCTGCCCCAGAGGTTGCCCTCGTCGTCCCAGCGCTCCTCCACGATGGTGTAGGTGCCGCTCTCGCCCACGATGAAGCCCGTGTAGCCCCTGTCATAGCTCGGCCCGTCATAGGCATGAATCTCCGCACCCAGCACGACCAGATATTCCTGGAAAGCGGGCTTTTCCGGCTCCGGAATCGGCGTCGGTTCGGGCGTGACTTCCGGAATCGGCGTCGGCTCGGGTGTAAGCTCCGGCGTCAGTGGCGGTGGCGGCGGCGTGACTTCCGGCGTCGGCGCAGATGTGGGTTCGGATGTGGGCTCGGTGCCCGGCTCAGACGTCGGCGCGGCGGGCGCATCCCCGCAGGCGCACAGACAAAGGAGCATTCCCAGCGCCAGAAGCAGACAAAAGATACGTTTTTTCATGGAACTGCTGTCCACCTCGCATAAGAAAATCTGCTTTTACTTTACGCGAACTGCGTCGCTTTGTCAATTCCAAAACCCGCCTGCCGTGCACAGCACGGAGACAGCCTCATCCCCCGTGTCCGCGCAGCGCGCATTCGTTTTTTCGCCGCCGTCCGGACGAAACCGCCCGGCAGCTCTTTTTGCGGGTTTTTTCCGGGAAAAATACGAAAAAAAGTGTGAAACGCAGGGAAATGCGCTTGCTTTTTCCCGCGCAAAACGCTATAATACATGCTCAGAACGACGCCGTTTAGCGCACAGATGTTCTCCATACGCGGACATCCTGCGCGGCGCTGTCGTTTCGATCAAAACCGTAACATCTGCCCGAGAGGGCACAAGGAGGAAAAAGTAAAATGAAAAAGATCATCGCACTGGCCCTCGTTGTCATCCTGGCATTCAGCGTTCTGACTGCCTGCGGCGGCGGCGAGAAGGAAGACGTCATCAAGATCGGTGTCTACGAGCCTCTGTCCGGTTCCAACGGTGCCGGCGGCAAGCAGGAGTACCTCGGCATGCAGTATGTCAACAAGGTTTGCCCCGAGATTGAGATCGACGGCAAGACCTACAAGATCGAGCTGGTCCCGGCTGACAACGAGTCTGCCAACGAAAAGGCCGTCTCTGCTGCCACCGACCTGATCTCTGCCGGCGTTTCCGTCGTGCTCGGCTCCTACGGTTCCGGCGTGTCCATCGCCGCTTCCGATACCTTTGCCGATGCCGGCATGCCCGCCATTGGCGTCACCTGCACCAACCCGCAGGTCACCGAGGGCAACAGCCACTACTTCCGCATCTGCTTCCTGGATCCCTTCCAGGGCACGGTTCTGGCCAACTTCGCCAAGAACGAGCTGGGCGCCAAGACCGCTTACTGCCTGGGCGAGCTGGGCAACGACTATGACCAGGGCCTCGTGCACTACTTCAAGGAAGCTGCCGAGGGCATGGGCATGAAGGTCATCACCGCCGAGTTCCCGAAGGACAGCGCGGACTTCACCTCTTACCTGACCTCCGCCAAGAACGAGGGCGCGGACGTCATCTTCGCCCCCTGCTCCATCCAGTATGCGCAGCTCATCGTTGAGCAGGCCGACGCGCAGGGCATTGAGGCTTCTCTGCTGGGCGGCGACACCTGGGATTCCAACCAGATCCTCGGCGCTGCCGAGGGCAAGGACGTTGAGATCTACGTCTCCACCTTCTACGCCGAGGGCGGCGACCCCGAGTTTGAAGAGGGCATCAAGGCGTGGATCAACGAGAACGCCGAGGCCAAGACCAACAACGGCGGCAACGACATGATCGCGGCTGTCACCGTCATGGGCTACGATGCTTACTTCACCGCGCTTGAGGCCATCAAGGCCGCCGGCAGCGCTGACAAGGCCGACATCCTGGCCAAGCTACCCTCCGTTACTTACGAAGGCGTTTCCAGCGCCATCAAGTTCAACGAGATCGGCGACGCTGTGCGCGACAGTGCTTACATCAAGCAGGCCAACACCGCTGACGTGGTTTGGGACTTCGTCACCGTTGCGACCGTTGGCTAAGCTTTACGCCTGATTTCAGAAGCAAGTTCTGAAGTGAACCAATATGGCGGGGGCAGGTCTGCCCCCGCCATGTCTGGCATTTTCAGAGGCTTTCCTTATCCCCGCGTTTTGCTGATTCGGAGCGTATAAATGCGCTTCCTTTTGCGATGGCGGGCGGGCAGAATCCGGAAATAAGGCCGGATTTTTGCTTTTGCGCAGCCAAAGAAAGCGGATTTATACGCTTTGCATTTCAGGGAGAAAAGAGAAAAGGAGGAACTGCGCCATGCAAGAGTTTTTCGCCGCAAATCTGCCGTATCTGCTCTCCGGCATCTCCGCCGGCGGCCAGTATGCGCTCATCGCCATCGGCTACACGATGGTTTACGGCATTTTGCGTTTGATCAACTTCGCCCACGGCGATGTTTTCATGGTGGCCGGCCTTGTAATGGTCTACACCACGGCAAGCCTGCCGATGTACATTTCCATTCCGATCGTTCTGATCGCCACGGTGGTGCTCGGCTTTTTGATCGAGCGCGCGGCATATAAGCCGCTGCGCAGCGCACCGCGTATGTCGGTTATGATCTCCGCCATCGGCGTGAGCTATCTGCTGCAAAACTGCGCGCTGTATTTCACCGGCGGCCTTGCGCAGACCTATCCGGCCATCCCGTTTTTGAGCAAGAGCGTGGTGATCTTCGGCGCCACCACCAAGATGGTCACCGTCATCACCCCGATTCTTACGATCGTTCTGGTGTTCGTTCTGGTCGCGCTGATTAAATACACCAAGATCGGCATGGCCATGCGCGCGGTGTCCAAGGATTTTGAAACCAGCCAGCTCATGGGCATCAAAATCAACTCCGTCATCAGCGTCACATTCGTCATCGGCTGCTTTCTGGCGGCCGTCGGCTCGCTGCTGTGGTTCTCCAACTACCAGTCCATCGTGCCGACCTCCGGCTCGATGCCGGGCCTGAAGGCCTTTGTCGCGGCGGTGTTCGGCGGCATCGGCTCCATCCCCGGCGCGGTCATCGGCGCTTTCATCATCGGCATCTGCGAGAACATCATCAAGGGCGTGGGGCTGACCACGTTCTCGGATGCGTTTACCTTTGTTCTCCTCATCATCATCCTCCTCGTCAAGCCCACGGGCATCTTCGGCGAGAAGGCAACGGACAAGGTCTGAGGAGGTGCGCGGAATGAATACAACTCTTCAGCCCAAAAAGAACAAAACCGGCAGCTATATCGCCATCGTGTGCCTCGTTGTGCTGTATGCCATCCTGTTCGTGCTGGATAACTTCGTCACGGGCTCTTCCATGCTCATGCTCATGACGGTGCTGCGCAAGGGCGCGATCTATTCGCTGCTTTGCGTTTCGATGAACCTGCTCAACGGCTTTACGGGGCTTTTCTCCCTCGGCCAGGCGGGCTTCATGCTCATCGGCGCGTATGCCTATTCCATCTTCTCCATCCCGAGAGATCAGCATGACACCGTTTACCAGTATTTCGGCGGCGGCGCGATCAAGTTCTCCATCGCGGAGGAGATCGGCAAGCTCCTGGGCGAGAACGCGGGCAACTGGCTTGGCGCCATCGTGGCGATCATCATCGCCGGCGTCGTTGCGGCCATC
This sequence comes from Oscillospiraceae bacterium, assembly GCA_017522015.1. Taxonomy (GTDB): domain Bacteria; phylum Bacillota; class Clostridia; order Oscillospirales; family Oscillospiraceae; genus SIG483. Next base: position 23,576 of record JAFXAW010000020.1, on the reverse strand, counting down.
TTCGCTGCGCTCATCGGCATCCCGGTGCTGCGCTTGAAAAGTGACTATCTCGCCATCGCCACGCTCGGCTTTGCGGAGATCATCCGCGCCGTGTTCCAGTGGAACGGCCTTGGCGTGATCACCAACGGCTCGAACCTGCTGCGTAAGTACCCCACCTTTGCGGACATGAAAATCGGCTCGCTGAGCTTTGCAACCGTCTTCCCCTTCCTGATCGTCACGGTCTGCATCGGCATCATCGTGCTGCTCATCAACTCGTCCTACGGCCGCGCCTTCAAGGCCATCCGCGATGACGAGGTCGCCGCCGAGGCGATGGGCATCAGCCTGTTCCGCCACAAGATGCTCTCGTTTATCATCTCCAGCTTCTTCGCCGGCGTGGGCGGCGCGCTGCTGGCCATGTTCCAGACCACGGTCGCGGCCACGGCCTTCACAACGGCCATGACCTATGAAATTCTGCTGATGGTCGTCATCGGCGGCATCGGCTCCGTTTCCGGAAGCTGCATCGCGGCCTTCCTGTATATCGCCTGCAACGAGTGGTGGCTGCGCTTCCTCGACAAGGGCGGCATCGGCAGCGTGAGCATCCCGTTTTTCCGGGACGGCTTCCGCAAGGTCGTGTTCTCCATCGTCATCATGGTCATCGTGCTGTTCTTCTCCAAGGGCATCATGGGCGATAAGGAGCTTTCCTTCACCGGACTTGTGAACAAACTCAAAAAGCGCAAAGCCGCCCGGATTGAGGCGGCGCAGGCGCAGGAGGAGGTTGATGCGAAATGAGTGAAAACACCGTCCTGCGCGTGGAAAACGTAACCATGCAGTTCGGCGGCGTCGTGGCCGTCAACAACCTCACGCTTGAGATTCCGGAGGGCAAGATCATCGCCCTCATCGGCCCGAACGGCGCGGGCAAAACCACCGCGTTCAACTGCATCACCGGCGTGTATCAGCCGACGAACGGCAAGGTGTCCTTCATGGATAAGCCCATCGTCTGCGCGCACCCCACCGGCAAGATGAAAAAGCAGTACAAGGGCGAGAACGCAGAGCTTTATCTGCACGAGAGAACGCTCAACCCCACGCCCGATGCCATCACCGGCCTCGGCATCGCGCGCACCTTCCAGAACATCCGGCTCTGGAAGAGCATGACGGTGTTTGACAACGTGCTCATCGCCAAGCATATGCGCGCCAAGCAAAACGTCTTTTCCGCCACCTTCCGCGGCAACGCGAGTGAGGAAAAGCGCATGCGGGAAGAGACGCTGGCGCTGCTGGAGGAGCAGGGGCTGGACAAATTCAAGGACGAGCTGGCCACCAGCCTGCCCTACGGCCTGCAGCGCCGGCTGGAGATTGCGCGCGCGCTGGCAACCGATCCGAAGCTGCTGCTTCTGGACGAGCCGGCCGCCGGCATGAACCCGCAGGAAACGCAGGAGCTCGGCGCTTTTATCCGGCAGATCCGCGAGAAATATGACCTGACCGTGTTCCTCATTGAGCACCACATGGATCTGGTCATGCGCATATCCGATTATATTTATGTCATCGACTTCGGCAGTGAGATCGCGCAGGGCATTCCGGAGGAGATTCAGTCCAATCAGCGCGTGATCGACGCATATCTGGGGGTGGCGGAAGATGAGTGAGATCATACTCAGCGTACAGGATCTGAAGGTCAATTACGGCGGCATTGAAGCCGTCAAGGGCATCAGCTTTGACGTGCCCGCCGGCGAGATTGTCACGCTCATCGGCGCCAACGGCGCGGGCAAAAGCTCCACGCTGCGCACCATCGCGGGCCTCGTGAAGCCGAAAACCGGCAAAATCAGCTTCAATGGCGCGGACATCACCGGCGCGGACCCGAGCAGCATCGTGCAAAAGGGCGTCATCCTCGTGCCCGAGGGGCGGCGCATCTTCCCCGACCTGACCGTGCTGGAGAATCTGCGCATCGGCGCCTATCTCCGCAAGGACGATCTGACCGATGACCTCAACTGGGTCTACGATCTCTTCCCGCGTCTGAAGGAGCGTTCCTGGCAGGCGGGCGGCACGCTCTCCGGCGGCGAGCAGCAGATGCTGGCAGTCGGCCGCGCGCTGATGAGCAGACCGAAGATCATCATGATGGATGAGCCCTCGCTGGGCCTCGCGCCGCTGATCGTCAAGGGAATTTTTGACATCATCCGTGAGATCAATAAGCAGGGCGTGACCGTGCTGCTGATCGAGCAGAACGCCAATATGGCGCTCAAGACGGCGGACTGGGCCTACGTCATGGAAACCGGAAGAATCACCATGTCCGGCACCGGCAGAGAGCTGCTGGAAAACGACGATGTCAAAGCCGCCTACCTCGGCAGCGGAAAGTAAATATTTGCCATGCACCAACCGGGGCGGCCTTGTGGCCGCCCCGGTTTTTCGCGCCGCGCCGCAGCACTCTCCCGCAGCTTCTCTCCTTCCCACGCCTCTCGCTTCTCCGCTCCACTCCATCCCCTCCCCGCGCCGCAGCAAGTCTCCCCTCATATCCGTTCCCCCTCCGCTCCCCGGCAGGCGCATCTCCGCCCCATGGCTCCTCTCCTTCCGTTTCCCCCTCCACCTCATCTCCCGCCGCTCTCTTTACACCTCCGCTCCTCCCAATCTCCTCACCTCCCCGCGCCGCCGCACTCATCTCTCCGCTCCACCCCATCTCCCCACGGTGCATCCGCTTGACAGAAACTGCCGTCTGGGTTAGGATAGTGCTATACACAACGGAAAGGAAGGAATCCCATGGAAAAGAACGAATTTATGGTTGACCTGAAAACCCTGCGGGAAACCTGGACCGGCCGCGTCGGCCACAGTGTGCGTCCGGACGGCAAGGCCGCTTCCGACGTCATCAAGGTCGTTGACGAAGAAGGCCCGCACAGACTTTACCGCTTCCATGACAGCCGGATGCATCCGACTGATAAGAACGCCGACCCCGACATCACCCAGATGCCCCACTTCCACTATCACAGCCACGAAACCTTCTTCGTGGACAGCGGCAGCATCTATCTTTACATTGACGGCATGCGTGCCAAGGCCGTGAAGGGCGACATCGTGCACCTCCGCCCCGGCCAGGCCCACGGCTTCTATTATTTTGAAGAGACCAAGTGGCGCGGCACCTTCCACGACCATGAGCTTTACACGGAGTTTGACGATGTGGCCAGAGTCAAGCAGTATATGCCCGAGCTGGCAAACGATCCGGAGCTCAACGCCCTGAATGCCCGCGGCCGTATGGACTCCTATGCCATCGAGCCCTTCCTGTTCAAGGACGTCGCGCCCGAGGATTGCTACGGCATCAAGAATGTCAACCGTCCGCACGCGGCCTATGAATTCCCCGGCGTGAGCATGCGCGTGATCATCGAGCGCTGGGAGAACTCCGGCATCAAGGAGCTCAACTGCGCCGTCATGGAGCCGGGCTTCACCGCCCAGTGGATCCAGTATCCGACGCTGAAGGAAGTGTTCTACGTCCGCAGCGGCAAGGTGAAGTTCACCATCGCGGGCAAGGAATTCATCGCGGATGACGAGTGCGTCGTCATCGCGCCGCGCTACGCCCCGCGCAGCATCGAGGTTCTGGAGAAGACCGAGATGTACGACACCGGCGGGCAGAGCTACTGGTCCCTGTTCCTGCAGAGCTATGAGGCCATCAAGCATCACGACCCCGCGCGTCTCACGAAGGAGACCGTCGATGCGCTCAAGAAGCGCTTTGACATCCAGATTGAAAGCATCGGCATGAAATAAGCCCTTCCCCGAAACAGACAAAGGCCGCCTCTTTTCGAGGCGGCCTTTTTTTGCACTTTGCGCGCAGTAATCTTTCCCCCGCGCTTGATTTTCCGTTTCAGTTCTGCTAAGATAGTTGGGTTATCTCATCAGAAAGGTTCGATGGACAGAAATGAAACAGCGTTTAGGCAAATATTTCGGCACGCGGGCATTCTATCGAATGGTCATCGCGCTGATTATCCCCATGATTGTGCAGCAGGGTGTGACGAGCTTTGTCAACCTGCTCGACAACATCATGGTCGGCGCACTCGGCACGGCGCAGATGTCCGGCGTGGCCATCGCCAACCAGCTTTTCTTTGTTTACAACATGATTATCTTCGGCGGCATGTCCGCTGCAAGCATCTTCGGCGCGCAGTATTTCGGCAACGGCGATTATGAGGGCATGCGCTGCACCACGCGCATCAAGCTGATTTTCGGCCTGCTGACCACGGTGGTCGTGACGCTCATCTTCGTCTACGCCGGCAAGGATCTCGCGCTGCTCTTCCTGGATAACCAGGCCAACTCGGGCGTGGACACCACGTACATACTCGACTGCACCCTCAGCTACATCCGCATCATCCTCTGGGGTCTGCCGCCCTTCTTCATCGTGCAGTGCTACGCCGGCACGCTGCGTGAGTGCGGCGAAACGGTTATCTCCATGATCGCAAGCGTCTGCGCAATCATCATCAACCTCACCTTCAACTGGCTGCTGATCTTCGGCAAGCTCGGCTTCCCGGCGCTGGGCGTGCGCGGCGCGGCGCTCGCCACCGTCCTCGCCCGCTATGTCGAGCTGGTCATCGTCGTGATCTACACGCACCTGAAGGCAAAACGCTTCCCCTTCGTGCCGGGGCTTTACCGGAACTTTTTCCGCATCCCCGCCGCGCTCGTGGGCCGCGTTGTGGTCAAGGGCTGGCCGCTGCTCATCAACGAGGCGCTCTGGTCCTTCGGCACGACTTTCATCAACCGCAACTACTCCACGCACGGTCTGAACGTCGTGGCGGCGATGAACATCCAGTCCACCGCCTGGCAGCTTTTCAGCATCATCATGATGGCCTCGGGCAACGCCGTGAGCATCCTCGTCGGGCAGAAGCTTGGCGCGGGTGAGATTGAGGAGGCCAAGGACGTGGACCGCAAGCTGCTGTGCTTCACCGTTTTGAGTCACATCGTCATCGGCGCCATCGCCATCGCCTTGTCCGGCCTCGTGCCGCGCATGTATAACACCGAGCAGGACGTGCGCGATCTTGCCCAGTGGTTCCTGATCGTCATGGGCATGACGCTGCCCATCCATTCTTACATCCACGGCGCCTATTTCACCATCCGCTCCGGCGGCCGCACCTTCGTCACCATGCTGTTTGACAGCGTTTACACCTGGTGCATCCCGGTGATTCTTTCCTGGCTGCTGTGCAGCCACACGTCGCTGTCCATCTTCGCCATTTATTTCATCGTGCAGTTCTCTGACCTCATCAAGGTCGGCATCGCGGTTCCGATGCTGCGCTCCGGCTTCTGGGCGAAGAACATCATCAACGATATTGACGCCAGGGCGAAGGAGGCTTAACGCCTCCCCCGGATATAAAAAGCAAGCCCGCGAAGGCGGAGTGTCCGTAAAACAGTTTATGGCGCGTATCCATGCGATACGCGCCATTTTTGTTTGCGCTGCCGCGCCGCGGTGAAAAACCGCATCATGCCCTACACCATGCGGCGCACGGAAGCGCAGCCTTTCCCTCTGTTTATTTATGCGGATTATTTTTTCATCCGTTTCTTTTCCAAAAGCACACCGACGGAAAACACAATTACCATGTAAATCAGGCCAATAAGCTGCAGCGCAAGCATGGATGCTCTCCCCGCATAATTCGGCTGACTTTCAAAAAGCGACGCGATCCCGCGGAACAAATACAGCGGAACAGAAGCGGAATACATCTGGGAAAATACCGCCAAGGCCAAATTTCTTGTTGCATCTGTTTCAAGCAAAAACTGCCAAAGGTAAACCAGCAGCGAGCAAACGCCGATCCCATGCGCGATCAGCACGGCCGGCCCGGCCTTCCATTTGCGGGCATACTGCCTGCCAAGAAAAAACCAAAAGACTGTTGTAAGCAGAGGAAACAGGTAGAAACCCACCGTACCGATCACCGGAACCGCAATCAGAACGTTCACCAACCATCCTACGGCAACAGGAACAAGGGATAGTAACACTAAAACACTTTTTTTCATGTACCGCCATCCTTTCCAATTCCAATTTATCAGTCCATAACAATTACATCATATCACGCAAAAAACGCCCTTGGCAAGACCGGGGCAGCAAATTGAATGCCGTCCCTGCTGCTGTTTTATAACCCCCCCGCCGCATTTGCAAACAAAAAAATCCCCCCGCCGCGAAAGCGGCAGGGGGATTTCTTATTTCCGTTTTGCCTTAGCCCGCGAAATCCACGAGGATGCTTCCGGCGCCGTTTTGCAGAGAGAGCGTCTTTGCGCCCTGGCCGAGCGTTGCATACCCGGCGCTGTAACTGTGGCCGTCGCAGGTAACTTTGCCCGCGCCCGCGGAAATGCGCGCGGTGTAGTCCGCCGCGCTGCCAGAGAGCGTCAGCGCAGCCGTTCCGGCCGCCACGTCCACGCTGCAATAGCTTTCAACCGCCGCCTGCAGCTTCACATTGCCCGCGTCGGCGCGCAGCCGCAGCGTCTGTGCCTGCAGCCCCAAAAGCTCCATCGTGCCCGCGGAGAGCGCGATCTCCGCCTCCTGCGCCGAAAGCTGCGTCGCTGTCAGCACACCGGCCTGCATTTCAATCTTCAGATTCTGCGCATCCAGCCCCTCAATCTGCGCGCTGCCGGCCTGCAGTTGCAAATCCGCCTGCGCAAGATTCAGCTCCGCCGGCAGATAGATGCAGATCTTCGGCGTGTTCCGCCGCAGCAGCAGAAGGCGCGAGAGCTTGTCCGCCCAGGAAACGTTTTCCTGCTCCCGAACGGTGAGGCAGCCGTCCTCCAGCGTGCAGAAAAAGCCGTTTTCGATGACGTTTTTCGCCTCGACGCGCAGCTCCTCGCCGCGCACAACGGTCACTTCGCCCACGAGCGCTTCCACATGCAGCGTCTGCACTTCTTCGGCTTCAAAACTCTGATGATAATTGGTCAGCATCACGCGATTGCGCAGATCGCCGATGCCGCCGCCCGAAAACAGCGACACGGCCATCGTCGCGACGCCAAGCAGCACCAAAATGCCGGCAAGAATCAGAACGATTCTCCAAACGGTTTTCATCGCGCACGCTCCTTTCCGGTCTTGCGGCGGAAAATGCCGCGATAGGTTCCGCGGATGCCCGCGGTGATCAGCCGCAGGAGGACAATCAGCAGCCAGATTGCAAACCACAGCAGCACAAGGCCGATCGCCAGCAGAATGGCCGCCGCGCCGATCATCAATAAGGCATCCGGAATCTTGTCAAAGGCCCATATCGCGCTGATGACAAGTCCGCCGCAGCCGGCGACACAGACGAGCGCCAGCGCAAGGAACACGGCGAACAGCACAATCGCCAGCGCATATTGCACCACGATCAGCGGAATCCACAGCCAGCAGGTGAACAGCATCACCAGCGCAACCGCCCAGCCCGGAATCCTGTATTCCATCAGCTCGGTGTCCGGCTCCGGCGCAGCCTTGGGGATCAAAAACTCCGGCGGAGGCGGCAGTTCCACAAAAACGGGCTCGCGCTCCGGCGCAGCGTCCGCCTTGACCGCGACCTCCGGCACAGCTTCGGCCACCGGCTCAACTTCGATCTCCGGTTCGGCTTCGACTTCCGCCTCGACAGGGGCTTCCTCTTCGGCTTCTTCCGCAACTTCCGCCTCGACTTCAGTTTCCGATTCCGGTTCGGCTTCGGCTTCAATTTCCGGTTCAGCTTCAACTTCAACTTCCGTCTCCGCCTCGACTTCGCTCTCAACTTCGGCCTCTGCCCCGGTTTCGGTTTCGGCTTCAACCTCAACCGGCACTTCCGCTTCGACTTCCTCTTCCGCATCACAGAGCGTTTCGGTCCCGTCTTCGAATTCGTCCTCCGGCGCAGCTTCGGCTTCGTCCTCGCCGGCGGGGAAAACCGGCTCGCCAAGCTTGTACGCGCGGAAAATCTCCACCGCGACCTTCGTGGCCGAGCCGTATTCGGCGAGCAGCAGCTGCTCACCCTCCGGCCCCGCCTCCTCCAGCCTCCGCTCGTACTCGCGCAGCGTCCGCGCGCGCTCCTCCTCCGTCATGAAGGACAGGAGCTTGCCGAGGTCTGTCAAAAACATGTTTCGGTTCATATCATCTCTCCTTCAGAAAGGATGTCCTCCGGCCGTCCGCGTCGGAACCGCCGTGTCCCTTTCCGTCGAATTATGTCAATCTTTGCCCGATGTTATTATATTGGCCACATTATGGCTTGTCAAGCGCATTCCCATACAGTTTTGCACGGAAATCCATCATTTTTGCCGCATGGCGGACGCAGTTCAAGCGCCGGATTCCATCAAATCCGGCGCTTTTTGCTCTCATCAAAACGGCCCTTTGCGCCTTAGTTTTCCAACTCGATCTCCCGGATGCGCAGAGAGCCGGCGCCCAGCTTGATGTAGTACAGCGTATCCGGCTCAAGCGGGCCGAAGGCGAAATAGCCCGCACTGTCCGTGCAGGTCGCGGCGAGCAGACGGTATTCCCCCGCCTCATCGGTGCGAAACAGCAGCGCCAGCGCATCCTGCACGGGCGCGCCCTCCCCGTCCACAACGCGTGCGCAGACCGCGCCGCGCACCTCCGTGGCGGGATGGAGCGTCGTGCGCACCTGTTCGCCCTTTGCCGGGCGAAAATAAAAGCCCTGATAGCTATGCAATGTCCTCGCTCCCATCCGATTCCAGGCGCGGCAAAGACCACCGGCTTTGCGCCCGCCGCCGCAGTCCAAACGCTTTCCCGCCGATCTCCGGCATCAGCGTCTTCCCCCCTGCGCGCTCGGTCGCAGACGCTTTCCCTCCGCCGGGCCGCTGCGCTGCGTCCCGCGCCGCTCCGCGGCTTCGGCGGCACAAATTTCCCCGGGTCGGGCTCTCCCGCGCTTTGTTCCATACTATGACGCCCGGCGAGCGCCGGTGCTTGACAAGCCGCGCCGTTGCGGATAAAATATAGAGGTTACACAGGTAGTCCCGCCCCCTCGCGGCGGCGGGTCTGTGCAAAACGAAGCAAGACAAAACCGACGGAGGGCGCTGCGCGCTTCGTCTTTAAGGAGAGAAGAGAAATGGCCAAAGATAAGAAGGTTGAGCAGATCACCGATATGGAGGTCGATTTTGCCCAGTGGTATACGGACATCTGCCGCAAGGCGGAGCTGGTGGAGTATGCCTCCGTCAAGGGTTTCACCATCCTGCGCCCCTATGGCTACGCGATTTGGGAGAACATTCAGAGCATTATGGACGGCATGTTCAAAAAGACCGGCCACGTCAACGTGGCGATGCCGGTTCTGATTCCCGAGAGCCTGCTGAAGAAAGAGGGCGAGCTGGTCAACGGCTTCGCGCCGGAGGTTGCCTGGGTCACCATGGGCGGCAGCGAGCAGCTGGAGGAGCGCCTTGCTTTCCGCCCCACGTCGGAAACCATGTTCTGCGACCATTGGCACAGCGTGCTGCATTCCTGGCGCGAGCTGCCGATGCTCTATAACCAGTGGTGCTCCGTCATCCGCTGGGAAAAAACCACGCGGCCGTTCCTGCGTTCGCGCGAGTTCTGGTGGCAGGAGGGTCACACCATCCACGAAACCGCCGAGGAGGCGCAGGCCGAAACCGAGCAGCAGCTCAACTGCTATGCCGACTTCTTTGAGAACATCCTCGCCATCCCCGTCGTGCGCGGCCGCAAGACGGAGAAGGAAAAGTTCGCCGGCGCGGAAGCGACCTATACGGTTGAGTGCATGATGAAGGACCGCAAGTCCCTGCAGGGTGCGACCTCGCACTATTTTGGCGACAAGTTCTCCCGCGCCTACGACGTCACCTTTACGGGGCGCGACAACAAGCTGCAGTATCCGTTCCAGACCTCCTGGGGTTCCACCACGCGCATGATCGGCGCGATCATCATGACGCATGGCGACAACAACGGCCTCGTCCTGCCCCCGAAAATTGCGCCCGTTCAGGTCATCGTGCTGCCCGTGGCGCAGCATAAAGAGGGCGTGCTGGAAAACGCTGCAAAGCTGCGTGACCGTCTGCTCGAGGCGGGCCTGCGCGTGAAGATGGACGACAGTGACAACTCTATGGGCTGGAAGTGCGCGCAGCACGAGATGAAGGGCGTGCCGCTGCGCGTGGAGTGCGGCCCGCGCGATATGGAAGCCGGCCAGTGCGTGCTCGTGCGCCGCAACGACGGCGAGAAGATCACGGTCAAGATGGAAGACCTCGAAAGCGCCGTCATTGAGCAGCTGGACATCGTCCATAACATGATGTTCGAAGCCGCGAAAAAGAACATGGACGAGAACACCTATGAGGCCGCCACGGTCGAGGAGGCCGTTGCCCTGCAGAAGGCGCACGGCGGCTTCATCAAGACCAAGTGGTGCGGCGACCTCGCCTGCGAGATGGCCATGAAGGAGCAGGGCGGCATGTCCTCCCGCTGCATGCCTCTTGCGCAGAGCGGCACGGTCGGCAAATGCGTCTGCTGCGGCAAGGAAACCACAACGGACATCTATTGGGGCGTCGCGTATTGATTTTCCCAACTGTATAAATACAGAAAAACAGGGTCACCCACCATCGGGTGACCCTGTTTCTTTTCCCAAACCCCGCAGCCTGCCTTTGTATCCCGTTTCCAAACACAGGGAAAGCCCAAACGCGCGCCGCGTCGCCGCTTTCTCCCCAAACGCAGGCCACCTTCCACCGGACGCACCTTCCCCCAAACGCAGGCCACCTCCCACCGGACGCACCTTCCCCCAAACGCAAACCACCTTCCATCGGACGCACCTTCCCCCAAACGCAAGCCACCTTCCATCGGACGCACCTTCCCCAAACGCAAGCCACCTTCCATCGGACGCACCTTCCCCAAACGCAAACCAGGTGCGCAGCGGTTTCTTCCGCAGCGCACCCGGTTCTTATTTTATCTTTTTCAGCTTATTTCTCTTTTTTCGGCGGCAGGCGCAGCAGCACCTTTTCCACGCGCAGCCCGTCCGCGAACAGCACCGTGAAGTGCAGATCTTCATACCGGATCTCTGCGCCCGTCTCCGGGAAGCCGCGGTAGAGCTCGATCATCCAGCCGCCGACGGTGGCGGATTCAATCTCGTCGTCGAGCTTCTCCCGCTCGATGAACTCCAGGAAGTCGCCAATCGGCAGGTCGCCGTCCAGCTCATAGGTGTCCGGCCCCTTTTCCGTGATCTCGTGCACGACCTCGTCCGTCTCGTCCCAGATGTCGCCCACGATCTGCTCGAGCACGTCCTCCATGGACAGCACGCCCGCGGTTCCGCCGTAATCGTCCGTCACGATGGCCAGATGCTGCTTGGCGCGGCGCATATGGCTGAGCACGTCCGGCAGACGCATGGTTTTGTAGACGTAGCAGGGCGGCATCAGTAGCGCGCGCAGGTCGAACTGCTCGGCGTCAATGCGCGCCTTGAAGAAATGGTTGAGGTAGAGTACGCCAATGACGTTGTCAATGCTCTCCTCGTACACGGGCAGGCGGGAATACGAGGTCTGCTCGATGCTCTGCACGATCTCGTCCCAGTCATCGTCGATGTCGATGGCCTCGACGTCCACGCGCGCGGTCATCGCCTCGCTCGCGGCGATTTCGGAGAAGTCCAGCGCCGCCTGCAGCAGCTCGGAGCGATCCTCGTCGATGACGCCCTCGTCCTCGACGGTCTCGATAATCGTCTGCAGCTCCTCCACAGCCTCCTCGTCCGGGTCAATGTCCGGATCCGGCGCGGGCTTATCCTTGCCGATGAGCAGCTTCACCAGGCCCACAACAACCCAGCGCACGGGCGTAAGCACAATGGCGAGCGCCCAAATGAACGGGGCAAAGGCCATGGCAAGGCGGTTGGCGTTCTTTTTCGCCACGATTTTCGGCATGGTCTCGCCGAAGATGATGACGAGCACCAGCACGATGGCGGTGGCAAGCGCCGTATATTTCTCGCTGCCGGTCAGCAAAATGGCCGTGACGGTCGCCAGCGAGGAGGAGGCGATGTTCACAAGGTTGTTGCCGATCAGGATGGCAGAGAGGGTGTCGTCATAGCGGTCGCAGATTTTGCCCGCGAGCGCGGCGGCGCGCTTGCCGTCCTCGGCGGCGCTGTCCAGCCGCATGCGGTTGGCCGAGGAAAAGCTCATCTCCGAAGCGGAGAAGAAAGCGGAAAAGGCAACGCAAACGATGATGCCGATGAAATACAGCGGAGAAATCATTTCGCAGCCTCCTCTCCCTCATCGCCGGCAAGCGGCGGATAGAAGCGCAGCGACACGATGCGGTTTTTCTTCTTGGACTCCACGCTCACGCGCAGGCCGTTGTATGTAAACTCCTCGCCCTCGTTGGGCAGGCGTTCAAACTGCTCACAGGTCCATTCGCCGATGATCTGATGCTCGAAATCCACATCGTCCGGATCCTCGAAGCCGACCAGCTCGAAGGCCTCCTCTACGGAGAGCTCCGCCTGCAGAAGGCAACTGCCGTCCGCCATGCGGACGCAGGGCTCGACGACGATGTCGTCCTCGTCCCAGATTTCGCCGACCAGCTCCTCTAAAATGTCCTCCACCGTGACGATGCCGAGCATGCCGCCGTAGCTGTCCGTCACGATGGCGATGTTGCGCTTTTTGCGGCTCATCTCGGGCAAAAGCTCGTCAATCTTCGTGCTGCGGTGGATGAAATACGGCTCGTCCAGCAGGGGCAGCAGCTCGACCGACGCGCCCTCGCGCATATAGGCCTTGAGGTATTTGCGGATCTGCAGCACGCCGATGACGTTGTCAATGCTGCCGCGGTACACGGGCAGGCGGGAGTGGCGATACGCCTTGATGCGCGCGAGAATTTCCTCGCAGTCGCTTTCCGCATCCAGCGCGGCAACGTCGACGCGGGGCGTGAGCACGCTCTCCGCCGTCACGTCCGCGAACATGAGGGCCGACTGCACAAGCTCGCCGCGCTCAGAGCCCAGCTCGCCCTCGTCGGTCATGTTCTCAATGATGTCGTAAAGCTCCTCCTCTGTCACGGTCACGGCGGTGTCACCCTTCGTCAGCCGCGCAACGCCGCGGCCGATGGCCGTCAGCACAAAGGAAATGGGCGAAAAAATCTTCATAAAAAAACACAGCGAAGCCGACACAGCCAGAGAGAACTTCTCGCTGTGTTTCTTCCCTATGCTCTTTGGCAGCATCTCTGCGGCAAAGAACACCACAATCGTCGTCACAACGGTGGTCAGCGCCGTTGCGCTCAGACCCCAGAGGCGCGTTGCAAACAGCGTGGAAAGCGACGCCACAACCAGATGCGTGACGTTCGTGCCGATGAGAACGGTCGTGATGGCTTTGTCAAAATTGTCGAGAATATACATCGTGCGCTGGGCACGGGCGTCCCCCCGCTCCAGCCGCGTTTTGATGCGAATGCGGCTCACGGAGGCAAGCGCCGTTTCCGCCACGGCAAAATACGCAGCGCAAAACAGCAAAATGATGATCGCGATGGGAATCAGAAGTAACTTAGGCCAACTGTCGGGGTCCATTTAAGACGAGCACACTCCTTTTTTCCGGGAAAAATAATAATGTTTTTTGATTATATCACGGTTCTTCCGCCGCGTCAACCGACATCCGGCGGCTCCGCACCAAGGCAGACGACGGTTTTCGCCGCATCCGACGGCTCTCCTCCGTCCTGCGGCGGTTCGCGCCGCACCCGACGGCTCTCCTCCGCCCTGCGACGGTTTTGCGCCGATTCCGGCGGTTTTCTTCTGTCTTGCGACGGTTTACGCCGCACCCGACGGCTCTCCTCCATAACGGCGGCGGTTTTGCGCCGCATCCGCCCACTTCTTCAAGGCATACGGCGGTTTTGCGCCTTCGCACCGGGGATCAGTCGTCATCCCGCAGCGAGGCGAGCAGCTTTTGCGTGTAGGGGTGCTGCGGCGCGGAATAGATCTCCGCCGTGTCGCCCATTTCCACAATGCGCCCTTTTTCCATCACCATCACGCGGTCGCAGAGCTGATAGATGACGTTCAGATCGTGCGAGATGAACAGATAGCTCAGGCCGAGATCCTCCCGCAGCTCGCGCAGAAGCTGCAGAATCTGCGCCTGAATGGTCACATCCAGCGCGCTGACGGGCTCATCCGCGATGAGCAGCTTTGGGCGCTGGATGAGCGCCACGGCGATGGACACACGCTGGCGCTGTCCGCCGGAGAGCTCCCGCGGCAGGCGGGAGGCATATTCCTCCCCGAGTCCCACCCGCTCGAGCATGTCTATCACACGGCGCTTGCGCTCCGCCGCGTCGTATTTTCCGAAGATGCGCAGCGGCTCCTCCACAATCCAGCCCACGCTGCGCGCGGGATTGAGGCTGCCGAAGGGGTCCTGAAACACCATCTGCGGCCGCTTGCTGTGATGGATGATCTCGCCGGAGATGTCCTCATGGATGCCGAGGATGGCCTTGCTGAGCGTGCTTTTTCCGCAGCCGCTCTCCCCCACGAGGCCGAGGATTTCCCCCTCGCGCAGCGTGAAGCTGACATCCTGCAAAATGTCCGTGCGCCGCTTTTTTCCGAACAGCCCCGCCGTGGTATACCACGCGCTGAGCCCGCGCACCTCCAGTATCGGCTGTGTCATGGCGTATCTCCTTCCGCAAATCCCCGTCGTCCGTCAATGCGGGGGATGGCGGCAATCAGCTTTTGTGTGTAGGGATGCTGGGGCGAAGAATAGATCTGCGCCGTGTCGCCCATCTCCACGATGTGACCGTTTTGCATCACGGCCACGCGCGAGCACAGCCGCCGCACGACGTTGAGGTCGTGCGAGATGAACAGGATGCCCATGCCGCTCTCGCGGTTGATGCGCCGCAGCAGCTTCAGAATCTGCGCCTGGACGGTCACATCCAGCGCCGTCGTCGGCTCGTCGGCAATCAAAAGCTTCGGCCGCGTGATGATGGCAGAGGCGATCATCGCGCGCTGCCGCTGGCCGCCGGAGAGCTGATGGGGATACTTCCGGTAGCACACTTCCGGCTCGGGCAGCTCCACCGCCGCCATAACCTCCAGCGCGCGCGCCTTGCGCTCGGCGGGTGAGAGCTTTGTGTGCAGCAGCAGACTCTCCTCCACCTGCGCGCCGACGCGCATCGTGGGGTCAAGGCTCGTCATCGGTTCCTGAAAGATCATGCTGATCTCCGCGCCCTGCAGCTTTCTAAGCTCCTCGCGCGGACAGCTGAGCAGCTCTTTGCCCTCAAACTCCACCGTGCCGGAGGCCTTCGCGCGGTTGCGGCCGATGAGCCCCGCGATGGTCAGCGCCGTGACGGTTTTGCCGCTGCCGCTCTCCCCCACAAGGCCGAGGCAGTCGCCCGACGCCATGTCAAAATCAATGCCGTGGACGGCCTCGCCGTCCTCAAAGGCGATGTGCAGATCGCGGACCTTCAGCATGTCGGTTCCCCCAATCCCTCACTGAGCAGGCTAAAGCCCAGAATCAGCAAAATGATGGCAAGGCCCGCGCCCAGCGCCATCCACGGCACGGAGAACAGATAGGCCTGACTGTCCGAAAGCATGCGGCCGAGGCTCGCCTCCGTGGGCGAAACGCCGATGCCGAGAAAGCTCATGCCCGCCTCCGCGAGCACGGCGTTGTTAAAGCCGATGGCGATGCCGCGCAGCAGCGTTTTGCCCACATTGGGCAGGATGTGCACGAACATCACGCGAAGATGCCCCGCGCCCATGAGCCGGGCGGAGCGGACGTAATCGAGATTCTTCTGCGCGGCGAACTCCGTGCGCACGATGCGCGCAAAGCTCGGGATGAACAGCAGCCCGAGCGCCAAAATGACGTTGTATTTTCCCGGCCCCGTGAGACTGAGAATCACCAGCGCGAGCAAAATGCTCGGAAACGCGGCGAGCGTATCGTTCACGCGCATGAGCCCCTCGTCCACCAGTCCGCCGAAATAGCCCGTGAACGCGCCGATGATCACGCCGAACACAGCGCCGATGATCACCGTGCACAGCGCGATGAACAGCGTCGCGCCCGAGCCGGTCAGCACGCGGGAGAAGATGTCCCGCCCGAAGTTGTCCGTGCCGAGCAGATGCTGAAAGCTCGGTGGTGCAGCGCGCAGCATGCCGATCTCGTTGGGGTCATAGGGCGTCCAGAACTGCCCGACGATAATCAGCAGAATCATCAGCCCCGCGATGATCGCACCCGATATAAGGTTTTTGTTTTTTCCAATACGCATGGTTTTTTCCTCACCGACGCCCACCGTGGGGCGAAATGAAGCATGAAGTGCAGCGCAGACTCTGCGCTGCTGCGGATTCGGATTTCTGCTTTTCAGTTCAGCCGCGGATCTTTGTTCCCCCGCTCCGTTGAGCCGCGGGTCTTTGCTTTCCCCGCTCCGTTGAGCCGCGGGATTTTTCCCCCGCTTCAGTTCAAAGCCGCGATTTGCTTTAATTCAGCCGCAGACGCGGGTCAAGGAACTGGTTGACGATGTCCGCGAGGGTGTTGACCACCATCACGATGCACGCGAGGATCACAACAATCGCCTGCACAACGGGATAGTCGCGGTTGCCGATGGCGCTCAGCAGCAATCGGCCAAGTCCCGGAATGCCGAAGACCTGCTCAATGATGATGCTGCCGGCGACGATGTCCGCCAGCGTGAAGGCCAGAAAGGTCACAACGGAGAGCATGGCGTTTCGCAGCAGATGGCGGCGCATCACGCCCGAGGTGTTGTTGCCGCGGCTGTAAGCCGTGCGGGCATAGTCCTTGCCGTATTCGGTCAGCAGGTTGCCGCGCAGCAGCTTGATGACCATCGTGCTCTTGGGCAGCGCGATGGCGAGCGCCGGGAAGAACAGATAGCCCCAGTAGCCCCAGAAGCTTTCCTGCGCCGAAACGAAGTTGCCCGGCGTGAACCATTTGAGCACGAGGCCGAACAGGTATGTAAAGAGAATGCCGATGAAAAAGGGCGGCACGCTCATCACGATCTGATTGAGAGTGGAGAAAATGCGGTCCACAACCGAGCCCGCGCGCCATGCAAGGCGCATGCCCACCGGGATCGAAATGACAATCACCAGCAGAAAGCTCAGGATGGACAGCCCCGCTGTCACGGGCAGCTTATCCGCAAGCAGTTCGGAAACCGGGCAGCGGTAGTTGTAGCTCACGCCGGGATCGCCCGTGACGAAACCGCCGAGCCAGCGGAAATAGCGCGAGACGATGCTGCCGTTAAGATCCAGCTCCTCCCGCAGCGCCGCGACCTTTTCGGGCGTTGCGCTCGTGCCGAGGATCTTCGCCGTCGGGTCGGCGGGGATGATCTGAAAGGCGAGAAAGGCCACGATGGAAACAAGCAGAAGCGTCACGACCAAAACGGCCAACTTCCTGATAATATAGCGCATTCTCCCGCCTCCTTTTCTGTATTTTTGCCTGAATTTTTCTTCTGTGAAAACGCTTTGCGGCGTCCGCACCCGGGGGCGCGAAAAATGGAAAAGGCGTTTTCTCCGGCGGCGTATGCGTCGGGAAAACACCGCCCGGAAACGCAAATTGCGCGTCCAACCTCCCCTGCGCCTGCACTGCAAGAGCCGGGGCGGCTGAAAAAGGCTTTGCCTTTTGCGGCGTTCGGCAGGACGGGAAACGTGTTTCCCGTCCTGCCGCTTTCAAATCGCTTACTTGTAATAGACCGTGGAGAGATCCATCGCGTAGATCGGATAGAACTTATAGCCGTCGAGCGTGCTCTTCATCGCGACGAGGTCGCAGAGATCCTGAATATACAGGTTTGCCGCCTGCTCGGTGAGAATGGTCTCGCAGCGCTTGAACAGCTCGGTCTGCTCCGCGTCGTCCACGCAGGCGCAGGCCTCGGCATAGACGCGGTCATACTCCGCGTTGGAGAAATTGCTGATGTTGCTGGAGGAATCGCTCCGCCAGCGGTCCAGCAGCGCCTGGGCGGTGAGGGTCTTGGCGTCAAAGCCCACGACGGTGGCCTCGTAATTGCGGCCCTGATAGATGTCGGACAGCCATGTGCTCCACTCGACAATGTTGATGCTGGCATCCACGCCGATGGCGCGCAGCTGCTCGACCACGACCGTGGCCGTGTCCACGTGCGGAGCGTAGTTGGAGGGAACGGTGATCACCAGCGGGAACCCGTCCGGATAGCCGGCCTCAGTAAGCAGCTCCTTGGCCTTTTCCACGTTCGTGGGATAGTAATCGGCCAGCTCGGGCATGAAGTATTTGCCAAAAGCGGGATAGATGCTGCTGACCAGCGCCGTGCCGCGGCCGTCCGCGAGGAAGAGCATGATCTGCTCGCGGTCGATGGCATAGCTCAGCGCCTGCCGCACCCGAACGTCGCTGAGCGGCTCGACGGCGTTGTTCAGATACACCGCCTGCACCAGATTCATCGTGCCCTCGAGGATGGTGAAATCGCTGCCCAGCTCATTGGTCTGCACCTGTGTCAGATGCGCGCAGAAATCCACAGCGCCCGACTTAAGCGCCATGACAATCGCCGTGGCGTTGTCAAAAATGCGAAATTCCACCTTTTCCAGCTTCGCCTTCTCGCCCCAGTACTCGTCGAAGCGCTCGACGATGAAGTTCTGCTGCGGCGTGCGGGAAACGAAGCGGAAGGGGCCCGTGCCAACCGGCGCGGTGGCCTGCCCGTCGTAATCCGCGGGGATGATGGCCGCCGTAAGTCTGGCCAGAAATGCGGTGTTGCCCTCCGTCAGCGTGATGACGATGGTTTTCTCGTCCGGCGCCTCGACGCTCTTCACAGCCTCGAAACCGTCCACCAGTGTCGCCCCGTCCTCTCCCTTGCTCATGCAGCGCTCGAGAGAATACAAAACATCCCCGACCGTCACCAACTCGCCGTTATGGAACCGGACACCCTCGCGCAGCTCGAACGTGAAGACATCTGCTTCCTTGGAAACGACGTATTTCTTGGCGACAGCGGGGAGCAAATTGCCTTCACTGTCGGGCTTGACAAGCCCTTCAAATACGTTGAACAGAACTTCCCTGGTTCCTGCGGCCTCCATGTGGTGAGGGTCAAGACTGTCATCCAGATCCTGCGCAATGGCGACGACAATGCCGTTCTTGCCGGAATCGGATGCGGGCGAGCCGGAAACCGAACCTTCGTTGCCTTCTGTGCCGCCGGGCTTGCCGTCTCCGCATGCGCAGAGTACCGCTGCCAGGCACATAACAGCCATCAGGAGGGCAAGAATCTTCCAAATTCTTTTCATGTGATCTTCTCCTTGCCTTGGCTGCTCACGGCAGAATCCCGCCGCGCAGCCTCATGATTTTGGCTCATTCTATATTTAATTGTGAGCAGAAGCAGTATACTCAAAACTTCCCCGTCTGTCAAGAGCCTCGCGCATCCGGACAGAGAAACCGCGCCGTTTGCCGCGAAAGGCACGCGCGCCCCCGCTGCAAAACAGCACCTTGCTCAGTATGCGCAGCGTCGGAAAGCAAACCCCCGCCCGTCCTTTCCAAAATCCGGACGTTTCTTCCAAACCGCAGCCCCATCCCACGCAGCGCCAAAAGCCACCCAATCCAACGCAACCAAAACCGCAGCCCAAGTGCGCACTTTCCAAAACGCAAAACACTCCTGATCTCTTGGGATACGCTCAATCCCATAAATCAGGAGTGTTTTTTCCTTTTCAATGCGCCTTTAGAAGCTGCCCGCCTTGCGGCGCAGCGAAAGGCAGTCGGCAATCATGGCGATGAACTCGCTGTTCGTGGGCTTGCCCTTGATGTTACTGACCGTGTAGCCGAAAAAGCGCTGCAGCGTTTCCAGATCGCCGCGATCCCACGCCACCTCGATGGCGTGGCGGATGGCGCGCTCGACGCGTGAGGGCGTCGTCTGGAACTTCCGCGCCACGGCGGGATAGAGCGCCTTGGTCACGGCGTTGATAATGTCCATGTCGTTCACGGTGAGGATGATGGCCTCGCGCAGATATTGATAGCCCTTGATGTGCGCGGGCACGCCGATCTCATGGATGATGTCCGTGACGGCGGTTTCCAGCCCCTGCTCGGCCTTGCGCTTGGCCAGCGCCGCCCGATCCGCGGGAACGGCCTCCGCCGCGCGCAGCGGCTGGGTGCAGGAGCAAAGGCGGATGCGGCCGAGCAGCTCCTCCATCTCATAGGGCTTGGGCATGAAGTAGCACGCGCCGAGCTCCACAGCCTGCGCCACCACATGGCTGTTGTAAAAGCCGGACACAACAAAGGGCAGCGCGCTGAGATTCATCTCCTGCAGGCGGCGCAGCACACCCATTCCGTCGAGCTTCGGCAGCACAAGGTCCAAAACGATCACATCCGGCTGCAGCGCTGCCGCCTTGGCAACCGCGTCCAGACCGTCCCCCGCCGTATCCAGCACCTGAAAATGAGGATCCGCTTCCATTGCCGAGGATAGCATCCCTCTGTAGTCCTCGCTTGCATCCGCGATCAGCACGCGAAGCTTGTTTTCCATAATATACCTCCCATATAGCGTGAAAATGACGGCTTTGGCAGACCTTCTGTTTGAATCCTGCAATATAGCAGAAACACCCATAATCTACCATGCCGCATGGGCGGATTCACACGAAACCTGTCGTCTCCTGAAAAAAGCTTTCGACAAAACTCGCCCTTTTCCCACCGGGCGGCTCCCACGATTCGCCGAAATTCGCCGCTTTTCGCGGTTTTCGGCGTTTTTCCCCCATATTCGGGCCTTTTTCGCCCGGCGCTCCCGCTTCATGGACGCGCCTCTCCCGCTCCCTCCGCGCGCTGCACGGCGCTTGCGCGGCGAAAAGGCTCTTTAACAAATTGTTTGTTTTTCTGTTGGAATTGTTACTAATTGGCAAGGACTTGTAATTTTTTGTTTCTTTTGGTAGAATATACCATAGGCGCGGATTTTGTGGCATACTTTCCGCGCGGCGCGCATAGGCTGGGAAACAGGCGCCGAACCGCCCCCGCGGGGTACAGTTTCCCATCGCGCGGCAGGCTGCACGAAAAGGCGACGCGCGGCTTGCTTTCCGACCGATCCGGGCATAACCCGGCCGTCCTGCGCCGGGCACAGACCCGCTGCGTGCCGTCCTGCAAAGCCGGACGCGCGCGCTGCCGTACCGGATTCGGATTTCACCGACCAAGCCGGGCTTCACCCGGCCGAAAAGGAGGTTTTACCTATGAGTTTATGTTATGCGATTGTCTCCGCGCTCACAGCCTGCGCGGTCATCGCCGGAGGCGCCGGCTACGAAGCGCCGGACTATCTGGAGGACATGGTCTCCGCCGCCGTGGTGTGCGACTGGCAGGCCGGTCTGGCCGCGGAAGCGGCACAGCGCGAGCGCAACGCGCAGCTCGGTTCGGACGAACCGGAAATTTCCTTTGAGGATCTCTTGCTGCTGAGCAAGATCATGTATGCCGAGGCGGGCAGCGTATGGCTGTCCGACGAATGGAAAATGTGCGTGGGAGAGGTTGTATTAAACCGCGTGGCCTCGCCGGAGTTTGCAAACACAATCCGCGACGTGCTGGAGCAGCCGGGGCAGTATTACGGAAAAAACAACCCGTATTTCGACTCGCTGTATCCCTCCGAGCGCTGCGTGCGTCTTGCGCTGCGGCTGCTTATGGGGGAGCGGGTTCTGGGCGACCCCTCGGTGGTCTTTCAGGCGAACTTTGTGCAGGGCGGCGGTGTCCACACCACCTTCGTCGACAGCGCGCTGGGCCCCACCTATTTCTGTTACAGCATCCGGCCGGAGCTGTATGCCGCCGGGTAGAGGCCCGAAGGCGAATGTTCCCCGGCAAACGCCCGGATGCGAATGCAAGAGCCGACCGCAAATGCGGTCGGCTCTTTTGCATTTTCAGCGCTCACACTGCTCAAGATTGTCCTTCATCCGCCGGAGGAAGGAGATCAGCTGCTGCCGCTCTTCCGCAGAAAAGCCGGTAAGCATTTCCTCGCTGACGCTCTCGATGCATTTGCGGCACTCACCCGCGGCCTGCTTGCCGAGCGGCGTGAGGGCGGGCAGCTTGCGGCGCATATCGCCGGGATCCGGCTTCCGCTCGATGTAACCCTGCCGCTCCAGACTCTTGAGCGAGGCCGTCACGGTCGGGTTGGAAACGTGGAGTGACCGCGCAAGGTCATTTTGCGAAATGGTGTTGCCCATGTCCTCCGAATCCTGCATCACCATCAGGATAACGGGCTGCCCCGGGTCCTCCCCGGGCCGATAGGACAGCTTTGCCTTGGATACCTGTCTGTGAAGCTTTGCGATATGACGCAGCAGCCAACCGACAGACGCGTGGTCAGTTTCTTTCTGATGCCATTGTTGGATCATCCTGCACACCGCCTTGTATCTTGTATATTTGTTTTCACAACGCCATAAATCCCCATTGTA
This sequence comes from Oscillospiraceae bacterium, assembly GCA_017522015.1. Taxonomy (GTDB): domain Bacteria; phylum Bacillota; class Clostridia; order Oscillospirales; family Oscillospiraceae; genus SIG483. Next base: position 1,464 of record JAFXAW010000020.1, on the reverse strand, counting down.
ATTTTGTTCATTTTAACACAATCTGTCAGAATAATCAAGCATAATTCTCACTTTTTGCAAATAAGTATGCCTTGTCAGGGGCTTTTCTCCGGCCTTTTCCCCCATCCCGCCGCGGGAAGACGGGGTATGCCGCCGGAAATCCGAACGCCCGGGAGGACAAGCTTGGAAATTGCCTATCGAAATGCATCCGCGCTTTTGCCGGAGCCGTGGCGCAGCGCGGCGCGCGCGCTGCCGGAAAAGGACTGCAGCGTGGCCGAGGAGATCCGCCTGCGCGTCGGACAGGCCGCAAGCGTTTTGCTGCCGCGCGGGGAAGTTCCCCTCTCCGCTGCGGGCGCCGTGACGGCCTCCGCGCTGCGCGATCTGCTCGAGCGCGCCTCCGGCGCCTCCGTCCACGCGGTCAGCCAGCAGCTCCGTCAGGGCTTTGTCACCGCGCCGGGCGGCGTGCGCGTCGGTTTTTGCGGCGAGGCTGTAACGGAAATGGGACAGCTTCGCACGCTGCGCGCGTTTTCTTCCGCGGTCATCCGCATCCCGCGGGAGGTCAGAGGCTGCGCGGACGCGCTCTTCCCCGCGCTCTGCCCGGGCGGGGAGTTCGTCTCCACGCTGCTGCTCTCGCCGCCCGGCGGGGGAAAGACTACGCTCGCGCGCGAGCTGATCCGTCTGCTGGGCGAAAGGGGAACGCGCGTTGCGGTGGCGGACGAGCGTGGGGAGCTCGGCGGCGCGGCGGGCTTTTCGCTCGGCCGCACGACGGATGTGCTCTCCTTCGCCCCGAAGGCGGAGGGCGCGATGCTGCTGCTGCGCGCGATGAATCCGCAGGTACTCGCCATGGACGAGATCACCGCCGCGCAGGATCTGGAGGCCATCTCCCACGCGGTGGGCTGCGGCGTGCGGCTGCTTGCAACCGCGCACGCGCGCGATGTTTCCTCCCTCTCCCGCCGTCCGCTCTACCGTGAGCTGCGCGCGCTCGGCGCGTTTGACCGGGCGGTCGTCATCCGCTGTGCGGCGGACGGGTCTCGCGTTTACCGCGCGGAGGCGCTTTCATGACGGCGCTTCGTCTGCTGGGCGCGGCCTGCGTTGTGCTCGCCGGCGCATTCCGGGGCTTTTGCGCCGCGCGGGGGCTGCACAGGTGCGCGGACGCGCTCCTTTCCGTGTGTGAGACGCTGGAGATGCTCAAAAGCGAGCTTTCCGAGCTGTGCGCGCCGCTGCCGGAAATTCTCTGCCGCCTGAAACGCGAAGCCCCCGCCCCCTGCCGCGGCTGGCTCGCCGCGCTGGAGACGCGTCTGGCCTCCGGCGATGCGCGCTTTGCCGAGCTCTGGCGTGAGACGCTGGAGACGAACCCGCCGCCCGATCTGGACGCCGCGGCGCTGCATCAGCTTGCGCTGCTCGCGCCAAGCCTCGGCCGCTATGATGCGCCGGAGCAGTGCAGCGCCATCGAACGCTGCCTGCGCGCGCTGCGCGAGGCGCACG
>JAFXAW010000019.1 GCA_017522015.1 Oscillospiraceae bacterium | reverse complement strand
TCCAAGGCCACACATATCTTGTATCTGTTCAGCTATTTGTGGGAAATAAATGATAATTTCGAACCGCTTCATTTCGGGCCGGAACTTAAGAAGCTTTAATATTGAGTTCAGCAAATTCCAATTCACTTGGCTGATGCCCCAGGGATTAATAACAATCCTTGGGGTACATTTTTATCACTTGGGGTACAAGAAAATGCCGTGGGTACAAATTTGGCAACAGGGATACATTTGTCAAATTGCCGCCGTAAATTGTATCCATAATTACCACCATACCCACGCCGTCGCTCCTCTTTTCCAAATCGAACCCACTTCGTTGGGTTTCGATTTGGTTTCACTATTCTTTGAAAACTCATCTCCTTTTACGGCACCCGCAAAAAATCCTCTGAAATCAATGACTTCAGAGGATTTTTTGCATATTCTTTGTCTGTTGCGGGGTAGAATTTATGTTTCATGGTTCGACATTATCGTGCCTTTTCATGTTTCGATTGCAACTTCAAATTATGTGTAATCCCAACACTATAGGCGCCGCTATGAGCTGGCAAAATAACTTCCTTCTATGCAATGTTACTTACCACCCCAAAACTCCTTGCAGAACTTAGTGCATCGTGAATCAGAATATATTGCAGTGCGCTTATCACATCATGGGATTGGAAACGTTGTTGGGGTCGAAGCTCTGCTTCAGGCGCTGCAGCCACAGATGATAATTGCTGTAAAGCGGTCCCAAATCCATTGTGGCCGGCATAAGGCTGCCCGGCGTTTCGGAATGGAAATGACGGTCAATATCCTCCTGGCGCGAGCGAGCGCGGAACTCTCCCACGCCCTTCATGACTCCGGGCTTGCAGCGATCCCACATGAACAGCACTTCGATATGGGCGAAGTGACCATACTCCATTGGAATGATCTGATAGCTCTCCGGCGCATTGAAAATCTTGCCGGTGTCGGTATATTCGTGGATATACTCGCCCATAGCTTCAGCAACGTCGCACATGTGCTGCACGGAGTCTGCACCAATCTTGTTGGGCATCCAGCCGCCGCCAAGACGCAGCACACTCTGCAGGCGGTTGACCAGCATGAAATAGTCCATGTGCTCGTTCCACCAGTTCTCCAGTTCAGGCGGCAAACGCTCACCTCCGGTTTCCGCCGCTACCTCGAAGAGGATTTTCTCCTCATATTCGAACTCTTTCTGCGTACGGGCAGCGATGTGGATAACAAGCGGCATATTCATGGTATCTTTGTAGCCGCCTTCCCACTTCTCCCAAAACTCGTTGGCGGAATTCGTCATCATAAGCGTCAGAGGCAGATAAAAATACTTCTGCACAGTAGAACAAACCTCGGCCTCGCCGAGAGCCAGCATCGCATCGCAAACATTCTGAATGTGGGGATAGTTAAACACATAGGCGCGGCTGTAGGGATGGTCCATGTAAACCTTGTGGTTGGGCGAAATGCCTTCAGAGCGTATCTCCGCCGGACCGTTGGCAGCCGACAGGCCCACGGCGATCTTGGTAATTACACCGAACTGACCGTGCGTTCCGGAATAGCCCTTGATAATGCCTCGCAGGCTCGGGCCGGGGCCGTCCGGGCAGAACCAGCCCGCATCGCCCTGCAGGGAGCCAACGCGGAGCACCTCTCCCTCCGGTGTAACCACTTCAGCGCCCAGCAAATAACGGTTTGCGCGGGAGAAGCCATGCTGAACATGGTTAGACCCGTCGGTACTGGTCATATTCGCCAGCACACTGCCGCCGGGACCAACAGCTGCGGGAGGGTAGCACAGGCCACGCTTACGCAGCTCGGGATAGAGCTGGATGTGGCGCACGCCTGCCTCAATGACTGTATAACGGTCGGTTTCATCGATCTCAAGTATGCGGTTCATGCGCTTGAGATGGATGATGACTGTGCCGTCGCGATTGGGATAAGCATATGGCAGCGCACCGGTCATAAAGGGAATGAAGCTGAGCTTATGCTTATTACACAGCTTTACGATCTCCACCACTTCCTGGGTGGAGGCAGGCAGTACGATTATGTCCGCGCTGTGATACTCCATGGGATACTCCGGAGTTTTTGCGCGATCGCCCGCGAGAATATATTCCTTGTCGCTGATGTAACGTTCACCAACCACAGCGGCAAACTCCCGATAAATATGTTCAGCGATCCTCACTGTACATCCTCCTCACAAAGCCGACGGGCCAGCAGCACGCATAAATCGACGCAGTCCGGTCCGCTATCCCCATCCAGCGCCTCACGGCAGAAGGGGCAGGCGGAAACAATGGTCTCCGCGCCGGTTGCGGCAGCTTCCCGGCGACGTTCTTCACCTGTCCAGCGGGCAAGTTCCGGATCCGTAGCTGCCGATGGGGCACCACAACAGAAATTGCATTCCTTATTACGCACCATCTCACGCAGCGTTACCCCGGGTATCGCCTCAAGAATCTTTCGGGGCGCATCATAAACACCATGTTCTCCACGCCGCCACTGTTTTTCCGGCACGTGCAGTCCATAGGCTCTGATTTCCCCCTGCCAGTGAACATATTTCTCAGAAAGTCGACCCAGCATGCAAGGATCGTGATAAGTAACGACTAGCGGTTCCGCCTGGCGCAGATGCAGCTTGCCATCTTCAAGCAGTTGTGCCGCGACCTGCGAAATATGCAGCGTTTCATAATCGGTTTCAACAAAGCGTGGATATCCGTTACGGAATGAGCCGAAGCATTCCGCACAGGCAGTGATAACGGTCTTTATACCGTGCGCACGGAAGGTTTCCACATTGCGGCGAATGAGCTCACCCGCCTCTCGCACCATACCGGCGCGCCAGAGTGACGCGCCGCAGCACCACTCGTCCTCGCGCAAAAGCTTGAAGCGCACGCCACCAGCTTTCAAAATGCGGATCGCAGACAGCGCGATCTCCGGCTGACGATAGGCCGAACACCCTACAAACAGCGCGGTATCCGCATCAGGATCATCCTCAAAATCCTCCGGCAGCCATGCAAAGCGCTCTGCATGAGGCAAACCGTAGATATTATGACTGGTTTGGACTTTTTCGGCCGTTTCCAGCAGCGAAGCCGGCAGCGTTCCATGCTCGGCACAGTCAGCGCGCAGGGCATAGATCGTGTCCAGCACCTCCATGTCCCGCACAACCTTGCAGCAAGCATCACATGCTCCGCATGCAGTGCAGGAATATATCAGGTCTTCCAACCCGTCTCCGTATTCCAGTTTACCGTCCAATCGCTCCCAGGCAATATTCAGCAGCCCCTGCCCAGAGTAAGCATCGAAATGATAGAAGGCGTGTATGGGACACATCTCGGAAAAATCCCAACCGTGCATTTTGGCAGGCATGATCCACTTGCACTGTCCGCAGTGGTTGCATGACTCCATTGTAAATCTCAGATCAGAAAGTTTATCCATACTTACCTCCCCGTAAAGCAAAGCTTCCCCGGATTGAGAATACCATCCGGGTCATAGATAGCCTTCAGCTTGCGCAGTGCCTCAGTAGAAACGGGATCCCTGTAAACCAGCCGAGCCATTGCGCCGTACGGGCGATCAAAGAAAGCTCCGTTTCCATGCAGCTCCGGCAGAATGTCGGCAAGCACCTGCTCCGGAAGTTCGGGTGCGCTGCCGTCGAAGAACACATTTGCTTCCAGGCGGTAAGCTCGGCCCTGTACCTGCGGCTGTATGGTAATGCCTAAGTCACCGCCGCATTTTCCCTCCAAACCGCACAGAATGTCAACCAGTGCCGGTGTCTTACTCGGAGGGGCAAGAAAATCAATCTCCCGCTCTCCGCCGCGGCGCAGTTTCCAGTAGGTCTCCCTACGGTCGCAATCCCCGAGCATGGTATTCACCTTCCCTGCCAGACCGTCACAATCCGGCAGTTCACGCAGCGCGCTCAGCCCGGCTTTTGCACAGGCGTCCAGCAGCATCTCTTCGTAGACGGCAATACGCTCCTCAGGATAGCGCTCAAAACCACATATACGACAGAGCATAACCCACTCGGGTATCTTCACCGCAAGATCCGACTCTTCCTGCGCGCTATCCGCAAAGGCCGCGGCAAAATTCACGCGGTTGAGAATCACGCAGTCATCAACTACACGGTTGAGCAGCAAACCGTTGGCAAGCGTAACAAGGGGCTCCGCCATATCTGCGGGGATAAAATACAGATTGGAAAGACTGGGCAAAATCTCTGTCTTGAGCGTTGCCCAAGTCACCAGACCCATCGTGCCCTGCGCGCCGGTAAAAAAGCGCAGGAAGTCAATGCTGCCGGGTCCCCATGGCAGGCACATATCTGCCTTCAGTTCTTCAATGGGACCGGGACCGGCAGCAGAGCCGGTGCGAAACAGCTCCCCGCTTCCGCAAACCACCTCAACATTCAGCAGCGGATCTGTATAGTCATACTGATACTTGGGGACAACTACGGCCTCGCGCTCAAGCATACTGGCAACCACGGATTTGCTCGCCCGCGGCAGAAACGGCGCATTCAGCCGCATACCGGCCTCAGCCAGCGCGGGGATCAGGCGTTCAAAGGTGACGCCCGCCTCAACGCGTGCATAACGGTTACGGCGATCGATTTTCATGATTGCGTCCATGCGTGAGAAACAGATCGTTTCGGCCTGCGGGTTTACGGAAGCACCGTGCAGATGTGGCGCACCGGAGCTCAGCGGCACCAGCGCCTTACCCTCTTCCCTTGCTTTTGCAACGATGGCCTCCACCTGTTCCCGATTCTCCGGAAATAACATGGTTAACAGCCCCCTCAGATAAATTAATATATAAAATCACTTCACGGCCTATAAACAAGGCGTGAAGGGCTCGGAATTTCTCAGCTAAGACTTACTCCTAAATTCCATCTTTTGCGCCATTTCCTAATTATTTTATCATGACATTATTTTTGTGGCAAGTATCCTTCGTTCACAGATCCATGGGCAATTTGCATCAGTGTGCACAACAAGCAATCTGCCGCCCAATTATATAACCCACGAGTTTTCAAAATAGCATGCATTTCTCAATCAACTGCGGTCATCTATGCTTACAGGGGAAAGATTGGGGATCGAACGCCAACGCGTTCGATCCCCGCTGTTCTTTTCTACACAAGACCCGAAATTGACCAGATCATGACCACTTGGACAATTCCACGTCCCGTCATTTCCCGCGTCTCTGAACGTCCTCGTCGATGCGTTTCTTCCAATCAGCGCTGAGCGGTCTGCTGGCGCGGACAGAGCACACGGCCTCGCTGATGACTTCATAGTTCAGCGCAGTGCCTTCCTCGTCGCACTTGTAGTTGACCGCGCGGTCTTCCCCGATGCCAAAACGCCTGGCCTCCGCCGCGGCGTCGATATTGGCACCAAGGAAGAGGAATTCCCAGCCGTACTTCCCTTTCTGCCGTTCAATCATCTTGCGCACCTTGTCGTAGTCATAGCGCTTGCTGGCGTTCTCATAGCCGTCGGTGGTGATGATGAACATCGTCTTCTCCGGAACATCCTCCTTGCGGGCATACTTATGGACGTTACCAATATGACGGATGGCCCCTCCCACCGCGTCCAGCAGCGCGGTGCACCCGCGCGTGAAATACTCTTTCTCTGTCATGCGGGGAACCTTGCCGAGCGGCAGGCGGTCATGGATGACTACGCTTTCGTTGTCAAATAGCACGGTGGATACCACGGCCTCGCCAGCCTCCTTCTTTTGCTTCTCAATCATGGAGTTGAAGCCACCCACGGTGTCCCGCTCCAGCCCGCTCATCGAGCCGCTCCGGTCCAGGATAAAAACCAATTCTGTCATAATGAAAACCCTCCTTTGATTTGTGAGACCAGTATCGCACAGTCAAAGGAGGGGCAGGTCGCATGGGAGGCGACATTTTATCTTTGAGGTAAACTGCTGACAGCAAACGGGGTTGCCTACTATTTATGAGATCTCGAGGAAGTGCTTATCACACCTCCCTTTTCGCTTTATCGCGATTGACTTGTTTCACCCTTCGGCAAGGTTTTCAGCAGCACCAGAGCATACGCCACCGTGAGCACGCCGTGAATCACCAGCTGGAGCAGCCCCTCCTCTACAGAGAATGCGGACAGAGAATTGAACACGCCGTGGGAGATCACACAGGGCCACAGGGAGCCTCCGCGGTGAAAAATGATAACGTACAGGAATCCGATAAGCACAGCGAAGAAAATCTGCACCAGGTTTTCTGCAATACCCATTCCGCTGCCGTTGATCAGATTCATAACATGCCCCAAGCCGAAGCTAACGCTGGAAACCAGCACTGCCCACTTGACGCTGTCGCGCGACATAGCTTTGAAGAGAAAGCCGCGGAAAATCAGTTCCTCCAAAAAGCCGACACAGAGCATCTTGATAACGAAGCACAGGCTACCAACGACATCATAATGCATCGCCGCGCCGCCCCAAAGGTTTTTGCCGGTAATCACAATCAGCGGTATATAGAACAAAAACGCCTTTGCGGGGGCATCGGTCTTGCACAGGCCAAAACGCTTCAGCATTCCGTGTTTCTTCAGCCAGAAATATAGAAACAGACTTGCCGCCAGCGCAAACATGGCTGAGGCCAAGCTCTCAACCCCGATCCTGCGGGAGATCTCATCAAAGACGGACATACCCACGCAATAGATGCCGATCCATACAAGGGCAAACGCCAGTTCACTTTTCCCGTAGAGCTTTTTCATCACTCTGCGTCTTCGTCCAGCGCCTCGATAAGGAAACTCACCGGGCGGAAACCGTCGTTGCAGGAGATCATGGCGGACTTTTTGTTCTTCATCCACCCGTCATAAAAATCCTCGCCGCCGTGAGACAGCGCCAGAACAAAGGCAGACATGCTCTCCCACGCGCTGAGGCAAAAGCCCTCAGGCCGCTCCCAGCCGTTGGCAATGAACACCTGGCCCACTTTCATGTCGCAGGCGTGCGCAATGGGGTTTTCGTACTTCTCGATGAGGTCATCGTAACGGGCGACCTTCATCACCGTGATTCTGCATTTTTTCATTTCAGCTTTTCCACCCATTCCGCTTCCTTGAATCCAAGCAGCACAAAATTATCGCCGACAAGAAGAGGGCGTTTCACCAGCATGCCATCTGTAGCGAGGAGTGCCAGCATTTCCCCGTCGCTCATGGCAGGCAGCTTGGTTTTCAGCTCCATGGACTTATACAGCAGCCCGCTGGTATTAAAAAACTTGCGCAGGGGCAGGCCGCTTAGCTTGTACCACGCAGTCAGCTCTTCGAGGGTGGGATTCTCGGTCTTGATGTCACGAAATTCGTATTCGATGTTGTTCTCGTCCAGCCACTTGCGCGCCTTTTGGCAGGTGGTGCACTTGGGGTAGCAAATGAATTTCAACATATGCTCACGCTCCTAACAAGCTTTGATCGAAGGCAAACAGCGCCTCATTAATCTCAAAAATGTCGTAATTCTTCGTTTCGATGAAATATTCGATGATGACATCGAATTTGCTGCTGTGGCTGAGGGCAAATCCTGCGCGGGCAATGAAGTCGCGGGTCTCCTCCAAATCCAGTTCCAAAGCGATGGCAAACGCAATCGCCGTGGTCTTGGAGGGTTTATAGTCCGGATTGTTGCGAATTTTGGAGAACAGTTTGCGATCCACATTCGCCTTTTTGTAGATCTCGGAATCCTTTTTCCCGGTGCGGTCGATGAGCTTGAGCAGCGTTTCGGAAAAGCCGGCATCCAGTTCGACAAGCAAATCGTCCAAACGGCCGCCATCCATGCTCATGGCCAGCGGAGCGGCCATAATTGCATCCTCGCAGACCATGCTGGCCTTGCTTTCCAGCCGGTTCATTCTGCGCAGGCGTTCACGGCGGGAGTCTGCGTGCTCGTCCACATAATGGTCATCAATGTACTCGGCAATGTTCGCAAACAGCTTATTGCTGATCTGATAGGCGGCGCGGTCGAAGATTACGATGTAAACCGTCATGTCGTTTTCCATGAGGAACTCCCCGATCGTATCTACCGCCACGCGCAGTGCCCGGTCCTTTGGATAGCCGTAGACGCCGGAAGAAATCAGCGGAAAAGCCACCGATTCGCACTTGTGTTCTTTCGCAAGGGCAAGGCTTGTCCGGTAACAGGAAATGAGTCTCTCCCGCTCTCCGCTCGTGCCGCCCTTCCAAACCGGGCCAACGGTATGTATCACATATTTGCAGGGCAAACGGTACGCCTTGGTGATTTTTGCATCACCGGTCTTGCAGCCACCCAGCGTCCTGCACTCAGCCAGCAGTTCCGGTCCGGCTGCACGATGGATGCAGCCGTCCACACCGCCACCGCCCAAAAGTGACTCATTGGCTGCGTTTACAATGGCATCCACAGCCATTTTCGTGATGTCGTTGCGAACAATTTCAAGCGGCATAATTATCCCCCTCCACTTAAAATCCATTATAACGTTCACTCGTGTAAATAACAAGCGGTTTTAATGCGTGGCATCGGATTCGTTTTGAATCAGACAGCAAGAAGGGAGATGCAATTGCATCTCCCTTCTTGCTTGCTCTCACGCAGCTTGCTCAAACGGAATATTGCGCAGGCTGCATTTGAATATATTTGTCCCGCAAGGTATTACGCACCCTTGTGGTTATAGAAATTCTCGTCATAGCGGAAAACCTCCCGCACCTTGGAATACATTTCACAGGGCTGTCCGCCTGCGTCATCATCATAGCGCCAGCCTTTCATGTACTCATTCTTTCCCCGGAAGCTGACCCAGCAATCCGGATGCTGAGCAATGAACTCCGCCTCCTGGTCAGCGCTCACCTTGGGAGTGTAGTAAACAAAGCGCTCGAGCGGCTTATCCTCCAGAGCGGACAGATCCGTCACCTGTGTGTGAGAGATATTCACGTATTTCAGATTCGGGCAGTTTTCCAGAGAGGAAATATCCGTCACATAGCCGCACCACACGATCTCAAACCACTCCAGATTGGGGCAGTTTGCAAACGGAGTCGTGTCAGTGAAGGGGCTGCCCGACAAAATCAGGATCTCCAGCTTCGGCATATAGGATATAAAGCTGATGTCCGTAAGGTTGTCATTGTGCCCGATGTCCATATACTTGACCTCGGTGCAATACTTAAGCTCATGGCAGTTGGAATCATTTAGGTCAAAGATCGCGCGGACCATTTCCTCATCCGTCAGCAGATCAAAATAGCCGCAGTGCACGCGCCAGACAACCTTAAGATTCGGATAGTCATCCCGAATGCCGGCCATGACCTCGCTGTCAATGCCGCAGTCGTCAAACTTGACATACGTGCCGTCCTGCAAAATGCTCAGCGCGGCGCGAATGCTCGCCTCGCCCTCATTTCCGATCTCCACTTCATCATACTCAACACGCTCGTCGGTGGTGGAAACACTCTGCCCGAAAAGCTCAAAAACATAGTGGATGCTCGCCTCCGGCAAGCCGTCACGAAGCAGCTTCACATCTTCTACCGAAAGCGCGCACTTGTCGCCGTTCATCAGTTCAACCTGCGTAAGCTCCGGCAGCATTTGCAGCTTCTTCACCGCATCCTCAACCTGCTCCGGCATCAGTCCGCTCAGGTCGATTTCAGCAATATCCGGTTTCAAAACCTCGTCAAGCAGCTTCACTGTGTATTCAAAGCCGATCTCAGGATATGCCTTCCGCAGCGCATCCAGCTGTTCAAAAGAAAGCTCAGTTTCCGGAAGAATTACTTTCTGCATCGCAGAAAAAGCACCCAGCTGCTCCAAAAGCTGATCGCCGCTGTATTCCCCGCTGACGAGTGTGGCTTCCGTTGCGTCAGCCTCCAGCTCCTGCCCGCCGAGCGGGAAGGTCTGCGCAAGCGTCTGTTCCGCAGACGGAGTCGGATCCGGAGAATTCACCCCAGATTCATCTGTTTTACCCGCGGTGCAGGCAGACAGGCACAGTACCGCAAGGATGACGGCCGCAATTCGGATCATTTTCATTTCAAACGCCCCCATGAAATTACTTCTACAATTTGACATTATACGACAACATATGACACAGGGCAAGGAAAACCGACAACAAATCAGACAATTTTGTTGGTTCATCCTCTGTGCGGGACAAGAGGTCAACAAAAGATGCCATATCAAACAGGCGTTTGATATGGCATCCGACAGGCGCGATGTATCAGTGTATTTTCGGTTATGCACCTAAGTAAAAAGGCTGTAATGCTTTCCGGATCAGTCTTCGCGAACGACGCGAACCGCAATGCGATCCTCGGGTTTTTCGATGTTGTTATCCGCAAGGGCCTTGCTGCAATTCTCCAGCAGAGCGAAATAAACATCCCAGTAGATTGCGGAATCGCACCAGGCGCGCACAGTGAAGATATAGGTGTCATCTTCAACACCGCTCAGACGGGCAAATGCCGCAGGCTCGTTCTTGACATTCTCCGTCTCCTCCGCTGCCTTCAGCAGCAGACCGTTCACAAGGTTCTGATCAACATCGTTGGTGACTCTGAAGTCCAGATCCACGCGGCGAAGCGCCTCACAGCTGTAGTTTGTGACATTGGAGCCCATCAGATCGCCGTTGGGAACCATGATGCGCTTGTTGTCCACCGTGATGATCTCGGTGTAGAAAATGCTGGTGCTGCGCACCGTGCCCTCGGCGCCGGAGGCCTGAATATAGTCACCCACGCGGAACGGCTTGAAGATGAGGATCATAATGCCGCCGGCAAAGTTGCTCAGCGCACCCTGCAGCGCAAGGCCGATCGCCAGCGCGCAGGAAGCGAGCACCGCGATCACGGAGCTCATCGGAATGCCCAGAATGCCGATCACGATAATCAGCAGCAAGGCATACAGCGCGAAGCTGATAAAGCTCTTGAGATAGCTCTGTACGGATTTGTCAAGCTTGGAAAACTTCTCCGCCTTGCCAAGGAGCTTTTTAATCAGTTTGATGAGCAGCACGCCAACCACAAATGCGATAATTGCCAGAACAATTTTGCCGCAAACATTGGTGCCAAAATCAATCAGGTTCTTAACGAACTGTTCCATGAAAATTCCTCCAGTTGTTATGTATTTATGGCAGGATTATAACATTTCGCTCCCCACTTTACAACACAGAATATGTTAAATTTTTTGTAACTGCCACGATCCTCCGAAAAGCATTTTTGCACTGTTTTTACTTTCACCCTCCATAACATCCATCTTCCCACCCCCATTGAAATTTTCGCCGGATGTGCTATGATAGAACAGCAAACAAACGAAACCGACGAAAGGAGCGCTCATGAAAAATTCAAAACCCCTGCTGAGAAGCATCTGTTTTTTCATTATTCTGGCTGCCCTTTTCGCCCTTGCAACGCCGATCTTTGAGCGCAAAACGCTGGACGGCGCCTGGAACTATACAGACAAGGTGGGCGGCTATTTCAACGAGCCGGACAACAGCATTGACCTTGTCGGCTTCGGCTCGAGCCACATGTACTGCTCGCTCAATCCTGCAGTTATGGCGGACTACGGCATCTCCGCCTATGTGCTGGCCACGCAGCAGCAGCCGCTGTGCGCGACCTATTACTATATGCGCGCTGCGCTGAAGAATCAAAAGCCCGACATTTTCATTCTGGAGACGCACATGGTCAACCGCGCCGTGGGCGAAATTGAGGACTCCGTGATCGCCGATGCCACCGAGCCTATGCCCATGTCCCTGAACAAGCTGCGGCTGATTCATAGCCTTGTGGGCGAAAAGGAGAACAAGCTCCCTTATTATCTGACGCTTTTCCGCTACGGCAGCCGCTGGGACGAGCTCACGCGCGACGATTTCACCTTTAACCGCCGCACGCTGCAGGACGAGCACCGCGGCTATGTCTATCTGACGGACGCAACGGTAACGGAGCCGTCGCCACTGCCGGAGACGACCGTCCCGGTTGAGATCAACGCGCGCGATTTGGAATATCTCGATCGCATGGTCGCGTTGTGCAAGGAAAACAACATCCGTCTGATTCTTCTCTCCGCCCCCACCGCTATGGACGAGGAGAGCTACAGCATCCATTGTGCCGTCAAGCGCTATGCGCAGGAGCGTGGACTGGAATTCATTGACGCGAACGAGCCCATCGAGGCACTCGCGCTCGATTACAGCACCGACTTCTACGACCCGAATCATCTGAATCTTTCCGGCAGCACAAAGCTTTCGTCGTATCTGGCAGCTCAGCTCAGTGCGTACATCCGTGACGAAGAATAGGAGGCGCTATGTCCTACATTTCGTTTGACTTTTTCTTCTTCGTGGCGGCCACAGTTTTGGTGTACTATCTGGCGCCGCTGAAAGCGCGCGCTTATGTGCTTCTGGTCGCCAGTCTGGTCTTTTACGCCGCGTCAGGTTTGGAAAACCTTGCGGTGCTGGTGCTGCTGATCGCGGCAAGCTACCTCTGCACCCGCCTTTTTGAGAAGCTCAAAAAGGGGCGCGCCGCCCTGCTCGCCGTGTATATCATCCTCACTTCCGGCGGCTTGCTTTTCATTAAGTTTATCAATTACTTTCTCGGCCTGTCCGCGCGTTTCTTTGACACCCCCACCCTAACGCTGGATGTGCTCGTGCCGCTGGGGCTGTCCTTTTTCACGCTGCAGGCGATCGGCTATGCGGTGGATGTCTACCGCGGCGATGTGCCTGCCGAGCGCAATCCGCTGAAGCTTGCGCTGTTTTTGTCCTTCTTCCCGCTTGTTGTGCAGGGGCCCATCAGTCGCATGAGCCAGCTCAGTCCGACGCTCTTTCACGGCAACCGCTTCAGCTACAAGGATCTGACGCAGGGCGCGCAGCTCATGCTGTGGGGACTGTTTCTCAAGCTGGTGATCGCCAACCGCGCCGCCGGCTTTGTCGATCCTGTGTTTGCGGACTATAGCACCTATTCGGGGCTTACGGTGATTCTGGCCGTTCTGCTGTACGCGCTGCAGCTTTATGCAGACTTCTCCGGCTGTGTCAACATCTGCCGCGGTGTGGCACAGATGCTGGGCGTTGAACTGATGGACAACTTCGATTCCCCTTATTTTGCCGTGTCCATCCGCGATTTCTGGCGCAGATGGCATATCTCTCTGAGCGCATGGCTGCGTGATTATGTATATATCCCGCTCGGGGGCAGCCGGAAGGGCAAGCTGCGCAAATATGGAAATCTGCTGCTCACATTTTTTGTGTCCGGAGTCTGGCACGGCGTGGGGATTCACTATGTTGCGTGGGGTCTCTATCATGGCGCTTTGCAGATCATTGGCGACATCACAGCCCCCTTGAAAAAGCGGTTGCGTGCGCATCTCGGTGTGCGGGAGGACGCGTTTCTGCACCGTTTGCTGCGGCAGATCGTCACATTCGCGCTGGTTGCCTACGGATGGCTGCTGTTTCGCGCCGACGGACTCATTGCAGCAACCCGAATGACCGGCAGCATTTTCCGGGATTTTGTCAATTTTAGCCAGCTTGAAACAGTCTTCGCGGACAAGGCGGAGCTTTGGCTGCTCCTGGTCTGTGCGCTGCTCCTGCTGATCACTTCCCTGCTACGGCGCCGCATGAAACTGCGGGAAAAAATCGCAGAGCTGAGCCTGTGGATCCGCTGGCCGCTGTACCTTGCGCTGTTTTTTGCCGTTGTGCTCTTCGGCGGGCTGGGCGAAGCTTTCAGCGACTCGATCTTTCTGTATATGCAGTTCTGAAGCAAAAAGATCTGCCCGGATGAGGCGCGCCACGACAGGCGTCTCCTGCTGCGCCGCGGCGCTCCTGGCCCTCGTCACATTGTTGACGAATACCGTCAGAATCGGTATACTAAACACAGAAATTGCAGTAATTGAATATAAACAATCACAGGAAAGGAATGTGGCAATCAAATGGAATACAACAACGACGGCAGCTACCGCTGGTCTGCCCCCAAGAACAGTCCTCCTCCACCGCCGCCGAAGTCGGCAAAGGACAGGAAGATTACGCGCCTGATTGTTCCGGGCATCATCATTATTCTGCTTCTGATCTGCAGCTTCACCTGCTTCTTCACGGTGAACGACAAGCAGCAGGGCGTTGTGACTACCTTCGGCAAAGTCACGGACATCGCGGACGCGGGCGTACACTTTAAGCTGCCCTTTGGCATACAGCGTGTGTATAAGGTGGATGTGAACGTCTATCAGAAGATCGAGCTGGGCTACAGCACGGACGAAAGCGCGCCTGAAGGCTATGCTGTACAGACCGATGAAAGCTCCATGATCACCGGCGATTACAACACCGTGAATGTGGATTTCTTCGTCGAATACAAAATCTCGGACCCGGTGAAGTATCTCTTTTCCTCCAACAATCCGGAGTCGATTCTGCGCAATCTGATTCAGAGCCAGGTGCGCAACGTCGTCGGCTCCAGCTCCGTGGACGCTGTTCTCACGGACGGCAAGGAGAATATTCAGATGCAGGTCAAGGAGCTTGTCTCGCATATCCTGGAGCAGTATGACATCGGTCTGACGCTTGTGGATGTGAAGATTCAGGACTCCGAGCCTCCCACGGCGGAGGTCATTGAGGCCTTCAAGGCCGTAGAAACGGCCAAGCAGCAGGCGGAAACCGTGGTCAATCAGGCCATGGCCTACCAGAACGCACAGCTACCCGAGGCGCAGGCGCAGGCCGACCAGCTGATACAGAACGCAGAATATCTCAAGCAAAAGCGCATCAACGAGGCCGTTGAGCAGGTGGCGATGTTCTCCGCCATGTACGAGCAATACGCCCGCGACCCGGAGATCACCCGTTCAAGAATGTACTATGAGGCCATCAAGGATGTTCTGCCCGGCGTAAGGCTGTATATCGACACCGCGACCGATGGCTCGAGCGTGCAGAAGCTTCTGCCGATTGAAAGCCTTGTGGAAATTACGGAAGGAGGCTATTGATATGAAAAAGTGGATTATGATCGCTGTCATTGCCGTTTTGCTTATCATTGTCGCCGCCAACTCCGTTTTCACCGTAAAGGAAAATGAATACGCCTGTACCGTGCGTTTTTCCAAAATCATCGACACCACCGGTGAGGCAGGACTGCACGCCAAGGTGCCCTTTGTCGATTCCGTAAAGTATTTTTCCAGCGCAACACAGCTCTACGATATTCCGCCGTCCGAGGTGCTCACCTCCGACAAACAGAACATGACGGTTGACTGCTATGTTCTGTGGCAGATTGCCGACCCTCTGCGTTTCTATCAGACGCTCGGCAGCACCGGCGTTGCGGAGCAGCGTCTCGATGCGCTCACCTATAACGAGCTGAAAACCGTTATGGGCACGCTTGCCCAGTCGGACATCATCAACATGGACGACGCATATCTGCGTAATGACATCTATTCCGGCATCGCGACCAATGTAAACGAGCTCGCCCAGACCTACGGCATCCATGTGGAGGATGTGAAGATCAAGCAGTTCGATCTGCCGGAATCCAACCTCAACGCAGTTTATTCCCGTATGATTTCCGAGCGCAACCAGATGGCGGAAAAATTCACTGCCGACGGCAATTATGACGCCAGCATTATCCGCAACGATGTGGATAAGCAGGTCAACATCCTCATCTCCAACGCGCAGGCGGACGCCGCGAAGCTGGAGGCCGAGGGAGAGGCGGAATATATGCGTCTTCTGGCGGAGGCTTACGATTCAGAGGACAAGCGCGATTTCTATGAATTCACGCTGGCACTCGATGCGCTCAAGCAGAGCCTGACAGGCAGCGAGAAAACCGTTATTCTCGACGGCAACTCCACATTGGCACAAATTCTCTCCGGCGCAAGTACCGCAGAATAAGCCAAAACAAAAAAGGTGCGGACAGTTCTTTTCAAAACTGTCCGCACCTTTTTCAGTACAGTCGTGCAGCAGAATTATACCTTTCCTCTCCACGCATGGTTAACGCCCGCCTGTAAAATATCGAACACACAGCAAAAAGAGTTTTTTAAGAATCCGTGACAAATTCTTTCAGATATGCTATAATAACTGCGTTGTCAGCCGTATTGAATCGGCTGCAGCGAGTTTCGAATGGGCTCTACGGTGTTTGAACCTTTTACATATTGACTTATTTCTGCACTGGGAGGTTTATTATGGAACATGGAACGAAAAAGTTTAAGATTAAAACGTCGGACAATTTGTTTGACAGATTTCTGTTTAATCTCCTCAGGCTGTTCAAATCCAAGCACAATATTCTCCTGCCCGACAAGCAGCCGCTGCCACGCAGAGCGATCTACGTCAGCAACCACAGCGGCGCCGAGGGGCCGCTGAGCATAAGAATGTATCTGCCTGTGCGCATGATGATTTGGGGCGCACATCAGATGCTCGGAAATTATAAGGAGCGCACGAACTATCTCTACCATGTCTTTTACCGGCAAAAACTGCGTTTCGGCAAGGTTCGGTCATTCATCCTGACTTATCTGTTCGGCATCATCTCCAGAATCGCCTATTCTGCCGGCGGTGTGCTGCCCGTTCACTATGACACCGCCGGTCTGCGCAGGACGATGCAGTATTCTCTGGAATGCCTGCATAAGGACATTTCGATTGTCATCTTCCCGGAGGATGCAAGCGAGGGTTACCGAAGTCAGCTTGTCGGCGTATTCAGAGGCTTTCTTGTGCTCAGCAAGCTCTATTTCAAGCAGACAGGCGTGGATCTGCCAATCTATCCGGTCTATTGCAGATCGGAAACACACACCATGCACGTGGGCAAGCCGATGTATTATCAGGAGCTGAAGAAGAAGTATTGCGATGACAGCGCGATTCTGAATCTCTTTACCGCGGCCATAAACAATCTTAACCCCGAAAATTGTAACACAGAGCCCAGCAAAAGCGTGAGCTGAAACAATCCATGCGGATTGGCGCGTCCGGGCAGTGCCGCCGTGCGGCGGTGCTGACCCGAATCATGGATGTGCCCATCCGCATTGTGTTTTATCCGAAGCGGCAATAAGCCAAATCCTGATTAAAATATGCGAGAGGTGTTTTTTATGCGCAAAAATTTTGGAGCAAACAACTGGCTGTATCCCATGCCTGTGCTGATCGTCGGCACTTATGATGAAAACGGCGCGCCCAACGCCATGAATGCGGCCTGGGGCGGCGTCTATGACACGAATCTGATGATGCTCTGCCTATCCGACGGCCACAAGACCACAAAGAACATTCGGGCAAACGGCGCATTCACCGTCAGCTTCGCAACGGAAGATACCGTTGTCCCCTGTGACTATGTCGGCATCGCCTCCGGCAACCGAATTCCCGACAAGTTTGCTAAAGCCGGCTTTACGGCTGAAAAGAGCGCCTTTGTCAACGCGCCGATCATCCGGGAACTGCATATGGCGCTGGAGTGCAAACTTTTGAAGTTCAACGAGGACGGCATTGTGGTCGGCGAGATCGTCAATGTCTCCGCCGATGAGTCCATTCTGGATGAAGACGGAAACATCAGCCGCGAAAAGCTCAAGCCCATCTGCTTTGACGCTGTGAATCTGGACTATTACGGCGTTGGCACCAAAGTCGGCAAGGCTTTTTCTGACGGAAAAGCGCTGTAAAAACAAAACACGCGAGGTGTCGGATGCAAAGCGGAAAATCTTTGGCCTTTAATCCCTATCTTCCCTCCTGGGAGTATATCCCGGACGGAGAACCCTATGTTTTTGACGGGCGCGTGTATGTCTACGGCTCGCACGACCGCTTCGGCAGCCACGCCTACTGCCTCAACGACTATGTCTGCTGGTCAGCGCCCTGTGATGATCTCGGTGCGTGGCGATACGAGGGCGTCATATATCGCAAAACTGACGATCCACGCAATCCGGACGGCGCTGCCTGCCTCTATGCCCCGGATGTGACGCGCGGCCCGGACGGTCGCTATTATCTCTACTATGTGCTCGACCGGCTTGACATCGTGTCCGTCGCGGTATGCGATACGCCCGCCGGGAAATATACATTCCACGGTTACGTCCATTATCCGGACGGAACCCTGCTCGGCGAGCGCGCAGGCGACGAGCCGCAGTTTGACCCCGGCGTACTGACGGAGGGCAGCAAGACCTATCTCTACACAGGTTTTTCATTCCCGCATGACATAAGTCGCCACGGCGCGATGGTCACGGTGCTTGGAGAAGACATGCTCACCGTCGAGCGCGCGCCGGAGTTTGTCGCACCAAGCGGTGCGTACGCCGAGGGAACCGGCTTTGAGGGGCACGCCTTTTTCGAGGCCCCCTCCATCCGCAAGGTCGGTGATAAATATTACTTCATCTATTCCTCACAGCAGATGTATGAGCTGTGTTACGCCGTATCAGACAATCCTCTCGGCGGCTTTCGCTACGGCGGCGTCATCATCAGCAACAACGACATCGGGATGGAGTGCGGAAAACCTGCCGAAAAGCCTATGTTCTACGGCGGCAACAACCACGGCAGCATTGTGGAGATCAGCGGTAAGTGGTATATCTTCTATCACCGCCACACAAACGGCACGAATTACAGCCGACAGGCCTGCGCGGAGGAGATTTTCTTCGATTCAGATGGCAAGATCCCGCAGGTGGAGATGACCTCCTGCGGCTTAAACGGCGGGCCGCTGCCCGGCAAGGGCAGATACGGCGCGTACATCGCCTGCAATCTCTTCTCCCCCACCGACAACGCCTACACCGGCGGTATGGGCGGCAACGGGCTCTGGCTCTCCGCTGCACATCCCATTCTCACGCAGGACGGACGCGACGGAGACGAGGAAGCCGGATATATCCTCAACATGACGGACGGCTGCACAGCGGGCTTTAAGTATTTTGAACTTGTTGACGTTCATCAGCTTCGGGTGCGCACGCGCGGTTACTGCAAAGGCGTGTTTGAGATTCGCACCAGTTGGGACGGCCCCGTGCTCGGCACCATCCCGGTCGGACACAACACGCTCTGGACAGAAACCGCTTCTGACATTACGCTTCTGGCCGGCGTACACGCCCTGTATTTCACCTACCGCGGCACAGGCAGCGCTGCATTTCTGGACTTCACGCTTGAGGTCTGAGCAATATACTAAAAAAAGAAACCGGCGACATGCAGAGGCCTGCATGTCGCCGGTTTTATAGTTCTTCAATTACGCCTCAAAAGGGAAGCGATAAGGCAGCTTCAGCTCATCGCGGATTGCGGTGAGTTCCTTTTGCACGGCCTCACCCACAGGCACGCCCTTGTCCTTGCGCTCCTGCCAGGTGAGCCATTCCTTCTCACCCGCCGTGTAGATGCGCTCCTGACCCGGCGCTTTCTGGGAGGCACGCAGCGCCCGGCAAATGTCGCCAGCCGTCTTGCGGAAGGTTTCCCCGCCCATAAAGAAGTCCGGATTGATGACAAAGAAGAAGTGGCCAAGGCTGTACATCTGCCGCGTACCGTCCGGCGCAAGACCGGTGAGTGCCTTCATGAACGGCCCGCCTGCGAGCGCAGCGGAGAGAATCTCCACCGTCGCGGCATAACCATAGCCCTTGTAGCCGCACATCTCGTCACCCGCACCGCCAAGAGGCGTGAGCGCTGCTTCGCCCGCAACCAGAGCTTCGAGAATGCTGTCAGAATCCGTAAGGATGGAGCCGTCCTTCCCGATGACCATGCCGGCAGGCGTGGGCTTGCCCTGACGGGCATAATATTCGATCTTGCCGCGCTGCACAGTGGAGGTAGCGCAGTCGATGCAGAACGGGAATTCCTCATCCGTGGGCAGCGCAAAGGTCAGCGGGTTTGTGCCCATCATGTTCTCCACGCCGAAAGTCGGCGCGATGGACGGCCTTGCGTTCGTTCCCGTGATGCCAATCAGGCCTTCCTTGCTGGCCATCGTGGTCCAGTAGCCCGCAATGCCGTAATGCGTCGAGCTGCGGATGGAGCCGCCGGCCATGCCGTAAATTTTGGCCTTCTCGATCAGCTTTTCCATCATGCGATAGCTGGCCACCATACCCATACCGTCATGCGCGTCATACACCAGCGTGGTGGGCGTTTCCTTGAGCACTTCGATCTCCGTAACAGGCTTGAGCGTCCCGTTACGGATGCGGTCGAGATAGATGGGCTTGAAGCGGTTGCAGCCGTGGCTTTCAATGCCGCGTCTGTCCGATTCCAACAAAACATCCGTGCAAATCAGCGCATCCTCACGTGGCACACCGTAACCAACGAAAGCGTCGACCATAAAATCGTGCATCAGTTCCCACGAAACATAGGGTCTTGTCTCCTGCATTTCCATCCTCATTCTCTCCAATCCAATCTTTCCCGCTAATTCCGGAACCTTTGTCTTAGTCCCGCACCTCGACGAGCTCAATGCGGAAGTTGAGCTCCTTGCCGGCCATCTCGGAGTTGGCATCGAAGGTGATGGTCTCCTTATCTCTGGCCTTGACCGTCACGCGGAAGGGGCGCTCCATGTTATCGTAAAGCACAACTCTCTGTCCGGCGATGAGCTCTTCGCTGCCGGGAAGCCGGGCGATCTCGATAGTAAAGATCGCGTTGGGATCCGGATAGCCGTAAGCCTCATCCGGCGTCAGATGGATGTCGATAATCTGTCCGACTTCCATCGTGGCAACTGCCTTGTCAAAGCCGTGAATCATCATGCCTGCGCCGCAGATAAACTCCAGCGGCTCGCCGCGGCCGTAGGAGGCGTCAAACTCCGTGCCGTCGTTATAGGTGCCTCTGTAGTGCACTCTGCAGACCTTGCCGACGTTGGGGCCGTCAAAGTCCGGCGCGTGACAGCCGTGGCAACCACCGCAGCCACCGCCGCAATGTCCGCCGCAGCCGCCCTCTTCGTCATCATGATGATGGTCGCAGTTGGCACCGCAGCTCTCGAGCGTGCCCTGCAGATAGGCGCTGCACGCTGCGTCCGCATCACCCTCTGCGCCGGAGATAACCTCAATACCTGCCTGCGCAAGCGCCGCCTGTGCGCCGTCACCAAGGCCGCCGCAGATCACAACGTCCACGTGCTTCTCAGCAAGGAAATCCGCCAGAGCTTCATGGCCGGCGCCTTCCGTGCCGATCACGGCTTCGGAGACGATGTTTCCGTTTTCCACTTCATAAATCTTGAAAGTTTCCGTCTTTCCGAAGTGCTGAAAGACATTTCCGTTTTCATAAGCAACTGCAATAATCAAAGCATGTTCCTCCAATTCATTTCATTGACCTTACTATTATACCCGTTTCCCGAAAAAGGTCAAGCCCCGTCGGTCTCACATGTGCCGGATTCGCTTATATCAAGGCCGTTTCACAGGGTGGCGGTTCCTATGCGCGTCCGTCTATCTCATTGAAACAAGGCAAACGGAGCCTTCCGATTCGGAAGGCTCCGTCCATTTACCTGTTATCAGTTATTTTCCAAGCTCTTTCGTCCGTTCAAACGATGCACGCACGCTCTCGCTCACCGCTGCACGAAAGCCGCGGTTTTCAAGACACAGCACACCCTCGATGGTCGAGCCGGCCGGGCTGCAAACCAGATTGCGCAGCTGCGCCGGATGCTCCGTGCTTTGCTGCACCATCTTTGCTGCGCCCTCCACAGTCGCCGCAGCGAGACGCTGCGCGTCCGCATACGGCAGTCCGCAGGCAACGCCCGCATCCGAAAGTGACTCAATGAACATATACACAAACGCAGGTCCGCAGCCGGAAATCGCGCTTCCGGCATCCATCAGACTCTCGCCGATGTCCAGAATCAATCCGGCTTCGGAAAAAGCATCCTGAAAGGCTTTGTACTCCGCGTCCGACACGTTCTCGCTCCTGCAGCAGAGCACCACGCCGCTCCCAACCGCGCAGGGCGTGTTCGGCATGATGCGGATGACCGGATATTCCCCGCCGGCAAGCTCGCGAATGCGCGCAACCGTCAGCCCGGCAGCCATCGTTACAAGCACAAAACGGTCTTCCCTGCTGCGCAGAATCGGCGCAAGTTCATTGAGAAGCCCCGGCATCATCTGCGGCTTTACACCCAAGACAATGTATTGGCTTTCCCGGCAAACGGTGGCATTATCCGCCGCCGCACAGCCGAGATCTTTGGCAAGCGCACGCGCTTTTTCCGCCGTGCGGTTGGCGAGCAGAATCTGCTCCCCGCAGAGCTTTTTCGACGCGGCTCTCGCCATCGCGCCGCCCATGTTGCCGGTGCCGATGAATCCAAGCGTATACATCCCGTTCAGAGCGTTTCCTTAGATAACGTCCTTCGGCTGCGCACCTCTGCCCTTCTCCCAGACTTCACTCTGGCCAAGGCCCCAGGTTTCGAAGATGAGGTTGTAGAAAGGCGGACGCTCAAAGTCCGGCTTCATGATCGGATAGAAAGAGTTGCGGTTGCCGCGCTGCGTCTGCGCCACAATGCCGGTGTAGAACTCTTCTTCCTTCTGCTTCGGAATCGTAAAGATGATGTCATCATCCGGAGTCAGCGCACGCTCAAACTCGCCGGGATCCGGAAGCGTGATGCGATATGTACCCTCGAGCATGGACGGAATCACGCTGTAGGTGCAGGAATCCAGAGGCGTAAAGCTGCTGTCGAGCATGGCGTGAGTCTGCGTATCCACAGCCATGAGGATGATGCGAAGCTGGTCATTCTTGCAGTAGATCAGCGTAACATCGGGCTCAAAATCAGCCTTGTCCAGCGGAGCGAGCAGCATGCCCTTATACTTGTTGTAAGGCAGCTTCGGAAAAGCACCGAGGAAGTTATCCACGTGCTCCTTATCCGGATTGTTAATGAGGAAAGGCTTGGCAGCCAGCTCCTCATCCACCATACCGAAGGTGATGATGGGGTTCCAGCACCAATGATCTTCCATCGTGAGGTACAGAACCTTTCCCTGACGGCGGGAAAGCGCAAAAGCCTGGCAAAGCGCGATGTGCTTACCCGTGTCCCGCAGCGGGCGCACAGCGTTCTCCGGCACCTCAGACTCGTCCTCGATCATCTTCAGCGCGACCGGCGGATAACGGAGATCTGCCAGACGGTTGATTTTTTCTACCTTTTCAATATTCTTTGCGAGCATCCCAAAATCTCCTTTTCTATGTTCTGTGTTTTCTGGGTTCGATTATGCGAAAATGGTAATGAAATTATATCAATTTTGTACGCCAATTGCAAGCGTTAATGTACTTTTCTTTTCAAGGCTGGAAAACGGCTTTCAAATCCGTCCGGTACATTTTTTCATCCGGCTTCACTTCGCTCTCAGCCGGGTGCCTCCGTTGGGAAATTGCGCCCATCCGCAAGCGTGTCCGCGCGCTTTACTTCCGCACCCGGATCGTAAAGGTTACTGCATCCCCGCTCTCCTCGCGCGAGAGCTCCGCTGTTACGCCGCTCTGCCGCAAGAGCTCCATGCTGCGGCTGAGCGTGTTCTGGAAGAGGCGCAGATCCTTCAGCACAAAGGTGCGCTGTGCGCAGGACGGCGCGGTCGCTTCCTTTTCCGCTTTGTGTTCCGATTGCTCTGTTTCTTCTTCGCCGCGCAGCAGCCTTTCCACATAGCTTTCTGCCGCGGCAACGTTCATGTCCTCTCCAATCATCTTCTCCAACGCCCGGCGCTGCATCTGAATGCTGCCGAGCCGCAGCAGTGCGCGACCGTGTCGCTCCGTCAGGCCTGCGCTGCACAGCTTGTCCAGCACATCGCCCGGCAGGCGCAATAGTCTGAGCTTGTTGGCCACGGCACTCGGTGACATGCCGAGACGCCTTGCCGCTTCCTCCCTGCTCAGGCCAAAGATCTCGATGAGACGGGATATTCCCTGCGCCCCCTCCAGAATGCTCAGGTTTTCCCTTTGCAGATTCTCCACAAGCGCAAGAACGCTGCTCTCCTCCATATTGACGTTCACGAGCAGACAGGGAACCTCGCGCAAGCCTGCCATAGTCGCAGCGCGCAGCCGTCGCTCCCCGGAGATCAGTTCATAGTGTTCCTGTCGCTTTCGCACTGACAGCGGCTGCAAAACGCCGTAGCGGGCAATGCTCTGCGAGAGTGCCTCCAGCCGCTCCGGATCGAAAAAGCGCCGCGGCTGCGATGGATTTGCACGTATCCTTTCCACCGGCAGGAACAACACCCTGCCTACTGCGCGTTTCGCCACTCTTTGCATTGACGCCATTTTCTCCGACCCCTTTCGCATACTGCCTGCTGATGAATCCATCATACACGGACGCATGCAAAAACACTGGCGAAAAAAAGGTGGCGGAGCACTTTGCTCCGCCATAGGGTTGTGGGATAAAGATATGAGCTGAGTCTCCGAATCGGGTCTGCCAAGACCAATTGGATAATCTGTAAGGAGATCATAGCGCATAGCCCGCGACTTGTAAAGAGCGAAAAAAGTCGAAAAAGCACTACTTTTGGGGAAGTGCAAAAATCCGCTTCTTATCTCACATTTACGTAGAAATTACAATGTGAATTATCCGTTTCCGCTTTGTGTCACACCGCAATTTCCTCCGTCACAAAATGTGCCGTAAATCCGCTGCGGCCATCGGAATGCGTGCCGTGCGCAGATACGCCGGACTCTGTAATGCGTCCGGACAAAATCAGTTCCTCGCCGGGCATAAACTCGCTTTTGTATTCAATCTGCAGCTTGCGCATGAGGCGCTCGCCGTTCCCCCAGAAATCGAACGCATCACAAAGCATGTCCACATAGTTTGCGCTGGAATAGTGGCCGTTCGCATCGCAGACTGCGAGCGAAATTGTCTGACGCGCGAGCTCCGGCAAATCCTTTTCCCTTGGCAGGCGCGGCACGGACGGCAACTCGATCGGTTCAGACAGCTCAAGTTGTCTGTCGATCTCCTTTGCGCGCAGGATCCGCCGGTTTTCCATGTCCACGAGCGTCCAGGCAAAATCGCAGCACGCCACTTCCACATCATCGCGATGCACGCGTACACGACGGATATAGACAGCGCCATCAATCGAACGCGGCGAACAGCGCAGCACAAGCTTCTCCCCTGTCCGGATCGGCGCGCTCTGCGTCATGCAAAAGCGCGCAATCATCCAGCCCGTGACGGCCACAATCCTGTGAATGGCTTCATCACATCCGTCTGCTGCATTCTGCTCGCTGCAGGAAGCCGTGCAGTGGCGCAAAAGATCAGACGGCTTCAGATAGCCGAATACGTCCACTTCTTCAGGCTGCACAGTATGCAAAATCATGGTGTGGTTCTCTCCTTGTCAAACAATTCTCCGCCGGATAAACGGCGGCAAAGCCGGTTTCTCTGCCGAGATCTCGCAAGCGCGCAGATACGCTTCAGCCGCCCGCTCACCGGAGGCTCTGTCGGCGGCATGGATCTGCGCAAGACTCTCCCCTGCCTCGACACGGTCTCCGACCTTCTTTTGCAGCACGAGACCGACCGCGGGGTCGATAACGCTCTCCAGCGTCTCCCGTCCACCACCGAGATGCAGACAGATTCTGCCGATCTCGTTTGCAGCCAGATGCCGGACATATCCGCTCTGCGGTGCGGGAACCTCCAGAACGCACCCTGCTTTCGGCAGCAGATCGGTGTTGTATACGGCGGCCGGATCGCCACCCTGCACCTTTACAAGCGCTGCAAATTTATCAAGCGCCTTGCCGCTTTGCACCGCGTGCAGCATCATCTCGCGAGCCTCGGCATCATCCCTTGCGAGACCGCCCTCCGTCAGAATCAAACCGCCGAGCGCGAGACAGAGTTCCAGCAGATGTGCCGCCTCCGTCTTGCCCTGCAAAACATGAATCGCCTCCGCGACCTCCAGCGCATTTCCAACGGCGTAACCAAGCGGCTCGTCCATATCCGTCACGATCGCGCCAACCTTTTTGCCAGCCGCACGACCGACTTTAATCAGCTGCCGCGCAAGGTGCTCCGCGTCCCCATCGTTCTTCATAAAACCGCCGCTGCCGGTTTTGACGTCCAGCACGATCACATCCGCGCCGACGGCCAGTTTTTTGGACATGATACTGCTGACGATCAGCGGTACGCTGGGAACCGTTCCTGTCACATCGCGCAGTGCATAAAGAATCTTGTCAGCCGGGCAGAGATTCGCCGCCTGTCCGGAAATGACAAAGGAATGTTCCCGAAGCTGTCCCAGGAATTCTTCCCCGCTCAAGTTGCAGTCAAAACCGGAAAAACTCTCCAGCTTATCCAGCGTGCCGCCCGTGTGTCCGAGGCCGCGGCCAGACATTTTCGCCATTTTGACGCCCAGCGACGCCATAATCGGGCAAAGCACAAGACTGGTCTTGTCTCCGACGCCGCCGGTCGAGTGCTTATCCGCTTTAAGCCCGGGAACGGACGAGAGGTCAAGCGTATCGCCACTGTGGAGCATGGCCATCGTGAGATCAAAGGTCTCCCGCTCCGTCATGCCGCGTATGCAGATCGCCATGAGCATCGCAGAGAGCTGATAGTCCGGGATTTCTCCGCTCGTGCAGCCGCGGATAATCCACGCGATTTCCTCCCCGGAAAGCTCGCCACCGTCGCGTTTTTTCTCAATCAGCTCGACTATATTCATCTCCGGCGCCTCTTTTCCTTTTCAAAAAATTATGTTGCAGATATTTTAACACCCAAAAAAGTGCATTTCAATAAAGAATCTGTAAATCTTAGCTGAATGCGCATCTCAGCAAAACTACGCCCGCCCACATAGCAATTCGCTTATGGGCGGGCGCAGGTATTTATGCGTTGTTCACGTTAGGGTCGTTCTCCGGCTCCGTGATGTTACCGTCTCCTCCGGCGTTTTCGTTATCTCCGGTGTTACCGTCTCCTCCGGTTTCGCCGTTTCCTCCGGTGTCACCGTCTCCTCCGGTTTCGCCGTTTCCTCCGGTGTTACCGTCGTCTCCGGTATTATCGCCATCTCCGGTATTATCGCCATCTCCGGTATTATCGCCATCTCCGGTATTATCGCCATCTCCGGTGTTATCGTTATCTCCGGTATTGTCGTTTTCTCCGGGCTTACCACCGTTTACATCCGGGTCATCTTGATCTCCCGTGGGATCACCGGATTCCTTGTCTTCTTCGTTATCACCTTTCCCGTCTTCTTTGCCCTCGTCATCAGCCTCGCTGATTATAATCGTCATATCAGTCAGCTGCTTAACGTCAGCGCCAGGTTTATTCCAGGAAACCGTCCAGGTAATGGTGCAAGAAGCATCTGTATCTGCAACAGACTCCACATCCGCCTCATTTTCTGTCTTAACTTCAACATTCAAAGTTGCAGAATGGCCGTTTTCCTGGGACAAAACCACATACCCTTGAATTTTTTCGCCGACAGAAAATGTTACATAGAGGGGACTTTTCTTGTTAAAATCATCCGACGCGTCGCTGGTATTCGCCACCTCGATCTTATGCTTACCGACGGTCAACTCAAAAGTGCCACCGGTTTTGGAATCAACCGGAACGCCATCATCAACCGTCAGGACAGCGGAAGGCTCCCCTATCTCGATCACATTCTCCGTGTTTTCAATGCTGACTGCGAACCAGGCCCATGTTGTTCCGATCAGGCAGCCCATACACAAAAGGACGCTGCAAACAGAGGAAACCAATACTCTATATAAGCTTTTTTCTGTTATTCTTTTCCCTTCGGGGATAGAAAACAATTCCCTAAATTTCATAAAGCATCCTCATTCGTTAATCCTTCGGCATGGTCACATTGGCTTGCTGTGCAAATACAGTTATGCCCAACTTGACTTGGGGAATGTTCGCGCCTCGGTAGTTGGCGACGTTATCCACTTCCTCCGGCATATAGATGATCAGCGCCACAAAGTGAGGGGCTTCACCAACTTCAAAAACATACGGAGATTCTTCAGACCACGTGCCGAGCGCATCTTCCGCACGCTCTCTGGACTTGAGTCGATCAATTACCTTCTCCTGCAGCTCCGCTTCGCTCTCTGCAAACACAGCGCCAAAACGGAGATAATCCGGCAGATAGATCTTTTCACCCCAGACATTTACGGCTTTTGCGTCATCTCTTGTGCCTTCAACGGTCACAGACACCTTGTATCTGAAATTAACATTGCCGTTATTCTGGACCTTCAAATATGCGACCTGCGTATACCCCGGCTCATACAGCGCCTCGTCGTAAAACACCTCAGAGGTAGGTGTCATAGGCGTGTATGCCGTTACAATGTCGTTTTTATACTCTACGCCCAAATCCAGCAAACCGATCTTCAACTCATTTCTGACCTCATCGGCATCGCTGAACCATGCCAAAGTAGCGCCGGTTCCCAGCACCCACCAAAGCAAAAACAAGCAGGCCGAAAGAGCGAGTGCCGCTTTTCTCCACTTATTCCGTTTCATGGCATCCCGCCCCCTTTCACAGTTATTCTTTCTCTTTCTTTTTTCTGCTAAACAGCAGGACAATAATCATAGTCAACGAAACCGCCAGGACGATTGCCCACAGCAAAATCTGACTCTCATCGCCGGTCTGCGGCGGTCTCGGATCCTCCGGCTCCACCGGAAGCTCCTCCACGGCGAACTCCCAGTCCAGATACCCCACTAGGTCCATAAACCGGTTGTCCAAAGTCACCGGCACATCCAGCGTGACGATCAACTCACACTCGCCGCCGGAATACAGCGTTCCCAAACACACCCAATCCGTAAGCTGCGCCGTCTGATCCGCCGGGGCGTCAAACATAACCGTATCCGTTCCCTTTGCAACCGTCAGATCAAGCTGCGACAGGAACGCAGCGCTGTCTTCGTGCGCGCCCAGTGCCCGCATATAAACCTTGACTTTGCAGTTATTGGCAGCATCATTTTTCACCAGGATCTTCTGCTGAATGCTGTCACCGGGCATGACATCCTTGAAATTCGGGAACAAATCCGTCGGCGAATACTCTGACCCCGGAAGGAAAATGAACTTCTCCGCGCCTTTTTGATACGTCACTTGCCCATTGGCCGCCGCGGCGGGCAAGACACAAGCCGCCAGAACAAGGCAAACAACGAGGACCGCAAAACACTTTTTCATATTGCGCCCCCTTTATTCCGCCGGCCAGCCGGAAGCATCCCAAGGATGATCGGCGGGGTTATTTTCACTCTGCACGGCATAGGCATTCACCGTCAAGCTCAAAGTGGATCCCACATGAGTCTGGTCAACCTTGCTGCCAACGATCTCCACCTGAGTAAACAAGGCAGAAGTGCACTCTCCCGGCTGGAGGATTTGGTTGTAGTAGTAATATCCGTCCTGAGAAGTCCAGTTCCGGGTATCAATATCCAGCTTCAAGCATTCATCGGCACTCAGCGACTCGTTGGTGGAGCCACTAACCAGCTTCACACGCAGGTAGAAAGGATGGCCGCAGACATTTTCCACGCTCACCTGCTTGGAAACGATGTCCCCGGGAATGATATAGACACCCTCGGCAGGAAAATCAGAACCGTCCGCAGTTTTTTCGTGAATTTGGAGTTGAATATCACCGGAGGTCACCACATTGGTAGCCTTACCTATGGTGGTATAGTAGGCTAAAGTTGGCCGCGTCAGCACGGTCACAAAAATGGCCGCGAGGGCGATCAGCAAGAGCCTGGCTTTTGCTTTCATGGGGTATCCTCCTTTCGTAATTTTTCGGCAATCAAAAGGCACCGTCAGCCAATGCCCTTTGATCGCCGCCCAAGGGCAAAAGCCCTTGGGTCGGCTGGGGAAAATTAAGCAGGGTATTTTACGGTAACACCGTCGTAGGTCTTCAGACCCTTAACGGCTATCTGATCGCCGCCGAAAATCTGATCAAACGGGATCAAATTCATATGATTATCAACACACTGGCTGTGATCGTAATCAGCGGGAAGGCCATCGTAAGCATAGCCGGGTTCGACACGCATACCTCTTCCGCCATTAAGATCGGAGGGGGTGGGCTCGCAGTAATGATAATTCATCCAGTCGCCGTATGTAACGGTCACATTGTTGCAGGTGATGTTGTACTTGCTGGTATCGGGATAATTGACACCATCAATCGTGGTGGTCGCTTCCAGACGGCCGATGATCATACCGCACATACGGTAGTTGTAATAGTCGTAGGAAGCAGTGCAGTCGTTGTAGGCATCAATGCGGCACTTAATATCTACATTCTCAAAGTTATAGGTTGCGCCGGGTTCTGCCTGACCGACAATACCGCCGATGGAGCTATCAAAGGAACCCCAAAGACCGGCAAGGACACAATCTTCTGCAATTGTGATGTTTTTGAAGGTATAGTTGCCAGCTCCGGACCAGCCGATAATGCCGCCATTTCCGTTATTATAGGTGGCGGAAACGCTGTCCTTAATCGTGATGTTCTCGAACACGCAGGTTCCCGTCGCACTACCTGCGACAAAAGAGGTGTCGCCGCCCTCAATGTAGCTCTCGGAACCGGAGATGGTCAGGTTCTTGATGGTGGCATTGTTTACATTGCCAAACAGGCCGTAGGAACCGTAAATTCCCCACTCATAGCCGAGATCCCAACCGTTCTGGTAGAGATTGAAGATGGTCTTGCCGTTGCCATCAAAGGTACCCTCAAAGGTACCATCCTTGGAATGGTCACCAATGGGTCTGAACGTCACGGGATCGCCGTCAGCCGACGGAGAGGTGTCTTCACAATACAGGTCAATATTCTTTCCCAGTTTTACGGTCTTACCTGCAAAGGTATTGCCTTCTTCATTAACCAGCTGAGCAAAGCCCGCGAGCTGCTCAGGGGTGGTGATCGTGAACTCGGTATCGTTGTCGTTGTACCAAGTGGTATCCGCCGTGCCATCCCAAGACTTACCAGTAAAGTCTGCATCCTCATCGTAATCGGGTCCGAAAGAGTCGGACTCGTACATCTCCTGGATGGCCTGCAGGTTAATGCCCAGATCGATGGACAGAGTCTTGCCCTTATTGGCATTGTTCATGTTGAAGATGTTGTCAACATCATTGGAGTTGGGTGCCCAGTAGATCACGATACCGTAGGTCTTGCTGGTGGTGTTGCCTTCCAGCTCGCCGGTCAGGGTAAAGGTAGACAGAGACTTGTC
>JAFXAW010000018.1 GCA_017522015.1 Oscillospiraceae bacterium | reverse complement strand
TCGGCAAGACCGAGCTTTGCAAGGCGCTGGCGGAGGCCGTCTTCGGCGACGAAAACGCCATGCTGCGCGTGGATATGTCCGAATTCATGGAAAAGCACACGGTTTCCAAGCTCATCGGCTCGCCTCCGGGCTACGTCGGCTATGACGACGGCGGCCAGCTCACCGAAAAGGTGCGCCGCAAGCCCTACAGCGTCATCCTCTTTGACGAGATTGAAAAGGCGCACGAGGATGTGTTCAACATCATGCTGCAGATCCTCGACGACGGCCGTCTGACCGACAGTCAGGGGCGGCACGTGGACTTCAAGAACACCATCATCGTCATGACCAGCAACATCGGCGCGCGGAACATCACCGAGACGAAAAAGCGCCTCGGCTTCGACGCGGAGAGCAACCGTGACAACGTGCGCAGCGACGAGGAAATCCGCGCCGCCGTTCTCTCCGACCTCAAGCGCGTGTTCCGTCCGGAATTTCTCAACCGCATTGACGACACCATCGTCTTCCACCAGCTCACGCGGGAGAACATCCGCGCCATCTGCGGCAATCTGCTGCGCACGGTGTCCGCGCGCGTGGAGGCGCTCGGCGTGACGCTGCACTGCACGGACGAGGCGCTTGACAAGCTCGCCGAGCAGGGCTTCGACCCCGTTTACGGCGCGCGCCCGCTGCGGCGCACGATCCAGTCCGTCGTGGAGGATCAGGTCGCGGAAAAGCTGCTCGACGGCTCGCTGAAAGCCGGCGACCGCGCGCTGCTGCGTCTTGAGGACGACAAGCTCGTCGTCGAGCGCGAGCAGGAAGCCCCCGGGCCGGAACAGGAATCGCCCGATGCCAATCCGGGCTGATGCACCCGCCATAAAAAAGAACAGCCCCGCACAAAGCGGGGCTGCGCAAAGCAAAAAACCTCCCTGCGACAGTACGCAGGGAGGTTTTTATCTATCCCGGCTTCGGGAAAACTCACTCCACCGTGAAGGCAGTCCAATCCATTTTGTTATACTGCATCACATCCACCGATTTTTTCATGCCCAGCTTCTCATAAAAACCGACCGCATTCTCATTGGCGACCAAATACACCGCAATGTCCTTTTCGCCGCCTGCGATTTCGTGGGCCGTTTGCATCAGCCGCCTTCCGATCCCCCGCCCCGTGTAGGCTCTGTCCACGCCCAGATCGGTCACATAGAGCCAATAGGCAAAGTCGCTCAGGCCAAACAGGACGCCGACGGCGACGCCGCTTTCATTCCGGGCGACAAGGCTGATCGATGCGGAACCGACAAGTTTTGCAATTCTGTTTTCAAAGCGCTCTTTCGGATACTGCGAGCCCAGGTCGCTTCTTTTCAGAAAAGCGATATATTCTTCTGCCGTGATTCGTTCCTGCAAAATTGTGATTTCACCGCACATACACGCACGCCCTCCAAGCTCAGATTCACCGGACAGCTGCATTATAGCACGCGCGCACCATCCGGACAAGCGCGGGGCGCTTGTATATCTCGCAGCCGGATGCTATAATGGCAAAAACCGGACGAATCCGGATTTGGCACAGGGGGGTGCGATCGCATGAATAAACAGCCGGTTTGCATAGATGCCGCGAGTTTCCCAAGTGAAATACGGCCCTTTTTGCAGGATGTGCAGGTCTATGACAGCAGCTGCCGCTCCGATGCGGCGGTGTATTATCTCGACTCCGGCTTTTATCTGAAAGTGGATGCAGCCGGCGCGCTGAAGCGGGAGGCGGCGCTCGCGCAACATTTCTTTGAAAAGGCGTTGGGGCCGGAGCTCATCGTCTACTTATCGGAAGGTCGCGACTACATGCTCACCCGAAGCACCGACGGCGAGGACGCGACGCACCATCTGGACGATCCCGAAAAGCTGTGCGACGTTTTTGCACAGGCGCTGCGCGCGCTGCACGGGCTCGCGCCCGACAATCTGCCGCTGTCCTCCCACATGCAGATCTTCGCGGATTTCGCTGAAAATCCGCAGGGAGAAAACTTCGACCCGGGCGTACCGCTGGAGCGTTTTGGCATCCGCTCCGCGCAGGAGGCGCTGCGGATTGTCGAAGAGAACAAAGACCGGCTGAAGGCGGACACGCTCATCCACGGGGACGCCTGCCTGCCCAACATCATTCTGAAAGACTTTGCATTCCGCGCCTTCATTGATCTGGGCATGGCCGGGCGCGGGGATAAGCATATTGATTTGTTCTGGGCCTGCTGGTCGCTGCGTTACAATCTGCAAAGCGAGAAATACATCGACCGCTTTCTGGATGCCTACGGGCGTGAGGCTTTTGATTACGAACTGCTGCGCACGGTCGCCGCGTTTGACTCTCTGACCTGAAAAACAGAAGCCGCGTGCGCTTTTGCGGACATATATATCGGCGGCGCCGTAGCTGCCACACAGCTTCGCGTGCGCGGAACCGGAAATCCGGCAAATAAGAAGCGTTTTGTATGGCAAAAACAAACAGATCGGCGGTGAAATGATGGAAAACAGGAAAATCACAGAGGTTGTTGCGGCCCTGATCCGGGATGGCGACAAATTTATGATCTGTCAGCGCCCAGCCCACAAGGCAAGAGGCCTGCTGTGGGAGTTCGTGGGCGGCAAGCTTGAGCCCAGCGAGACAATGGAACAGGCGCTGATCCGGGAATGCCGGGAGGAGCTGGGCGTCACGCTTTCTGTGGGCACGGTTTTTATGGATGTCCTGCACGAGTATCCGGACCTGACGGTGCATCTGACGCTGTTCAACGCCGCGATCGCGGAGGGCGTGCCGCAAAAGCTCGAGCACAACGACATTCGTTGGATCACCGCAGACGAGATCCCGGACTATGCTTTCTGCCCGGCGGATGCAGCCATCCTGCAAAAGCTGATAGCGGAGCGCTGACGGGCAAAACAAATCGCCGGGAACGCGCACGCGGATGGCGCGGCAAAGCCCATTGAGGCGACAGCGTTGAAGCGTTCTGCGGGTACATTTCATAGGGAAAGTGAACATGGGAAGAACGGCCTTTGCAGCACAGCTGCAAAGGCCGTTCTTTTCTTATGCAGTTTTTCTGCAGTTTCAGACACAATTATTATACTATATTATGTTTTTTACGACAAAAGTCTTGTGTTTGGGATTTGTATAGTGGTATGATATGTGCGTTGTTTTTATCTGCTATGAAATTCCATCTGTTCCTTGACCTCATAATACAAATTATGAGATCATGGCAAAGTGGGCGGAGATTCAGTATTTATACCTGATCGGCGAGACCAATGTGGCAAAGCGCGAAGAGTACATCACCAGAAAACGTCGGGATGAATATGGCGTCGGATTCTGTCTGTATGAGGATCACTATCCCCTGTCGCGCGAGGCGATGTTCTGCGAGGACACGCCTTTCACCCCGGATCGTTATCCGTTTGACTAAGCCATCATCATAGTGAAAAGCCGCGGCCTCCGGGCACGCGGAGTTGTATCGGCGTTTTACGCTAAATAGAGACAGAAACAAGGTAGTATTATGATCGAACAATTTCTTACATGGTATAACGGGCTGACCGGCAGCTTGTGGGGCGCACTGCTGCTGTTCGCGGTGGGCGTTGTTTTTCTGATTAAAGGCGGCGACTGGTTTGTGGACAGCGCGGTGGGCATCGCCAAGCGATTCCGCGTTCCGGAAATCATCATCGGCGCCACGGTGGTGTCCATCGGCACGACGCTGCCGGAGGTGATGGTGTCCGTCACGGCGGCGGTCAACCACAACGGCGCGATTGCTTACGGCAACGCCATCGGCTCCATCATTTGCAACACGGCGCTGATTGCTGCGCTGACCATTGCAATCCGGCCCGCACCGGTGGAGAAAAAGACCCTCCGCACGCCCGTGCTGTTCTTCTTTGCATCCGCTGTGATTTACATGCTTGCAGCATACATTTTCGGCCGCTTTGACAGATGGCTGGGCATCATCATGCTGCTGGTGTTCGTTGTGTATATGGCGATCACCATCTACAAGGGCTTCAAGAATCCCGTGGAGGCGCTTGGCGAAGGAGAGCAGGAAGCCGAAGCTGAAGAAAAGAGCGGTTCTCTGCTGAAGGATCTGATTGTGCTGGTCATCAGCGCGGCTTTGATTGCCGTGGGCGCGGACATGCTGGAAGGCTCTTCCGTCTCGCTGGCGACCATGGCGGGCATCCCCACGGAGGTTGTGGGCGTGACCATCGTTGCGCTGTGCACCTCTCTGCCCGAGCTGGTAACGGCCGTTACCGCGCTTGTGAAGGGACACGGCGCGCTGTCGCTCGGCAACATCATCGGCGCAAACATCTTCAATCTCGTGCTGGTGTCCGGCGCGGCGGTGACGATCTCTCCCTTTGCCATCCCGGAGGGAAGCAAGCTGCTGGGCTACAACACCTCTCAGCTGTTCGAGATCCCGTTGATGGTGGTTGTGATGGCGCTGATGACGCTGCCCGCGCTGTTCAAGGGCAAGCTGCGCCGCTGGCAGGGTCTGACGCTGCTGGGCATCTATGTGGCCTTTGTGGTTTTGCAGGTGCTCATCGCGCTGCACATTGTCTGATTGTTAAAAAAAGAAGCTGTCCGGTTTGCACCGGACAGCTTCTTTTTCTTTTGTCACCCAAAACTGCGGACATTGTTCCCGGTTCCGGGCCGAAAAGGAAAAATCCCGTGGAAACCAAGGTTTCCACGGGATTTTGGCACGCCGTAAGAGATTCGAACTCCTGACCTTCTGGTCCGTAGCCAGACGCTCTATCCAGCTGAGCTAACGGCGCACATCTTGAGCGCCCGATTATAATAGCACATGCCGGAGCGAAATGCAAGAGGTTTTTCCAAATTTTTTTATTTTTCTTAAAGACCGATCAAATCCGTCACATCTTCCACCACAGCGCCCACTTTTCGCAGCGCCCGGCCGATGCCGCTTCTCTTGCCAAAGGGCTTCTTCGCGCAGCACATATACACCATGCTGCCGACGATCACACCGGCGCCCAATCCCTTGATAAACGCGGATACCTTCATCCTGTTCCCTCCCGAAAAATTCATTTCGGAAATAGTATGTCCGTCCCGGGCAATTTTACGCGCGCGGAGGCAGCGGTTTTTTGCGCAAAGTCTTCGCGAAACGCGAAAATCCGCGCGCACCCACCGCGCACATTCCGTCCCGCGGCGGCAACAATGAATTCCGGAAGGCTTCTTTTTCGGTTGTGCGCGCTGAAAAGCAAAAAATCTTGCATATTTCCGCCTTATCCGATATACTGAGGGGCAGGATATGCGGCGCGGCCCTTTTCGGGGAAAAGCGCCGACTCAAGTTGTTACAGGAAAGGAAAAGATGCAATATGGGCTCCAAGTACAAACACGTTTTCAATCCCATCCGCATTCGCGGCATCGACTTCAAAAACCGCATTACTCTGGCTCCTCCCTCCCCGAACCTCGCCAGCCGGGACGGTCTGGTCACCCGTGAATTTGTGGAATGGTTCCGCATGTTCGCCCGCGGCGGCGTGAGCACGATCTATGTCGGCAACTGCTCGATCGACATCACCGAGTGCAAGGACGAGGCTTTCCAGCTTGACCTGAGCGACGATCGCTGCATCCGCTCGCTGGCCAAGTTCGCGGACATGGGCAAGCAGTACGGCTGCCACGCCTCCTTTGAGATCAACCACAACGGCGAAAACACCGCTTTCGAGACGGTGGGCCACGCGCCGTTCAGCTCCTCCCCCAACATCTCCTCCACCGAGCGCAGCCGCGCTGCGCGCCTCGGCCGCGAGCCGATCGCCGCCATCGAGATGACGCACGAGAAGATCGCCGAGACCGTGGAGAAGTTTGGCGACGCCGCGGCACGCATGAAGCGCGCCGGCATGGACATCTGCCTTGTCCACGGCGGCCACGGCAACCTCATCAGCCAGTTCACCAGCCCCCTGTACAACCACCGCACGGACGAATACGGCGGCAGCACGAAAAACCGCGCGCGCTTCGCCATCGAGGTCTGCGACGCCATCCGCCGCAAGTGCGGTGAGGACTTCGTGATTGAGTTCCGCATCTCTGCCGACGAGATCGCCGAAGAGGGCATGCACTTTGACGAGACGCTCGAGCTGATCGGCTACCTGAAGGATCATATCGACATCCTGCACGTCTCCGCCGGTCTGCACAGCGACTTCAACATGAAGTATTACCGCAACTGGTGCCAGAACTTCATGATGGACCGCTGCTTCAACGTCCACTATGCGCGCGACGTGAAGAAGGCCTATCCCGACCTGCTGGTGACCACCGTCGGCTCCATCACGAGCCTGGACTACGCGGAAGAGATCATCGCCAACGGCTGGGCCGATTTCGTGGCCATGTGCCGTCCGCTGATGGCCGACCCCGACATGCCGCTCAAGTACGCTGAGGACCGCCCGGAGGATCGCCGCCCCTGCCTGCGCTGCGACTCCTGCACGAGACATCTGATGATCCCCAAGCCGATCTTCTGCGCCGTCAACCCCATGTCCGGCATGACCACCGACCTGCCCGACGGCATCATCCCGAAGGCGGACAAGAAAAAGCGCGTTGCCGTAATCGGCGGCGGCCCCGCCGGCGTGCAGGCGCTGCAGACGCTGCTTGACCGCGGACACGACGTTACGCTCTATGAGAAGTCCGGCGCGATCGGCGGCAACGTCATCGGCGCGGCTGTGCCCGATTTCAAGATCGACATGAAGGATTACCTGACCTGGATGCGCCACACCACCGCACAGTGTGTCGAGCGCGGGGCAAAGGTTCTGCTCAACACCGAGGCGACCAAGGATCTGCTCGACCTCGAGAAATACGACGCCATCGTCATCTGCGTGGGCGCCGAGCCCGTCATTCCCGCGGGCGTGCCCGGCATTGACAAGGCGCACGTCTGCTGGGCGCCGGATGCCGAGATGGGCAAGCACCCCGTCGGGGAGAAGCTCGTTGTCATCGGCGCGGGCAGCGTCGGTCTGGAAGCGGCCTACGACTTCTACAAGCAGGGCAAGCAGGTTGATGTCGTGGAGATGCTGGAGAAGGAAGC
This sequence comes from Oscillospiraceae bacterium, assembly GCA_017522015.1. Lineage (GTDB taxonomy): Bacteria > Bacillota > Clostridia > Oscillospirales > Oscillospiraceae > SIG483. Next base: position 31,368 of record JAFXAW010000018.1, on the reverse strand, counting down.
TTCCTTCACGCGTCTGCGCCTGACCTCCAGCGGCAGCGCCGCCAGAGAGTTCCGCACCATTCTGGAGGAGCAGGACATCAAGATGCACTACAGCTCCACCCTCGCGGAAGTGCGCGACGACTGCATCGTCTGCCGCAACGTCGACACGGGCGAAACGACCGAGATCCCCTGCGACACGGTGCTGCTGGCTGTCGGTATGCGCGCGAAGTGGGACCTCGTCGAGGAGCTGCGCCACTGCGCGCCCGAGACCAGCGTCTACCATGTTGGCGACTGCCGCAAGGCCGCGACCATCTGCGAGGCGGTCAACGAGGCTTTCCAGGCCTGCCTGCACATCTAAGCAGACGGCACGCACAAAACAATACATAGCATGACAATGAGAGAGACCCTGTCCGTTCAAAACGGACAGGGTCTCTTTTTACATCTTTGATTTCATCCGCGCGGGGCGGCATACATCCGGATCTGCCGCTGCGCGACTTGTCTGCAGCTGCGTCTGCCGCCGCGCCACGGCTATGCATCTGCGCGCTTTGCCCGCTTCTACAGCTTGGACGCGAGCCTGGCCAGCGCCGTGCGGCCGACCGTGATGGCGCCCTTGGGGCAGAACTCCTGACAGCAAAAGCAGCGGATGCATCTCCCGCGGGCGATGACCGCGCGCTTATTCTTCAAGCGGACGGTGTCCATCGGGCAGCTCTCCACGCACTTCCCGCAGCCGACGCATTTCTGCGCGTCCACCTTCGGATACGCGCCAAAGCAGCGGTTGAGAAAGCCCAGCACGAGCTTGCTCTGTCCGAAAAACTCCACGCCGCCGCGCGAGGGCACCTTGTCGAAATCCGGCTGCAAAAAGGGCGTCACATCGCCGCTGACGGCGAGTTCCCGCCAATCCGCCGGACAGAGGCCGCGCTGCGCGGCCGCCGCGACGGTCGGGCAGCTCTTTTCATCCAGTCCGATCAGGTGCGCGCAGAGCAGGTCGGCTTTATATGTACTCTCCGAAGCGATGAGCGCGCCCATGTGCCGCGGCGTGCCCTGCGTTGGGCCGTTGCCCTCCATGCACATCACCGCGTCCACGATCGTCAGGCGCGGGCGGACGTACTCGTTGATGTCCACGAGCATATCGCAAAACTGCCCCACCTGCGGATAGAGATAGTGAAACTCCGGCTTGTGCGTGCCCGGCACGACGCCAAAGAGGTTTTTCACAGCGCAGCTCATCGCGGCAAGGCCGTGGGTTTTGAGCTTGCAGAAGTCGATAACCGCGTCCGCTTCGTCCAGCCAGGTCGTATAGGGAAAGCGCTTGCAGGCCACGCCCTCCGGGAACTCCACTTCCCGCTGGCCGAAATCGTGGTTGAGCTTCGCGCCCGTCTCCTCCACACAGCGCACGCCGGTTGCGTTGTAGACCGGATTGAGCGTTACCGCGCCCCAGGTGCCGCCGGGGCTGTCGCCCACCGTCACCTCCGCACCCCGCGCCGTCAGCATGGCGCAGAGCGTCTGCAAAAGCTGCGGATGCGTTGTGGCGGCGCTCTCCGGCTTCATGAAGCTCACGAGATTCGCCTTCACGGCGATACGCATGCCCGGCGTCACCCAGTCCAGCCCGCCGATCGGACGCAGCACGTCCTCAAGCGCACGCTCCGTGGTTTCTTTCTCATAGTCCGCACAGGGGACGATGGCGACGTCCCAATTCCTTTCCGTCACGGCTCTCTCCTCCTTTTCCCCCGCGCGCAGGCAATTCCAAAGCCCGCAGCGGAGGCATTACAGAACATTATAGTGCCTTTCCCGCTCCGTGGCAAGAGCGGACTTTTCTTTCTCCCCGCGCAGGCAGATCTGCGCAGCAGGGCGGCCGCTTCCCGCGCAGCCACTCCCCCATGGAAAAACTTCTCAGTCGCCCTGCTGCGTGCTCTGCATTCCCGGCACAGACCATCCACGTTCCCGCAGGCCGCGCTTTCTCTGCCGGGGCGGGAAACATCTTGAAAACCGCTGACAAATATAGTAAAATGATTCTGTATGGTGTAAACTCCGCACATTTCAAGGCTTTATGTCGTTAAGTGAAAGAAGGGTTTTCGAAATGAAGATCATCATTGTCGGCGGCGGCGTAGTCGGACAGACTCTGGCGGCGCAGCTCACCCGCGAGGGACACGACATTGTGCTCATCGACAACGACCGCGAGGTCGTTTCCCGGCTCTCCGCCGAGCTGGACATCATGGTCAGCTATGGCAACGGCGCGAGCATGCGCACGCTCAAGGCCGCGGACGTCGGCAGCAGCGATCTGCTGATCGCCGTCACCCCGCTCGATGAGCTGAACTTCATGAGCTGCGTGATCGCCCGCAAGCTCGGCTGCACCAACACCATCGCGCGCATCCGCAACCCGGAATACAGCGAACAGCTCTACTTCCTGCGCAACGAGATGGGTCTGTCCATGACGGTCAACCCCGAGCAGACGGCCGCGAACGAAATTTTCCGGCTGATGCAGATTCCGGGCTTTCTCAAGCGCGACTCCTTTGCCAAGGGGCGCGTGGAGATCGTCGAGCTGGAGCTGCGGGAGGATTCGCCGCTGTGTGGCCTCCGCCTGATGGATCTCAACCCCCGGTTGAAGGTCAAGGTTCTCGTCTGCGCCGTGGAACACGGCGATCGCGTCGTGATTCCGGACGGCCGCTATCAGCTTCAGGCGAACGACAAGCTGTACGTCACCGCGCCGGCTGACGAGCTCATCCATCTGCTGCGCAGCCTCGGCATCCGCTCGAAAAAGGCCAAGGACGCCATGATTATCGGCGGCAGCCGCATCACGCAGATGCTCGCGCCCATGCTTCTGCGCTCCGGCACGCGCGTGAAAATCATCGAATCGAACCCTGAGCTGGCCGAGATGCTGGCCGAGATGCTGCCGGGCGCGACGATTATCCGGGGCGACAGCTTTGATCAGAACATCCTCAACGAAGAAAACATCTCCCAGATGGACACCGTCGTGGCCCTCACGGAGCAGGACGGCGAAAACCTCACCCTGTCCATGTATGCCAGCTTCCTGGGCATCCCGCAGGTGATCACCAAGCTCAACCGCACGGAATACAACGACGTGTTCCGCAACCGGGGTGTTGACTGCGTAATCAGCCCGAAGCACCTCTGCGCGCAGAACATCGTGCAGTACGTGCGCGCGATGCAAAACAGCAGCGGCAGCAGTGTGCTGGCCATGCACCATCTTGTGAACAACCAGGTCGAGGCGCTGGAGTTCCTCACAACGGAGCAGACAAAGCATCTGGGCGAAACGCTCAGCAAAATCCGCCTCAAGCCGAACATCCTCATCGCCTGCATCAACCGCATGGGCAAGATCATCATCCCCGGCGGCAGCGACACCATCGAAAAGGGCGACACCGTCATTGTGGTCACAGCCGCCGACCGCGTCATCCTTGACCTGAACGATATTTTTGCCGCGGAGGATTAAGGAGCCGCTATGAACTATCGAATTATTTTTCGTGTCATCGGCCGGATCCTGTGCGCGGTTGCCGCGTTTATGCTGCCGGCCATGATTATCTCCTTCTGCTGCGGGGAAACGCTGCCGGGCTACGCCTTTCTCGGCACAATTGTCGCCACCGGGCTCTGCGGTTTTCTGCTGGCAAGGACCAAACAGAAAAGCCGCAACTTCTATGCGCGCGAGGGTTTTGTGACCGTCGGTCTGGCCTGGATCGTCGTTTCGCTCTTCGGCGCGCTCCCCTTCTTCTTCAGTGGGGAGATTCCGAATTTCATGGACGCCGTGTTTGAGACGGTATCCGGCTTTACAACGACCGGCGCGAGCATCCTCAGCGATGTGGAGGCCATGTCCCGCGGACTGCTCTACTGGCGCAGCTTCACGCACTGGCTCGGCGGCATGGGCGTTCTTGTGTTCGTGCTGGCGCTCGGCCCCATCACCGGCGGCGAGCTCGGCGATTCTCTGCACCTCCTTCGTGCGGAGAGCCCCGGCCCGCAGGTTTCCAAGCTGGTGCCGCGCATGCAGCGCACCGCGAAAATTCTCTACGGCATCTACATCGTCCTCACGCTGATACAGATTGTGCTGCTCCTGATCGGGCGGATGCCGGTGCTCGACGCCGTGACCACCACTTTCGGCACAGCCGGAACCGGCGGATTTTCCATCCGCGCAAGCAGTCTGGGCGCCTATTCCCCCTATTGCCAGACCGTCACGACCGTTTTCATGATTCTCTTCGGCGTAAACTTCAGCCTGTACTATCTGCTGCTGATGCGCGAAGTCCGCGCCGTGCTGCGCAGTGAGGAGCTGCGCCTTTATCTGATCACGATCTTTGCCGCCGCGCTGATTATCGCGCTGAACATTTTAAGCGCCTACGGAAGCTTCGGCGAAGCCTTCCACCACGCGATCTTCCAGGTTGCCTCCATCCTCACGACGACAGGCTTTGCCACGGCCGACTTCAACGTCTGGCCGGAGCTCAGCCGTGCCATCCTGCTGCTGCTGATGTTCATGGGCGCCTGCGCCGGAAGCACGGGCGGCGGCCTCAAGGTGTCCCGCGTGCTGCTCGCGTTCAAGAGCGCGCGGCGCGCCGTCCATCGCACGCTGCGGCCGAACTCCGTCAAGCTTGTGCATATGGACGGCGAGCTCGTTGAGGATTCGACGGTCTCCGAAGTGCAGAGCTACTTCCTGATCTACTTTTTCATCATGGCGTTTTCCGTGCTGATCATCTCGCTGGACAATTTCAGCTTTGAGACCTCTTTTTCCGCGGTGGCGGCCTGCCTGAACAACATCGGCCCGGGTCTTGACGTTGTGGGGCCGACGGGCAATTTCGCTTCTCTCTCCCTGCTGAGCAAGCTTGTGCTGATTTTTGACATGCTTCTCGGCCGACTGGAGCTGTATCCGATTCTGATTCTCTTCGCCCCCGCCGTCTGGAAAAAGTAAAGCGCATGCTGCGCCGGGGACAGGAAAGCTTTTGTTTTCTTATCCGGAGCAGCCTTTCGGGGGCGCGAAACAGAAAAGCGTGGCATTTTGCCACGCTTTTCTGTTTCTCTCCGGCCGGAAAAATCAGCCCTCCGGCTTTGTCAGACGGATGATGACGGTGGCCTCCTGCGAGAGGTTGCCCTGCGCATCGACCGCCTTGTAGCCGAAATAATCCCGGCCGCGCCGCCCCACAAGGGGCGTATAGACGAAGCTGCCGTCCGGCTGCACTTCAACCGTGCCTTTGATCGGCGGTGTCGTGATCTCAAAGCCGCAGAGATCGCCGTCCGGGTCCTCCGCCTCGAGCTTGCCCGCGTACGCGCTGCCGCGCGGCGTCTCGATCTCCAGATTCAGCGCCTCGGGCGCGCTGCCCGCGTCCGGCGCCCCGTCTGCCGCCGCCACATTCGCCAGCGCCGGCACGGAAAGCAGCGCCAGCGCCAGCAGCGCAGAAATAATACGTTTTTTCATCACAAAAGCCCTCCATGCAAAAAAGCTTACCGCGCCTATTTTTGCACAGAGGGCATAAATTTATGCTGCAAAGCTGCGAGGCGCGATGCGCAAGCGGCAAAAAATTCCAGGATTTGAAACCATGCGTTCCGGCCGCAGGTCTGCGCGAAGCTTTGCCCTGTCAAATTCCCGCGCGCGCCTTACAGATCCAGCTTTTCAAAAAGGCGCAGGCTCTTTTTCCACGCGAGGAAGCTCAGCAGCGCATACAGCAGCACGCCGAGCAGCAGCACGAGCAGCTTTTCCGGCAGGAACGCGCCGTGCATCGTGTCGAGCTTATCCCGGAAGAAGGGCAGCGCGTGGACGCAGGCCTCGGCCACGAGCACATACACGAACACCGCGATGCTGCCTTTCACGAAGGGCAAGCCGACCTTTTGCGGATTTTTGTAATAAGCCGGGAAGAACACCAGATGAAACAGCCCCAGCATCGGAAGCGAAAGCGCGAAAAACGCGAGATTTGCGTCCATGCCGACCGCGTTGCCTCCGAGGACGTCAAAACTCTGCCGCAGCAAGGCAAAGGGCACGGCCAGCAGCATCTGCGCCGCTTCCAGCAGCACGGCGAGCAGAAAGCGCGCCGAGACCACATCACGCTTGCGCACGGGCAGGCAGAGCGTGAAAAAGATGTCGTGATTCTCCCGCCCGAGCTGGCAGCAGAAAAAGATGCCGAGCGCCGTATAGAAAAATGTGACGTAATAGGGATAATTTGGAATCAGCAGCATGGCTGAGAGCGCCAGAAACAGCACCGCCGGCGCCTGCAGCGCGAGCTTCAGCTCCTTATACAGCAGATTTTTCATGCCCGCTCCTCCTTTTCAAGATGCACAAGGATCTCGTCAAGCGTCGCCGGCTGATGCGCGTAGGGACTTTTTGCCGCATCCTCCGCGCGCAGCAGCGCCGTATAACCCTCCCGGCTGCGCCGCGCGCCGAGGAGCATTGGGTCATCGACCCGCTCCGGCAGCGTCACAAGCCGATAGGCCGCCGTAAAATCGCGCAGCGGGCTGCTCGCTTCAATCCGCCCGCTGCGGATATAGGTGATCGTATCCGCGCACTTTTCAAGGTCCGAGGTGATGTGCGTGGAGAACAGAATGCTCACGCCTGCGTCCGCAAGCGAGAGAAAAATCTCCAATATCTCCTCGCGCGAGACGGGGTCAAGCCCGCTGGTCGGCTCATCGAGCAGCAGCAGCTCCGCGCCGTGCGAGAGGGCGAGCACCAGCGCGAATTTGACCTTCATGCCCGCGGAAAGCTGCCGCGTCTGCTTGTTTGCATCGAGCTGAAACTGCGCCATATACTGCGCGCAGAGTGCGTCATCCCAGCTCGGATAAAAGCGGCGCACCACCTGCAGAATCGTGCCGAGGCGCTTTTGCGCATAGTAATCCGCACCGCCCGACACAAAGCCGATGCGCTTTTTGATCTCCAGCTCCTGCGCCGCGGCGTCCATGCCGAAAAAGCGCACCTCGCCCGCGTCCGGATGCACAAAATTGAGCAGGGCTTTGAGCGTTGTGGTTTTGCCCGCGCCGTTGCGCCCGACAAAGCCCATGATCTCCCCCGCGTGCAGGGAAAACGACGCGTCTTCCAGCGCAAAGCCCGGATAGCGCTTCGTCAGCCCCGAAACCTCCAAAACCGGTTCACGCATCTTCCCCGCGCTCCGTTTCCTCCGCGCCGGCAAAGCCGATGTCCATCACCAGCCTGGAAAGCTTGTCAAACTCCTCCTTGGCCGGGATGGCAATCCCACGGTTTATGTCCGCAACAATCAGCAGCGTATCCCCCGGCACGATGCCGAACATCTCGCGCATCTCCTTCGGAATCACAATCTGCCCCTTCTCCCCCACGCGCGCCATGCCCGCGCAGTATCCGCGCGGCGCCGGTTTCTTCATAAAGCCCGCCTCCTTTTGAATCCTGTGTAAAAGTATGATTAGTTATACTTTTCATACATTATACCGCGCAGAAAACGCGCTGTCAATGCTCCTCCCCGCAAGTTCGGACAAGATCGAAAGAAATGGATTGACAAGGCGCAATGTTTATGGTAATATACTCGGGCGCAGGCGCTTGCGCAGAGGCTCGGATGAGGAGAGATGGCCGAGCGGTCGAAGGCACCGGTCTTGAAAACCGGCGATGTGAGAGCATCCGTGGGTTCGAATCCCACTCTCTCCGCCAGTTTCCGACGGTGCAAAGCGCAAAAACATTCGGCTTGGAGAAGTACCCAAGTGGCCGAAGGGGCTCCCCTGCTAAGGGAGTAGTCGGTGTTGAGCCGAGCATGGGTTCAAATCCCATCTTCTCCGCCAGAAAAGAAACCTCTTTTGTCTACCACGACAAGAGAGGTTTTTTCGTTTTCTTGCACAATCATGGATTTGTGGTACAATTAACAAGCGGAGGTGCTACTAATGAAAAAAGTAAACATCGTTTTTGATGATATTTTTGATGATGCTGATATTATTGCGATTCCTGACGAGATTTTCTCACACATAGAGGAGATCGGACAAATTTTCTTGCACTGGGTTCCGACCGCAGAGGATCCAGACTACTGGAAATTAATCAACGGAAGAAAATGTACTATTACCGAAACAGATGGGTTTATTAAGTGGATAAATACTACTTATTGCAACGACTTAGAAAAATGTTATGTGGTGGCAAGGAGCACGGACTATGATCCAACCCTTGAAATTATAGAGTTTTAATATGTTTACGCACCTTTTCACTTTTCTTACATCACTTTGCGCACCGTTATGCTGCTCTTTTGCAGAAAACCGGCAGATTTTGAAAGAAATCTGCCGGTTTTTGTTTTCCCCTGTTGCCGATGCTTTTTTATTGACGAATGCTGTCTGCTGTGGGTATAATGGGGAACGGAATCAATCCGCCCCGAAAGAGGGCGATACATAGAATGGTGAGTCAAGCCCATGAATATGTTTCTCTACATCACTTTGGTAACTGCAATCGCCGGCGTTGTCGGAACCGGCCTCGGCGGCGGCATCGGCGCCGTGCTCAACCGCAATTCCGGCAAAACCGTCAGCCTGCTGCTCAGCTTCGCGGGCGGCGTCATGCTCAGCATTGTGTGCTTCGACCTGATTTCCGAAGCCATCGACAGCGCAAACAGCGTTTATTTCGCGTTTCTGTGGGTGCTGGTCGGGTATCTGGCCATTTACGGCCTGAACACCTGGATTGACAAGGCCACGAACCACGAGGTCAAGCACATCGACCCGGAGCATCCGAAAACCGCAGATGATCTGGACGAGCTGATCCACAGTGACCATTTCGTCGAGCACAAAAACAGCCGGCAGTCTCTGTTTCTGGCCGGCATCGTGATGGCCTGCGCCATTGCGCTGCACAACCTGCCCGAGGGCATGGTCATCGGCGCGGCCTACGTTGGATCCCAACCGGGAGATCTGCTCTCCGGCGGCTTTCTGATGGCCGTTGTGATCGGTTTGCACAACATTCCGGAGGGCATGGCGGTTTCCGTGCCGCTCATCAGCGGCGGCATGCACAAGGGCAAGGCCGTGCTTCTCTCCGCGCTGTCCGGCGCGCCGACGATTCTGGGCGCGCTGCTCGGCTATTTGCTGGGCGCGCTCAACCCGATGATGCTCTCCGTCGCGCTGGGCTTTGCCAGCGGCGCGATGCTGTACGTCGTGTTCGGCGAGCTGCTGCCCGAATCCATCCTGATGTGGCGCTCTAAGCTGCCCGCGCTGGCCACTCTCATCGGAATTCTGGTGGGCGTGATGATCATTTATCTGTGATTCTGTCCGGCAAAAAGAACAAATAACACTTTTCCGGCGCAGCTTTTCTCCCGAAACGGAGCGGAAGACTTTACCCCGCGCAAATGCGCCGAGAACGAAGTCCCCGTCCGCATTCAAGCGGACGGGGACTTTTTTATCTTTTTTGTTCTGTTTGCAAGGCGGATGGCGAAACCCATACAAGCGTTTCGCGCCCGGAAGCGCGCGTGTCCTGTCGCGCCCGGTTCTCGCCCTGTGGGGGGGGACGCCGCGCAGGCAGCGGGCAGGGCTCAGCTTCTTCCCGTCCGCGCCCGATACTGCTGCAGCGCCCATTCAAAGGGCTCGACATCCTCGCGGAAATACAAAAGCTCCTTCACGCGCTCTGCATCCTGCCACTCCGCGGCGCGCACCTCGCCCGGCTGCGGGCTGAGCGTTCCGCTGCGCACGAGGGCCGGGAAATAGTGAATCTGCCGCGACTCCCGCAAGAGTGCTGCGTCAGCTGCAAAGCCGTGCTCGGACAGAAGTTCGATCCGGATGCCCGTCTCCTCCAAAACCTCACGCCGCGCGGCGCCTGCGGGGTCCTCCCCGCGCTCGATATGGCCTTTCGGGAAGCCCCAGCTTTTATGCTTGGAGCAGATCATCAGCACCTGCGTTTTCCCCTCGTGCTCACGGAACACAACAGCGCCCGCGGAATCAACAAAGCGCTTCATCTGCCAGCGCATTTTGCGCAGGAGCTGCGCGAAAACTTCCTCGCGGTTTTCCGGCGTTACCTCCGCGAGCAGCACCTTCTCATGGCAGCGGATGGCATTCGCCAGAGGCGTATCCGCGCGGCCCTGCAAAACGCCGAGGATGGGCGTGTCGCCGTCCAGCCGCCGCAGCACGGCCTCCGAAAAGCGCGGGGCTTCGCGCTCCATACGTCCGATCTCATCCATCAGAATCAGCCTGCCGGGCGCTTCGATACAAGCTGTGCCAAATTCGTCAAAAGCGGCGGGAAAGGACTCGATCCCGCGCGCATGACCCAAACGCAGACCCACCTTGCGCTCCGGCAGGAACAGCGTTTCCCCATCCGCGGGCACAAGATACACAGCGCCGATGCTGCCCTCCGGCCCCGGGCCGGTGACGGTGCGAAAGCCGGCACAGGGCACGGCGGGAAACTCCGCAAGCAGGCGGCGCAGCATGGTGGACTTGCCAACCTGAATGCCGCCCGTCAGAAAAATGTGAATTTTGTTGTCGGCGCGCTCAGAAGAAATTTGCATTATCCTCTCTCCGAATGACAAAAATGCCAAAATCGCGCGTTTTCGGCGTGTAAAGCGGGAAATCCGCGCGCCCCGTCTGCGTGATTTTGCTGCGCACGTGCGCCTCGAGCAGTTCCTCCGGCGCCTTGCGGCTGAACGCGCGGGTGTACTCCAGCGCGTCGGCAAAGCTCCGGTGCGGCTGTCCGAACTCCAGTGAGCCGCGCTCCAGCTCATAGCGCAGACCCTTGGACTCCAGCCACGCGGCGGTGCTTTTCACGTCATCACATTTGCGCACGCGATAGCCCTCCGGCCCGGTCTGCCCCTCGGGCGCGCCGTGGGTGACGAGGATGAACTGCTTTTTCGCGCGGCGCAGATAGCCCTCGCAGATCAGCTCCACCGTACCGTGGAACAGCGCCATGACGGTGTCCCACTCCCCGTCCGCCTGCTGCCCGTCGCAGCACAGCGCGCGCAGCGAATCCAGCTTCCGGCGGCGCGCCTCCGCCTCCACAAAGGAGATGGCAAAGGGGCTGATGTCCACGCAGGTAAGCTCGCGCACCATGGGCGCAAGCTCAAAATCCACCAGCGCCATGCCGCAGCCCATGTCACAGAGCGTGCCGCCCGGGGTGATATATCTGCGCAGCATGGCTGCCAGCTTTTTGTTATAGCCCGTGTAGTCCGAGGCGTCCAAAAGCCATTGCAGGATCTGTTCGTTCCATTCAAAAAACATACGATACCGTTTCTCCCGTCTCGCCTGTCCGGGCGGGGATTTTTCGATATATATAATACTTCCTTCCGACCCACTTGTCAAAGGCCGGAAGGAAGTTGCTTTACATATTTTACTGTTTCAGGCTGGAATTCTCAAGCAGAGAGTGCAGCTGCGCCTCCGTGAGCGTACAGTTCCAGAACAGCTCGAAGATCTCCTGCGTGACCTCCGCCATGTCATAGTCATACACTTCGGGATAGAGCAGGTTGCCCAGCCACCAGATGCCGAGCACCATGTTCATCGACGGCGGGTTGCTCATCCAGTTATAGGGCAGGCTCGGCACCTCGTAATAGCGCCCGGCGCGGACGGCTTCCAGCTCCTGCCACTGCACGTCGCTGCCGACCTCGCCATAGATGCTGTTGGGCATGAACAAAATCACGTCCGGGTCAAAGAGATAGAGCTGCTCCATGTTGATCTCGTTGCCGCCGCTTTTGTTGTTGATGTCACCCAGCTCGATGGCGTTTTCCGCGCCGACGATGTCCAGCACCTGCGCCTGCACACTTCCGGCGGCGTCCGTGCCGAGGCCCGCGCTGCCGGCGGTGAGCATGACGCGCAGGCGCTCACTCTCGGGGATTTTGGCGGAATTTTCCTCCGCCATGGTCAGCGTCCTGTCCAAAAACGCGGCAAGCTCTTCCGCACGCGCTTCCTTTTCGTCCAGCAGTTCACCGAGCATCCGGAAGGCCTGCGCCATGTGCGCCAAATCCGCTTCGATGAACACGCAGGGGATGCCCGTCTGCTCCTGCAGCGCGTCCATGTCGCCCTTTACATCGCCTTTGACGTCACCGAGGTCGATGATGACCTGCGGGTCACAACTGAGCAGTTCCTCCAGATTGAGCGTGCTCTTGCCGCCGTAGAGCTGACCCGTCACCGGCACCGCAAACAGATTGTCCGCCAGATAGCCGCGCTGGGTCTCCTCCTGCGTGCTGCCGACGCAGACCAGATATTCCGGCGCGATGGCCGCCAAAATCATCGTGGCCACGGAGCCGGAGGGCGCGATGCGCGTGATGTTGGCGGGCAGCTCCACCTCGCGTCCGACGGAGTCGGTGAAAATCACGGTTTCGGCTTCCCCGCTCTGCTGCGCGCCGGAGCCGTTCTCTTCCCCGGTCTGCCCGGCGTCAGAGCCGGCGTTGGGCTTGGCGTCTTCCCCGTTTTTTCCGCTTTCCGGACTGTTCCCCGCGCAGCCGGACAAAAGTCCGAACACAAGCAGCAGTGCCAGCAACAGACTGATGATTTTTTTCATTTTATTTTTCTCCTTTCGGAATGGAAATGCTGTAATTCATGCCGTCCACCTCCGCGCATCGCACGGCAACGCCGATGCCGTAGAGCGCGGAGAGGGTGTCCTCATGGAGCACCTCTGCCGGGCGGCCGTCGGCCAGAAGGCGGCCGTCTCGCAGCGCCAAAACGCGGCTTGCGTAGCGGAAGGCCTGATTGGGCTCGTGCGTGGAGAAGATGACCGTATAGCCCGCCTCGCCCAGCGTTTCAATCCGCCGCATCACGCGGAAGCTGTTGCCGTAATCGAGGCTTGCGGTGGGCTCGTCCATGATGAGAATTTTCGCGTCCTGCACAAGCGCACGCGCCAAAAGCATCATCTGCTTCTCGCCGCCGCTGATTCTGCCGCAGCCGCGATTTGCCAGATGCGCGATGCCGAGGCTTTCCAGCGCCTCCATCGCCTTTTCCCGATGCGCCGCCGTCGGGGAGGAAAACACGCCGATCTGACTCGTCATGCCCATGAGCACGCTGTCGAGCACCGTGTAGTTAAAAGCGGGCGCGGCGCTTTGGGGGATATAGGCGATCTGCCGCGCAAGCTCCTGATGATCCATGCTCCGGATATTCTTCCCATCCAGCAGGATTTGGCCGCTGCGGGGGCGGAGAAAACCCAGCAGGCAGCGAAACAGCGTACTTTTTCCCACGCCGTTGGGACCCAGCACCGCCACAACATCACCTGCACCGGCGGCGAAGCTTATCCCATGCAGCACCTCGGCACCGCCGTAAGAAAAGCGCAGATCCTTTACTTCAATCCTCACTGGCCAAACCTCCCCGCAAAATCAAATAGATAAACACCGGCGCGCCGACAAAAGAGGTCAGAATGCCGAGGGGAATTTCGCTTGCTGCGATGTTTCGGGCGATATCGTCCACGATCATCAGGAAAGTGCCGCCCATGAGCAGGGACGCCGGGATGAGGCGGCGATAGTCATAGCCGAAGATCATGCGGCAAAAATGCGGAATCACAAGCCCGACCCAGCCGATCATGCCGCTGACAGCCACGCTTGCCGAGGTCATCAGCGTCGCGCAGAGGATGACAACAAGGCGAAGTCTTCCGGTGTGGATGCCCATGCTGCGGGCCTCGGCCTCGCTGAGCGTGAGCAGATTCATGCGCCAGCGCAGCAGCACGAGGGGCACGGCACCGACCAGAATCGGCCAGAAGGCGAACTTCAGGTCGACCATCTTCACGGAACTGAGCGAGCCCATGAGCCAATAGGTGATGGCGGGCAGCTGCTCCGTCGTGTCCGCGACGAGCTTGACAAAAGAAGTGCACGCGGAGAACAGCGAGGAGATCATCACGCCCGCAAGGATGAGCGCCATGGAGGCCTTGAACCGGCTGAAGCGGCTGACGCAGTAGGCAAGCAGCACGGCAACGAGGCCGAACGCGAAGGCGCTGACCGTGATGCCCAGGTAGCCCAGCGAGAGCAGAATCGCAAGCGCCGCGCCGAAGCCCGCACCCGTGGACGCGCCCATCAGGTCGGGCGATACCATCGGGTTTTTGAACATGCCCTGATAGGACACGCCCGCTGCGGAGAGCGCCGCGCCCACCAGCGCCGCGCAGACGATCCGCGGGAAGCGGATGGACAGCACGACCAGCTCCTCGCGCTGCGTCCATGTCTGCACCAGCGACCATTTTCCGAAGCTGACGAGCTCCATGAGCCGCGAGATCAGAATCTTCAGCAGGCTGCCGGGCGACACCGCATAGCGCCCGACGACAAACGAGCCCAAAAACACCAGCACGAATGCCGCCGCCAGAATGGCGAAGCGATAGCTGTAATGCACGGCTCTTTTCTCTTTTTTCCGTTTCGTCATAGACACCTCAACACACATCAAATACATAAAAAAAGTCTGCCCCGCGAAACGCGAAGCAGACCGTGAACAGGCAAAAATTGCAGATATGCAATACAACTGCGGCATCTTTTGCCGCAGTGAAGCCTTTGTCCTTCTCAATCACGGAAAGCCGGTGCGTTTCCACATCCAACTCTGAAAGCGGACAAATCCGTCCGCTTTGGCCCGGGCGCCATGAAGCCGGCAAACGGCTCTTTAGGCTGGGCGGGCTCGAACAAAGTGTTGCTCGTTATGGAGTTTGGCTTATTATATCCGCCGCGCGCGGACTTGTCAAGAGCGAGGCGATTTTCGTTGACGGGGAAAGTCTCCCGGAATATAATGGACGCAGCGAAAAAAATATACCGGAAATACAGGAGGAACATACGATGGTCAAAGTCAGCACGGACGCTGTTCAACCCTTTGAAAAAGCGCATTACGCCGCGCTGCGCGCGCTCGCCCCGGAATGCGCGGTGCTGCTGAAAAAGAACGGAGACTTCCCGCTGAACGCCCCCTGTGCGGTCGCGCTCTACGGCGCGGGCGCGCGGGAGACGATCAAGGGCGGCACCGGCTCCGGCAACGTAAACGTCCGGCACTACACCACGGTGGAGGAGGGGCTGGAAAACGCCGGCTTCACCGTCACGACGAAGGAATGGCTGCGCGGCTGCGCAGCGCTCCGCGCGGAGATTGCCGTGAAATTCGAGGCAGAGCTGGTCGCGGAGGCGAAGGCCACCGGACGGTCCTATTTCATGGTCAGCATGGGGCGCGTTCCGCCTGCGCCGCAGTATGCCGCGCCGATCGACGGCGCGGGCGAAGTGGGCATTTACGTCCTCTCGCGCGACTCCGGCGAGGGCGCGGATCGCCACGCCGCCGCGGGCGACCTGCTGCTCACCGAGGATGAAAAGCGCGACATCCTCGCCTGCGCGGAGAAATACAAAAAATTCATGCTCGTGCTCAACGTCGGCGGCCCTGTGGACATCAGCGAGGTACTGCCCCATGTGGAAAACGTGCTGCTGCTCAGCCAGCTCGGCTCCGTCACCGGCGATGTGTTTGCCGACCTTCTGCTCGGCAAGGCCTATCCCTCCGGAAAGCTCGCAACGACCTGGGCGAAGGCGGAGGATTATCCCAGCCTCGGCGATTTCGGCCTGCACGGCGACGCGCGCTACCGCGAGGGCGTGTTCGTCGGCTACCGCTATTACGACGCAGCGGGCGTAGAGCCGATTTTTCCCTTCGGCTATGGCCTTGGCTACACGGATTTTGAAACAAGCGTCACGGGCTTTGCCGTGGAGGACAAGACAGCCGCCGTGACCGTCACGGTGCGCAACACCGGCGCATACGCCGGGCGCGAGACGCTGCAGCTCTATTACAGCGCGCCCGCCGGAAAGCTTCCTAAGCCGCTGCGCGAGCTGGGCGCCTATCAGAAGACCGCCGAGCTGCTTCCGGGCGAGCAGGAGAGCTTTACGCTCAGGCTGCCGCTGGAGGACATGGCGAGCTGGGACAGCGCCGAGGATGCATGGCTGCTGGAGGCCGGCGACTATGTTTTGAGCGTCAACGGCATCCCCGCCGGAATCGCAAGCCTCACACAGAGCGTTTACACCGCGCATCTCAGCCACGCCTGCGGCGATGCCGACTTTGCGGACTGGCAGGGCGAAAAGCAGCGCAGCGTTCCGGAAAATCTGCCGCGCCTCGCGGTGGACGCCGCGGTTCTGCAAAACGCCGGACATTTTGACCGCGCGCGCATCGCGGGCGAGAAGCTGAATCTTCCCGAGCTTTCCGACTTCACGGTGCGGGAGCTTGCAACGATCTGCGCCGGAAAATACCGCGCCGGCGGCGAGCTTTCCGTCATCGGCAACGCCTCCGCCCGCGTCTCGGGCGCGGCGGGCGAAACGGCCGACATCGCGGAGGAAAAGGGCTTCGGCAAGCTGGTCATGGCGGACGGCCCGGCCGGTGTGCGCGTGAACAAGCGCTATTTCGAGGTTGAAAGCGGCGCGATCAATCTCGACCTGAATTCCAGCATCTGGTTTAAGGATCTCATGTCCCCGGAGGAGTGGGAGGCGCTGCAGGCTCAGCAGATCGAGAACGAGCGCCGCGCGCAGGAGCGCGGAGAGATTCTCTATCACTACGCCGCGGCAATCCCGATCGGCACGGCGCTGGCGCAGAGCTGGAACGCCGCGCTGCAGGAAGAATGCGGCGACATCGTCGCGGAGGAGATGCAGCGCTTCGGCGTCAACCTCTGGCTTGCGCCCGCGATGAACATCCACCGCAGCCCGCTCTGCGGCCGGAACTTTGAGTATTATTCCGAGGATCCGCTGATCTCCGGCAAGACTGCCGCTGCCGTCGTGCGCGGCATACAAAAGCGCGAAAAGTGCGCCGCGACGATCAAGCACTTTGCCTGCAACAATCAGGAAACCGACCGCTTCGGCTCGAACAGCATCCTGTCGCAGCGCGCGCTGCGCGAGATTTATCTCAAGGGCTTTGAGATCTGCGTGAAGGAGTCCGCGCCCATGTCGGTGATGACCTCGTATAACCTCATCAACGGCGTGCACAGCGCGAACAACCAGGCACTGCTTGAGACGATCCTGCGCGGCGAGTGGGGCTTTGAGGGCGTTGTGATGACCGACTGGGGCACCACCGGCAGCGCCTTCAACCGCAGCATGGGCATGGCCGGCTGCAGCGACCCGATGCTCTGCGTGCGCGCGGGCAACGACCTCATCATGCCCGGCCAGCAGGATGACGTGGACCGCATCGTCGAGTGCGTGGAAAGCGGCGAGCTTTCCATCGAGGAGCTGCAGCTCTGCGCGGGGCGCATCCTTGCGCTGTGCGCGCGCCTGTCCTAAGACGCGGGAAAAGAAACACCCCTGCCCTGTCGGGCTTTCCGGCGGCGCCACCGCGCAGCCGGGATGAGCTTCTCCATCGCGCTCCGCTCGGGGAATAAAACACAAAAGCATATTTACGCAAAAAGGCGGCGAAGGAAAAATTCCTTCGCCGCCTGCTGTTTTATGTTCGCTTTGCGAAAAATCAGTTGTTCTCTTCGTAATACTCGCGGCTGTACGCAAAGAGCTCCATGACCGTGTCCCAAACCGCCTTGGGCGTGCCGCCCATGACGCCGGAATACAGTCCGCCGCCCTTGCCGTAAGTATCCACGACCTTGCGGACATTCGCCTGCACATCCTCGATGTTCTCGCTGTCCGCCTGAACCATGACGTTGAAGCCGATCTTGTCGCCGTACTTCTCCTTGAGCATCTTGATGTTGTTGGCGCGGGCCTGAATCTGCAGGAAGTCGGCACCCTGCTCCACCATGTAGGGCAGGAAGCGCTCGATACGGCCGCAGCAGTGATGTTCGAGGCAGAGATCCTTGCTCTTGAAGTGGTCGAACAGACGCTTGGTGGGATCGTAGACGATCTCCTCCATCATGCGCTCGGAGAAGAAGGTGTCACGCTCCGTGCCCCAGTCGTCATGATAGGTAATCATGTCGATGGGCAGGTACTCACACAGCTTGTCGAAGAACTTGATCGTGAAGTCCACGAAAGCCTCGAGGAAGTCCTTCACCGCTTCGGGCTCCACGGCCAGCGCGACCATGGCGTCCGTATAACCGCCGAGCAGCGCGACCAGACGCTCGGTGCAGCCCTGTCCGATGTTGACGTGCAGAATCTTGCCGGGCTCGTACTTTTCCTTCAGCCAGGTTTCGCAGCAGCCCTTGATGTCATAAGCGTTCAGATCCGGGAACTTGACGCGGCTTTCCCACTTGGTAATATCATCGAGGAACTGCGTGCCGGGCTTGAGCATCGGGCCGCCGGCATCCGGAACGAAGGTCCACTCTACGCCGAACCAGTCCGTCCAGTCATACCGATCCTTGCGGGTCCAGTCCGCCTCCGGCGCGCCGGTGAGAACGGAGTTCATGACGTTGCACATATCCGTCATGGTGTTGGGAACCCAGACGGGGTTATTGCGGGTGTAGGCGCGCTTGAAGTTTTCGCGAACATCAATCGGATACTCCAGCTGCGGGATCATGATCTTGCTCTTGGCAAACACAGAACCGTATTCCTTAACCGGAATGCCCTCTGCCAGATAAGGGGGTCTGGGATACTTCATGAAAATTTCTCCTTTCTGATTGCGACAGGTTTTTAATCAGGTCTGCGTCCATTGTAATCCATTTCTCCCCGCTGCGTCAACTGATTTTTCGCCCGTGGGGGGCGGAATATCGCCATTCCTCCGCGTGGGAAGGCGCCTTGCAAAAGAAACGGGAGCGCACGCTCACAGCGCACGCCCCCCTGTTTCGTCTTTTCGGGAATGCTTACTTATCGAAGACGGTGGTGCAGTCGGCCCAATGTCCGATAGCGCCGACGCAGTTGCTGGAGATGTGATCGGCGCTGCAGCCGTAGAACACGCCCATGTCGTGCATCAGATCCGTGTCGATCACGAAGAAGCCCTGCAATCCGGCCTGACGCTCCTCCACGAAGGAGAAGATGAAGGTGTTATCGCGCACCTTCACATAGTCCGCGGGGTTCGTGGCCATCCACGCGCCGTTCGGTGCGGCGGCGGAATAGGTGTAATACAAATCGGAGGTGTACATGTGCTTGATGAGCATGATCTTATCGCTGTACTTCCACTCGATCGCTCTGCCAACGAGCTCGGAGGTGAAGTGGTGCATCTCACCGGGCTGGAAGTCGCCGTCCAGACGGCCGAAGATGAAGCTGCGCTCGACATCAATGCTGGAATAGGGCGTGCCGAAGTGCGCGTCGCAGACCGTGGCGTAGCCGCTGACCATGTCCACCACGAGGGAGATCTGGCGCGACATGGTGTAGCCGGGGATGAGCTGGTTAATCAGATAAATCTCATGGTTGAGCGTTTTGACCTTGGTAAAGCAGGTCTTTTTCTCGCCGCCGTTCTCGGAGAAGATCAGCTCGTTGATGCCCGTGATTTCAAAGGTCATCTCCACGCCCTCGCTGCGGAAAACAAGGGTTTTGCCGATGAGGTCCTCGGAATCGGGAGGCGTGTAGGGGCCGTTCAAAATGCCGCCGCCCCTGGCGTATTTATCCGGCGTGCTGCACTCGGCAACGACTTTCTCCACGGTCTCACGGCTGACGTCGAGATCCCATTTTCTGTACCATCTTTTTCTCTTATCCATTTCTATATCCTCCTGACTGAAAATTTACAATCTTATTCTTTCGGGATATTGATTCTATCGCAGCAACGCGCATTTCTCGCTGCCGCGGGAAAAACCGGGGAAACGCCCCGCGCGGGGTGCTTCATTTCGCAATCTGCGCAAGGATCTGGAACACCGCTGCGTCCGCGCTGCCGCCGAAGAAGCTCGCCGGCGCGCCGGAGCGCACAGCGCCGTCACAATAGCGCTTGGCGACGGTTTCGGCCAGCGCAGTCTCGCCCGCTGCGAGCAGGCCCGTTGCCACGAGCAGGTTCTCCGCGGGGATGATGCCGCCGACATCCACAGGCAACTCGCTGCCCTCGATGTGCGCGGTGGGACGGCTGCTCACGCCGCCGGGGGCAAGGTAGCCGCCCTCGGCGATGTCCGCCGCCATGGCCTCCATGATCTCTTCCGGCAGACGCTTTCCGAGGATGAGCGGACGGTAGAACACCAGAGATTCGTCCTCCAGCGTCTCCCCGCTTTCCGCCGCGCGGCCGACAAAGCGCTTGCCGTTCCAGAACGCGGAAATCATGCGCTCGATGCGCGCCTTGCTGCGGGCGTACCAGTCCGCACTCTCCGCGCGGCCGAGCATCCCGGCCAGATCGCCGAGCTTCTCCTCCAGCAGCGCGAGGAAGGCGCACAGGTCGGGCAGCTCCACGGCGTTCTGCTTTTCAAAGACCGGGCAGCCGTCAAAGCCGCACTCCTCCGCGGATTCGTACTGCGGCACGCCGTCGCCATCATTATCGCGGCAGGCATCGTACCAGCCGACCCATTTGGCAAGGCCCTCGTAGAGCGCAGTAAGCTTCTCGGCAGGCACTTCCTTCGCCAGATCGTGCGTTTGCATCAGCTGCTCGAGCGCCCAGCCCTGTGCGGGCACGGAAACCGTCTGCGCGAGCACGCGCGTATCGTCGTGGAACAGGGGGAGCTGCCCGTCCGGACTCTGATGCTCCAGCTGCGCGAGCAGAAGATCAACCGCCAGCGGCAGATTGCCGGAAAGCGCCGCGGCCGCCTGACAGAGCTGGAAGCCGTTTGAGGCCTGTCCGAACGCGGAGAAGAGCATCACATTTTCAATCTGATGCGCGCTTCCGCCCAGCAGAGACCATGTGAGATAGGCCGCCGGGATGCGCGCGGCTTCGTAGCCCGGCATTTCGGGCATCTGCGCAAGGTAGGCCTCCCAATCCGCGGTGACGGACGCAAGACCCGTTTCGTAATCCGGATAGCACTCCCGCGTGTGACCGAGGTGGGAAAACTCCTCGATCGCCAGCAGGAACGAGCCGTCCTCCGCGGGAATCACCTCGCCGCGCACCTGCGGGTGCGACAGGCGCTGGAAGTCATATTTACCGTCCATGCGGAAGCTGCCTTTGGTCTCCGTGACGACCAGCGAGCAGGTCGGGCTGTTGGGAATCTCCCAGGAATTTTCTTTCCTGCGGCGCAGGAACTGGTGGGCGCGGTTGTCGTTTTCCACCAGCAGGCCGAGGCCGTTTTCGCCCTTAATAAGCAGCAGAGATTTCTCCGCAAAGCAAAGGCAGATGTCACCGTAAGCGGTGCGCAGCTTCAGCTCCGTGGGCGAGGTCTCCATGGCATAAGGCACCATAACGCCGTGGTGGACGGGAACAAGCAGCAGGCAGTTGCGCGAGCCGCGCGCGGAGGCGCCGCCGCGGCCGGTGGTGACGTACAGATCCGAGCTGCCCCACTTGCCGAGATCCTGCGCCCGCGTGTGGCGCTGCGGCTTTGCCTCAAGGCCGAAATAGGCCCCGGCGCGGGTGAACACATGTTTCGCGGGGCTGCACACATTGCCCTGAACTTTATCAAAAACACTGAACATGTCTGTCCCTCCTTATGTCACATATTGCTGAGCATATCTGCCAGAATCAGGAACGAGCAGCAGCTCCAGCTGCAATAGAAATTGCAGCTGCCGCCCTCAATGGGGTTCATGAGCAGCGGACTGTCCCACTTCGCGCAGGCGGAGCAGAAGCGCTGCGCGATCATCTTCGCCTCTTCCACCTTTCCGGCGCTGTACAGGCCCGTGATGACCAGCAGGTTGCCGGGGGCGAGGACCCAGCCTCTTGAGAAGCCGGAAACGCGGAACACGTCGCTCGTGAGCGTCTCCGTGGCAAGGCCGTAGGGCGTGAGATATTTCGTCTCATCCAGCAGATCGGCGGTCATCTTGTCAATGATCTCCTGCGGCAGCTTTTTGCCGAGGATGATCGGCGCATAGAAGAACAGGGAGTCCGTTTCGATAACCTCATGCGTGTGGGCGGACAGGGCGATGAAGCGCTCGCCGTTCCAGAAAACCTCGATCATCTTTTCCACCGTCTCGTCGCAGCGCTTGTGCCACGCGGCGGCCTCGTCCGGCTTATCGAGCATCTCCGCCAGATCGCCCAGCGCGTCATACTGCAAGGCGAGATAGGCCATCAGATCCGGCGACTCGACCTGGTCGTGCACCATGAAAGCGCTGCTGTCGTCAAAGCCGCACTCGTCGCCGTTGTCGTACTGCGGCAGCCCGTCGCCATCGTCGTCGCGCGCAAGCATGAACCACTCCGCGTAACGGCCATAGTAGGTATACATCCGCTCAAGCGTCTCGCGCGGATAGTCCTTTTTCAGATCGCGCGTGCGCATCATCCACTTGAGCATCCAGCCCTGTGTGGGCGGATGGAGGGACTGCGCATGGGAGGAGCCGTCGTCCACAAAGTCCGAAAACTGTCCGTACTCACTCACAGCGTCCGTCACGGAAAGCAGCAGGTCGCTTGCAATCGGCAAATTGTTTCGCAGCGCAACGGCATTATGGCCCATCTGCCAGGAAGAAGCCGCGCTGTTGATGGCCATCAAAATCACCGTCCGCTTGGCGCAGCCGGAAGCATGAATGAGGAAAGACCAGAGGATGTAGCTCGACACGATGCGCTGATGCGCCAGATCTTCGTTCACCTCCGGCACGCAGGCGAGAAACTGCTCCCAGTCCGCCGTGACGGAAGCAAGCGCCTCGTCATAAGCGGGATAGGCCGCGCGAATCTTGCCGGCATAGGCGCTCTCGTCGATCGCCAGCAGGAACTCGCCGTTTTCGTCCGGCTCGATGAACAGGGCGGCATCGGGCGTGGACTTCTTCCCGGCGACCCAGGCCGCGTCCATCGTCAGGCCGCCTTTGAGCGCGTTGAACACCAGCGAGCAGCGGCTGCGGAACATGGCTTCGCAGGCGTTTTCTGCGCGCTTTTTCATGATCTCCTGTCCGTACATCGGCACATCAACCTGCAGCGAAAGGCCGTTTTCGCCGCGGAAATAGAGCATGCTGTCATCGGCAAAGCAGGCGCTGATGCGTCCGTAGGCGGTGCACACCGTCAGCTCCGTGGGCGTCATATGTACCTCACAGGCCACCTTGGCGCCCTTGTACATGGGCGTGAAATAGGCCAGATAGATGCCGCGCTGGCTGGCACTCGGCGTGCTGCGGCGGGAGTTGAGATAAAGTCTGCCCTCCCGGAAGCTCTGGCCGGGCGCGGGCGCGCCGAGCATATCCGCGCCGATGCCCATATAGGCGCCGCGCCGGGCAAAAATACCGCGTTTTGAAAGATCCACCAGATTTTCTTTCGGGGGGAACGAAAGTGCATTGCTCATTGATTTTTCCTGCCTTTCCGATATATCTGCTGCTGTCCGCTCTGCCCGCAGCCGCGCCGTAAAAATCGGCGGCGCACTCGGGCGGCGCGGGAATATACAAAATTCGCTTTTCCGGGCCTTCTCCTCCCCGGCTTTCCTGCACAAAGGGAACGCCTTGGAGGGCTTTTTTAATTTTAACAATCTGCACAGCGCGTGTCAACAAAAGAAACGCTCCCCCGGCTGCACAGGGGGAGGGTCGGCGCGCGGCTGGGTCGGCGCGGGGGGGATGTTGCGGCGCAGCGGCTGGGTCGGTGCGGGGGGGGCGTGGCGGCGCAGCGGCAGGGTCGGTGCGTGGGCAGGGTCGGCGCGGGTTTTTCCCGCTCCCGTGCGGGGGCTGTTCCTCTCCCGCGCAAAGCCTTTCACCTCCTGCGGGGGTCTTTTTTCCTTTTTGCGCAGGTTCGGCTTGTGTTTCTGCAAACGGGGTGGTATAATCTTAGAAAATATTTCCCTGCGCTGCCGAAATCGGCATTTGAACCTACGTATGAGGAGGCTTTCCCAATGGCAAGAATCGAACTCAACTACTTCTCGCAGGCGCTGGGTCGCGGCACGGATGTGACCATCCTGCTGCCCGGCGACGGCCCGGCCATGATGCTCGAGCAGAACCCCTTTTACAAGCGCCCCTGCAAGACGCTGTTTCTGCTCCACGGCTTCTACGGCTGCCATCTGGACTGGCCGCTGAACACCGGCGTCAACCAGCTTTCCATTGACTACAACCTCGCCATCGTCTGCCCGAGCGGGGAGAACAGCTTTTATCTGAATCAAAAGGGCAGCTACAACGCTTATGACACCTTTGTCGGCGTGGAGCTTGTGGACTATCTGCGCAAGAATCTGGGCATCGCCCTGACGCCGGAGGACACCTTCATCGGCGGTCTTTCCATGGGCGGTTACGGCGCCATCCACCTCGGCCTTGCACATCCCGAGTCCTTCGGCAAGATCATTGCCCTGTCCTCCGCGCTGATCTACCGCGAGGTTGCCGGCATGAAGCCCGGCACCGGCAACGCCGTTGCGGACTACGACTACTACTTCCAGACCTTCGGCGCGCCGGAGACGCTGATGGAGCGAGAGGCCAATCCGGAAAAGCAGCTGCTCGACCTGAAGGCCGCCGGCGGAAAAATCCCCGACATTTTCATGGCCGTCGGCACGGACGACATGCTCCGCGACCTCAACCGCGTGCTGCGTGATTTCTTCGTGAGCGAGAACGTCCCCGTGGTCTATTACGAATCCCCCGGCATCCACGACTGGAAGTTCTGGAACGAATATCTGGAACCCAGCATCCGCTGGGCGCTGGAGCTGTAAAAACAAGCGCACAATTCAAAATATTCACATAAAAGAAAGGATGCAACACAATGGAAAAGAACGAATTCCTGTTTGACCTCAAGCACCCGGAGACTGCTCACTCCGGCCCGTATTCCTACAGCTACTTCCCCTCCAACGGCGCTGTCTCCTCCACGGTCGGCACCGTCACCTCGCCCGAGGGTGAGCACGGTCTCTACTGGTTCCTCGACTCCGTCATGCACAAGAACCCCGACGACATCGACGCCTCCAAGACCCAGATGCCCCACTTCCACTACAAGGGCTATGAGACCTTCTTCGTGGACAGCGGCAGCCTGTATCTCTACATCAACGGCATGCGCGTCAAGTGCGAAAAGGGCGACATTCTGCACTTCCAGCCCGGCCAGGCGCAGGGCATGCTCTTCCTCGACGAAGTGAAGTGGCGCGGCACATATCACGACCTGTTCAAGCATGACGAGTTCACCGATGTCACCCGCGTGAAGAAGTACATGCCGGAGCTCAACGACGACGCCACCCTGACCGCCCTTGCCCCCTACGGCCGCATGGACTCCAACGGCATGGAGCCCTTCCTGTGGAAAGAGGCCGAGAAGGAGCAGTGCAGCGCTGTCAAGCACGTTGACCGTCCGCACGCTGCCTACGAGTTCCCCGGCGTGAGCATGCGCGTCGTGGTCGAGCGCTGGGAAAACGGCGGCACCAAGGAGCTTGACTGCGCCGTTATGGAGCCCGGCTTCACGGCCAAGTGGGTGCAGTATCCCACCATCAAGGAGCTCTTCTACATCCGCAGCGGTAAGGTAAAGTTCAACATCATGGGTCAGGAATTCATCGCGGACGACGAGTGCGTTGTCGTTGCCCCGCGCTACGCCCCGCGCAGCATTGAGGTTCTGGAGAAGACCCAGATGTTCGAGCTCGGCGGCCAGAGCTACTGGTCCCTGTTCCTGCAGAGCTACGCCTCCATCCAGCATCATGATCCCGCGCGTCTGACGCCCGAGACCCTCGACGCGCTCAAGAAGCGCTTCGACATCCAGATCGAAAGCATCGGCATGAAATAAGCCATCGGCATAAACTTTGCCGCTTCGCGTGTCTGTCCCCTTTCCGCAAGGAGGGCAGCCGCCGCGAAGCGGCATTTTTTTACAGCCGAACAACAGAAAGTCACAATCTGTATCCGGAGATTTTCGGTCATCCTGCCGCTTGCGCAGCGGGGGCGGAATCTGTTAAAATAGATTCGGGCGTCGGACGCTGCGCGGGGCATCGGCTAAGGTGCTGCGCAGGACACCGCGCGGGGCATCGGCTAAGGTGCTGTGCAGGGCGCCGCGCGGGGCATCTTTTGTGGCGCTGCGCGAAGCATCGGAAACTGCGCTGTGCGAAGCGTCAGGCCAGACGCTGCACAAAGCATCGGGCAGGACGTCACGCAGCAGAATCGGAGGCGAAGCGATGGACGATCTGAAACTTGTGTGCGCCGGCAACATCATCCGGCTGCGCACCGCGGCAAAGCTCACGCAGGCGGAGCTTGCGCAGAAACTGAATTATTCGGACAAGTCCGTTTCCAAATGGGAGCGCGGCGAGGCGGTTCCGGACGCTTACATCCTCAAGGCCATGAGCGAAATTTTCGGCGTTTCGGTGGACTTCCTGCTCACCTCGCACGACCGCTGGGAGCGCAGGCCGAACGACAAAACGCCGCAGGGGCTGAGCAAGAGCGCCATCATCGGCATCGCGCTGTCGGGCATTTTGTTCCTTGCGATGCTGGCCTTTGTCATCCTCTGGATTCTCGGCGAGGTACTTTGGATCCTCCTCGTCTACGCGCTGGGCGTTGCGCTGATCACGCTGCTCGTGCTGCACTCGATCTGGAGGCGCGGGCGGGCAAATTACTACATCATCGCGGCGCTGACGCTGTGTGTGTTCGTGGGCATCTTTCTCTCCGGCTATGCATTTGGTCATCACAACTGGTGGCAGTGCCTGCTGCTGATCGTGCCGGCAGAGCTGATCGTGTTTTGCTGCTCCCGCCTGAAACAGCGAAAAAAGCCTGAAAAATAAGGATTCTACAATTCGTAGAGCCCGCAAAAGCGGGCTCTATTGCTTTTTTCCCGCATCGTAGACCGGCCGGAGGCGGGAGTAGCTTGCTCTTTGCGCCGGGCATGGGATAGACTCTTCCCAGCATAACAAGGAGGTCACAACCCATGCCCGATTATATTTTGAGCTGCTGCTCCACGGCCGACGTGCGCAAAGAGGATTTTGAACGCCGGAACATCCGCTACATCTGCTTCCACTACTATCTCAACGGCAAGCATTACCCCGACGATCTCGGCGAGAGCATGCCGTTTGCAGAGTTCTATCAGGCGATGGCCGACGGCGCGGAGACCAAGACCAGCCAGATCAACGTCTCCGAATATCTTGATTATTTTGAGGGCTTCCTCCGCGAGGGGAAGGACATTCTGCACATCTCCCTCTCCAGCGGCCTCTCCGGAAGCTTCAGCGCCGCGACCGCTGCCTCGCTGATCGCGATGGAGCGTTTTCCGGGACGGAAGGTGCGGGTTGTGGACTCGCTGGGCGCCTCCTCCGGCTACGGGCTGCTGATGGACAGCGTGGCCGAAAAATATGCCGCCGGCATGGAGCTGGATGCGCTTGCCGACTGGACGGAGGCCAACCGCCTGAACGTGCACCACTGGTTCTTCTCCACAGACCTGAGCAGCTATGTCCGCGGCGGGCGCATCTCCCGCGCGGCGGGCTTCTTCGGCGGCATCGTGGGCATCTGCCCGCTGCTGAACATGGACGAGCCCGGACATCTGATCCCCCGCGCGCGCATCCGCGGAAAGAAGCGCGTGATCGAAGCGCTGGTGCAGCGCATGGAGCAATACGCGCAGGATGGCGCGGATTACAGCGGAAAGTGCTACATCTCGCATTCGGCCTGCCTCGAGGACGCGCAGACCGTGGCAGAGATGGTCACCGCGCGCTTCCCGAAGCTTTGCGGACAGGTTGAGATTTACGACATCGGCACCACGATCGGCAGCCACACCGGCCCCGGCACCGTCGCGCTGTTTTTCTGGGGCGAAACGCGCAAGGGAAAATAAAAAACCGACCACACAAAATACAAAAAGAGCATTCTCCGATTCCCCGGAGAATGCTCTTTCTTTTCTTTTTTACCTGCAGGCACAGGGTCTGCAAGGCTTGAAAGCCGCGAGGGGTTTAATACTGGCGGTAAGCGCTCAGATCGTCCGGATTCTCGCGGACGCGGCGGGCGAGGTCGTTGTTGAGACCGTATTCGTTCTCCTTGACGAGCTCCATGTAGCACTTGTCGACCTTCGCATTACGCGGCAGCGGGACGTTCTGATCGACCAGAACATCCTGCACGGCACGGATGTCCACATCGTGCGTGCCGGTGCCCTTCTCCACGGCGATGGCCGCGGCGACGCCGGCGGCCTGGCCGGTGCCGATGCACTGCGGGATGAGGTTGAGCCAGTCGATGGCGACGGAGTTGGCGGAGAAGTGACGGCCCGGGCAGAGCAGATTGTCAATGCCCTTGGGCACGATGGAGCGATAGGGAATCTCCACGGGCGCGCAGTCGTTGATGCGGCAGATGGTGGAGTGCCACGCGATGACGTCGTCATGCTCGGTGGCAAAGGCAAAGTCACGCGGCGTCATGACGTACTCGCCGAGCAGGCGGTTGCCGCAGCGCACGCCGGTCTGCGGCGCGATGCTCATCAGGTACATATCCTTGTACGCACCCGGGATGGCCTGCTTGCAGTAGTCGATGATATCGCGGATGTGCTTGCGGGTGTCCATCTCCGTCTTGGTCAGGTCATGGATGCTGGTGCAGTCCATGTTATAGTGGCTGTTGAAGACGAGGCAGTTGCCGTTCGGCTCATCCCATGCGGGCAGGGAGCTGCGGTAGCCGGTCATCTTGGCGACTTCGGCGCAGGCGGCTCTCCACTCCTGCGGGTGATTATAGCGCCACTCGATGAGGTAATCGTTGTCCACGCCGCCGACGCGCCATGCGAGGGTGGTGGTGTGGGAACGGGTGTCCAGATCGGAGAGGTGCTCGTAGGGCACGCCGGCCTGACGGTAAAGGTCACCGTCACCGGTGGCGTCGATGACGACCTTGGCGAAGACGGCCTGGCGGCCCTCTTTACTCTCAAAGATCACGCCCTTGATCTGATTGTCCTCGATGATGGGACGGGTGCCCCAGCTGTGATAGAGCACCTGAATCTGATCGGCCAGCTCCAGCAGCATCATGTCCATCTCGATCTCAAGCTGCGGTCCATCGTAATAGACGCTGCGCACGAGCATCTTCGGGTCGCTGGGGCTGACGGTGTCCATCTTATGCTGCCAGCGGAGAATGAGCGCCTTGTCCTGCTTGCCGATGTCCTGCATACGCGGGCCCCAGGTGGAGCCGGGCGCGTTCTTCTCCATGCGCTCGAACCACTCCTCCTGAATGCCGCGCACGAAGGGCAGCGTCTTGTAAGAGAGCTTCGGCACCATCAGAACATAGTCACCGGTCACGTCGCCGCCGGAATACCCGTAGCGCTCCATCAGGATGACGCGCTTGGCGCCGGCACGCGCCGCCGCGACTGCCGCACTGTGTCCGGCGCAGCCGGCGCCGACGACCAGAACGTCACATTCCGCATACACGTTAATTTCATTTGCGGGCTCAAGGTAAGTTGCCATATTTTCTTCCTCCCTGCATGATAGTAAAGGCTTTATATTTCGGGTTAAAAAATCCTGTAAATCATATCAAATCCGGCATATGTTGTCAACTTCCGGCAAGGCGCGCTTTGCGCCGTTTCAGGCAAGGCGCATCCGTTTTCCGGGCATTGACCCGGCATCGCGCGGCTGCAATCAGGAGAACAGCCGTTTGAGGACGATGACGCCTTTTTTGTAGAGATAGCGCAGCTTCATGAGCTTCTGCGCCCGGGCGTACATGGCGTCAATCTCCGCTTCATGGCGCAGGGGGTCTGCCTCGAAGGCGGAAAGCTTACGCCGGAACTGACGGAACTGCCACAGGCAGATCATCTGATACCAGAGCTGGCTCTCCTTCCCCGCTTCGCGCTTCCAATACTGGTTAAACTGCGTTTCCATCGGCGCGAACATAATCTCGTCCATCTCTTCCGGCGTGAAATAGCCCTGTTCAATCGCCATATCCACGATGTCCGTGCCCGGCAGGAAGTTCAGCCCGTGCAGCTGCAGCTCGTAACGGCCGGGCAGCCGCTTGACCAGCTCATAGGATTCCTTGAGCTCCTCAATGGACTCAAAGGGGTGCTGCAGCATCAGGTCAAAGGTGCACCAGAACACGCCCGCCTGCTGGATGGCGGTGATTGCGCCGATGATGTCCTCCTGCGTTTCGTAACGGTGAAACACATCATGCCGGATGCGCTCGCTGCCGGACTGGATGCCCATGATCACCTCGGCCAGACCCGCGGATTTCAGCTTTTTCAGCACGTTCAGATCCGCCATCTTCGGATGCGACCAGATTGTGAAGGGCATATGGATATGCTTTTTATATTCCGCAACGAACTCGTCCACCCAGCCCGGGAGGTTGGGGAACACCTCGTCGTAAAAATGGACGAAGGCGATTTTTTTGCAATGCTTCTTCGCCTCGATCAGCTCGCCGATGACGCTCTTCACCGAGCGCGTGCGCACGCCGGGGATGCCCTTCGGCAGCAGGCGGCGAAGATTCGGACAGCAGCAATAGCTGCAGGAAAAGGGGCAGCCGCGGGAGGCCACGACCTCATAACTGCGGGTGTCCAGCTGCGGGTCGCCCTCCACGAGCGTGTCCCGGTCGATGAAGCAGGCGCTGCGGCTGTTGATCACCGGCAGGCCGTAAGCGTCCAGATCCTTTTCCAGATCGCCGATCGGATTGATCTTCGTTTCGCCGTTCTCCCGATAGCAGAGGCAGGGGATGTCCTGAAAGGGCGTACCCTTTTCCAGCGCTTCGGCCAGGCGGCAGATGGCCGCTTCGCCGTCCGTGCGGATGACGAAGTCCGCCCCGCGCGCGAGCAGCATTTCCGGAAACATGGTGGCAAAGGCGCCGCCGCAGACCACCGGCACGCCGCAGCTTTTTGCCGCGTCCAGCACCTGCCACGCCGTGTCCAGATACATGGAGCTCATCACCGACAGGCCGACGAACAGCGGCTGCGCCTGACGGATGACGTCGCGCAGCAGCTCCAGCTCCCGCCCGGTGGTGGGCATCGGCCGGACGCTGTTGATGTTCTTATAAAACACGTTGCGCACGGCATAGCCGCGCTGCGCGAGCGCGCTTTCCAGATAGCGCACGCCCAGCGCCTTTTTGTTATAGAACGCGACCAGCACAACGGTCTTTTTCGTATCCACGAGAGTTTCCTCCTTTTCCTGCACGCGCCGCGGCGCGGCTTTGGCTTCGGGTCAGACGCTTTCCTCCTACTCCACGAACACGGCGCTGTACCAGTTCTGCTCCGGCTCATCGCGGCTCGCGAGTGTATACAGCGGCAGGCCGAACTGATGCACGGTTTTGAACACGTCGATGCCGACGCTGTGGAAGGCCGGTCTCGCCTGCCGGACGTTGCGGCAATCCTCACAGTTCACGGCGGCGCACTCCTTGCACAGGCCGCAGTCCGAAAGAGACATGGCGAAATAATAACCGTCATGAAAAGCCATGCTCTCCATGCGCATGGAGATGCGCTGCGAGTCGTGCTTGTTGCCCGCGTGGATGATGATGCCCCACTTGTAGTTGGAGAACATCTCGCGCATTTCCGCCATTGAGGGGTTTCCCGCTCGGGAGGGGCAGGTGTGGTTCTTCCCCCAGTCCGAGCAGCCGTACATGCATTTGAGCAGCGTCCGGCTGTCCCAGCAGATCTGCGGCGCTTCAAAGAGCACGGCGTGGCTCGCGCCGAGCGCGAGCGCCTCGCGGATATATTTTTCCGCCTTTTTGACGTTTTCGGGATCGTAGGAATAGCCGCTCATTCTGATCTCTCCATCCTTTTGTACTGCCCGCCGGCGCTGCGAAATGCGCATTTCGCGCGACGGGGCTTAGGGCTTTTGCGCGCCGGTAATTGGGCTGAAAAACCGCCTTTTACAACGGCGTTTAGGGCGAAAGCGCCGCTGTGCCGACGCAC